>JAYPEY010000049.1:0-39258 GCA_038126035.1 Verrucomicrobiales bacterium | reverse complement strand
TTCCCGGAAAACCATCTCATTCGCAATGGGCCAGTTCACGGGGGCCCAATCAGTCCGCCGGCCCGCGTCGAAAAACGGCAACATCCGTAAAATCCGGCGTGTAGATCTGGATCGGGGTCAGGTGCGTCTTGTCCTGCCCTGGGCGTCGGGAAGGACTTCCGACGACCTCAACGTGAGCCCCGATGATCTGCGTCACCGATTCCGGCGCCGGATGATTCACAAAGACCCTTACCTGGAAGCGTCGTAGAAAGGCCACGATCAACCGCAACCGCCCCTCTTCCGCCCTGGCGTCGACGACCGTGCCCGCAAGCGACACCCGGTGACCCAGGGCAGCTTTCCCCTGAACGGCCAAGGGCATCAGGATAACCGGCGGGGGCATTTCGGCCGGACCGAGAATCTCGAAGTTCATTTCCGTGATCCGGGCAGAGCCGTCGACCAAGGCCGTTTTACCGGTGAGCAACACACGCTTCCGGGCCGGAGGCAGCGGGACGTCCTCGGGCAGGGCGAGGTAGAGCCGATTGTCCCCGTTCTTGAACCACAGGAACCTGCCATGGGAATCCGAATAGAGGACCATGCCTTCCATCCGCACCGGGAGGGACTCGCGGGCCCTTTCACTCGAAAGCCGGAAGAACTGCGCGATGGATCCAATGACATCCGCCTTGCCGCCCGGAGCCGCCGCGACGTTCGAAGCCGCAGAAACAAGCATCGTCAACGCAACCATCACACAACGCATGGGCCGCACGCTCGCGCAGTCGAGTTTGAAAACAGTCGCCATCGGTCCCCACCCGGCCGCAGGTCCGCCGCGGGCGGACAAGCCGGATGCTTCAGACAATATCGACAATCCCCCAGCCGGACTTAAGCCTTTTTTCACTTTTTTTTTCCGCGCGCGCCGGGCGCGGGGATTGAACGTTGCATTTTCCGGCGTTCTCCCTTCTGATGTCCGGCCGCAGATTTCTCATTCAGACCATGCCCAAGCGCGACGACATCCATTCCGTCCTGATCATCGGGGCCGGGCCGATCATCATCGGCCAGGCCTGTGAGTTCGACTATTCCGGCACCCAGGCCTGCAAGGCGTTGAAGGAGGAGGGCTTCCGCGTTGTGCTCGTGAATTCCAACCCGGCCACGATCATGACCGATCCCGAGTTCGCGGATCGCACCTACATCGAGCCCATCACCCCCGAATGCGTCGAGAAGATCATCGTGCGCGAACTGGAGGAGATGAAGCGCATCGGAGCCGAAGGTAAACTCGTGCTCCTGCCCACCCTGGGCGGCCAGACCGCGCTGAACACCGCGATGGCCCTGCACAAGAACGGCGCCCTGGAACGGCACAACATCGAACTCATCGGCGCCAAGCCCGACGCCATCGAACGCGGCGAGGACCGCCAGATCTTCAAGGATCTGATGTTGAAGATCGGACTCGATGTCCCAATCAGCGGCACGGCGCACAACATGGCCGAGTCCTGGGAGATCGCCGACAAGATCGGCCGCTACCCGCTCATCATCCGCCCCGCCTTCACCCTGGGCGGCACCGGCGGCGGCATCGCCTACAACCGCGACGAGTTCGAGCAGATCTGCAAGCGAGGCATCGACCTCTCGCCGGTCGACGAGATCCTGATCGAGGAATCGCTCCTCGGCTGGAAGGAATATGAGATGGAGGTCATGCGGGACAAGGCCGACAACTGCGTCGTCATCTGCTCCATCGAGAACTTCGATCCGATGGGCGTGCACACCGGCGACTCCATCACCGTGGCGCCGGCGCAGACGCTGACCGACAAGGAATACCAGATCATGCGGGACGCCTCGTTCGCCGTGATCCGCGAGATCGGCGTCGAGACCGGCGGCTCCAACATCCAGTTCTCCGTCAACCCGGACACAGGCCGCCTGATTGTGATCGAGATGAACCCGCGCGTCTCGCGCTCCTCGGCGCTGGCCTCCAAGGCGACCGGCTTCCCGATCGCCAAGATCGCGGCCAAGCTCGCGGTGGGCTACACCCTGGAAGAGATCCCCAACGACATCACGCGCGAGACCCCCGCCAGTTTCGAACCGACCATCGACTACGTCGTCACCAAGATCCCGCGCTTCGCCTTCGAGAAATTTCCCCAGACCGACCCCACGCTCACCACGATGATGAAGTCGGTCGGCGAGGCCATGGCGATCGGCCGCACATTCAAGGAATCCCTGCAGAAGGCCCTGCGCTCCCTCGAGATCGGACGCTCCGGACTGGGCGGCGACGGCAAGCCCTGGCGCATCGGCAACGAGGTCTATGGCGACCGCGACATCCTCCCCCGCGAGGTGATCACCGCCAAGCTGAGCGTCCCCAACGCCGAACGCATCTTCTTCATCCGTCACGCCCTGCGCGCGGGCTTCACGATTGAGGAGTTGTTCGACCTGACGAAGATCGACCGCTGGTTCCTGATCCAGATCAAGGAGATCGTGGACTTCGAGGAAGAACTGGCGGCCACCGCCTGAGCCGCGGCCCGGAAGATTCTTCGGCTGCGGATCCCACGGATTCCGCGGATGGGGAACGAGGCCGGAGTGAATCCGCCCGGAAGAAGATTCCCGATCCAATCGTGGTCGGCGGATCTTTCACGAGACCTGGATCGCCTCATCGACGCCTCGACCAACGCGTCGCTCGTGCTCCTGAGAGAATCTCCGGGACAGCAAGACATGGGAATAGAGACAGGGGAATCCCATACCATTCCTTTGTCTTCATTCCTTTGTCATGACATTGGTTGCGGCATGGCAGCGTTGGGATATCCGCGCAAGCCGCGGCAGGGACCGTTCAGCCACGGTCTTCATATGAACGCAAAACAACAGACATTCTTCTGGGAACGCTGGCGCGCCGCTTCAACGGGCGTCATTGAGACCGCGGGCTTCACCTTCCTGCTGTTGATTGCAGTGCGTTGGTTTGAGGCCGGCGCGTTGGCGAAGTCCCTCATTGCCGGAGGCGCCAGCGTCGGACTGCTGCTGAGTCCGTGGATTCTCCACCTGGCGCAGCAGGCCGGATTGACCGCATCGCGGGCGGCATCCCGCCTTGCCTGGTTCGGCGCCGCCAGCTTTTCCGTCATGGCGTTGATTCCATCCTTGCCCGTCTTCACGATCGGTTCGGTGGCGGCGTTGGCCACCCTGGGCGGGATTGCGCCATTGGCGACGCAGATCTACCAGGAGAACTACCCCACCCGCGAACGCGGCACGTTGTTCTCCCGCACCGTGGTGATCCGCATCGCCGTGGCGGCCCTGTTCGCCGAGATCGCCGGCCGCGCCCTGTCCGACGGCCGCATCGGCCAGTTCCCCCTGCTGCTGACCGTGTTTGCATCCGCATTTGCATTTGCCGCGCTCTGTTTCACGCGTTGTCCCTCGTCTCCGCTGAAAGCCGACGAGGGGACACACCCGTTCCGCTCGCTTCGATATGCGCGGTCCGACGCGCTGTTCCGGCGATTGCTGATCTGCTGGATGATCTTCGGCGTCGGCAACCTGATGACCCTGCCCCTGCGCGTGGAATACGCGGCCAATCCGAAGTATGGCTTCGACCTGCCCGTGAGCGTGGTGGCCATGGTCACGGCCGTCGTGCCCAACTGCGCGCGACTGGCCTCGAGCTGGATCTGGGGCCGGCTCTTCGACCGCATCAATTTCTTCACCCTGCGCGCCCTCGTGAACACGGCGCTGGCGGCCGGAATCGTGATCTACTTCTCCAGCTCCAGCCTGTCGGGACTGATCATTGGCGCGACGACCTTCGGCGCGGCGGCCGCGGGCGGCGAGGTGATGTGGAGTCTGTGGGTGACCAAGTTCGCGCCGCCGGAACGCGCGGCCGATTACATGTCCGTGCATACCTTCTTCACCGGAATCCGCGGCCTGCTTTCGCCCTTCCTCGGCTTCTTCCTCATCGGAATCCTCCCGATGCAGACACTGGGCTGGATCAGCGGCGGCCTGGTCTTCGGCTCCATCTTCCTGCTCGCGGGGAAGATACGGGAAGGCGAAAGATCCCTCGAACTTCGCGACCGGGCGGCGGTTTCCGACGGCTGACTCGCGCCCAAGCCTCAGAGCCTGTCTGAAAAAGGAAGCGTCCCATCTTTGAACGGGGCGGCTTCGTCTCCGGCGTTGCTCCTCAGTCACGTATCGCTGGGGATAGGCTCCTTCGTCGCGCCTTGGAGCCAATTCCGCCGCGCTCCAAATCTGCGCCACCCCCTTCTTCAGACAGGCTCTCAGGCAAACACAACCGCCGCGACGAGCTGAGCGACAGCCAACGTCGCGATGAGAGCCCAGGCCAGGCGCTCCCGATTGCGCAGGTCCCGCTGGACCGGATCACTCAGCCGGAACCGGATCCTGACGGCGCCGATCTCCAACTCGTCCCCGGACCGCAACCGCCCTTCATCGAGCGGCCCGCGGTTCAGCAAGGCTGTGGCCCTGGGATTGCGGCTGACGGAACAGCCCTCGCCGGGCTCGTAGGTGATGGTGAGATGTTTGTCCCAGACCCCGGCGTCCTCCACCCGGATGTCGTCGGACTTCGATCGCCCGACCGTGCAGGGAAACTCCGAGATCTGCCGTTCCGCGCCGGCCTGACGACCGCTGAGAATCCGCAGGCGGATCATCAGTAGAAGCGCTTGGGAACGTGGATGCGGTCGCCCGGATAGACCGGCGGATCGTACTTGGCGTTCTTCTGGGCCGCCTTGGCGTCGATCAGCCATTGCTTGCCCGACTTGCGGGTCAGCTTCACGTTCTTGACGTCGGCAAAGTCCGTGAAGTGCCCGGCCGCCGCAATGGCTCGCAAGACCGTCGTCTCCCCGAGGTAGTTCTGAATGCTCGGCTGTCGGACCTCGCCGCTGACCCAGAAATAACGGTGTTCGCGCTGCACGCTCACACCCAGCCGTTTGTAATACTGCGGCACGTACAGACGCTGGATCGACTCCTCCAGTTCCTTCGGCGTCAGCCCCGCAGCCTTGACCGAACCGACGAGGGGAAGCGTGATGGTGCCGTCGTCGTTGACGCGCTCCCCATGATTGTCCGGCGGCTGGGAGGAGCCGGAGAAGACCACCTGCACCTGATCGTCGATCTGGAATGCGTTGAAGTCCGGAGCGGGTCGTCCGTGTTCGTCGCCGGTGTAGCGCTGCGGCCCTCCTTTTCCGCCATCGGGGTTGACACACCCCGAGGCCAAAACCGCCACGGCGGCGAACGCAAGGCCCGCAATCGATTGTTTCCAATTCACTTTCGTCATGTCGCGCAGATGAAGACGTTCAATACTTGCGGTTCAGGCTAGGGCGCGAGCCCTCGTTTTTCAACTCCGCTTCGCCGGCGTCCCCCTTTTCGCCCGAGCCCTTCTTCCCCGACTCCGCCGTTTCCTCGACGCCCTGTCCGTCGTCCATCGAGTAGTGGCTGTAGTGGTAGCCGCCGTAGTAGTAGTAGTAGGCGTCTTGGGAGATGCTGATGTTGTTCATCACAACGCCGAGCAGGTTGCCGCCGACCTTGTCGATCATCTGCCGCGCCCGGATCGTCATGGCCTGCGGATACTTGCGGTATTGGATCACCAGCAGGGTCATGTCCATCATGCTGGTCAGGATCGAGGCGTCGCTCACACCCATGATGGGCGGCGAGTCGAAGAAGACGAAGTCGTAACGCTTCCGGACGTCCTCCACCAGCTCCTTCATCTGCGGGGAGTTGAGGATGCCCATGGCGCTGCTGGGCAGCTTGCCGCTCGGCAGCACATCGAGCCCCTTCTGCGGCGTCGTCTGGATCGCGTCCTCCAGCTTCGTCTTGCCGAGCAGGACATTGGTCAGGCCCACGCTGTTGGACACCCCGAGTATCTTGTGCACGCTGGGCCGACGGAGGTCGGCGTCGATCAACAGCACGCGGGCGTCGTTCTGGGCGAAGATGACCGAGAGATTGAACACGGTGGTGGACTTGCCCTCGCCCGCGCCGCCGCTGACCACCGTCAGGGTGTTGGCCATTTCATCCTGACGCTGGAAGATGACGTTGGTTCGCAGGACACGATAGGCCTCGGCGTGCGGACTGTCCGGCCCCTCGTCAATCAGCGAACCGACGTTCTGGGGAATGACGCTGAGCACGGGCGCGTTCACCGCGGCCTCCACCTCGTCGATCGTCTTCACGCTGGTGTCGAGATACTCGATGAAAAAGGCGAGGCCAAAGCCGGCGATCAGGCCGACGATGACGCCCAACGCGATGTTCTGCGGCACCTTGGGCTTGACCGGCTCCTTGGAGATTTCCGCCGGGTCGGTGACGCGCACCACCTTCTGGGAGAGCAGCTTGTTGTCGGTGTCGGTTTGAAGGATCTTGAGCTCGAGAACGCGAAGTTGATCCTCCTTCTTCTGCAGTTCCCCGTTCAGCTTCTGGTAGACGAGCGAATCGCTGGCAAGTTTCTTGTTCTTGGTCTGAGCCTCGTCGGCCTGCCGGGTCAACTCGTCCAACTGCGTCTTCTTGAGGTCGCGCATCGTCCGCAGTCCGTCCATGATGCCCGAGATGCTGGCCGCAATCTGCAGCTGGATCTCCTCCAGCGCGCGCTTGGTTCGGGCGACCTCCGGATGGCTCTCGCCGAATTCGCTCTGCTTGGCCACCAACTCGAGCTCGATGGTGGCGCGCTCGCTGCGCAGGAGGGACAGGGGCTGATCGAACTGCACGGTCAGGATCGCGAGCTCCAGCTGCTTGGGCTCCATCTTTTCCAGCCGTTTGACCTTCTCATTCGCCTCCAGGTATTCGCTTTCGGACAGCACGCGTTTCTGCTCCAACTGACGAAGCACCTCCAACTGGGTGTCCATCAGCTGACTGCTCGTGCCGATGGTCGTGGGCGAGATCCCCAGCCGCTTGACCTCGTCGTTGATGCGTTGCTGAAGATCGTCGACCTCCTTCTGAGCAATGTCGCGATCCTGTCGCAGGGTGACCAGGCCTTCCTCCAGATCCTCCTGCCGGTCGTTGATGCGGTATTGTCGATAGACCTCGGCGATCTTGTTGGCCAGTTCGGCGGCCACCCCCGGATCCTCGCTGAAGGCTGTGATCTCGATAAGGTCGGTGTTGCGCAGCTGCCTTACGTTCACCTTCCGCTCCATGATGCCAAAGGTACGGACCGTCTCGAAAGGGGCGGGACTGCCATAGCGGCGCGCCCATTCGACGTTCAAATTCATATCCTCGATCACCTGATAAAGGATGTCCTTGGACTGGATCAGCTCGAACTGGGTCTGCATGAAGTAGATGTCATGCGGGGAATACTGCGAAGAACCGCCCTGAAACAGGGAGGTCGTATGCATCGCCTCCTTCTTGACCTCGACCCTTACAAAGCTCGAGTAGGTCTTGGGCCACATCAGGGTGAAAATGGTCGTGCTGGTGACGACGAGCAGGAAGACGGAGAGGATGACCCACTTGCGGATCCGGACGATGCGCCAGTAGTCGAGGAAATGGAGGTTGGAATCGGAATTGGCCGGAGAAGTCCCGTTATTCATGACGATAAAAAAGAAAGGAGGCCGGATCTGCCGACCGGCCTCCCTGCATACGGTTTGGAGTCGTGCGCAATTCGTGCCGCTCAGAAGGCCGCCTTGAGTCCGAGGTAGACCCGGTTGCGGGTGAAGCTCCGCAGCGCGGTGTCCGAGTCAAGGCGATCGTAGGCGTAGCCGGCCTGGGCGGTGAGATATTCGGTGATGTTGTAATCCAGGTTCGCGCCGAACAGAACGGTGAGGTCCTTGGTGTTGTTGGAGGCGCCGCCGTTGAAGCTGTTGTGCTGCAACTGGGCGTTGAGTGAACCCGTGATCTTGGCGGTGAAGCCATAGCTGACATTGCTGTAGAGGCGGGTGCTCTCCGCGTCGAGCGTGGGGGAACCGGCCGCAATACCAAACAAGTCGGTTTGCGCGCGGTCATGCGAAACGCCCAACTGAACGTTGGCGCGCTCGGCGAAGTTGTAGTTGATGTTCGCGTCCGCGTAGGGGTTGACCGCGTCGTCATCCGCCGCCGCCGCCACGGAGCGAAGGTTGGGAAACTCCGTGTATTGGAGACCGGCGCGAACCGACCCCTGCAGTTTCGCGGAGAACTCGTGCTCAGCGCCCAGGTAGACGTAATGGGAGCGGCTGTCACGGGCATTCGGCGTGACGAGCGGCGCCAGCGAGAGCGCGTCCTTGCTGGTCTGGTCCCGAACACTGAAGCTGTAACCAACGAGACCGACCGTGGTCTCCGTGGCGTTCCAGCGCAGATCCGCGCCAACGCGATGCTCCATACGATCGAGCAGGGCTGAGCGACTGGCGGTTCCGGTCTGGGCATAGTCGATGAAATAATTTGAGTAGGAGAAATCGACGGCCAACTGCCGCGTCATCTCATACAACGCCCCGATGCTCGCAGAGTTGCGGATATTGTTGCCTGCGCTGCGGGTGGTGAAGGCGCCGGTCGGATCGAGAATCTCGGATTCCTGACCGATCACGAACTCCTCGGAGACATCCACCGTGAGACGCGGGGAGAACTTGTAGGAGGCCGATCCGCCAAAATTGTGGCGGTGGTCCGCGGAGTTCGACCGGTTCTCATAATACTTCATGCTGTAGGCGTAATTGATCTCCGCCTCGAACTGGCCCGTGTTGTATTCGTAAGCCGCCTCCGGCCGCAGCTCGAATCCGTAGCTCTCCTGCTTCCCCGGAACGACGCCGGTCGGGGTCGTATTGATGTTGTCGTCGTAGAAACCGCGGATGGTGGCGGAAACGCTCCAAGGCTTGTCCTGGGCCTGGGCTGTTTGAACCGTCAGGGCTCCAGCCGCAACAATTCCGGCGGTTGAGAGGGCTTTTTTCATAAAATAGTGCGGTTGAGGACGTTCTCCACGTCCAGAAACAATCTCACTGTGCACGTGATTTCTATGACTGCCGCGGGGTTCTGTCAATGCCCAAACAGGCGGATTTGTGTGACAGGTTTGTGTCGATCAATAGCGCTTCAGGCGAAGGCGGTGATCGGCGCGCCGGGTCTGATGGAATTCCAGCGGCGGCAGGTCGATCAAGGTGGGCGAAACGGTCTCCCCCAGAGTGGTTTCCGCCCGCTCCTTAAGCTCGCGCCAACGCCCCCAGTCCAGTTCCGGCGCGTGGACGATGCGGCGCAACAGGCTGCGCCATTCGATGATCATCCGATCGATGTCCCCGGCCCCCAGCAACTCCGTCACCCAGGCATGCTTGGACGCGGGGTTCTTGTGGGCCGACTCGGCCACCTCCTCGGCCCCGAAACCGTAGCCCGGCGGAACGCCCGCATCGAGATAGCCGGGGATGTTCTGCGCGCCATAGGTCTCCCGACTGACCACCGCCAACCGCCCCGCCCAGCGATTGTCATCCCCGCAAAAGCGGAAGCCGGCGTCGAGATTGGCCAGGTCGTAGACCAGTTCCTCGATGGGATAACTCTTGTCCTCTAGGGCCGCCGCCACCGCCAGACCGTCACCATGGGAGAAAAAACTGACGATCCGCCCACGGTTCGTGGGGCGGCCGCGATCGTCGATCAGTTCCAAACGTTTCCACAACAACGCCACCCCCGTTTCCGTCGTGAGGCCCCGGCAGACCGACGTCAGGTCGCAACGCTGGCAGGCCTCGTGCAGAACCTCGCGCATCGGCGGCTTCCACAGGGCGACTCCGGACGAATCCACCGGCACACGCATGGTCTGCCCACCCACGCTGACGACCGCCATCACCCGATGCTGCTGATAGTCCAATCGCGCGAGCGGCGTGCCGCGTTCGGCCAGCCCCTTCTCGATCAACCCGGCGATGCGTCTCCTGAACTGGCCGATCGACGTCTGCCGCCCGTTCCAGTTCGTCAACCGCCGGATCCATTTCGCCAGGTGCACACGGTCGTCCCGAAGCCGATCGGCCACCGCCACGGCCCGACCGAAGATCGCCCCCCCTTCGCCCTCCTCGAGCGGCACGGGTTGCCCGACGCCCGTCTTTTCCACGATTCCCGGTTCACACAACGCCGGCTTGAGCGGCGGGGCCTCGGGCGCGTCCGCCGGCCGCGGCATGCCGGCGACGGCCCCGGTCAACCTGAAGGCCGTCTCCCGCGTCGGCGACAACTCCTGCAGGTAGATTCTGGAAAGGGGAACCTCGCAGGGTTTGGGATGGGGCTCCCATTCGCCGCGGCTGTTGAGAATCTGCTTCGCCATCCGCCGCACCCGCCGCGCGCGTTCGGCGTCCGTCCGCAACCCGCAGGGCGTGTCCGGATGCCGCATGGTCTCCTCGACGCCGAGGAAGATCGGCTTGGAACTGAACAATCTCCCCTGGACCTTGACCGCCCGGGCGAAGGGATCGCGCCCCGCATCCGCAGCGGCCGCCATCAATCCCAACAACGCGCTCCAGTCCACCATGCCGCTGCGCGACAACTGGCAGGGATAGGCGTCGCGTTGCCGGATCTGGTTGGCTGAGACAAGCACGTAGCCGGTCTCGTCAATGCCGCGCCGCCCCGCGCGTCCGAACATCTGCAGGATCTCGTCGCCCGTGAGAATGTGTTCGCGCATGCCGCGACGATAGGAATCGCCGGCCAACGCGACGCTGCGCAGCGAGAAGTTGATTCCCGCGGCAAGCCCCATCGTGGCGACGACCACGCGCAGCTGCCCGGCCTTGGCCAGCGGTTCGATCACTCCGGCCCGGGCACCGTAGCTCAGGCCGCTGTGGTGATAGGCGACCCGGCCATGCAGCATCCGCGCCAGTTTCGGACCGACCAGTTGTTCCTGCTCCTCGCCCAGTGCCAGCGGATTGTCGTTCGGCAGCTTGTGGGCGAGTTCATTGGCCAACGTCTCGGCAGCGCGCCGCTGCGGAGCAAAAATCAGGATCGGCCCCAGGTCGTCCGCCAGCGCCTTGGCGACAAAGCGCGGCCAATAGGTCTTCAGCTTCGTGGGGACCTGGTAGTTCAAGGCTGCGGCGTTGACCTCGTCCAAAGGCACCGGCCGCTCGTCGTGACAGACCATGACCGCCTTCCTGCCCAGGCTTTCAAGCCACTTCACCACGGACTGCGGGTTGCTGACGCTGCCGCTCAACAGCAGCAACTGCGTCTCGTCCGGCGCCATGGCCAGCGCCAGTTCATAATTCAACCCGCGATCCTCGTCGCCGATCATCTGATACTCATCCACGACCAGGAGATCCGGGCCATCGCCGTTGATGAGGCGGCTCTTTTGCGTCTCCATCGTGGCCACCACGATCGGGGCGTCCAGATTGTCCGAGAGGTCGCCCGTCGCGATGCCGACATCCCAGTTCTTGGCCCGCCACTCAGCCAGCTTGTCATTGGCCAGGGCGCGGGTCGGCACGGTGTAGATCGCCTTGCTGTGCGTCTTGCCGTGATTCGACCAGAGTTCGAAGATCAAGGTCTTCCCCGCGCCCGTCGGCGCGTGCACCACCACATCCTTCCCCTCCCGCAACGCCTGCACCGCAGACTGCTGCCAGAGATCAGGGAAGATCATCCGGTGCAGCCCCTCGGCTTTTTCAAGTTGCTCGGCAAGCGCGTCCATCGCGCGACAAGATAACCGATTTCACCAGATGCGAAACCGCGGAAAGCGACGTTCCCGGCGGGATGCGGGATGCGGGATGCGGGATGCGGGTTGCGTCCATCTCCACCACTCCACCACTCCACCACTCCACCACTCCACCACTCCACCACTCCACCACTCCCCCCGCCACCCGCCGGGGTGGATTCAGGAGTGGATCGCGCGGCCATCCACGGCCAGGGCGGCCTCCTTCAAGGCCTCGGACAAGGTCGGATGCGCATGACAGGCGCGCGCCAGGTCTTCGGCGCTGGCTCCAAAAGCCATGCCGACGGCCGCCTCGGCAATCAGGTCGCCCGCGTTTGGTCCAAGAATGTGCACTCCCAACGCGCGGTCGTTCTTTGCGTCGGCGAGGACCTTCACCCGGCCTTCGGCCCGCCCCACGGTATGCGCCCGGCCATTGGCTCGAAAATGGAACACCCCCTTGCGGTAATCCACACCCGCCTCCTGCAACTGGTCCTCCGTCCTGCCGACCGACGCGATCTCGGGATCCGTGTAACAAACAGCCGGCACGAGATTGTAATCCACATGCCCCGATCCGGTGACGATCTTCTCCACGCAGGCGACGCCGTCCTCCTCGGCCTTGTGCGCCAACATCGGTCCGGGAATCACATCGCCGATCGCGTAAACTCCCGGCGCGCTCGTGGCAAAGGAGCCGTCAACCGGAATGCAGCCGCGCCTGTCCGTCTGGATGCCGACGTTCTCCAACCCCAGCCCTTCGGTGTTGGGCGTCCTCCCCACGGCCAGCAACACCCGGTCGCATTCGATCGGCTCCATGTCCTCGGCCTCAACCAGACAGACGCCGTCGGAAGCGACGGCCGAAGTGACCTTGGCTCCGAGACGGAACTCGAATCCCTGCTTGTTGAAAATCTTCTTCGCCTCCAGCGCAATCTCCGAGTCGGTCCCGGGGAGGATACGATCAAGATACTCCAGGACGGTGACCTTGGCGCCGAGGCGCAGCCAGACCGTGCCCAACTCCAGACCGATGACGCCGGCTCCAATGACAACCAGATGCTGCGGAACCTCCGGGTAGGCCAGGGCTTCCGTGCTGGTCCCGATCCTGTCGCCGTCCGGTTCCACGCCCGGCAGCGAGGCCGGCTTGCTGCCGGTGGCAATGACGATGTGCCTGGCTGAAAGCTCAGTTTCACCTCCCGCGCCGGAGACAATCACCCGGCCGTCGCCCGCCAATCGACCTGTCCCGAGGATGCGATCAACCTTGTTCTTTTTCAGCAACCCGTCGATCCCGCGGCCCAATCCGGTGACAATGCCTTCCTTGCGCTTCAGCATGGCCGACACGTCCATGCTCACGTCCCCGACGCTCACCCCATGCGCGGCCATGTGCCGTCGCGCCGTGTCGTAATGGTGGCTGGACTCCAGCAACGATTTGCTGGGAATGCACCCCACCCGCAGGCACGTGCCCCCAAGGACCGCCTCCTTCTCCACGCAGGCCACATGAAGTCCCAGTTGCGCAGCCCGGATGGACGCCACATAGCCGCCCGGACCGCCCCCAATGACAATCAAATCGTAGTTCTGTTCGCTCATTTGAATCCTGAGAAAGACTGCTGAAATGCCCGCGCATCATCTTCCAAAACCGGCGTGTGGCAATTCAATTCACCCCGACGCCCCCAAACTCAAAGTAAAGTCGTCGCCACACGATCGACACACACTTTATTTTGATGCTGCAGGTGTTGACACCACTACATTTTGTGTGCTATGCCACTGCCTTCGTTCAGCCAAATTACTTTTCCGACTCGAAATGCGTTGCCCCAAATGCGCCTGCCAGGATGACAAGGTCATCGATTCCCGTTCTTCCCGCGAAGGCGCGACGATCCGCAGGCGGCGCGAATGCCTGAAGTGCGGGCATCGATTCACCACCTACGAGCAGATCGAGCACAAGGGGCTGATGGTCATCAAACGGGATGAACGTCGCGAGGAGTTCAACAAGGAGAAGCTGCTGAACGGCATCCGCAGCGCCTGCGAGAAACGCCCGGTCTCCGCCGAACTCATCGAAGAGATGGCCGAACGCATCGTCAACGAGATCACCGAGCAATATGAGATCGAGGTTCCCTGCGGCGTGATCGGCACCCATGTGATGGAGGCCCTGCGAACGGTGGACGAGGTCGCCTATGTGCGCTTTGCCAGCGTCTACCGTCGCTTCGAGGACGCCGGCGAATTTCTGGAGGCGGTCAAGAACCTGGAGGTCAAGCATGATACAGCTACGATCCGACTGCCTGGAATTTGAGATGTCCACCGGGGAGACCTTCCCCTGCTCCGCTGAAACAGTGACGGTCGAACTGATCGGCAAGGCCGTGGAGTCCATCGATCCGGAGATCGTCCGCCACGCGGCGGAGGCCGTCCTTCATTACTTCAAGGAGGAACTCGGCCGGCAGCACGTCACCATCGACGAGTTTTCCAATGCGCTGGAGAAGGTGCTCAAGCGCATGGGCTTCTCGGTGGATGCGGATGAGGAGAAAAGTCCGGCCGCGGCGGGCAGCGTCATCCAGAGCGACCTCGGTCACCTCGCCTTCGAATCCGGCAAGGGCTACGAACTGATGTTCTTCAGCCGACTGAAGGCCGAACTGGAGGAGAAGCTCAGCGAGTCCCCCCAGATTCTCCACTTCAAGGGCATCCGGCGCTGCGTCAAGCAACTCGTCGGGGCGCGCCGCTGGAACGGCCGCTGCCAGGAACTGCACGACCAGATTGTCGCCTACCTCCGCTCCCACTGGGAACGCGGCAAACCCGCCGACGCCTCCGCCCTCCTCGTGGAATAGGGTTCCCGGTTCTCGGTTCTCGGTTCCCGGTTTGCCATTTGCCATTTGCCATTTGCCATTTTCAATTGCAGATCGCCTATGGCAGATGGCAAAACTGCACGTGATTCGCCTACGTTTCCCAACTACCACGCACCACGCACCACGCCATTCCCATGACTTTGTTTGAGAAAATCATCGCCGGCGAAATCCCCAGCGACAAGGTCTACGAGGACGACCTGGTCTACGCGTTCCGGGACATTGACCCCAAGGCTCCCACGCACGTGCTGGTCATTCCAAAGAAGCCGATCCCCCGGGTGGCGGAGGCGACCTCCGAGGACCAGGAGACGCTGGGTCACCTGCTGCTGAAGGCGGCGGAAGTGGCGAAGGAGCTTGGACTTGCGGAGACCGGCTATCGACTGGTGATCAACAACGGGCGCGATGGCGGCGAATCCGTGCCGCACCTGCACTGCCACATCCTCGGCGGCAGACCGCTGACCTGGCCTCCAGGTTGAGCCGGGTCCGCGCAGAAGCGCCCGACCGACTTCAGCAACCAGGGAAGCGGGTTTCGACACGCAGTTCCGCCCGGCGATTCAATGTTCGCGCTACTTCCGCTTCGGTCGGGCGCCCTTCTTCAACTCGGACGCCATCCGCTTGCGTTCCTTCTGGATCAGGCGTATCTGCTCCTCCTTGGCCGCGTCTGTCAGGGAGGCATCCGCGGCGATTCGCGCGATTTCCTGCTCGGCGATCTGTTTCAGGGTCGCGGCCGCCTCATTCGATTCCGCGCGCTGGGCCTCATCCTGCAAACGACGCGCCTCCTTCTTGTCCGGCTTGAACGCCAGGGCGAAAAACTGCGAGGTCCTCTCCGCCCCGAGGATCTCCTGCACCCGCGGCTGGAGGAAGGGATCATTCAGGGGGCTTTCGGCGCCGCGCAACCGGACCAACTGCGACAGCCCGTCAGGCGCCGCGCTCAACAGATCGAACAGAGTGCGAAATTCCCGCTCGGTCGGCTCCAAGGCGTCGGTGTAACGCCGGAGCTGGTCCGCGAGTTCCGAATGCCGGAGCTGAAACTCCTTCACCTCGGCGGGCGTGAGCAGGGCTCCCAATTCCTTGCGCTGCGCCGTCTCCAATTCACGAATCAGCGAGTCGCGGACCTCCTTGGGCTCGCGAGCCGCCTTCAATTCCTCCTGCAGCCGGCGCATGTCGATCTTCGCCCGCCCCTCCCAATCCTGGATCAGCAACCGCTTGCCCTCCGGCAGGAACCCGTAGGCATCCTCGTATCGATTCGAAACCGTCCAGGCGTACTTGCCCATCTCCGCATCGAAGTCCACACCCAGCAGTTCCCGGATCAGCGCCGCCCGCTCCACCTCCATGCCATGCCGTGTCGCGGCATTGGCGACGCTCTTGTTCTCCGACCTGGGTTTCAACCGCCAATACCGCCACGGCTCAACCGGCGGCTGCGTCTCCCGCCAACGCTGCGCAAAGAGCTTGTTGATGTCGGCGATCACGATGTCGCGAATGGTCTCCTCCGGACACCCCACGCTGCGGAGGTTCGCAATATATTTCACGTAGTCGGCGGACTCGAGGACGTCCCATTGCAGGGCCACCGTGTTCGTCGTCGTCAGAACCTCCGCCGGTCCAACGACCGTGCGTGTCACGGTGTTGGTCACGACGCGCGTCGACTCATCCGGAAACGCGGGCGCCTCCTCGGCGGAACGCGTCAACAGCGCCGCTGCAAGGGCGACATTCAGGACCAGCGAGGCAGCGAGAAATTTCTGTAATGGGGACATTGCGGTGCGGATCAATGACCTCCCTTACTTAAACCGTATGCTCTCCCGCCGCAATGGCGATTGAAGGAGCGCAGGATGCAGTCCGGCGCCTTGGCAGGGCGCTGAAGCGGAATCAATTCCGCGCTCCAATCCTTCGCTCAGTCCGCGCCCGTCGCACGGCCCAGCAACCCGTTGATCTCGGGCTTGGTCGCGAGCAGGATCTCGCGGATGGCGCGGCGCTCGCGCGAGGGCAGATGCCGATATTCATCCGGCGGCTCCTCGGCTTCCAGGATCCCGAATAGTTTCGTGTAGACCGCGCGCTTCAGGACCGGCGGCAGATTCTCAAACGCCTCGGAGTAGATCATGTAGCTGCAGCGATACTTGAACAACCGGGTCTTGAGATCGAAGTCCTTCAGGCTCCGCCCCTCCGAATCTTCCACGCAATTCTCCCGGAACGCCTTCTCGTAGTCGCCCGTTCCCGAGATGCCGCCATCCGGCAGGGCCGCCTCGTCCTTGAACAACAGATACTCCACCAGGTCGTCACGCGCGCCGTTGAGCACGGTGAGCAGCGTGCCGGAAGGCTCGTCCGGCTCCTCCTCGCCCAGCGCCTTGTAGATGTTCTTCTGGTAGTCGGCCCACTTGCGCACGCGCAACATGGACCGCGACAGCCGGTTGTGCATCTCACACTGATGCTCGAGCACCATGAGCGCAACGATGTCGCTGTCGGGGCGCAGGTGCATCTTGGTGTCGAACTTGTCGCCGAGATTGGTCACGTTGGCGCCGGCCTCGGAGTCGATGCTGGCGTCGTTCCCCTGCAGTTTGGCGATCTCGTTGCCCATGTGGCGCGAATCGCCGTGCTGTCCGGTGACATACCAACCGCCCCAGCGCTTCTCCATCGGGCTGTCGTGTCCGATCACAAACCCGCCGGCCTGCGTCATCGGATGGCCGTCCGGATGCGGAAACACGGAACGGACCAACACACCCGGCCAATAGCCGGTGCGCGAGCCGCCATGGCAGGAAAGGCAATCCTTGCTGCGCTTGATGCGCACCTCGAAGGGATCGAGTTCGTAAAACACGAGCCCCAGCTTCGGATCGTTCACCGTCAGCTCATAAATGCCGCCATAGGACCAGCCCAGATAGACGTCCTCATTGAAATAGATCGCACGCGGGGTGCTCGGGCCGATCTTGGAAAGCTGCAGACTCGTCTTGGAAAAGACCAGCGTCTGCGACTCCTGGGAGATGCCGAAGGCGTCGAGGAAACCCTTCAACATGGGCTTCCCGTAGTGGTCCATGCCCGCCAGCTTTCCCGCCTGCCACTTTTTCTCGATCTCCGTGGCAATATTGTTCGCGGGAGTGTCGCTGTAGTTGATCGGCGGCTCCTCGTATTCCGGCACCAGTTGGGCGAGAGCGGCCGAATTCGCCGCCAAAATGACGATCCCGACAACGCCAAGGGCGGAACACACGCGGGGGTAATGCACGGTTTTCATGGAAGTTAAGAACATCTACGCACAAGCCGCCCGACGAACCGAACAAAAATTGCCCGATTACATGCCTCCATTGGTGTGGCAGGCGCTCCGTCTCACCAATTCGCGGCGTTGATCGGCTTGAATTCAAGGGCCATGCGTTGCGCTTCAACGACCAACTCCGGCGTCAACTTTTCCTCAAGTTTCCCCTCAGTTTGAAGTCGAGAGTTCAAAGTTGAACGTTGGACGCTCGTCTTCCCACCGCCTACCCGCCCAACGTGATGGGACTCGGCGCGGAGTAGACAGCCCTTTCCTCCGAAAGCACCAGCCGCGCCATCACGGTCGCCCGCCCCTTGGTCGGTTTCGCGTCCGCCCAGACCAGCGTCAACTGATAGCCCACCCCGATGGTCGAGGTGAATTCGTGGGCCTTGAGCTCGTCCGTGGAAAACCGCCAGACCTTCAAGGGCTTCGACTCCCCGCCCGAGGAGGATTTCAACAATCCGTCGAACAACAGGATTTCCAATTCGCCGGCGCGGACCGGCAGCGGCTTGGGACGCGATGTATTGCCCGCAAAGACCTTGAGCGCGATGCCGTCCTGCCCGGGGATGGCGTCCATGTTGATCCCGGTGGGAAAGGTGATCAGGTGCAACTGCGTGATCGCGTCCGAGACCTTGCCGGACTTCGCCCGCGGCGGCGCATTGTCCGAGGCGCAACCGCCAAGCAGGAGCAGACCAAGGGCGATGGGCGCCAGCAGGATACGATTCACCCTGGATCGACGACTCTTGTCCGGATTCCTATTCATACAACGCCCGGAGAATGCGCGCTTCCCGACAGGATGCAATGTTGGTTTCGCATCGGTGGCGCGAAGCTCTCCTGAGCCGAACGTGCAACCTGCAAGCCAACGCCCCGGATTATCGGAGATTCGGCTCGGCCGGAGCCTCGCCCCACCGGCGTCGCCATTTCACTCACAACTTCGACCGCCTTGAGATTCATCAATTTCCCCGATTCCAGCATCACCATAATCGATTGGCCGTTTGTCGGGCTGTGAGGGTATAGAATCGGTTTATGAATCCGAACGAAACTCCCGCTTCAGCCGCCATTCCCCGCAAGGGCCCCTGGTCGCATCGTTTCCTGGTCCTGATGTTCAGCGGCATCCTCACGATGCTGGTCTACTGGCTGCTTGGATTCGCCCTCCGCGACATCGGCTCCTTCCCGGGGCCGGATTGGAACGAAATCGAGTCAAGGCATCTGGATCCGGCCGCCGTCAACAAGCGGGCGGAACTGACCAGGGAGCTCAAGGACACCCTCCGCAAGATCCAGAACGAGAACACCCGTCAATCCACCCTCCGCAACACCATCTCCAACGCGCAGACCACCATGCGTCAACTCGAGGGACTGCAGCGCCTCGCCATCGAGAAGGGAACCGCCCTGCCCGAGTCCGAACAGACCGCCCTCGTCGAGGCGCGCGCCCTGTTCCTCGAGAGCCAGAAGAAGAACCAGACCCTCAACGACGCCGTCGCCGAACTGCAGGAGACGAAGATCGAACTGGAGGACGAAAAGGAGATCGTGGACGCGGACCTCGACGCGCAACGCGGCTCCGCCCGGGACGAATATCAGGAACTCGCGAACAAACACAACCTGCTGGTCGCGTCCTTCAAGCTCCTGTTCCTCGTCCCCGTGACCGTGGCCATCACCTGGGTTTTCCGCCGGCGCCGCCACACCGTCTACAAGCCTCTGATCTACGCGACCGGCATCGCCGTCTATTGGAAACTGGGCCTGGTCATGCACGAGTATTTCCCCAGCAGGCTGTTCAAGTATGTGCTGATCTTCGTCGCGCTTGCGATCGTCCTGAAGGCGCTCGTGCATCTCCTACGGCAGATCGTCGCCCCCAAGCGCGACTGGCTGCTCAAACAATACCGCGAGGCCTACGAGAAATTCCTCTGCCCGATCTGCGGCTACCCGATCCGTCGAGGTCCGTTGAAATACCTCTTCTGGACCTCCCGCAGCATCAAGAAGATGGTCGTCCCCCAGAACGCCGAAGCAGCCGCGGACGAACCCTACGTCTGCCCCTGCTGCGCCACGCCGCTGTTCGAGAAATGCAACAAATGCGACGCCGTGCGCCCGGCATTGCTCCCAGCCTGCGACCATTGCGGGGCGAGTTCGGAGAAGGAAACAGCGGAAGCGTGATCCAGGCCGCGGAGCGGCGGCCACATCCCTTCGCCCGGTAGGGCTGCGTTGCATCGCAGCCCATTTCTCATCCGCTGCGCCTCCGACATTCGGAGGCGCGGCAACGGGAAGTCGAGGGCTCAGGTGTTTTCCTTTGCCCGGCTTGGGACACAGGTTCGCCATGCGGGTTGAAGTGGGTTGCGATGCAACGCAACCCTACCGGGCGCATGAAATCGGGGCGGATTCGCACGGACTTGCCTGTTGCCGAGGCGGTGTCGCCGCTGACGCGGCTTTGGCTTGTGTTGGATGTGACCGTGGCCTTGGCGCGGCGCGCCTACAGCCACGGCTATTCATGTGGCCGCCGCTACGCGACTCGAACAAGTCCCCTACTCCCCCGGAGGCTTCACTTCTTCCTTTGGCATCTTCGGCTTCACGTTTCCATCCTCGGGTTTCACGTCCGTGGGGAAGACACGTTCGAACATGGCGCGCTTCTTTTCGTCGTCCTTGAAGACGTTCTTCATGGAGGACTCGCGGATCATGTCGTCGGAGAAGCTGTTGATGTCCTGCGACCATTTGTCCTCGGGCGCGGCGGTGAGGATCTGGGGGGTGAGAAGGACGAGCAGTTCCTTCCGGTCCGAGACATTCTTCGAACTCTTGAACAGGTTTCCGAGCACGGGGATGCTGCCGAGCAGGGGCATCTTCTTCTCGCGGGAATCCTCGCTGGCGCTGATCAGGCCGCCAATCACCACGGTCTGTCCGCTCTGCACGGAGACCATGGTGGAGGCGCGGCGTTCGTTGATGATCGGCACGGTCGCGTCGGCGTTGATCTGAACGGTCGAGCTGCTGATCGAGCTGTTGGTCGTCTGCACGTCGATCTGCACGAATCCGTCGCCCACAATGCGCGGCGTCACTGCCAGGCTGACTCCGACGTCGCGGTAGTCGAACTGGTTGTTCACGCCGCCCTGCGGGGTGATCTGACTGCCGGTGATCAACGGCACGCGCTGGCCGATATTGATCGAGGCGGGCTGGTTGTCTGCGGTCAGAATCTGCGGGCGGCTGAGCACTTCCAGGTGGCCGTCGTTCTCCAGCGCGCGGAGGAGGAAGTTGAAGTTGTTGCCGGTGACCAGGGCCGAATAACCGCCGAGCGAAGCCAGCTCCGCCGGCACGCCAAAGTCCGTGCCCGTGCCGAAGTCCCAGCCATTGCCCAGGGTCTTGGTGTAGTTCCACTCCACGCCCAGATCGCGCATGGCGTCGACCGTGATCTCCGCCAGCAGCACCTGCACGAGGACCTGGGGCTGCGCGCGATCGAGCTCCTCGATCATGGTGTTCAAAGACTCAAAATAATGGGCGTGCGCCGACAACAGCAGGGTGTTGCTGACGGGCTCGGCCACGATGGCGACCTCCTTCTCCAGCAGGGCCTCGGCCGTGCGGACGGCGTCCTGCCCCAGCACCTGGGTGATGCGTTGGCGATCCTGATCCAGAAAGTCGCGGATGGCGGTGGAGACATCCGCAGCCTGCGCGTTCTTCAGGCGATAGACCTGGCTCTTCCGCGCCACGCCGCCGCCCTGATCCAGGGATTCGATCACCTCCGAAACCAGGCCAATGTAATGCTCCGACCCGCCGACCAGGATGCTGTTGCTGCGGGTGTCGATGGAGATCCGCAGGGCGCTCTGCTCCTCGGCTCCGACCACGGCCGAGGCCACCGCCTGTTCGCCGTTCACGGTGGGTTGGAACAGCGTGTATTCGACGGATCGGTCGTTGCCCGCCGCCGGCGCGCCGGAGGGAGTCAACCGGAACAGGCCGAGCAGCAACTGCCCGACCTGCCGGGCCTCGGTGTTCTTGAGGGAGAACACCTTGATCTGCGCCTGCCTCGGCGAGGCGTCGTCGAGCCGTTTCACGATCCGCTCCAGCAGCCCCATGTAATCGACCGGACCGGAAACGATCAGCGAGTTCATGCGCGTGTCCGGCGTAATCAGGACCGCCTCGTGCAGCGCCGAGGTGACGAAGGTCTCGCCCTCGTCGGTGGAGGTGACGAACTGCAGCAGCGCCTGGCTGTCATCGTTGCCCCCTTCGAGCGAATCAGGTTTGTCGTTGAGCGCGGAGCTCAGGATCGTCGCGAGGCTGTCGGCGCGGGCGTATTCGAGCGGAATGACGCGAATCTCGTTCACGCGGGAGACCTCGTCGGTGTCGAGCTTGCGGACAACCTCCTTGATGCGCTTGAGATCCGTTTCGCCGCCGCTGACGACCAGGGCGTTCAGGCGCTCGTCCGCATTGACAAACACCGGCAGCCCCGACGCCCGCGACGAACTCGCGCGATACAGCTCCTGCACGGTCTCGGCAATGCGCTCGACGTTGGCCTTGAGCACCGGAATGACCTCGACCTTCACGCCGAGTTCCGCCTGCTCGGAGTCGAGCTTCCCGATCATCGACTCGACCATGGTCATGTCATGCACGCGCGCGCCGACGATCAGGGCGTTCACCCAGGCATCGGCGACCAGCGTGATGGGATCGGGCCGCTGCCCCTTGACCGGCGGCGGGCGGTTGGCGAAGAGCTGTTCCAGGGTGTCGCGCAGGGCCGTGGCCGTGGCGTTCTGGAGCGGGATGACCTTGAAGTTCTGCCGCGAGATCTGGTCCTCGCCGTCGAGGTCGGGAAGGATGCGATCCAGGGTGTCGAAGGCCTCCTTGCTGCCGGTGACGAGGAGGGTGTTGATGCGGTCGTCGGGAATGATCGAGACCGGGATGCCGCGCTCCGGCGCGTTGATCGCGACGGTGTCCGCCGCGCGCTTGGCTTCAAAGAACGTGTTCAACGTCACGGCGATGTCGCTGGCCTGGGCATTCTCCAATTTGTAGAACCTGATGTCGCCGCCCTGCGCGAAGTCCTTGGTGTCGACCTGCCGGATGACCTCTTTCACCACGCCCAGGTTCTCCGGGCTGGCCGAGACAATCAGGGTGTTGCTCCGCGGATCGACCGCCACGGCCAAGGCCTCGCCCGCGGACCGGGAGGAACGCGACCGCGACCGACCGGTGACCGCGCGACCCGGCCGATACAGGCCCTGCTGGATCAGCGATTGAATCAACGTCGCCACGCGCTGGGCGTCGGCATGCTCCAGCACGAAGGTTTCAAACACGCCCTCCGCCATCATCGGCTGCACGTCCACCTGTTTCAGCAGGTCGTTGATGGTCTCCAGGTTCTCCTTGTTCGAGGAGACGATCAGCGTGTTGTTCAGGCTGTCCACCTCGATGGAGACCTCCTCGGAAGGCGACGGCGTCTGACCGGGAACGGCGCGGGACTTGAGGCGCGCATCGAAGATGTCCTCCAGCATGTTGGCCACCTGCGCGGCGTCGTTGTGCTTCAGCGGCACGACCGTCAGCAGCAGCGAGGGGTTGTCCAGCTTACGGTCAAGCTTGGGCAGAAGTTCGTCGATGATCTCGTTGTCGTCCATCGCCGCGGTGATGAGTAGCGCGTTGATGCGGGCGTCGGCGACGATGACCGGCTTGTTGCGGTTGCGCTTCGTGCCGCCGGTCGCCGCGTAACGCGCGGTGAAGAGCGAATCGAAGGACGAGGCCACCGTGCGGGCGTCGGCGAAGTTGAGCGGCAGCAGGCGGATCGTTCCGCTCAACGCGGGCGCGGCGGCGTCGAGCCGCCTGGCCAGGGATTCGACCAGTTCGAAGCTGTCCTTGCCGCCGGCGATCAGCAGGCTGTTGCTGCGCGCCTCGGGCACGATCAGGACGCGATGCGCCTCGGCCGCGCCGCGCTTGCCGCCGCCGATACGCGTGATGCGGGAGTCCATCAGGTTCTGAATCGTGGAGGCCAACTCATTGGCGTCGGCGTGTTCGAGCGGAAGGATGTGAATGTCGCGCAACTCGAGCGAAAGTTCCGTATCCAGCATCGCCAGCAGGCTGTCGATCATGGCGAAGGAGGCGTCCGTGCCGGCGACGACCAGGGAGTTGCTGCGTTGATCGACCATGACATTGGGCTTGTCGGCCGTGCGGTTGGAGCCGGCGAGGGATCCATCGTAGACCTCGGCGATGATCGATCGCACGGAGGCCGCGTCGGCGTGCTCCAAGGGGTAAATGCGCACGGAGGCGAGGCCCGAGGCCTCGGGAATGTCGAGCTGCTTGACGACGGCCTCGATCAAGGGCAGCGCGTCGCTGCGCGCGGCGATGACCAGGATGTTCAGCGCCTCATCCGCCTGCAGGACCATGGCGGCGCGGGACTTGGGCTGGTCCGAGGTCAAATTCCTGCCCTCCTTGTCCGCGGTCTTCAGGCGCGTGACAAAGGTGCTGATGCCCTCGGCCCCGGGGACTGAATTGCGCTCCGCGAAAACAGCCTGCAACAGCGGCAGCACCTTGCCGGCCGAGGCGTAGCGCAGTTGGATCAGTTTCACCTCGGTCAGGAACCCCTCCTGCCTGCGATCCATGTCAGCGACAATCTCCTGCGCCAGGGCGACGGCCTCCTTCGCGCCGCTGAGGAACACCGTGTTCAGGCGCGAATCGGCCGCCACGTTGAACGGCTTCGTCAAGGCCTTGCCGGAACCCAGCTCCGGCTCGCCCTTGGCCCGGGGCGTCAACCGCGAACCGCGGGAGAAGATGTCGCTCAAGGTCGAGGCGACCGTCGCAGCGTCGGCGTGCTTCAACTCCACCTTCACAACCTCAACCCCCTCGTCTGTCGCGGGAATGTCGAGGTCCTGGATCATGGTCTCAATCTCGTCGATCACCACATCGCGCCCAATGACCAGCAGGCTGCGATTGCGGTCGTAGGGCTCGATCACCAGCGCGTCGCCCGGCTGCGCGGCCTTCATCTGTTTGGCCATGATCGTGACCATCGGCGCCAGCTTGGCGGCCGGCGCGTTCTTCAAGGGGATCAATCGATAGGCGATTTTCGACTGCTCACCCGCCTGGTCGAGCTTCTCAATCAGGGACTCGACCGTCAGGTAATCGGTCGGCGTGGCGCGCACAATGATGCTGCGTGTGCGAGGCTCGGGGACGACAATCATCTTGGGCGGCTTCGCGGCGCGCTGCTGGTTCCGTTGCGCGTTGTTGTTGTTGGGCTGACTGGCGTTGGCTCCGGTCTTGGGCTTGGCCTGCTGGGCCGCCAATGCCCGCGCCTCGAACTGGAACAGATCGTTCAACGTCTTGGCCACCACCGCCGGATCCGCCTTCTTCAAGGGATAAACGTGCAGGTCCGTGTCGCCAGGCAGCGCGAACCACTCCAGCTCAAAAATGATGTCGTCCACCTTGTCCAACTCATTGCTCGGACCGGACAGGATCAGCATGTTGGTCTTCTTGTCGATGGAGATGACGACTTCCGGTGTATCCGAATCGTCCTCGTCCTCCTTCTCGTCCTCGGTCTTGGTTTTGTTTTTGGCGTCTTTCTTGTCGGTCTTGTCGGTCTTGTCGGAGCCGGGTTTGTCTTCCTTTGAGTCCTCAGGCGCGTAGCCGGCGTCGAGACGCTCCACAAAGGTCAGCTTCCCGGAATACATCTGCGGGTAGAGCGTCTTGAGCATCTCGGCCATCTGCTCGACCGGCACGCGGCTCAGGCTGATCATGCGGATCTGCTGGTCGATCTCGACGATGCCTTTGTCGAACTGCTCGACCAGGTCCATGATCTGAGGCATGTCGGAGCGCTTGGCGATGATGGTCAACTGCTCGCCGAACAGGTCCGTCTCCAGGTAGGGCTGGTCGCGCTTGGCGCGATCCGCGTAGAAGGCATCGACCGCGTCGATGATGTCATAGCCATCGGCGGTCTTGAGCCAGACGAACTGCACGTCCTTGTCGGAGCTCTCCGGGGCCTTGTCGAGTTCCGGGAGCAGCTTCTCGATCAGCTCAAACTGCTCCGGCTTGGCGGTGATCAGAAGGCGGTTGGTCTCCTCATGGATCGTGATGGAAGGCTGTTTGCCCGTGGACTCCTGATTCCCCGACCGCATCGAATAAGGGTAGTAGCCGTAGAAGGGATAGTATCTGTTGCGCGAATTGCGCGAATCACTGGAGGACGAGCCCTTGGACATGAGGTTCTTGATCAACTGCGCCAGGATGGGCTCGATGTCGCGGGCGGTGGTGTTCTTGAGCTGATAGATCCGCACCTCGGCCTCCCCTCCCACGCTGCCGGCATCGAGCATCTTCACGATCTCCATCACCTTGTCCACCGACTCGCGCGGACCGTTGAGCAGGATCGTCTTGGCGCCGGAGACCGGCGTCACATGGACGGACTTGAGCTCGGGATTGGCGCCCTCGGCATTGATCGTCTCCATCAGTGCGCGGGCAATGGCTTCGGATTCGCCCTCCTCCAGATGAACGGTCTGAATGATCGCGTCGCCGTCGCCCTGGGGTTTGTCGACGGTCCCCACGAAATCGGCGACGCGTTTCAGGGTTGCGCCGTCGGCGTCGACCAGCAGCGTCTTGTCGTCGGGGCCGGGCGTGATGGTGAGACGCGCGGCGTTGCGGCTGCGGCTGTAGCGGCGGTCGAACAACTGCTTGACCATGTCGGCCACCGGCGTGGCGGGCACATGCTTGAGGGTGAACATCTGCACGCGCCGTTCGGCGTCGCCCCAGCCTTCCAACAGCTTGGCGAGGGCGTCGTCGATGAACTTCATGTCGGACTCGCGGGCGGTGATGATGACGCGGTTGGCGTCGTCGTTGCCCATGAACACGGCGTCAGCCTGGTCGCGTTTGCCGCGCTGACGCATGTCGGCCTGGTAAAGCTGACTCAACTGACGGGCGATTTCATCGGGGTCGGCGTCGTGCGTCTTCACGAACCTGGTTACCCGTTCCTCCCGCGGGATGTCGGCGCCGTCGTATTCAGCGATCAATTTCTCAGCCCGCTCCAGATCCTTCTGATCGCCGCTGAGGATCAGGGTCCCGCTCGCGCGATCGACGGTGGCCGTCACCTTCGGCACGGGTATGCCGCGTGAATTGTAGCGGACAATCGCCGAGGCGAGGATGGAACGCATGTTGTCCGGATCGGCGTTCTTCAACTTGACGAACCTCACCGCGTCGTCCCGCGGGCGCGCCTTGTCGAGCTGGGCGATGAGCGCGTCGATCTCCTTCATCTCCTCGGGGATGGCGGACACCAGCAGGCGGTTGGTCGAACGGTCGTCCAAGATCAGGGCCTGCGACTCCGGCCGCGTCTTGCGCTTCTTCAGCTTCGCCCGGTAGAGATCCTTGACGATATCACCGATGTCGTCAGCGTCGCCGTTCATGATGTCGTAGACCCGGGTCTCCTTCTGGACCGTCTTCGCCCCTTCTTCGGGCGCCACGGTCTTGATGATCTCGTCGACGATCTTCAACTGCTCGTCGTTGCCGGCGATGACGATCTGATCCCCATCGGCGCCCTCCATCATCAGGATGTCATTGCGACGCAGTTCCGGGCGCGACTGCGTCTGGTCTTCGAACAGGGAGCGGACCTGCTCGACCATCCCCTTTGCCTGCCCATAACCGACATTGACCACCTTCATCCGGCGCGGCGCGCCGTCGGGCGCCTTGACGTCGCGGTCGTAGTCCTCGATCAGTTTGGCGGCGAGGGTGAGATCGTCCGGTGCCCCGGTGACGATCAGGGTGTCCGTGGTCCCGTCCGCGGTCGCGGTCACCTGCGGCAGCGCCGTGCCCCGTGAATTGTAGCGGACGATCACGCGGTGGAGGATGGAGGCCACATCGTCAGGATTGGCGTTCTTGAGCTTGAAGAAACGCACGGTGTCCTCACGCGGACTCGCCTTGTCCAACTGGGTGATGATGGAGTCGATCGCCTTCATCTCCTCGGGGATCGCGGAGACGATCAGACGATTGGTGGAACGATCGTCGAGGATCAGCGCCTCCGCCTCCGGACGCGTCTTGCGGGACTTCAACTGCTTCGCGTACAGATCGCGGACCACGTCGCCGATATCGTCGGCGTCGCCGGCCTTGATGTCGTAGACCTTGGTCTCGCGCGCCACGGCCGGCGCCTCCTCGGGCGAGATGGTCTTCACGATTTCGTCGACCACCGCCAACTGCTCGTCGTTGCCCGAAACGATGATGCGGTCACCGTTGGATCCGTCCATGACCAGGATGTCGTTCTCACGCAGTCCGGGCCGCGTCCTGGCCTGGTCCTCGAACAGCGAACGCACCTGCTGCGCCACCTCGTTCGCCTCGCCCGGTCCGACCTCGATCACGCGCATCTTGCGCGGCGCGGCGTCGGTGGGCTGGTCGAGCTGCTCGATGATGGAGGCGGCGGCGAGCACGTCCTTGGGTTCGCCGGAAACAATGACCGTGCGGGTCGACGCATCGGCGGAGGCGTTGAACTGCTTGGGCGCGTTGGATGGGCGATAGCGGCTGAAGCGGTAATACCGCATGAAGGAATTGCTGGTGTCCTCGCCGGAAACCGCCATCGACACAATCCGGGCCACGCTCTGGGGATCGGCATGCTTGATGACAAAGATCTTCGCCGAACCGCCCTCGGTCGCGTCGAGCTGCAACGTCTCAATGATGTCGGAAACCGACTTCACCTCCGCTTCATCCCCGGAGACGACCAGGCGGTTGTTGTCATCGTCCGCAAGAATCAGCGTATCGGGCTTCTCGGAGCCAAAGCGCTCCCTGGCCTGGTCTTCGTAGAGCTTCTCAACCAGTCCCTGAATGTCGCCGGCGTCTCCGCCGTTGAGCTTGAAGACCTTGGTCTGGCGCCTGCCGCCCGCCGGCTTTCGTTCACTGACGCCGAGTTGCCCGATGATGGCGGCGATCTCCTTCACGTGCTCCGGCTTGCCGGTGACAATTAGTCGCCCCATCCGGGTGTCGGCGAGGATCTGCGCATCGGCCGGATCCGCCCCCGCCTTGTCCTTCCATTGGTCGGAATAAAGCTGCTCGACCAGGGGCTGCAGGCGCTGGACATCGGCGGAATTGCCGACCTCGAAGACCTGGGTCTCGCGCTTGGGGGAAGGAGCCGTCGAAAGGGTCGCGACAATCTGGCGGACCTGTTCGATCTGCGCATCGCTGCCGAAGACCATCAGCCCGCTGCCGGAAGGATCCGCATAAATGCTGGCGGCCGGCCCCGGTTGCTTGGCGGATTGTTCGGCATAGATCTCCTTTACCGTGGTCACGACTTCCGAGCCGCCCTGCCCCGCGGTCTCAATCCGCTGCAGGGAGCGCTTCGTTGTGGCCGGCCTAGTGTTCAGCAGATTGACCACGGTCTCGACCTGTTCCAACAAACCGGACGGAGCCATGACGATCAACTTTTTCCCGCCCGGACCGGCGGTGAAGCTGACCTGACCAACACCGGGCCGGTTGGCGTTCTGGGACTCGAAGACGCTCTGCGCCAGCGCGGCGAGATTGGAAGCATTGCCATCGGCGACCTCGAAGACCTTCAGTCCGCGTCCGGACGAACCCGCAGTCGCTCCACCAGCCCCCCTGGTCCCGCCGCCGTCGAGCCTCTGGATGATGCTCTCCACGTCGATCAGATCCTGCCGGTCGCCGGTGACGACGATGCTGTTGGAATTCTTGTCCGTGGAAATCCCGATCCGCAGCGTCCCGCGCCCCCGGCCGTCATTGGTCACCATGGTCTTGGACAGAATCTGGGCGACCTGTTCCGCATCGTTGTTCTGCAACTGGAACACTCTCGCCCCGCCCCTTGAGTCGCCGGCCTTGTCCAGCCGTTCGACCACGCTCTCGTAAATGACCAGTTCGTCGCGCGGACCGGAGAGGATCAGTCGGCCGCCAACCGCGTCGGGCACAACGCGCGTCTGCGGCGCGTAGTCCGCCCCTTTCTGATCGGCGATCATCTCAGCGCCGACCGTGCCGACCATCTCGGCCAGGCTCGCGGCGTCGGCGTTGTTCAAGTCGATGACCTTCATCTCTCGCGGCTCCAGTCGAGGGCGTTTGTCGAGTTGCTGGATCAGCTTGTCGGCCGCGTCGATGGCGCCTGCATCGCCGGTGACAATCAGGCTGTTGCTGCGCGAATCGGTGAGGATCCTGGCGTTTGGCGCCTTCGCGACGACGGCCTGCTCCACGACCGCCGAAAGATCCGTCGCCAGGGCCGACTTGAGCGCGAACACCCGCGTCTCCTCGGTCTTCGGCGCGCTGCCCTCGGGATCGAGCTGGCGGACAATGGCTTCGACCCGCTTGATCTCGGCCTCGGTTCCGGTGACGAGAATGCGGTTGTCACGGGATTCGGCCAGCAGGGTCGCCGCGCCGCCATCCGGCACTTCCACGCCGCTGACCTGCTCCTGATACAACTGCTGCACGAGCGGCGTCAGCTCCTCGGCCTTGCGACCAAACAGCTCAATGCCGCGCGTCTCCTTCGTGACGCCTCGCGAACCGGAAGCGTCCAGTTGCCGGACCAACGCCGTGATCTTCTCCGCGTCATCAGCCGCTGCCAGAACAATGATCTGCCGGCTCGCCGCATCCGGGAACAACCTGGGAGCCATGGCCGCATCCGCCTGGTCTTCGCCCAATTGCGCAACCAGTTCCGAAACCAACGCGATCATTTCCTCCGGCGTCTTCGATTTCACCGGCAACATCGACATCGCGCGTTTCGGTTTCGCCGGCGCGATGTCGAGCGTGGCGATCACCTCGCCGACCGCCTCCAACTGCGCCTCCGTGGCGGTGACCAGCAGGCGGTTGTTCTTTTCGTCGGCGATGACGGAAGGCGCAATCTCGCGTTCGAAGCGCGGATCGTTCATGCGCTCGACGATCAGAGAATTGGCGTTCTCAAGGATCGCCTCGGCCCGGGCGTGCTCCAGCGGAAAGATCTTCAGGTTGCGCGGCGCGGCCATGCGGCGTTTGCCGTCGAGCTGTTCGATGATGTCCTCCGCCTTCCGGACATCCTCGGGCGAACCGGTGACAACCACCGTCTTGGAATTCGGCTCGACCGTGATCTTCGTCGTGATGCCGTGCCCGCCCTGCGGAAACGCCTTCGTCAGCACCTGCTCCAAGAGAGCCTCGACTTTGGAAATCTCCATCTTCCGGATCTCGAAGACCTTGGTGAGTTGCACGACCTCCCGCCTGGCGCGTCCGCCCTTTCCGCCCTGCTTCCCGTGCACCGGACGATCCAGACTGTTGACGATCTCCTCGATCTGGTCCGCCTGTTGCGCGAGCGGCGCCGCGACGATCAACCGGTTCTCCGTCTCGTCGATGATCAGGCGCGCCTTGGTCGCCGCGCTGGCGGCGGACTCCCCGGAAGCCGCGATCCCTGGAAGGGCCTGACGCAGCATTTCAGCCAGTTCCGTCGGTTTCTTGGCGACCGGATAATAGATCCGCACTTCGCCCGCGCCACCTTCCTTGTCTTCAAATTCATTGATCAACTCCTCGGCCATTTCCATGCGATCCTGAGGACCGAACAGGATCATGGTGCGGGACGCGTCGTCATAGACCGCAGTGATGTAGGTCGAGGGATCCGGATCGAGCATCTCTGTGCGTTTGGTCGCCGGATTGAAGTGAACCTTCTTCGGCGCCGAGACCTTGCCGAAGGTCCGGGACAACAAGTCCTGAAGCACGGCGCCCGAAGCGTGCGCCAGCGTGTAGCTCTTCATCTGCCGTTCGAGAATCGCCTCGTTGTCGACCGTCTCGATGAGCGATTCGATGCGTTTGATGTTGGCGAGACGGTCCGTGAGGATCAGTCCACGCCCACGCGAAAGCGGCGCCACCGAGCCGGCCCTGGTCAACATGTTGGTGACCGAGGTGGCGACTTCCGGCGCCTGAAGGTTCTTCAGGGTCAGCACGACCGTGACCACCTCCTCCGGCCGCGTCGCCTTGGCGTCCTGCGAACCCTGCAGGATCTTGAGCGGGACGCGTGAAAGTTCATTCAGCGGCGTGAGACGCAGGTAGTGGTCGTCCTCGACCATCACGAAGCCCTTGGTGGCAAGGATCACGTTCAGGGTGTCGAGCGCCTCGCCGAAGTTGTAGGGCTTGGAATCGTGGAAGGTCAGATTGCCCTCGGGCTTGGAGTCGGCGACCAGGGGCTTGTCGGCCATCTGCGCAAAGCGCTCCAGCACATCGGCGTAGGGAATGCCGTCGAACTGGAAGCGGATGTTGCGTTCGGCCGGCTTCGGCTCGGGCCTGGCGTCGGCCTTGTTCGCCGGCGGCGCGAGAGGCTTGATCTCCACGGTCGCGTCCGGATTGGGTTTGGCCGGATCCGGCGCAGGGACGGGCTCCTTGTCCTGCGCGAACAGCGGCAGGCAGGTGCCAACGATGAGTGACAACAACAGACTCGTTCGTTTCATAAGAATGGGGTGGCGTGATGCTAAAGTTTCAACAGCTTTTCAGGCAGTTGCTCGTTCTTGAGCTGGCGTTTGTCCGCCAGGGTCTGGCCGCGTTCGACGGCCCAGAATTCCTCGCCGATCCTGACGATCACACGGCTGTGCGATTGCAGCCCCGGCTTGGCCGGATGCGGCAGCGGTCGGTAGTCCACCGCGACGATCCTGCCGCCGGCCAGTTCATCGCCCTGCCCGTAACTGGCCAGCGACTTGTTCGTCAGATCCCGCACATGCACCTCGGGACGCCCCTGCCATTCGGAAAGGGAGACGACCTGAAACGTCTCCCATGCCGGCGGCGGTTCGGATGGAGGAGCCGCTGCGGGTGGAGTGGGCGGCGGCGGCGGCGCAGGCGGGCGCTTGATGTAGGGGCGGAACACATCGCGAATCACGGCCGCGTCAAACACCCGGCGCTCATCCGAATCCAGCCTGGCGACCGGCGTCAGATCGTCACGGTCCACGATCGGCTCAGGCGTCACCACCAGGGTCAGCCAACGAAAACTCACCAGCGCCTTTCCGGATCGTTCGGACGTGGACATCGTCAGGCTTTCGATCCGGTGCGCGGCCGGCGCCTGCTTGAGCAGGTAGATGAGATCCACGATGTCGGCATGCGCGCCGCTGCCCCGAATGCTCCAACCAATCTCCCGCGCCCCGCGCAGGCGACGCGGCCCCACCGGCAACCGGCTGAAGTCCGTCTCGCGCAGGCCCGCCCGCCGCAACAGGCCGGTGATCATCTCGCCGGACAGGGCGCTCGCCTCATCGACATCATGGGAAAATGTCCTCGCGACGACCTTCTTCACCGCATCCTCCGCGGCAAAAAACGCGCGCTTCTCCTTCTGGACCTTCTCCAGATTGATCCGCGTGTTGCGGATCTTCCTGTCGGCCTCCTTCAACGGCCCGACGAACATCGCCCGCACCCCAAGCCCGAGAGCGAAAACGCCGATCATGCCGCCGACAATTCCGGCCAAAACCTTCTCGCGCTGATTCACCCTCCGCCCCCCTTCAGTGCGTCAAGCGACGCGTCGTCTTCCGGTCGCGCCGGCGGCGTAAGTTTCGCAAGGTCGATCTCCACTCCGGACGTCGGCGTGATCTCGACGGTCGACCGAAACGGATAGCCGTGCCTGTCCGACCCGGGCGTGATGGCGATGGGCCGGACATCGTAACCGGCCGTGCGCAGGTTCGCGTCAAGTTTCGCGATGACCGCGCCACTCTTCGCCTGCACGCCAAACCGGATGGTCCCCGAACGACTCACGGAAAAAGAGGTCAGATAGATCTCCTCGCAGCCTGGCAGGATGGAGCTGAGGTGCGCATAGCGCTTCAGCCAGTCGTCGCCGCCCTGGAGCCAGTCGGCGATGGTCTTTGCCTGCAACCGACCGGCGCGATAGATCTTCTGCCTCGATTTCTCGGCGGCAAGTTGCTCGACCAGTTGCCGGTTGATTTCCTCGCGCTTCTTCAGCATCGAGGCGCGCAGCCCCAGCAGGCCGATCAGGACCGCCATCGCCGCGACGATCCCCAACATCGCCTTCACCCTGCCCAGGTCGCGATGAACGGCGGGCTTCTTCGGGTTCAGAAAATTGAAGGCCAAACCGGTCGGCGACGCGGCGCCACAGGCCAACCCGATCGCGGAGATCGAACCCGCGGCGGCAAGCCGCTGCTCGCGGGGCAACCCCAGAGCCTCCGCCGGATCGAGATACACGCAGGGGATGCCGGTCTGCTCCTCGACCAGATCGATGACCGCCCATTCACAACCGGTCACGCCGCCAATGACAATCCTGCCCACGGGCGCGCCCTGTTCGACGCCGCCATATCCATGAAGACTGCGGACGACATTCACCGCCGCCGCCTTGGCGAAGGCCTCCGGATCGTCGATGCCCTCCGCGAACTCCACCTCCGGATCCCTCCGCATCTCCCGGGACTCGCCGCCCGCGACATCCGCGGAAAGCTCGACCGCGGGCCGCACGACATCGCCGCGACTGAAGACAACCGACTCGTGCGCGACCACATCGACATTCACGGAACCAGTCTTGACCGACACCAACGCGACCGCGTGCGAATCACTGGTATGACCACAGGCCTGAAGGCAACGAAAATTCGCGTAGCCGGTCCAACCGAGCGCGACAAGATTCAACTTTGCGGCTTCAGCGGTTTCCCTGAAGCGCGCGACGCTGTCGCGCTTCACGGCGGCGACCAGAACCTCCAACACATCCTTCGAATCCGCCGCTTGGGCCGCATCCGCATCCGCATCCTCCGCATCCTCCGCATCAGGGGCCGCGATCGTCTTCCGACGCGTAACCCGGAAATCTATCACGGCCTCGCCCATCGGAAACGGCAGGTCGCGCGCGATCTGATAATGAACCAACGACGCCAACTCACGTTCGTCGTTCAACGGAGGGACATCGACCGTCTTGAGAATGACCTGATCACGGGGAACCCCCATCACAACCGGCCCCAATTTCAAACCGGCGGAGGCCAGCGCTTCAGCGATGGCCTCGCCCATCGCCCGGGAATCGGCGGGTTCCAGACCGTCGGACTCCAGCGGGACCGCCGCGCATTGTGTGATCGCCCCGCCGGAAGCCTTCGCAATCTTCACGGAACCGCCAAAGAACTCGACCGCGGCGACAGCGCTCCACTTGCGCGCATTTCGGGCGCGAAAATTCGCTCCGGAATCCGCCTTCGACTGCGATCCGCTGTCTTTGGTCAATTCGCCCATGTTGGGTTTCTCAGGTGATTCACCACACTATATGGTGTAGCATGGGCTTGAAAAGGTTTAGATGGCGTGTTTTTCAGGACCGAATCGGGATTTCAAATCTCAAAACGCGCCTTCACCGAATCCGCCCGCAATCGTTTCATCCGGGTTGTCCAAAGCGAAAGGAAGCCCCAGGCGGGTGATGTCGCGCAGGTAGGTGATCCGGGGTTCGCCTTCGGCCGTATCGACGATCACCTCCACCATGCGAAACCGTCCTGAAACGGCGCCATACCCGATGGCGCGAAAGCTGTATTGGAAACCGCGCGCGGTCAGATGCCGCGCGATCTTGCGAAACACCTCGGCGTCGACCACGCGTTCACTGAACAGCCAGGCCGAGGTCTGCATCTGCTCCTCCCCCAGACCGGCCCGCGCCGACACAATCGCCTCGGCCAACGCCTCGTCGATCCCGGGAACCGTCTGAAGCACGGCGGCCGAGGCCGTGTTCACGTTGATCCTGCCAAACAGCGTCGGCGCGTTGGTGTCGGAAAGCAGGTCGAGAACGGCGGGCAGTTCCTCGACCCCAACGCCCGAATTGTATTCGCGCTCCTTCCCCTGCTCGTCCTTCAGTGTCCGCGTCTCCTCCAGCAACGCCGCCGGATGCCCGACCGGAGCCTTGTCGCGACGCAGGGCCTTGATGAACTCAACCGTCAGATCCGGCAGTCCGTTTGTGGGCAGCGCCGACGAAGCATCGTCGATCACCGCGCGGGTCTCGCCGCTCAACGTCAGGTTGGGTTCGTGGGAGGAAACCGTGAGAAAGGGGCGCAACCCGGAGTTCAACGCGCCATTGGCGTTGTCAGGCGGAAAACGCGCCTCGCCGTCGTCCTCATTGGCGTCGAGCCGGAAGTTCTGGTTGGCGTCCTCTCCGTAGACCACAGCCTTGGTGAAACCGCGCACGAGCAGGAGTTCATCGATCGTCTTCAACGGCCCGTTGTGAATCTGGTAAGGTCGGGCAAGGGTGTCGTAGTAGGCCTGCTCGGCGCCTTCGGGATTCGGCGCATTGTCCTCGTCGATGAAATCCAGCAAGGCCTGCGACAGGATGGATTCAACCCCGGGAAGCGCGTTCAAGGCCTCCTCGGTCGCATGGTTCACATTCAGTTTCCCGGCCTCGTCCGAAAGTCCGTATCGGATCGGCGCATCGAGATCACCGCTGCCCGTGAACACGGAAAACAACCACTGCTCACCTCCGTCGTCAAAGACCGACTGCGCGCGGAAGTAGTCCGGATTGTCACGCCAGTCAATGCTCTCCAGGTTGTTGGTCGAAAGCGCCTGCATGGCCTTGCGCACACCCGCCATGGCCGCGGACCACGCCTGGTCCGCTCCCATGCCCGCAGCGGTCGATTCCTCCTCCACCCGCATCTGGAACATCAGGCTGACCGCGACCATCGACGCCAGCATCACCACGACCAGGACGCCGACGAGGATGAAGGCCTCGCCATCGGAGCGCCGAGCATTGCTCGGCCTGTCTTTGGGCAGGGCGCGCCGATCCGGCGCCCCGTTGGGGCGAAGCTCCCGCTGACCTGTCGCGGGAACAGCGCCCCACCGGCCGGGCAATGCTCGGCGCTCCAGTTCAGAAATACCCGCCCCCACTCTCATCCGACCGCCTCCCCATCGCTTTCCAATGATTCATTGCCTTCGTCGTCGTCATCGCCGTCGCCGTGTTCCCCCGTTGGAGCCGCGCCGCCATCCAGGTAAATCACGCGGCGAAAGACCTCATGTGGATAATCATCCGGCTCGGTCATCTCGGGCAAGGGCTCGAAACCCAGGGTGATTTCGATGGCCGGCGGCAAGGCCTTCCCCGACCAGTCGTCCAGCCACTCCTCGCCGCCCCAGAAACGAAAGCGCGAAAAGCGGATGTTCTTGGTCAACATCTGCGGCTGGGCCAGGGTCTCAACCGCGCCGCCCGATTCATCCGCGTCACCTTCCTCCTCCTCGTTCTCGTTCTCGTCCTCGTCCTCGCTCCCGCCATCGTCAGTCTCAGCCCCCTCCCCCTCGTCTTCATCCTCTGTCATCTCTTCGTCCTCCAACGCTTCAAATTCATCCATGGCCGGATCAACGTTCGGATCACGAATCGTGATCAGGGCCTGGGCCGATCGATAAAATCCGTTGCTGCGCGTCGGACCGCCCACATAACGCACAAGGATCAGGTCCGACTCCGGCCGTGTCGCCCGCCCCATTTCGGCGCCGCCCCATTGGGATCGATCGGGAAGATGCGTGGCGACAAACTGGATGGAATTGGAATTGCCGCTGAAGGAGTTGGCCTTCTCGTGCTGGAAGATCAGGCGCAGTTCGTCATTCAGTTTCTGCATGACGAGCCGAGCCTCCCTGATCTTCCCGCTTTCAGCGACCGCCTGAGCCCGGAGTTCGGCAGCCTGCTGGTGGAAGTACAGCACGACCACCATCAGGCCGACCGCAATGCCGATTGCGAGGATGACCTCAAGCAGGGAGAAACCCGCACTCGCAAAGCTGCGGCGCTGCAGGCAATTGTAGTCCCGGGCGTCCTGCATTTGATCTCGCCGGCGCAGCTTCATGGCGCATCAAAAGCCGTCACGTCGTTGGTGTTGACCGGAAGCAATTCCATCAACCGCACGACATGCTCCGGTTGTTGGTGGCGGACGATCACCTCGACCTGCTGGAAGCCGGAATCGATATCAAAGTCGAGCGATTCTTCCGGCGTGGCGACCACCTGCCAGGTCCAGTTGGTGAAGGGCGCGTCGAGCGGCTCGGGATCCGCGGGATCGTAGGAGCGCCAGCCGAGTCGAAGCTCGGACATCACCGTCGTCGCAAGGTTCATGCCGTGGGCGTTCAGGCGTTGCCGCTCGACGCTGCGCACGGAGGCGTTCATACCGGCGCTGATGATCGCGGCCGCCGCGACGAACAGCGCCAGAGCAATGACGACTTCAAGGAGGACGCCGCCTCGCATGGACCTCACCCGCCAGCCCTGAAGGGGCGGGACAACAGAGCCCAGGGCAGCGCCCTGGGTCTTGGAGGAAACGCGATCGAGCCATGAAAGGGCGGGACAATCATCGTCGAAGACGCAGGCGTGGGTATGTCCCGCCCTTTCAGGGCTTCCAATCCTATCGCGCGGCACACCCAGGGCGCTGCCCTGGGCTCTGTTGTCCCGCCCCGTTGGGGCTGCCGGTTCACCGGCCGCACAATCTCTGACCCTCAATCTCATCGCTGTTCTCTCAACCCTACTGCAACACGGCCGTCGGTTCGCTGTTCGTCATCAGCGGATCGTCAAGCTCACCGCTCATGGCCTCGGTTTCGAGATCAGCCTCATCCAGAATCGGCAGTCCATTCGTCCCCACGAGTTGTCGCCGGACAGAGCCGGTCAGACCGACCAACTCGACCAGGAACCTCCGCTCATCCGAATCGTCGCGCGAGGTGACGACGAGTTTCGCGGATTCGCTGGAGCCGTCGGGAAAGAAAGCAAATCGCGCCTGGGTGTTGTCGCCGGTCGCGACCACAGCCTCCCCGTCACCCGCCGCGTCGAACGCCTCCTCCTCCAGGTTCTCCCCCAGGATCCCGGAGTTCTCCGGCGACATCAGCAGCGACTCCACATCGTCCATCCCGGTCTCCTCTTCCTGGTGCAATTCCACACTCACCAATTCGTTCACGGCGTCCGCCAACGAAGGCCGCATGACGAGATTGGTGTAAAGGCCGGGCTGGTTGACCGGATCCGGCTCCCATTGAATCCGCACGATCGCCCCGGACGGAAGCTCGTTGGTGGAGGACTCGAGGGCGAGGTAGACGGTCTTCCCGGTATTGGCCGCCCGCGCGCGCGCAAACCCGAACACGGCCTCAAGCCGAACCAGACCTTCGTCAAGCTGACTATGGGTTTGCAGCGTGGAAAAACTGAAGACCAACGCCCCCGCCAACAAAAGCAGCAGCGCAATCGACAGCAACAACTCGACCAGGGTCAACCCGCGATCCCCGCGTTGGCGTCCGGCCTGCGAGAGGATCATCTACATACGGGGAAGAATTACTGCTCGTCGGCCCCGATCGGCGCGCCGTTCTCATCGGTGGCGCCGAGCGAAATGTCATCCTCGGTCTCGGGCTGACCGTCCGGCCCCGAGGAATAGAGCTTGTAAGGAAGGTCGCTGCCGCCGGCGGCATCGTCGAGCGAGGTGTCGGTCGCCTCATAGTTCAGGATGTTGCCCCACGCATCCTCAAGAACAGTGCCCGGCTTGATGTAGGGACCGACCCACTTGTCGGCCATCCGCTCATTTTCAAAGGTCGGCTTCGTGGTCAACGCGGTGAGCCCCCCCTCGTCCTCGGTCGGATAATGCCCCACGTTCAAACGATAGGTATCCAACGCGCTGGAAACCTGGGTCAACAACAGCCGGGTCGTGTTCTTCTCGGCCCCCTCCTGCTGCGGCAGCAAAAAAGCCACAATCGCTCCAGCCAGCATCAGGATGATCACAATGACCAGAAGAACCTCGATCAGGGTAAAACCCGAAACGCGTCGGCACGCTACATGTTGTTGTTTGGGTGCGGTGAGTCTCATTATGTTGTGGGTATTGCGTTGGTCGTCAGGAAACTAAGGACTTATCGACGGATGGCAAGCGGCAATTGTTCAATTATTGCCGCCGGGGCGCAGTTCAAAAAACATACGACGCAGGAAACGCCGAACACGCGGGGCTTCGCTACGCTCGCACGCTGAGAAATGGGTA
>JAYPEY010000048.1:37028-39998 GCA_038126035.1 Verrucomicrobiales bacterium | reverse complement strand
TGGACTCATCCGGCCGCATTGTCATCGGCGGCAACTTCACCGCCTTCAACAGCACTCCGGGCGACCGCTACATGATTGCGCGCCTCACCGATGCCGGCGCCGTGGACGCCGGATTCGGCAAGCTCTTCCCGGAGTCAAGCGGCACGGTCCTCGCCTTGGAGGCCTACGACACCGCCGGCGGCGTGCTCGTGGGCGGCGACTTCACCTTTGCGGCCGGCGCGCCGGAAAGTTATCTCCTCTTGGCGGACGCTTCCGGAAGCATGGCCGCGGGGACCTTCGACATTGCCTCCGGAGCCGGAGCCGGTAATGCCGGTTTGAATGGACCCGTCCACGCGATTGAACTGGATCGCACCCTCGGCATCCAGTTTGACAACGCGGACATCAACTTCGGCATGGATTACATCCAGTTGCCGGCGGGTCACGGCCTGATGGATGGCGACATGGTCGTGTTCCGCAGCAAATACGGCAATGTCGGTCTGCCCGCCGAACTGGCGACCGGCGGCGTCTTCATGGTGCGCGATCTTGACGTCAACGGGATGAACACGATCCAGCTCGACGACACGGGCGCGGACCTGAACCTGGTCTCCGCCGGCGACGCCGGAGCGGCGCCCTACGTTCTCAACAAGGTCTCCAACGAGCGCTACCTGGTTGGCGGCGATTTCACCGCCATCACGCAGGGCGGCAACGAGATCATCAAGAACCGCATTCTCCGCTTGGCGGCCGACGGCAATCTGGACCCGACCATCAACATCGGAACCGGCGCCAATGGCGTCGTGCGCTCCATCACCACCTTCACGTCAACCTCGGACGACGCGATCGCCGTGGCCGGTGATTTCACCGCCATCAACGGCCAGTCCCGCAATCACTTCGCCATCATCACCGGCGACGAGGCGCCTGGCGGTGGCACGTTGGTCCTGGACGCCGCGCAGCCGCCGTTCGCGTTGACCGCCGGGGGCGGGGCCATGGCCGCGGCGCAGGCGGCGTTGACCTTCTCCGGCGCCAACAACAACGTCCTGGTGTCGACCGACGCCATGGGCGACCACACCGGCGACAACAACATCTCCGTGCTGGTCATTCACGACGCCACCCTCCCGAGTCGGACCAAGACCGCCGAGGCTGCGATCGTTAACGGCAATGTGCTCTTCCTGAAGGTCATCAGCGGTGTCACCACCGCCAACCAACTCGTCGCCGCGATCGCCGCCGACACGCCGCTGTTCGACACGAGCGCCTCCAGCGAGGGAACCGGCAACGGCGTCATTGTCGTCCCGGACAACAACTTCTTCAGCGTGACGGAAGATCTCAACAACACGCCCGTCTTCACCTCTAGCGGAGGCACGGATGTCCTGAAGGCCTCGGTCGTTCTGGAACTTTATGGCGACAACAATGACCTGCTCCTGACGGCGGCTTCCACGGGCGCGTCCGAGAACGGCATCAACATCAGCCTCGTTCACGACGAGAACCTCAAGGCCAACTCGAACATCCCCACCGTCTTCCGGTCGGGCAAGAACATCACGATTTCATTAGTCAACGGCCAGACGACCGCGACCCAGATTGAGACCGCCCTGAATGCGGAGGCCACTTTCGTGGTGGATCCGGCCCCGGTTGAGGCTGCCAAGACCGGCGTGGTTCCGCTGGGCGCGGGCAAGATCACCATCCGTCGCCTCGGTGGCCTGAACGGCCAGTTGATGTTCAACTTCAGCACCGAGAACACCGTCACCGCCGCCCCCCCCGGGGATTATCAGTCGGTCAATATCGTGGCCGGGACCTTTGAAAACGGCGAGAGCGTCAAGGTCATCGACGTTCCGATCATCGACGACGAGAATCTACGCACCGACGCCAGCGGAGGCGACAAGGTCGTTGTGTTGAAACTGGAGACGGGCATGACCCCGCTCGCGACCGGCAGCCTCACGATTCAGGACACCGACTCCCATGTCGGCTTTGAATTCGACCAGTTCAGCGTCAACGAGGAAACCGGCACGGCCAGCATCACGGTCATACGCGTCGGCTCCCTGGAAAACGCCGGCAGCGTCAACTACGCCGTCCTCCCCGGCGGCACCGCGACCGGCGGCGACACCTGCGGCGCTGGCGTTGATTTCATCAACGTCAGCGGAATTCTGAATTTCTCGCCGGGCGAGTCCCGCAAGACCTTCCAACTCCAGATCTGCGACGACCTCGTCATCGACGAGGGCAACGAAACCGTCCTGCTTGAACTCAGCAGCGCTTCGGGCGGACTCTCGATCCTTCAGCCGAATCCGAATCCCCCCGACAACGCGACCCTGACCATCGTTGAAAATGATTTCAGCGGCGGTGAAATACGCTTCGATTCGGCGACGTATACCGTCCTGGAAACGACGCCCGGAATCATCGTCACCGTGCAGCGCGTCAACGGCAACGCCGGACCGGTCTCCGTGGACTACACCACCGTGCCGAACACCGGAGTCGGAATCGCCACCGTCGGACTCGACTACGGCCAGACGCAGGGGACACTGAACTGGGCTGACGGCGACACCACCCCCCGCACCTTTACCGTTCCGATCCTCAACGATCCCCTGTTCAGCTCGCCCGGTCGCGAGGTGGAGGGGCCCGAGACCTTCAACGTCCAACTTTCCAATGTCGGAGCGCCGGCCAGCCTCGGCCTGAGTTCCGCCACCATCACGATCGAGGATGACGACAGCCGCTTTGAATTCGCCCAGGCCAGCTACACAGTGGATGAGGACGCCAATCCGGCGACCGCCACCATCAGCGTCGATCGCATCGGCGGCCCGGTCGGCACTGTCTCCGTGAACATCCGCACCCGGAACAACACACCGGCTCCTTTCGCCGCCAACGGCGAGTATCGCGTCGGCGACCTCCCCGAGGCCGTCGTGGTCGGCGACTTCAATGAGGACCTGCTGCCCGACCTGGCCGTCGTCAACCGCGGCGGCTCCGCCCGCGTCAGCATCCTCCTGTCCAACGGCGACGGGACCTTTG
>JAYPEY010000048.1:0-36928 GCA_038126035.1 Verrucomicrobiales bacterium | reverse complement strand
CGTCGCGAGCAGCGTGCCATCCTTTGTGGTGGCCCAGGACGTGACCGGCGACGCCCGCGCCGACATCGTCGTGACCCTGATGTCAGGCAACGCCATCGATCCTTCGACCGGGGAAGTGGGAACGGACGCCGGCGATCCGGACACGGTCGCCGTACTCGCCGGAAACGGAGATGGCACCTTCATCCACGGCGTCGATTACTTCTTTGAGACCCAGACCCTCACCTGGACCTCCGGCGAGACCGGGTCGAAAGACTTTGTCGTCAACATCGGCGACGACGCGGTGGTTGAGGGCGATGAGTCCCTGACGATCGAGCTCTTCAATCCGAGCGGTGAGGCCGTCATCGGCGTGGCGACGGCGACCCTTACCATTGCGGACAACGACAGCGAGATCGGCTTCTCCGATGTCTCCTTCACCGCCAACGAACAGGATGGACAGGCCGTCGTCACGCTGGAGCGCGTCCGGGGCAGCAAGGGCCAGATCACGGCCACGGTCACAACCGCGGACGACACCGCGACCCACGTGGGGACAGGCATGGGGGATTATGAGCGCATCTTCAACGCCCAGACCTTCGCGCCCGGCGACGTCACCGTCATGGGCGCTGATCCTTTCGGCTTCATCACCCTGGCAAGCCACGGTCTGACCGAAGGCGAAGAGATCATCTTCCGCACCGGCGGAGCCATGGGCGACATGCTCCCCGCGCCGCTTGTCGCGAACACGCCCTATAACGCAGTCAATGTCACTGCGGATACCTTCCAGGTCGCCGAGGCCGGATTGACCCTCGCCCTGACCAGCGTCGGCGTCGAAATGGGCGGCAATCATCTTGTGCAACGCTCCTTCACCTGGATCACCGGCGACACCGCGCCCAAACAGATCGCCATTCCGCTGAACGACGACCTGCTGATCGAGGGAACGGAGCGTTTCACCCTGACCCTTGAGGAGATGCAGTTGCAGGGGCAGGTGACCGTCGTCGGGCAGACCACGATCGAGGTTAATATTCTCGACAACGACCTGCCGGGCGGCACGAAGGACGACTCCTTCATCGGCGGCGTCAGCGTCTGGCCCGGACCGAACACCAACGTGAACGACATCGTCACCCTGGCCGACGGCAAGGCGGTGGTCGTCGGTCGCTTCACCGAATACGACAGCATTCCGCGCAACCGTGTCGCCCGCATCAATGCCGACGGCACACTGGACGCCGCCTTCCTGCCGCTTTCGGGCGCCAACGGCGCAGTCAACGCCATCGCCCTCGACCAGAACACCGAACCGCTGAACGCCGGCAACGTTGGCAAGCTGCTCATCGTCGGTCAATTCACCGATTATGACGGCGTCCCCCAGAACCGTATTGCCCGCATCCATGGGGCCGGCGCGATGGCCGGCACGCTCGACACTACCTTCAACATCGGAACCGGCGCGGACAACACCGTGCATGCGGTCGCGGTCCAGCCGGACGGCAAGGTCGTCATGGCCGGCGCCTTCACCTCCGTGGACGGTGTGCCCCGCAACTTCATCGCCCGACTGAACGCCGACGGAACAATCGACAACGGCTTCATGAACGGGTTGATCGGTCCGGATTCCACGGTCCAGGCCATTGCCATCGACACCTCCGGCGGGCCGACAGCCCCGGTCAGGATCGTGATCGCGGGTGATTTCACCACGGTCAATGGCAAGACCCGCAAACGCGTCGCCCGACTGAACCCGGACGGCACGGTCGATGACAACTTCCTCCGCGCCGATCTCTTCCCGACCGGCGGCGCCGACGACCTGGTCTTCGATGTCGCCATCGACGGAGCCGGCAACATCCTGATCGGCGGACGCTTCACCATGGTGAATGGCGCTCCGCGCGCCGGCATCGCCCGATTCACCTCCTCGGGCCTGCTCGACGCCGGCTTCCTGAACGGTCTCGCGGGCGCCGACTCCTTCGTGCGGACTGTCCTGGTGCGACAGAACATCCAGGCGCCGGGCATGAACAAGATCGTCATCGGCGGCGGCTTCAGCTCGGTCAACGGCGTGCCCCGCAACCAGATCGCCCAGTTGAACAACGATGGCAGCCTCGACGCCGACATCAATTTTGGAACCGGCTTCGACCGCAGCGTCACCTCCATCGCCGAACAGGCGGACGGACGCCTTTTGGTCGGCGGCGCCTTCTGTGAATACGACGGCGAGACCATTCATCACCTCGTCCGCATCCATGGCGGCCTGAACAACGATACCGCTGTCGCCTCCGGCCGCCTCGAGTTCTCCCAGGCGATCTTCAAGGTGAATGAGTCCGAAACCGTCGCCACCATCGGCATCCGACGCACACTCGGACTGAACAACCAGTTGACGGTGAATTACACCGTCGCCTCGTCGGATCTCACCTTGCGCGATGACAACAACCTCACGGCGCCGCAGACCTTCCGGATCAGCGCCTTCGATGTCCCGGGCAACGCAATCAACATCACCGGTCACAACCTCGACAACGGCGACCTGGTGCGCTTCAGCGCCTCCAGCGGCGCGACGCTGCCGTCCGGGCTGATTACGGCGCAGGCGAACCAGTCGGAACTCTACGTCGTCAACGCGACCGCAAACACATTCCAGGTCTCCGTCACCGGCGGCGGCGCGCCGCTCGCGCTGATCGACGCCGGCGAAAATCCAGGAAACCCGACCTCACGCGTGTTCTCGGTGGAACTGGTTTACCTCGCGGTCGATGGATCCACCGGCGCCGGCACGGGTTCCCTGACCATCGGCGCCGGCCAGACCAGCGCCGAACTCGTCCTCCGGTTCCGCGACAACGGCCGCAGCAACCCGACCCGCGTCATCGATCTCGCCCTGCACGACGCCGACGACGGCAGCGGCGGGGCCTCGGGCGCCGTCATTCTGCCCTTTGTCAACCCGACCACCCTGATGAACCAGGCGGACGCCGTGTTGGAGATCATCGATGACGAATCCATCATCGGTTTCGAGGTCGCCAACTACTCGGTCAGTGAAAGCGCGGGGCAGGCGACGATCACCGTCGAACGCAGGGGCTCCTTCGGAGGCGTGGTCACGGTGGACTATTTCACGACGGATGGAACAGCCAAGGCCTACCAGGCCGGTCAGCCGCTTTCCGCCGCCAACTACACCAACGCCGTCGGCACACTCACCTGGGCGGACGACGACCGCTCGGTCAAGACCTTCACCGTCGATATCATCGACAACGGCACGCCCAACTCGGACCGGACCCTGAACCTGCACCTGCAGAACCAGACACCCGGGAGCGTGACCCTTGACCCGGTCACCGCCACGCTCACCATCCGCGACGACGAGTTCGGACCGGGTTTCATCACTTTCGCGTCCAATACCTTCGAGGTGAACGAAACGCAGGGGCCGGCAACCATCTGGGCGGTCCGCACCAACGGCAGCGAGGGCTTTGTCAGCGTCGATTATGTGATGAGCGACGACACCGCCAAGGACGGCACGGACTACAACGCCACCACCGGCACCCTCCGCTGGGCCGACGGCGAATCCGGGCCCAAGCCCTTCCCGGTGGATGTCATCAATCGTCTCGGAATCAACACCGTCGAGACGCGCATCGGATTCTTTCAGACCATCGTTCAGGAGGTCACGACCGCGACGATGAACATTGACCTGGTCAACCCGACCGGCGGCGCCTTGCTCGTCAATCCGGGTTTCTCCGACAACGGCGGTCAGCTCGACACCGGTCTGGCGACCCTGAACTTCGGGCAAAACAGCCCCGTCTTCGCCATCGATCACCAGAGCGACGGCAAGATGGTGATCGGTGGCCAGTTCACATCGATCAACTTCGGAACCAACCAGGCCTTTTTCGCCCGCCTCAACGCGGATGGCACACTGGACACCAGCTTCAACCGCGACGCCCAGGGCGCCAATGGCGTTGTGCGCTCCGTCAAGGTGCAGGAAACCGATGGCAAGATCCTGCTCGGCGGCTTCTTCAACAACGTCAACGGCACCAGCATCAACTTCCTGGCGCGGGTCAATGTCGATGGCAGCTTCGACACCAACTTCGTGGTCGGCACCGGCCCGAATGCCGTGGTCCGCGCCATCGCCACCGAACCGGACGGCCAGATCGTGATCGCGGGCGACTTCACCGCCGTCGCCGGCAACACCCTGGGCCGCATCGCGCGCCTCAACGCGGACGGCACGGTGGATGCCACCGGCTTCTTCGCCTCGGGAACCGGGGCCAACGGCGTCATCCATGACATCGAGGTCCAGGCCGACGGCAAGATCCTCATCGCGGGCGAGTTCACCGCCTACGATGGCGTCAATATCTCCCGCGTCGCGCGTCTGAATGAGGACGGCTCCCTCGACCTTGCCAGCTTGGGCGGCATTGGTTCCGGGCCGAATGACACGGTCAACGAGATTGAGACCCTGAGCGACGGCTCCATCGTCATTGGCGGTCGTTTCACCAATGTGGGGGGCGTGACCCGCAACCGCGTCGCGCGTCTCAACGCGGACGGCTCTGTCGATACGGTTAACTTCAGTTCCTTCGGCCCCGGCGTCGATGGGGAGGTGCTGGCCATGCTGGCCCAGAGTGACGACAAGGTCATCATCGGCGGCGACTTCCAGAACGTTGCCGGCTTCAACCGCAACAGGATCGCGCGCATCAACCCTGACGGCTCGACCGATGGCGCCTTCAACCCCGGCGGCGGCCCGGACGCCCCGGTCGAGGTCATCGCGGCGGGCACGAGCGGAAACCCGGTGATCGGCGGCGGATTCAACACGGTTGACAATGTGAACAGCCCCCGGATTGCGCGTCTCTTCGGCGGTGTGATCACCAGCGCCACCGGCCCGGTCACCGCCAACCTGAACATCCACGACACCGAACGCGGCCTGCAGTTCGCCATGGCTGACTTCCCTGCCCGCGAGGATCAGGGGACAGTCACGATCACCGTGCAGCGTCAGGATTCCTTTGATGGAACCCTGACCGCCGATTACGTTGTCACGGACGGCACCGCCACTGCGGGGTCAGGGGATTACAACGCCACGGGCGGAAGCCTGACATTCCCTCCCGGAGTCCTGGAACAGACCTTCACCGTCCGGTTGAACCAGGACACGGATTGGGAGCTCACTGAGACGGTCAACCTCGAACTGACCAACATCCAGGGCGGACCGCGATACACGAGCGGCATCACCGCGACGATCAGCATTGCCGACGCCCAGGCGGGCAGCGTCGACACCACCTTTGATCCGGGCCTGGGCCCGAACACGAACGTCAATGACATCGTCGTCAAGCCCAATGGCGATATCCTGATCGCCGGCGAGTTCAATTTCTACAACGGCGACGAGAACGGACGCCTGGCGCTGCTGAGCTCCAGCGGCGTGGTGGACACAAACTTCATCGTGGACGTCATCCCGCCCGGCGGCGCGCCCATCAACTTCAGCACCGCGGCCTCCGGCGGCGCGGCCGAGGAGCGTTTTCAGATCCCGGGCGTCGGCATGAACGGCGGCACGATCATCGTCGGCTTCAGCAGCTACACCGCCCCCGATCAGCTCCAGATCTGGTATGACGGGACTTTGCTGCACGACACAGGTGTCATCAGCACCCGCACCGGCGGCGGCGGCGGCGGCTTCGGCGGCGGCGGTTTCGTCACCAGCACCGATCCGCTGGACCATGAGCTCGTCATCACCAACATGTATCCCCCGGGAGCCGACGACTTCATTGAACTGGTGTTCAATCCCGGCGGCGCCGGCACGGGTCAGACGGTCTGGAACTTCGCCGCCAGCGTGCAGCCGGTGGCAACCCTGCCGACCTTCTTCGGCGGCGCGAATCAGGCGGCCTTCTCCAGCATCATCTCCATCAACTCCATCGCGCTGCGGCCGCCCTCCGGTTTCGGCGACACCTTGGGCAGCCGCATCGCGCTCGGCGGTCTGTTCACCCGCTTTACCGACAACACCGCCAACCGCTACATCCAGGTCGATTCCGACGGCGTCATCGACGCCGGCTTCAGCCTGCAGTCGGGAGTGGACACCAATGTCAACGGCGCCAACAACACGGTGAACAAACTCGCCTATGACCCGCAGCGTCGACTCTACCTCGGCGGCGACTTCACCTCCGTCCGCGGCAATGTTCAGAACTTCTACACCCGACTCGACACCGACGGCTCGGTGGACACGACCTTCAACTCCGGCTTCGGCGCCAACGGCCCCGTCCGCGCGCTCGCGGTCCAGGGCGACGGCAAGGTCGTCCTCGGCGGCGACTTCACTGAGATCGACGGCGTTCCGGTCAACCGCATCGTCCGACTCAATGAGGACGGGAGCCTCGACATGGCCTTCATTGCGGCGGTCGGCTCCGGTCTGAACGATTCGGTCTTCGATATTGTCATCGACAACGACGGCGACTTGCTCATCGGCGGCTTGTTCACCACCTTCAACGGCGTTCAGGCCGAGCGCCTGGCCCGGATCGACGCCAATGGCGCCTTGGATGCGGCATTTGTCGGCAACATCAGGATCAACCAGTTTGTCCGTTCGATCGCGGTCCATGCGGACGACCGGATCCTGATCGGCGGCGGCTTCACGACGGTCAACGGCGTGACCAGAAACCGCCTCGCCCAGTTGACGGACTCCGGCACGATCGATCTGAGCGTGAACTTTGGCGAGGGCGCCAATGACGTGGTCAACGCGGTGGCCATCCAACCCGACGGCAAGATGCTGGTCGGCGGCGCCTTCACCGAAATCGACGGCGTCCAACGCCCCCATATCGCCCGTCTGAGCGGCGGCCAGAACATTTCGCCTGCTGACGGAACCATCGAGTTCACCGTGCTCAACCAGACCATCAAGGAAGGCTCCGGCGACCTCGAAGTCACCATTGCCCGGCGCGGAAGCCTCATCGGGGGCGTGCAGGCCATCTACAACACGGTCGCCTCAGGAGTCGGTCCCGGTTTCGCCGAGGACGGCGTCGATTACATCGGCGTGGCCAACCAAGCCATCAGTTTTGGCGCCGGTGAGACGGTCAAGACCGTCACCATTGCGATCCCGGACGGTGACGATCTCATGATCGATCCCATGGATCCGGATCGTATCCCGACGGGCAGCCCGCGCGGCGACCGCAAGTTCAAGCTCGTGCTCACCGGCGGCGGCATGGGCGCGGTCACGCCGACCCGCAACGAACTGGAGGTGACCATCCTCGACAACGACGCCGAACTGGCCTTCACCCTGAGCCAATACAGCATCATTGAGAACGAAGGTCTCGCCACCATCACGGTCAGCCGCCCGGCAGGTTCCGTCGGGGAACTCACCGTGAACTATGCGACCGCGGACGGCACGGCCGTCGGCGCCCCGGCGGGCAGCGGCGCCAACAGCGGCTTCGACTTCGAACACGTCACCGGTGTGCTGACCTGGGCCGACGGCGACACCACCGACAAAACCTTCACCGTCCGTGTGATCGACGACGCCGAGGCGAACTCCACCCTCACCGTAAACCTCCTTCTGGTGAATGAGCTCAGCGTGGGCGGCACGGTGGGTGTGACCCGCCGGACCGCTGTTCTAAACATCATCGACAATGAACTCGGACCGGGTGAGGTGAAGTTCCTGCATGGCGAGTTCTTTGCCAACGAGATTGACGCGCCCATCCAGGTGGTTCGCACCAACGGAAGCGTCGGAGCCGTCTCGGTCACCTTCGAGACCTTCGACGGAACCGGCTTGGACGGCGCGGACTATCGCCGGGTGATCGGCACGCTGAACTGGGCCGACGGCGACAACTCCGTGAAGACCTTCACCGTGCCGGTCATTCCCAATGGCGACATCAACACCGCGCCGCGCACCGTCAACCTCCGACTCTCCAATCCGACCGGCGGCGCCGCGCTCGGCCTTTCGGTCGCCACGCAACAACAGCAGTTCGACGTCACCGGCGGACTCGTCGCCCACTATCCGCTGGACGCCAGCGGCGCGGATCTGATCGCGGGCCGGGACGGACTGGTCACCGGGCCCAGCACGACCCAGGACCGCTTCGGGAACAACAACTCGGCCTACCGTTTCGACGGGGTCGACGATTATATTGAGATTCCTGACAGCGCGGTGTTCCAGGGCGAGCCCTACACCCTCAGCCTCTGGTTCCGGGCCTCCTCGGCGACGCTTCTCGGCCGCGGCACGCTGTTCAACAAGGGCACCAACAACTTTGACCTGACGATCGGCTCCTCGCTGTTGACCGGACTCGGAGACATCCAGTTCGGACCGCGCCTGGGCGATGTGACCACCACCACGGATCTGCTGCAGAACGCCTACAACGTGGGCGCTTGGCACCACCTGGTGGCGATCTACAACCCGGGAGCCTCCTCGGTGTCGATCCTGGTTGACGGCGTCGTGCAGCCGCTGGGCATCGCGGGCGGTTTGATCCCGGGGCTTCCCGACACCCCCGGCGTCGCGCGCATTGGCGCCCAGGTTGACGGCAGCGCGCCTTTCCTCGGTTCCATCGACGACGTCCGGATCTACAGCCGCGCCCTCTCCGGCACTGAAATCTTCACCTTGTTCACCGCCCCGGATCCGGCCCAGGCCGGCAGCGGCGGCGGCCCGGTCGGCCAGGCACAGCTGTCCATTCTCGACAACGACACCGGAATCGGCTTCCAGAGCTCCACCTTCCGCATCGTCGATGCCATGACGGGTGAGAAGATCCCCACCTTCCGCGTGTTGGAGAACGCCGGCAAGGCCGTCGTCACCGTGGCCCGCCACGACGCCCTGGCGGGAACCGTGAACGTGGTCTACGACGTCAATCCCGGCACGGCCGCCGAGGGAATGGCCGCGGACTACGTCAAACCCACGCCCGTGGCGCCCGCAACCGAGTTGGTCCTCAGTTTCGGTCCGGGAGAAACGGTCAAGACCTTCGAGGTCGACATCAACGTGGACGAAGAGCTCGAGGGCAATGAGACCATTCTCCTGACCCTGGTCAGCGCCGACAACGGGGCGATGCCACAGGAAGGATTCAAGACCGCTGAACTCATCATCGTCGATCAGCTCTCCGGCGACGTTGACCTCACCTTCGAACCCAGCACCGGGGCCAACGACACTGTCCTGGCGGTCGCCCTTCAGACCAACGATGTCGCCGTTCTCGGCGGTGAGTTCACCCAGATCAACGGCACGGACCGCAACCGGATCGCCCGCGTCAACGCGGACGGCACCCTGGACTTGACCTTTGACCCCGGAGCCGGCGCCAACGCCACCGTTCGCGCCCTCCTGCTCGACGAGTTGAACCGCGTCTATGTCGGCGGCGATTTCGATCAGTTTGACGGCGCGACGCACGGGCGCCTTGTCCGCCTCAACACCAATGGCGCTGTCGACACCGCGTTCAGCATCGGAGGCGGTTTCGACGGCCCCGTTCACGCGTTGGCCCAGGAGTTGGGAGAGTCCTACACCACCAACCTCGTCTTCGACCCGGTGAATCTGGTCTTCACGAATGAAGTGATCACCAACGTCTTCGTGCAGTCGGTCTTCGTCGCTGGCGACTTCACCTCGTTCAACGGCATCCCCAACGTCTTCCGGGTGGCCAAGCTTTCGGCCAATGGCGCCTTCGACGGGGCCTTCAACGTCCGTCTCGGACCGGACTCGGTCGTCCGCGCCATCGCGGTTCAGCCGGACGGCAAGCTGGTGATCGGCGGCGACTTCGCCACCGTGGACGGCGTCGCGCGCAGCTTCGTCGCCCGCCTGAACAGCGACGGCAGCCTCGACCAGACCTTCGATACCGGCATCCCGCTCGGCGGCATTGTCCGCGCTGTCGCCGTGCAGCCTGATGGCAGAATCCTCGTCGGCGGCGACTTCAGCTTCTCCGGCAGGAACCGGATCGTGCGCCTGAATCCCGACGGCTCCTTGGATCTGAGCTTCGACCCGGGAACCGGAGCCAACGCCTCCATCAGCTCCATCGGGGTCGATCAGGATGGAAAGGTCGTGGTCGTGGGCTCGTTCACCACCTTCAACGACACGCCGAGAAACCGGATTGCCCGACTCAATCAGGACGGCGAACTCGACCTCACCTTCATACCGGGATCTGGCGCCAATGCCGACGTCCGCGCCATGGCGATCGCGACCGTGCCGCCGCCGTTGACCTTCGACATCAATCTCTTCTCCAGCGGCGCCGCCGCCGAGGAGATCTTCGTGATCGACACCCTGTCGACCAGCGGCGTCCTCACCATCACCTATGACTTCCTGTCCGTTCCGGATCGCATGACGGTCTACTATGAGGGTCGGCAGTTGGTGGACACCGGCGAGACCAACGGCTTCGATATTGTTTCGGTGCCCTTCGGCCCGGGATCGGAGACCGAGGTCACCATCATCATGAACGAGGGGAACAGCACCAACTTCGGCACGGCCTGGCTGCTGGCCGCCAGCTTCGTCTCCACGGAGCGCTCGGAACAGAAGATGGTCGTCGGCGGCGACTTCACACAGTTCGACGGCGTCAGCCAGAACCTCTTTGCGCGGGTCACCGCCAATGGCGGCAACGATCCGACCTTCAACTCCGGAGCGGGCGTGAACGACACGGTCTACGCCATCGAGCCGCTCGACACCGGTGAGATGCTCCTGGTCGGCGACTTCACCCTCGTCAACGGCGTGCCGCTGGCCGGCGTCGCCAAGATGGCGGCCGACGGCTCCCTGGCCAACAACTTCAATCCCGGCACGGGCGCCAGCGATGGCGTGCGGGCGATCGCCCTGCAGTCCGACGGCAAGACGGTGATCGGCGGCCAGTTCACCAACTTCAACGGCATCACCGCCAACCGCGTCGCGCGTCTGACGACCAGCGGCGCCTTCGATCTCACCTTCAATGTGGGGCGCGGCGCCAACAACACCGTCCTGGCCGTCGCCATGCAGGGCGATAAGCCTTTGGTCGGCGGTGAATTCACACTGTTCAACCGCGTCTCCCGGAACTTCTTCACCCGCCTGAATCCCGACGGCGCGGTCGATCCAGGCTTCAACCTGGGCTCCGGCGCGAACGATGTCGTGCGTTCCATCGCCGTCTACGATCCGGATCCGGGCGCAATGGATGGCGAGGAGATCCTCATCGCCGGCGACTTCAGCGGCTACAATGGGACGGTCATGGGCGGCGTCGCCCGACTGAATCAGGACGGCTCCCTGGATACGAGCTTTGTCGATCCCATGGTTTCAGGGTCGGTCCTCACCGCGGTGGTCGATGCGCAGAATCGCATCCTCATCGGCGGCCTGTTCACCTCCGTCGCCGGCGTCTCCCGCAACGGCATCGCCCGCTTGAACGCCGACGGAACGCTGGACATGACCTTCGACCCCGGAACCGGCTTCGATCAGTTCGTGCAGTCGATCGCCGTGAACAACGACATGGACGGCAGCATTCTGGTCGCCGGCGGCTTCACCTCCTTCAACGGGGTGACCGCCAACCGCATCGTCCGCCTCCAGGGCTCCGGACCCGACGCGGGCAAGATCGACCCGAAGAGCAACTTCGGCCTAGGCGCCAACAACTTTGTCAACGCGGTGGCCGTGCAGGTCAATGACAGCCAGGTGCTGATCGGCGGCGGCTTCACCGAGATCAACGGCGTCAGCCGCAACCGCATCGCCCGTCTCAACGGCGGCGACAACAGCCAGGGCGCCTCGGTCGAGTTCAGCCGGGTGGACTACACCGGCAACGAGGTCGTGAACAATCAGGCGACCACCGTCACCATCGTGCGTCGAGGCAACACGGAGGGAACGCCGACTGTCACGATCAGCGATCTTCTCAACGGTTCCGCCACCGTGGGATCGGATTATGTCGCGCTGCCGTCCGCACCCGGCAATCAGATTGCGTTCCTGCCGGGGCAGACCATCCGGACATTCGATGTGACGGTCCTTGACGACACCGAGGCTCAAGGCGACGGAAATGAAACCATCAATCTTGGATTGGCCGTCGCCGGCGATCCCGAGACGAGCCTGGGAGCCAACAACGAGGCGACGATCACCATCATCGACAACGACAGCGTCATCGGCTTCGCATTGCCAGACTTCAGCGTCAATGAGAACACCACGAATGCGGTGGTCACCCTGACCCGCACCGGCGGCACCGTCGGCTTGGCCGCGGTCGATGTGGCCCTGGCCGATGTCACCGCGACCGCCGGACTCGACTACGTCACCACCAATCTGACCGTGATCTTCGGGAACGGCGAGGAGAGCAAGGACATCGTCATCCCGATCATCGACGACCTCATTCCCGAGATCAACGAGTCGCTGAAGCTGACCCTCTCGAATCCGCTCGGCGCGGCGATCCTCGGCCGCACGGAGGCCAATCTGGTCATCGTGGACGATGAACTCGCGCCCGGTGAACTGAACTTCTCCCTGGCCTCGCGCTCCGTGATCGAGGGCGATCTCTTCCTGACGGTCACGGTCGAGCGCACCATGGGCATTCGCGGCGTGATCTCGGTGGACTTCACAACCGAGGGCATGGGCGCCATCGCCGGCCAGGATTACGTGCACACCAATGGCTCGCTCTCCTTCGCGGACGGCGAGACCCGGAAGACCTTCCAGGTCCGGATCCTGAATGACGACAACGGGGAAGGGGACGAGAACGTCAATCTGAACCTCTTCAACCCGCGCGGCGGCGCGACTCTGGGCGCGATCGCCACGCAGGTCGTCACCATCGAGGATGAGGACTTCAGCGTCAGCCTGCCTGCCGGACCGGTCACCGTCAGCGAGAACGTCACCAACCTCCTCGTCCGGGTCACCCGAACCGGCGGAACCAATCGCGCCATCAGCGTCAGCTACGCGACCCGCAACATCACCGCGACGCCGATGCTCGAAGCCGCTGAAGAGGGCGTCGACAAGGACTACATTGAATCGACGGGGCGCCTGTCCTTCGGCGTCGGCGAAACCGTCAAGCTGATCTCCGTCCCGATCGTCAACGACGACCTCGTCGAGGCCTATGCCGGATTTGAGTTGTTCCTCAGCGATCCGTCCGCGGGCGTCACACTTCATCCGAATGACGTCGCCAGGGTGATCATTGAGGACGACGACATCAATCTGGCCTTCAGCGCCCCGACCTTCACCGGCTATGAGGGCGACACCGCGACCATCACGGTCGAACGCTCGGGCCTGCTCGATGTCCGGGTCGGCGTCGATTACGCGACGACCGCCACAGCGACCGACACCGCCTCCAGTCAGACCGACTACGTCCCGACCAGCGGTCGCCTCTCCTTCGGTCCCGGCGAAACCAGCAAGACTTTCAGCGTTGCCATGCGCGAGGACGCACCGGCCGTCGTGGAACCGGTCGAGACCTTCCTGGTTGTCCTGGCCAATCCTTCCCCGGAGGCCGTGATCGTCGATCCCGGACACGCCACGGTGGAAATCGTCGACAACGAGCTGTATTTCAACTTCGCGCAGGCCAACTTCGTCGGCAGCGAAGCCAGCGGCGTCGCGACCGTCACGATTGAGCGTGTGGGCGATTCACGGAACACCGACACCGTCCACTTCCGCACCATCGCCGGAGGCTCCGCCCTCGATGCGCCCGCCGGACTCCAGGAGCAGGACTACGATCCGATCATTGATCAGGCGGTCGTCTTCAACCCCGGCGAGCGGACCAAAACCGTCGATGTCACGATCCTCGACGCGGGCGAGGCGGAAGGCGACGACGAGACCATTAATATCGAATTGTTCGGCGCGGCGCTCGGCTCCCAGGCAACCGGGACCGTCACGATCACGGATTCCTCGAGTTCCATCTCCTTCTCGTCGGCCTCCTACGAGGTGAATGAGGACGCCGGGACCGCGACCATCACACTGGTCCGGACTGCGGACAGCAAGCCGTTGGTGATTGCCCAAGTGACGACCACCGACGGAACCGCGACTGCCGGAGGCGGAGCGGGGCAGGGCGACTACGACAGCCTGACCGCCCAGACGGTCATCATCCCGATCAACGCGGACTCGGCGACGGTGACCGTGCCGATCAATGACGACCAGTTGTCGGAGGGCGACGAGGTCCTGACTCTTGCCATCACCATTCCGGCCGGCGTCAGCGCCAAGGCGGTCACGCCCAGCACGGCAACCCTCACCATCCGCGACAACGACGCCCAGGTGGCCTTTGCCAAGGCGACCGCCCAGGTGAGCGAGACCGCTGATTCCATCGACCTGCTTGTGACGCGCTCCGGTTCGACCGCAAACGAGGTCACGGTCGCTTACGCCGCGGCCAACGTCACCGCCTTCAACGGCGCTGATTACACCCTCATGTCCGGGACGATCACCTTCGCCGCCGGCGAGACCTCGAAGAAATTGACCGTGGATCTCACCGACGACATCGTGAACGAGGGCGACGAAACCTTTACAGTCAGCCTGACGCCCGTCTCCTCCGGGGTTGATATCGGCCCCAATGGAACGGTGACGGTCACCATCCTGGAGAATGACGCCAAGATGATCGTTCTGGACGGCTACACGGTGGTTGCCGAATCGATCGCTCCAAGCAACGGCCGTATCGATCCGGGTGAGGAGGTCACCCTGGCGATCTCGCTGCGGAACGCGGGCAATGTCGATACCACGGATCTGCAGGTGACCCTGTTGGACGCGGAGTCCACCGGACTGACCGTCAGCTCCACCCAGATGGCCAGCTACGATCTCGATCCGGCCCCCGCCGGCGTGGCCGTGGCCGGCAACTTCACCTTCACCGCCGGCGGCGGACCGACCATCACCGCCCGCTTGAAACTGGTGGACATGGTGGCCGGCCTGCCGGATGACCTGGGAACGATCGATGTCGAGATCAACCTTGGCGACACCTTCACCTTGCGCAACACCACGCCGATAAATGTGCCCGGTTCCCTGACGGTGCCCGGCGGCGGCCCGGGGGCGCCCTATCCTTCCTCCATCGTTGTCTCCGGCAAATCCGGCCTGGTGACCGACGTCAAGGTCACCCTGCATCAGTTGAGTCACGCCTTCCCGGACGATATCGACGTCCTGCTCGTCGGGCCGAATGGCGGCAAGGTGATGCTGATGTCCGACGCCGGCGGCGAAACCGCGGTCAGCGATCTGACACTCACGTTCGACGACGCGGCCTCGGTGGGGCTCCCGAACGAGACTGTGCTCCGTTCAGGATCCTTCAAACCCACCAACCATGGGGCGGACGACGACGCCATGATCAATCCCGCTCCGCAGGGTCCCTACGCCGCGACGCTGTCCAGCTTCGACCGCATTGATCCCAACGGAACCTGGTCCCTGTATGTGCAGGATGACTCCGGTCAGGATGTCGGGGTGGTCGCGGGCGGCTGGAGCCTGGAGATCAGCGCGCAGGTCGAGATCACCGCGGATGTGGCCGTCCACTCCGTGACCGCGCCTTCGCCGATCGATGTCAACACGCAGTTCGACTACACCATCACGGTGACCAACCGCGGGCCGAACATCGCCAACGGGGTGATCGTGACCGACACCCTGCCCGGCGGCGTCAGCTTCCTGGCCGCGACCCTGCCCGCGGGAGCCATGAGTTCCCGCGTGGCCAACGTGGTCACCGTCACCCTGGGCTCCCTGGACGTCGGCGCCTCCGCCGAGATCAAGTTGACCGTCAATTCCCCGCAGACACCGGGCCAGATCGTCAACAACGTGACCGTTGCCGCTCCGGATGATCCGGACACCGGCAACAACGCCGCGGAGAACACCGTCGTGGTCGGCTCCGTGATGGGCGCGATGACCCAGTCCAACGTCCCGGCCGGGATGTTCAGCGTGACGGTCACCGCGCCGGTCGGAAAGACCTACGTCATTGAAGTTTCGGACGATCTGAAAACCTGGACCACACTCCGTACGATCACCGTGACCGACGGCGATGTGTCCGTGCTGGATGATGTGTCCGGAATGAACCGGCGGTTCTATCGGACCCGCGAGCAACAATGAAAGGCTGAACCATGACACAACGCATGCAGACAGCCGGTTTTGGCGACAACGTAGTTCCCGTTGCGATGAATTTGAAAATACGGAACCTTTTGAAACTGAAAGGCCTTTGGACAAAGGCGCTTGCAGGTCTCTGCCTCCTGGCAACGGCCATCGCGGCGCAAGGGGCGGCCACCACCAGCACCAACACGGGCACTCTGGCGCCGCGGCAAATATTCCCGAATCCGCACTTCGAGTTTACGAACTATCGAACCAACGAGCACGCTCGTACAATCTTTTTGCCCAGAGATTCCGGTGATCAGAAGACGGTAACCTTCCAGCACACTGGGATCGGCCAATACAGGATTGAATCGTTGCCGCCCACTCCGGGCAACGTCGCGTTGTTCATGCGACTCGGGTATATCAATGGCGGATCGGAATTGGCTCAACCCAATCTTGATTACGTGCCAATCGGTTTCAATTTCACCTATGGAGCCGTGCTTACGACCGTGACACATACCATCACGATCATCGATGATGACGATGTAGAATTTGACGAGGACATCCTCTTGGCCATTCGTGATCCTGCGGCTAACAATCAAATTGTTGATATTGCCACATTGACCATCGAGGCCGATGACCCGCCCGCGGGCGCCAACGACCTCGAATTCAACTCGGATCCGCCCTACAACGACGACAACCCGAACCCGGGGGCGAATGGGCCGGTGCACTCCGTGCTGGAATACAATGAAACGGTCATCCTGAACCAGAAGTCCTTCACCACGAACGACGTCTCGCTGAACACCACCAACTTCCTCCCGAACCGCATCTTCATCGACAACCATGGCTTTGCCAACGGAACCCAGGTGAGCGTCGGCTCCAGCAGCACGGTGGATTTCTCCTTCGGTCTTCCCAATGGCCTGCAGCAGGCTGTGGGCCCGGGCGCGAACCTGTTTGTCATCAACGCCGCCAACGACCACTTCCAGTTGACGACCTCCCTGATCGGTCCGGGCGGAGGACCGGCGGTGCCGATCAGTTTCTCCTCCCATGGTGAGATCAGCTCCGCGCCCTTCTATGTGACCGAGTTCTTCCGTCGCCGGGCGGTCGTGATCGGCGGCGACTTCACCTCCGTCAACCAGACCAGCCGCAACCGGTTGGCCAAGCTTTCCAGCGACGGCCTCCTGCATCCGGACTTTGCGCCCGGAACCGGCGCCGACGGTTTCGTCGATGACATCGTGCTCCAACCGGATGAGAAGCTCATCCTGGTCGGCGGGTTCACCTCCTTCAATGGCTTCTCGCGCGAGGGCGTGGTCCGGTTGAACACCGACGGCTCTGTGGACCAGTCCTTCAATCCGGGGACCGGTTTCAACGGCGTCACCCGGGTCGCCGAGGTTGTCACCAACGGTGTTGCCCGCGGCAAGATCATGATCGGCGGCGAATTCACCCAGGTGAACAGCACCAACCGCAACTACCTCGCCCGTCTGAATGCCGACGGCAGCCTCGATGGAACCTTCGAAACCGGCACGGGCCCGAACGGCCCGGTCTACGCCATCAAGGCGCAGATCGACGGCAAGATCGTCATCGCCGGCGACTTCACCTCCTACAACGGCGTCGCCCGGAATCGCGTGGCCCGCGTCAACCCCAACGGAACCATGGACCTCTCCTTCGATCCCGGGGCTGGCGTCGACGATGTGATCTACGACCTGGAGCTTGATTCCCGCGGCGCGGCCGTATCGATCGATCGCACGGCCTCCGGCGGTCCGGCGGAGGACCGGTTCACCACGGACACCGGCTCCAACGAAGGCACGGTGATCGTCAACTACGACTTTACGACCGTGCCTGACTCGCTCACCATCTACTACGAGGGACAGCAGATCTTCGCCACCGGTCTGACCAATGGGATCGGAGTCATCGAGGTTCCCTACGGTCCCGGCGACGAGACCGAGGTTGAAATCGTAATGAACGAGGGCTCTGGTCTCTTCGGAACCCTTTGGCAATACAGCCTGACCATCGTGCCCAAGGGCATCGAGAAGCCGGTCATCGTCGGCGCCTTCAACACGGTGGACTTCCGCAGCCGCAATGGCGTCGCCCGCCTGAACTCGGACGGCACCCTGGACGAGACCTTCTCGGTGGGACGCGGCTTTGACGACACGGTCTTTGCCGTCGAGCAGCAACCGGACGGACGCTTCATCCTGGGCGGCATATTTCATTCCTTCAACCAGGTCGCGCGGACCAATCTGGCGCGGTTGTTTCATGACGGCGCCTTGGACACCAGTTTCATGGACACGGCCTACAACCAGCAGGCCGGTGTCTACAACGACAGTCCCATCATCCGCAGCCACATCAACGATATGGCCATCCAACCGGACGGCAATATCGTGATCGGCGGCTCCTTCACCGAGGTCGGGGGCTCGCACGGACGTCTGGGGCACGGAATTCAGGATGGCGGACGCCAATACATCGGCACCCCGCTCGGCGTTACCTGGCCGGCCAACGGATTGAACGCCCAGGACGACCCGATCGATTTTCAACTCGCTGGCACCGGATTCGTCAGGCAACGGCAATTGGGCGGCACCGGCGGCACCCGCTGGGGCGTGCGAACCCGACGCAACTTTGCCCGCGTCCACGGCGGCAACACCGAGAACCATTTCGGCGAGCATGGCGGCCCCGGCAACCTCGGGTTCCTCCGCACCTCCTATTCCGAGGATGAGAACGGCACCAACGTGGTCCTGCAGGTGACCCGCACCAACGGTCGTCTTGCCACGGCGTCCATCACCATGCGCACGATCGATGAAACCGCCAGCGCCGGCCCCGATTACCAGGGGACCACCGCCATCCAAACCTGGCGCGCCCGGCATGGATTCGAAGGCCTGAACATGTTCAGTTCCTCGGACCTGACCAATAAGCTGTTCTTTGTTCCCATCAACGACGACTTTCTGGTTGAGGGCGACGAGACCCTGGATGTGATCCTGGAAAATCCTGTTTCCTCGCAATTGCTGCCGGACAACGTGGCCTTCAACATCCAATCCGTTCTCGTGCCCACGAATGTCGCCACCGGCGTCGCGATTGCCAGCCAGGGCGCCGCCAAACTGACGATCTTCGACAATGACTTCGCGTTCGGGACCTTCAATCTCTCCGTCACCAACTACCTGGTCGATGAAGCCGCGGGCGAGGCGGTGGTCACGGTCACCCGGACGGACGGCTCCTTCGGCAGTGTCTCCGTGCAGTATTCCACCGTCATGGGCGGTGGGGCCACAACCGGAGCCGACTACGTCGGCGTGACCAACACCCTGTCCTTCGGCCCCGGTCAGACGAATCGCACGTTCCGGATTCCGATCGTCAATGACACCGAACGCGAATTCGACGAGACCATCCACGTCATATTGGACAATCCGAATGGCGGCGCCACCTTGGGACCGCGCACCTTCGCCACGGTCACGGTTCTCGACGACGATTTCGGCGTTGGCACCATCTCCCTCTCCACCAACACCTACAGCGTGACCGAATCCTCCGTTGTGGCGAACGTCGTTCTCAAGCGGACCAGCGGCGAACGCGGCGCGATTGACGTCGTCTTCCGCACCATCGACAACACGGCTTTCAGCGGGGTCGATTATCAAGGCGTCTTCCAGACGATCACCTTCGGAAACGGCGAAACCGAAAAGACCATACCCATCACGATTCTTGACGATTCGGATATCAACAACGACGTGATCGTGGATCTCGAGATTGTGAGCGTAAGTCAGGGAGCCTCGATCGGCGTCGATGGCCGCGCCATTATCGCCATCGCCAACGATGATTTCCGAGGCGCCCTGCAATTCGCGTCCACTGACTTCTTCGTCAACGAGGATGCCGGCAAGGCGGTTGTGACTGTGGTCAGGGTCAACGGTTCCTCGGAAACGGTCTCCGCATCGATCTCCATCGGCGATCCTTTCAACGACACGGCCTCGGTCGGAGCCGACTACCTGGGCAACAACATGGCGATGGTCACCTTCCCGCCCGGCGTCACCCAGCAGTCCATCGAGATTGACATCAATTCCGACGACCTCGTGGAGTCGGAGGAGACGATCTCCCTGTTGCTCGACAATATCAGCCTTGCCGATCCGGGCAATCCGTTGACGGCGACACTCACCATTGTTGATACCGACTCCCTGCATCGCCCCGCAGGTTCCGATGACACCTTCTTCGACAGCGGTCTGGGACCGGACAACTTTGTCTTTGCCACCGAGATTCAGGACGACCGCCGCATCCTCCTGGGCGGCGCTTTCGATTCCGTCAACGGCACCTTTCTTTCCAAGGTGGCGCGCCTGAACCTCTCGGGCGGCGTGGACACGAGCTTCGATCCGGGCGAGGGCGCGAATGGCGTCGTCAACGGCATCGCCCTTCAACCCGACGGGCGCATCATCTACGTCGGCAACTTCGACTCCTACTCCGCGACCAACCGGTCGGGAATTGTGCGGGTGATGAAGGACGGCAGTGTGGACACCACCTTCAATCCGGGGGCGGGCGCCGACAATCCGATCCTGGACATCGCCCTGAACACCAACGGCACGGCGGTGGTGGTGGGTGAGTTCACCACCTACAACGGGGTCGGCCGCAACCGCCTCGCCCTCATCCGTCCCGACGGTTTCCTTGATCGCAACTTCGATCCGGGCACGGGCGCCGACGCGCGTGTGCGCGCCGTGGCCATTCACACCAACGGCGTCCACGCCGGCAAGGCCGTCGTCGTGGGTGATTTCGTCAATCTGAACGGGCGTGTCGTCAACCGGATCGCGCGGCTCAATCTCGAGGATGGCTCGATCGACGAGGCTTTCCGTTTGGCCTTGGGCGACGGCGTGGCCGAGGGCGCGGTTCATGCCGTGGCCATCCAGCCCAATGATGGCAAGATCCTTATTGGCGGCGTGTTCAAGTCGGTCAACGGAGTCGCGCGATCGGGCATCGCCCGATTGAACGCCGACGGTTCCGTGGACGACATGACCTTTGATCCCGGCGCCGGCGTGAACAACACCGTCTTCGACATCGCGCTGCAGGAGGACGGCAAGATTGTCGCGGTGGGTGATTTCACCACATTCAACGGCGTCACCGCCAACCGCATCGTGCGCCTCAATGCCGACGGTTCGCTGGACCCGTATATCAACTTTGGCACCGGCGCGAACAACTTCATCGCCAGCGTCTCCGTGCAGGAGGATGGCCGGTTGGTGATCGGCGGCGGCTTCACCGAGTTCAACCGTGTGGCCCGTCCCTACGTGGCCCGCATCATCGGCGGCGCCAATGACGGCCCGACCGAGCGCTATGGCGAGGTCGATTTCTTGGCGACGGACATCGTGGTCACCGAGGACGCCTCGGAGGCCCGGGTGACGGTCCTGCGTTCGCGCGGGCTCGAGGGTGAGCTGAACGTCGGCGTGACCATCATTGGCGGCACCGCCATCAACGGGACGCATTTCAGCGCTCCGGGCACGACCACATTGACCTTCCCGCAGGGCGAGACCCTTCAGACCGTCGCCATTCCGCTGGTGGACGACAGCGTGCCCACGTCGGACAAGACCATCCAGCTGGAATTGACCGATCCGCGCCGCGGCGTCATGGCCCCCGACACGGCGCTGCTGGGGCCCGATTTTCTCGCGACGGTGACCATCACCGAGAACGACAGCGCCATCGGTTTTGCGGCGACATCCTACAGCCTCGCGGAGGGTGAGGGGACCGCCATCATCACGGTGGAGCGCATCGGCGGCGCCACCGGCCCGGCCAGCGTCGGGTTTGTGACCATGGAGGACTCGGCGACGTCGGACGTGGACTACGTCTCGGTCACCAACACACTGTCGTTTGCCGCCGGCGAGACCCTCAAGACCTTCGGCGTGCCGCTCATCGATGACGCTCTTGTGGAGCCCGAGGAGCAATTGATCCTCATGCTCATGAACCCGCAGGGCGCAACCACGATCGATCCGGATCGCGGCGTCGCGCCCCTGTTCATCGTGGACGACGATCTCCAGGCCGGGGAACTCAACTTCTCGGCCTCAAAGTACACCATCGATGAAAACGGCGGCAGCATCGAGATCAGCGTCCTCCGCACCAATGGCGTCACCGGCACAATCTCGGTCGATTACACGACTCGAAACGGTCTGGCCATCGCCGGCCCGGACAAGGACTACACCGCCACCTCCGGCGTGTTGACCTTTGCGGACGGCGTCACCAACCGGACCTTCACCGTGTTCGTCAATGGGAACGAGATGGAAGCGGAGGAAAAGACCGAAAATGTCGTCCTGCTTCTCTCGAATCCCCGTGGCGGGGCGATACTGGGTGGACGCAACACCGCCAATCTCGAAATCATCAACAACGACGGCTTTCTCCATGGCTCCTTCTCCTTTGAATTCGCCGAGCTGGATCTGGGCGAGGGCAGCGGAACCACCATGGTGAAAATCCTGCGCAATGGCGGCACGACCCGCGACGTCAAGGTCGACCTGACCATCACCCCGGGAACGGCGGCGCCGGGACTGGATTACCAGGACTTTGCCCCGATCACCTTTGAATTCCTTGACGGCGAGACCGAGAAATTCGTGCCGCTGACCATCATCGATGAAAATCCGCGCCTGTTCGAGGGGGATGAGACGCTCTTCCTCACCCTCTCCAACCCGACCAAGGGTTCCGCGCTCGGCGTCAATCCGTCGATGCAGGTGAACATCAAGGAAGACGACAATGACCTCAACGGCGCCTTCGCCTTCTCGCAGGCGCGCTTCGACGTCAATGAAACCTCCGGCGTGGCCACCATCACCGTGGTACGGACCAACGGCATCTTCGGTCCGGTCTCGGTCGATTACGCCACCTCGGCCGGCACGGCAACACCGGGTGAAGATTACACGGATGTCTCGGCGACCCTGACCTTCGCCGACCAGGAAAGCGAAAAGACCTTCGATGTGCCGGTCACGCATAACCCGGCTCAGGAAGGCTTCTTCACCGTCAACCTGAGCCTGTCCTCGGCGACCGGCGGCGCCACGATCGGACAGCCGACCGCGACCTTGGTCATCATCGACAACGAGGCGGCGGCGGGCTCCCAGGACGATTCCTTTGCCCAGGCGCTCGGCGCCGACGGGACCGTCTATTCGGTGACCCAGTTTGCCCCGACCGGCAAGCTCATCATCGGCGGCGATTTCCAGAACTTCAATGGCATGGTCCGCCAAAGCGTCGCGCGTCTGAACATGGATGGGACCTTGGACACCACCTTCGACACGGGCGCCATCACCTTCGACGGCACCAATGCCACCGTTCGCTCGGTCAGCATGGTCACCAACGGCGTGCACATCGGCAAGGTCATGGTCGGCGGCCGCTTCGACCAGATTGGCGGCACCAACCGCTTCAATGTCGCCCGCCTGGCCGACAGCGGCGCGGTCGACCCGACCTTCGACTCCGGCGTGGGTCCGAACGGCTTCGTTCACGCCGTGCTGACGCAGAACGACGGCCGTATCGTCATTGGCGGCGACTTCACCGAGGTCGACGGCGTGCAACGCAACCACATCGCGCGACTGAACGACGACGGCTCGCTGGATCTTTCCTTCGATCCCGGTTACGGCGCCAACGACATCGTGCGCGCCCTTGCGGTCGATGCAGCCGGCTTCCTTGTCGCGGGCGGGGACTTCACCGAGTTTGACGGGGTTGCCGCGGGCGCGGTGGTCCGGTTGCGGACCGACGGCTCGGTCGACAAGACCTTCAACCCGGGATCGGGCGCCAACGGCTCGGTCTACTCGATCGACTTCCTGCGGGACAGCGGCTCGGTTGTGCTGGGCGGCGCCTTCACTGCGGTGAATGGGGACACGCGTATGGCTGGCGTGGCGATGTTGAACACCGATGGCTCGCTGGCTGCCGCCTTCGACACCGCGGGCGGCCCGAATGGACTGGTGCATACCGTCGCCGTGGATGCTTCACGGGATGATGTTGAGCGCATCTTCATCGGCGGCGGCTTCAATTCCTTTGCGTCGGTCACCAATCTCAACCAGTTCGCCCGCCTCAATACGGACGGCTCGTTGGATGCGTCCTTCAATGTCGGCCTCGGCGCTGACGGCATCGTGACCACATCCCTGATCCAGGGCGACGGGACGGTCGTGATCGGCGGCGGGTTCACCCGCGTCAACGGGGTGACCCACAACCGGATCGCGCGTCTCCACGGCGGCCAGAATATCGGCCCCGGCAACCTGAGCTTCCTGATCTCGGACTACACGGTCGCCGAGAACGGCGTCTACGCCGAAACCGCGGTCATCCGCACGCGCGGCCTCACCGGAAGGGTGTCGCTGGACTACGCGACCTCCGACGGCTCTGCCCTGGATACGGTGAACTATACCGGCGTCTCGGGCACATTGACCTTCGAACAGGGGGAGACCCTCAAGAACATCGTCATCCCGATCCTCGACAACACCACCCCGTTCGGCGACAAGACCGTCAACCTGACCCTCTCAAACTCGAAGAAGGAAGGCGCCATGGCCATGCTTGAAGCCGACCCGAACCTGCTGATCGACCCGGCCTCGGCCGTGCTGACGATCCTGGACAACGACGGGGTTGTCGGCTTCGAGTCCGCGTTCTTCGCCGTTCATGAACATGAGACCAATGCGACAATCACCGTGGTGCGCGCCGGTGGCGCCATCGAGCCGCTGACGGTGGATTTCGCCGTCAGCGACGGCACCGCCAAGGTCATTGTGGACTACGTCGCCACCAATGGCACCTTGAGCTTCTCCAACGGGCAACGCACCGCGTCTTTCCAGGTTCCGTTGTTCGATGACACCAAGATCGAGCGGACGGAAACCGTCAATCTCACTCTCTCCAATCTCGTGGGGAGTGCGATGTTGAGCCAGCCCAACGCGGTCCTGCGCATCGTTGACAACGAGTTCAGCCCCGGATTCCTCCGCTTCGACAGCGTTTCCTACTCAACGAATGAAAACGCGGGCCAGGCGGAGATCCGGATCGAGCGCGTCTTGGGCGCCAATGGCGTCGCCAGCGCGAACTTCATGACCACGAACGGCTCCGCCACGGCGGGACTCGACTTCACCCATGTCGCGCAGCCGGTGACCTTCGCGGACGGGGAGATCGAACGGATCATCCAGGTTCCGATCATCGATGAGGTCCCGGCGGAGGTGGAAGGCGATGAGACGGTCAACCTCATGCTCAGCGACGCGCAGGGAGCCCTGTTGTCCGGTTTTGCGCCTTTCGGCGATCTGAACACCAACTTCAACGTCGGTTTCGACGCCCTCGGCGGCGGTTACCGCGGACCGAACGGGCCGGTGCAGGCGACCGAGGTCCAGGCCGACGGCAGGATCTTGGTGGCCGGCGCCTTCAACACCTGGGTCGACGCCAACGGCTCCACGCCGGTCCGCGGCATCGTCCGCATCCTCGCCAACGGCGAACTGGACCTGACCTTCAATCCCGGATTTGCCGCCAATGGGCAGATTCTCGACATCTACGTGCAACCGGACCAGAACATTGTTCTTGCCGGTTCCTTCACCAGTTTCAACACCAATACCCACAACCGCATCGTGCGACTCCTGCCTTCCGGCACGATTGACACGAATTTTGTCGCGGGCGCCGGCGCCAACGGCACGATTCGCACCATTCAGCATCGCACCGTGGATGGGCGCGTCCTGATTGGCGGCGACTTCACCCAATATGACGGCGTGGCCGCCCAGCGCGTGGCGCTGTTGAACACGGACGGTTCCTTGAACGGGGGCCTGAACACCCAGATGGGCGCCAACGGCCCGGTCTTCGCCCTCATTCCCCACACCCGCGTGCTGGAAAACAGCGGCCGGCTCGATTTCGGCGCGGTCATCGCGGGGGGCTTCACCTCCTACGGCGGAACCAACGGCGTGCAGGGCTACGCCCGACTGCTGCAGAACGGGAATCTCGACACCAACTTCCAATCCGGCGGCATTATCGGCGGCCCCTTCCAGGCCGTGCGCAACGGATCCGTGTTCGCCCTGGATCAGTTGATCGACGGACGCATCGTCATGGGCGGCAGCTTCAACAATGTCGCCAACGTGCCCTACAACGGCGTGGCGCGGTTGCTGCCCAACGGCGCGCTCGACAACAGCTTCAGCATCGGCTCCGGCGCGGACACCTTCAACGGACTGCAGACCGCGGTGTTGGCACTTGCCGTGACCACGGCCACCAACGCACTCGATCAAAAGATTCTTGTTGGCGGCAACTTCAGGAGCTTCAATGGCGTCAACCGCAACCGCATCGAACGCCTGAATTTTGACGGATCCCGCGACACGAACTTTGAGCCCTGCTGGGGCTTTGACGGGACGATATTTGACTTCACGCTCCAGACGGACGAACAATTGATCGTTGGCGGCAGTTTCACCATGTTCAGCGGACAAACCATTCTAAACCTCGCGCGGCTGCAGCCCGGCGTGGCCTTGGGGCTCGCCATGTCCAGCCTCACCATTGTCGACAACGACATCGAACTGGGCTTTGACGCCGCGACCTACACGGTCAACGAGAGCGCCACCAACATCACGCTCAACGTGGCCCGCCTGACCCGCACCAACGAAACGGTCAGCGCCCTGTTCCGGACCCAGGACGGAACCACCCCCGCCACGGCCGCCGCCGCCGGCTTCGACTACACGGGCGCCAGCAGCCTGCTTACCTTCGATCCCGGCGAAACCAACAAGACCGTGGTCCTCGAAATCACCTCCGACACCCTCATCGAGGGCGATGAGGAATTGCTGGTGATCGTGGAAAGCCCGGACAACTCCACCACCTTCGTCGGAAACACGACCGTCCCGGTGACCATCACCGACGACGACAGCAGCGCCGACCTGATCGTCCTGAAGACAGCCACCCCGGATCCCATCTATCGATCCAAGCCCGGCATGCCTTTCACCTACGAATACACCATCATCGTTTCCAACGCCGGACCCGCGACGTTGAACGGTGTTTCGCTGGTGGACGACTACCCTTCGGAGATTACGCTGAACACAGGCTCGCTTCCGGCTGGCGCCGACCTCAATGTGGCGGGTTTTGTCAGCTTCGACCTGGGGCAGATCACCAACGGCGGCAGCCAGACCATCACCTTTGAGGTCACGGCCCCCGAGACCGTTGGCACTGTGGTGAACAGCGTCAGCGTGACGGCCCTTGAATTCCAGAACGGCAGCGGCGCGACCGACCCGGACCTGTCAAACAACACAGCCAGCCTGAGCACCGTCATCCGGGACGACCAGTCCTTCATGGCTCCGACCGGCGCGCGGATCGTTTCCGAGAGCGAGGTCCCGGCCAATGGCGCGATCGATGTCGGCGAACTGGTCACCATCACCCTGAATCTCCGGAACGCCGGCAATCTGCCGACCTCGGGAACCATCGACGCCACGATCGTCGCGAACGCCAACGTCACGCCCAGCGGGACCACGACCCAGAATTACGGCTCCATGGCCGTGGGCAATGCCCCGGTGGGCCGGGACTTCCAGTTCACCGCAAACGGCGCCGCCGGCGATGTGATCACTGTCATGCTGCAGATCACCGAAGGCGGGGTGGCAAGGCCGGACAATGTCGTGCCCTTCTATTTCGTCCTCGGCAGCGCGACGACCGGATCGAACGACGCGACCATCGCCATCATCGAGAAGGGCGAGGCGCTTCCGTATCCGTCCTCCATCACCATCTCCGGCGCGGTCGGCTACGTGAACAACGTCGCCCTGACGCTGAGCAACTTCACCCACAGCTTCCCGGATGACGTGGATATCCTCCTGGTCGGCCCGACGGGGCAGGGCGTCATCGTGATGTCCGATGCCGGCGGCGGCGACGACATCCTCGACCTGACCCTGACCATCGACGACCAGGCCGCGACCGCGCTGCCCGACGGCGAGGCCTTGACTGCCGGAACCTTCCAGCCGGCAAACTACACGACCCGCGACGAGGCTCCGGATGAGTTCCCGAGTCCCGCGCCCGCCGGGCCGTTTGGCGACAAACTCAGCGACTTCAACGGCAGCAACCCGAACGGCGTCTGGTCGCTGTTCGTTGTCGACGATTCCCGACTCGATACCGGCAGCATCGCCGGCGGTTGGAGTCTTGATATCACCACGGTTTACGCCGTCGATCCGCCCGCCAATCTGGGACTCAGCGTTACGGCGGCTCCCGATCCCGTTATCGTGGGTGCGGATCTCGTCTACTCGTTGACCGTGACCAACATGGGACCGGAAGACGCCTCCAACGTGATGCTGGTGGACACCCTGCCCGCGGGGGCGACCTTCGTCTCCGCGCCGGCCGGATCCCATGCAGCAGGCGTGGTCACCTGGGACCTCGGGACCTTGACGGTCGGATCCTCGACAACGGTCACGCTCACAGTGAAGCCGGCAGCCGCCGGGACGGTGCGCAATTCGGCGGTGGTCTCATCCGACCAGCCGGATCCGGCGCCGCGGAACAATCACGTCTTTACGGACACCCTTGTGACCGGCGCGGCCGATCTGGCCCTCAGCGGGGCAGGGGGCATCGTGACGCTTGATTCGGACCTGACCTTCACCTTCACGGTCTCCAACAACGGGCCGCTCGCTGCGCCGTCGGTGATCTTTGACAGCGATCTTCCCGCCGGGCTTTCCAGTGTGGCCGCCCAATCCACCCGCGGACTCGCCACAGTGGTTAACTCCGGGAAGGTGACGGCGACCCTGGGCACCTTGAATCCCGGCGCGACTGCGATCATCACCATTACGGGCCGCGCGTCCGCCACCGGATCCTATGCCGCCAGCGGCAGTGTGAGTTCACCGTTGACCGATCCCGATCCGAACAACAACACCGCCGTCGCCGCAACCACTACCGTCAACGAGGCAGCCGATGTGGCCGTGACCCTGGTCAACACCCCGGAACGCGTGTTGGAAGGCGGCCGACTCGTCTACACCATCGGCGTCACCAACAACGGTCCTTCCATCGCAGCGGACGTTGTCGTCACCGACACGCTTGAGGCGGGCACCTTCATTGCCGCTGATTCCTCGCCGGAATGCGTCTTCTCCGGCGGCGTGATCACCGCCAACCTGGGCTCGCTGCCGACCGGAACGAACGTCGTGCTGACCATCGCGCTGGACATTCCAGCCGTCCCCGGCCCGCAGCCGGACATTGACAACGTCGTGACCGTGGCCACCAGCACCAACGACACGGATCCGTTGAACAATACAGCCACGGTCACCACCGCGGTGCTGGAGCGGTCCAACAGTGTGGGCATCAACGTGAGCCTCCTCTCCGAAAGCATTTCGCCGGCCAACAACGCGGTCGATCCGCAGGAGACGGTCGTGATTGGTGTGACGTTGGAGAACCTGCAGAACACGCCCATAGCCAACCTGAACGTGACGCTTCAGGAGTCGGGCGGCATTGCCGCGCCGGCAGTCGTTGCCGACATGGCGCCCTACGCCGTCGAGGCGTCGCCTGCCTCGTATGGGACACTGGACAGGACCGCGGGACCGAAGACGAAGAACTTCCAGTTCACCGCTGATGGCCAACGCGGCGAGATCATCACAGCCACCTTTGAGCTCAGTGACGGCGCGACCGAACTGGGAGTGATCGTGGTTCAGTTCCGGCTGAACGAAGATTCCGTGTTCGCCTCGACAACCGAGATCAACATCCCCGGCGACCAGGCTTCGCCCGGCAACCTGGGGCCGGCCGGACCGTATCCGGCGGAAATTACCGTCCCCATGTCGATGTTGGCCGGCGAAATCGTCAAGGCGACTGTGACCATCAATGACCTGAGCCACAGTTTCCCGGACGATATCAACATGCTCCTCGTCGGGCCGAACGGGGCCAATGTGCTTCTGATGTCAGATGTCGGCGGCGGTGTGGGCCTCTCGGGCGTCACCCTGACCTTCGATGACGAGGCGGCCAATTCCCTGCCGGACAGCCATTCGCCGGCCATCACGACCGGTTCCTACAAGCCGACCAATGTCAACGATCCGACGGAATCCGCGGCCAACGACGGTTTTCCCGCCGACGCGCCCGCCGGGCCGTATGGGACCTCGCTTTCGGTCTTCGCCGGAACCGATCCCGCGGGCACGTGGAAGCTGTTCATCTATGACGATCAGGGACACGACCACGGCAACATCGCCGGCGGTTGGAGCCTGCAGTTGACCACCCTGGTCGGCATCAACAACCAGGTGATGTTGAGCCTGCCCGGTCCGTCGGCCATGTCCGGCGGCGACGGTCCGCTGCAGATCAGCGTCGCCGGCCGCGTGGGCGTGACCTACGTGCTGGAGGCATCGGCGGACCTGCAGTCGTGGGAGCCGGTCGCGACGAACAAGACGATGAACGGCGTGGTGACGTTCCAGGATTCGCAGGCAGGCGGCAAGGACAAGCGCTTCTACCGCACCAGCGAGAAATGATGTAACCCCATGGACCTCCGCGCCCAGGGTGGGCGGCTGGCGGTCAGAGAGACATTGGCATTGATGAGCAATCTCATTCAAAACGGATTCGCGCGCAGAGTGGCGGGAATGTTGTGCCTCGGCATGGCGACCCTGCTGTTGGCGCCCGGTGAACGGACGCAGGCGGCGGGACTAAGTGACAGCTATCGTCTGAAGCACGCCGGCCAGTCCATCCAGTTCAACCTCGCGAAGGACGAAATCCACCTCGTCGGCAGCGATCGCGTCGGCGTCTCGCGTTCGATCACGCCGCAGGCCGACGCCGATGCCGTGCAGGCGGAGGCCGCGCGCATCGCCGCGCTCACCGGAGGGGAGGCCAACCTGGTGCTCTATCCCGAGGGCGCTCCGAAGACGAAATTCTCCCGTCACGTGGTCACCCGTTCCGCGGTGGTCCGTCTGGCTGCGGGCTCGGATCCCGCTGCGTTGGCCGCCAGTGTGGGCGCCGCCTCCAGCGAGCGCGTTGCTCATGCCCCTGGGTTTTACCTGTTTCATGGAGCGGGCGTCGGGGCGGGCATCGAACTGTCGCAGGCCCTGGCCGGCAAACCCGGAGTGTTGGAGTCGCAGCCACTGCTGGCGACCTGGAAGCAGCCCTACCTGATTCCCAACGATCCGTTGTTCACCAACCAGTGGCATCTGCGCAACACCGGACAGAGCAACGCGCTGTTCGGCGTGGACATCGATGTGACGGATGTCTGGGACAACTACACCGGGCAGGGCGTCACCATCTCAGTGGTCGACACCGGCGTGCAGACCGCTCACCCGGACCTGCTCGTCAACGCCAACACCATCATCGACTTCGATTACAACTTCTTCGACTCGGACCCATCCCCGGGCTCGGGAGTCACGGACGCGCATGGCACCGCGGTCGCCGGCGTCGCAGCCGGCGTCGGCAACAACAGCATCGGCGTCACGGGCGTCGCTTATAATTCCGAGATTGTCGGCCTTCGTTTCCTGTCGGGATTCACCTCGGACAGCATCACCTCATCGGTCCTGCTGCACAGCAACCAGGTGGTCGAGGTGAGCAACAACAGCTGGGGCCCGGTCTTGTTTGGCTTTTTCCTGGGCGGTCCGGGACCCTTGACGGAGGCGGCCTATCTCGAGGGCGTCACCAACGGCCGCAACGGCTTGGGCAGCATCTTCGTCTTCGCGGCGGGCAACGGCGATCTGGACAACGAGAACGTCAACTACAACGGCTACGCGAACTCGATCTACACCATCGCCGTCGGCGCCCTGGACAATCGGGGAGAGAAGGCCGACTACAGCAACCGAGGCGCGGCGCTGGTGATTTCGGCGCCTTCCGGCGGTGAGATCAGCCTCGGCGGCCGGACGCATGCGACCACCACGACCGATACGGTGGGCCTCGCTGGATTCAACGATGGAACGGGCGGCGACCTTGCCGACGCCGATTACACCGAGGCCTTCAATGGCACATCCTCCGCGTCGCCGGTGGTTTCCGGCGTCGTCGCGCTCATGCTGGAGGCCAATCCGAATCTCGGATGGCGCGATGTGCAGGAGATCCTGATGGCGAGCGCCACCCGGAACGACCGCTTCGACAGCGACTGGGTCTCCAATGCGGCCGGCTTCAGCTTCAATCACAAATACGGCGCCGGCATGGTGAGCGCCCGATCAGCGGTCGCCATGGCGCAGACCTGGACCAACCTCCCGGATCACCTGGTCATCTCGGCCGTGCAGACCAATCTGAATCTGGCGTTGCCCGACCTGGCCCCCACGGGCGTTTCGGTCGAGTTCGATGTGCAGGCGGACGATTTCCGGGTGGAGCACGTCGCCGTCACAATCGACACCACGCACAGTTTTGCCGGCGATCTGGAGATCAAGCTCATATCGCCCAGCGGCATGGAAAGCCGCCTTGCCGAACGGGATTTCACGCCGGTGTTCGACTATAACGGTTGGAAGCTGATGACGGTCCGGAACTGGGGTGAACTGGCCAAGGGCACCTGGACCCTGCAGGTCGCCGACCGAGGCTTCGGCGGATCAGGAACACTCGACTACGCCAAACTCGATGTCTGGGGCACCTCGACCAATGTGGTCCCCGATCTGACGATCACCGACGCCGCCCTAACAGAGGGCGACTCGGGCACAACCAACGCCGTCTTCACCGTCACGCTCTCCCAACCCGTCAGTCAGTTCGTCAATGTGAGCTATTCCACGCATGGCGGCACGGCGGTTCCCGTCGAGGACTACCGTCCGGCTGCCGGCACACTTATTTTCGTGCCGGGCGAGACCACCAAGACGATCACCGTCCCGGTGATCGGGGACGAGGATGTGGAGGCGAATGAGACCTACCTTGTCACCATCTTCAACGCGACCCAGGCGCAGATTCTTGACGACACCGGTCTGGGGACGATCCTCAACGACGACGGTCCGGTCTGGAGCGTCACCGACGTGAGCGTGCAGGAGGCGGATTCGGGCGCGACGAACAGCGTGGTGTTCGATCTGACCATCTCCGAGGTCAGCACCAACACCGTCTCCGTTTTCTTCTATACGGCCGACGAAACGGCGACGTCCGGTCTGGACTACGCGCCCACCAACGGGATCGCCACCCTGGCTCCGGGCGAAACCAGCACGACGGTCACCATCGACGTGCTGGGCGACGATCTGCTGGAGCCGGATGAGACCTTCGGTCTGCTGCTGACCAACGCGACCTTCAGTTCCGTGCTCGACTGGCGCGGCGTCGGCACGATTCTGGACGACGAACCGCGCATCCGCGTCGTGCCGCTGGAGATCATCGAGGGGAGCGCCGGATTTCACGATGTCGTGGTCGATGTCTCGTTGACCAAGCCGGGCGTGTCGGAGATCACGGTCGAATATGCGACCACCAATTTCACGGCCAAGGCCAACGGAACGGTCGGGGACTACATCGCCAAGTCCGGGACTCTCAGCTATTTCCCGGGGGTCACCAACCAGATCATCACCCTCAGCATCAACGGGGACACCCTCTACGAGAACGACGAGACCTTCGGCATCCGACTGTTCAATCCGACCAACGCGATCCTGGAGACCAACGTGGTGACAATGACCATCCTCAATTCGGTTGGCGACGATCCGAAGCCGAAGCTCAGCGTGGTCGACGCCGCCCTGACCGAGGGGGACAGCGGCAAGAGCCAGTTGGCCATGAACGTGCAGTTGGACACCCCGAGCGGACTGCCGGCCGTGGTGAACTATCGCACCCGCGTCGGCACGGCCAGCGTGGGCCTCGACTATCAGGCCAACTCCGGCACCCTCATCTTCCAGGCCGGCGATACGGTCCGCACGGTCAATATCGACATCTTCGGCGACACCACCCACGAGCAGAATGAAACGTTCACGTTTGAACTGCTCAATGAGCAGGGGGCGATCATCGATGACGGCGTGGGTGTGGGCACGATCACCGACAACGACACGGCGCCCACGATCTCGATCGCCGACACCCGGATCACTGAAGGCGACTCCGGCGTCACGACTGCGATGATCCCGGTCACCCTGAGCGAGGTCAGCGGCCTCGCGATCACCGCGGACGTTTCCGCCGCGGATGGAACCGCCACGACAGCCGACTCCGATTATGGGACCGTTCCCACCATCGTCAGCATTCCGGCGGGCGCGCAATCGGCCTTGATCGCCATCCCGATCAACGGGGACGGCGATCCCGAGGCGGATGAAGTCTTCACTGTCACCCTGTCCAATCCTGATTTTGCGTCGCTGGGCGACATGACGGCGGATGTAACGATTGTTAATGACGACGGCCCCATCATTTCGATCACCGACGCCACCGTGACCGAGGGTGGGTTGGGCGGCATGGTCATGGCCACGCTGACCGTTTCGCTCAGTGAGGCCGGCATGACGCCCGTCAATGTCAACGTCGCCACGGCGGATGGCAGCGCGACCACCGCCAATGGGGATTACGTCGCGTTGTCGACCTCGACCCTCGTGTTCGCGCAGGGTGAGACGAGCAAGCAGGTGACCGTCACGGTCAATGGCGACGACACGGCCGAGAGCGATGAGTCCTTTGAGGTTGTGCTGACCAACCCGGTGAACGCAACCTTTGCCAAGTCCAGCGGCACGATTACGATCAAGGATGACGACACGCTGGTCGATCTGGGGATCGAGGTTGCCGGCGACAAGGATCCGGCCTTCCAATATCACGAGCTGACCTGGTCCCTCACGGTGGACAATCACGGTCTGAACTACACGGCGGAGAACGTGGTGGTGGCCGCGCAGTTGCCGGCGACCGTCGATTTCGTGTCTGCCACGCTCCCGGTGGCCACCGACGACGGGAATGGATTGCTGACCTTCGCCCTCGGGGATCTGGCGGTCGCGGGGCAGAACACCGCGCTTCAGATCGTCGCCAAACCCAACACCCTGGACGCCCTGAACTTCACGGCGACCGTCACCTCCGACCAGCCGGACAGCAATGCCGCCAACGACACCGCCATGTTGGCCACGACGGTTGAGGAGCCTTTGGTGGTGGTCGACAACGCCAATTATTCCTTCCAGCTCATTTCAGAGAGCATCGCTCCGGCCAATGGCTCCCTCGATCCGGGGGAGACCGTCACCCTGACCCTGGAGCTGCAGAACACCGGCACGGTGCCGGGGACCAACATTGTGGCGACCTTGATGGCGACTTCAGATGTGCACCCTGCCGGCGGTTCCCAGACCCAGTCGTATGGCGCCCTGGCCGACGGGGCCAAGGACCAGCGTGATTTCACCTTCACCGTGGATGCCGCGGCCTCCGGTTCCGTTCAGGTGACGGTCGCCTTGACCGATCAGACGCCGACGGCGACCCACGATCTTGGCACGGCGACCGGCAGCTTTGCCCTGCCGGCCACACAGCCGGCATCGGTGAACGCGGACTCCATCGCCATTCCCGATTCCGGCGCGGCGACCGTGTCCGAAATGGTTGTCAGCGGCCTCACAGGGCTGGTGATCAACCGGCTTCAGGTCACGCTGAACGATGTGAACCACACCTTCCCCTCGGATCTGGACATCCTTCTGGTGGGGCCGAACAACGCCGGCGTCGTCCTGATGTCCGATGCCGGCCGGGGCATCGATCTGGTGGATGTCGATCTGACCTTCGCTGACAGCGCCGACGCCGAGGCGCCGAGACTGGAGGAAATTGTTTCGGGAACCTACAAGCCCACGGACCATGTTGAGTCCGAGGCGGACAGCTATCCAGGAGCGCCCAGCGGCCCTTATGCGACGAGTCTCTCCGCCTTCAACGGCGTCGATCCGAATGGAACCTGGCGCCTATTTGTGGTGGACGACGCCACCGGGGACATGGGCGCGATCAGCGGTGGTTGGAGCATGACGATCGACACGGTCAGTCCGGTCGGTTCCAGCGCCGGGATATCGGTCTCCGTGACGCCGGTCGAGAGCGCGCTGCTCTTCGGCAACCTCCAGACATTCGACATCACCGTCCGCAACGACGGTCCCTCGACTGCCAGCAATGTCACACTTGTCGGGGACGTCGCCACGGGCCTGAGTCTGACGCCGCTGACCGCCATGGATGTGCCCGGCGGCGCCACGATCAATACAGCCACCGATCCTTTCAATGTTTCACTGGGAAGTCTCGTCAGCGGACAATCGGTTCAAGTGACGGCGACAGTCCAGGTCGGCTCGATCGGGGCGCTGAGCAGCTCCTTTACCGCCACTGCGGACGAACTTGACCTGAATCCGTCGAACAACACGGCAACTGCCTTGATCGTCGCCCGGCGGACGGCCGTCACCAAGGCCTTGGATTCCAATCCGAGCGACGGCTTCCAGATTGTCATGCAGACGCCGGACAACGGCATGTATGTCATCGAAGCCTCCAGCGACCTGATCAACTGGACGCCGATGGGGACGGTGCAGGCGGTGAACGGCGAACTGAGCTTCAACGATTCCCTCGCCAATCGCGCCTGGCAGCGGTTCTATCGGGTCGTCCGCCGATAGCGCGCCTCGCCTGAATCTTGCGCCCCAAACCACGCATTGTCTGGCGTTTGGGCGGGGGCTCCAGCCCGGTTCAAGCCTCGGAATGCCGGACGTTCTCCTGACAAGCGCCAGTCATTCGGAATGCCGGACGCGCTGCGCCTCGGGCGGGACGCCCGAGGCAACGGGCGGGATGCCGGTTCCACCCATTGCCAGCTTCCCCCGGCGGCGGGTATGTATCCCGGACTGGCGTTGCTGACACGGAAGATGGGAGAAAGCAGCGCGCCGGCTCGCTTCGGTTCGAATGGGCGGACGGAGAGGGGCAGCCTACTCGACGATCCGCAGCTGGAACTGCTGGGAGAGCTTGCTGTCAGCCCGGGGTTCCGGGATGCGATTGTAGAGGTAGTCGAACTTGATCCGGTAGTTGAGGATGTCGCCGCCCTCGGGGCCGGGCACGATGGCCTCCCAGCGATCCTTCATCATGGGAATGCGACGCATTTCGTAGAAGGTGAGGCCGACCATCACGTAGGCCTTGAACGATTCCCTCCGGATGCTCTGCTGGTTGCTGTTCCAGACGCACTCGATCACGTATTGGTTCTCCTGATTCCGGGACATCTCCGGGGGGGTGAGATTGGTGATGCTGGAGCGGGTGGGGGCGCTGGAGGCGCAACCGATCAGCAGCAGGGCCGCAAGGGCGGGAAGCAGCGCTTTGGAGACCTTCATCATAGACGGCGAGCCTGCCACGGGTATCCGATTGTTGTAAAGCGGTAATGGCGCTGCGTCGGCGGTCGGGGCGCACGTCACAACTGTAAAGCAGGTCGCGGCCGGGACGCCTGCGCGTCGCTTTGCTCGCTCTGGCTGTGAAATGGGCAAACCGGCAGGTTTGCCCCACCAAGGTGGGGTAGCG
>JAYPEY010000047.1:0-40539 GCA_038126035.1 Verrucomicrobiales bacterium | reverse complement strand
CGAAAGGTCCCTACCATCCGCAGGTAGGACGCCTCAATCCACGCCCAACCCCGCCAAGGCCTCCGCAAATCCCTCGCCGATGCGGGCCATGATCTTGGCGCAGCCGAGGTAGTGGTACTCCTGATTTGAAACGCCGGCCGCCAGGATCTTGAGCTCACGTTTCGTGAATTCCTCCGCGCGCAATTGTTCCTGCAGCTTCCTCGCCTCCTCGCGCTTGAGCTTCTTTTCATTCTGCAGTTTGCGCGCGGCCTGCTTGACCCTTCCCTCGCGCGCCCGGAGCGCGGACAACTCCATGTCCCAATAGTTCTCCGTCCGGACCGCCGCGACATTGCCCTTGAATTCCGGCATCGACGCCGGCGCGGCCATGGCCTTACGGAAGTTGCCATGAACGCCGGCGTAGCGTCGCCGATCCGGCGTGTATTTCTCCACCGGCCCGCCGACGCCCAACACACCGATCACAAAGGGCAGCTTCGGCGCCTGCAGTTCCTTCCGCACATCGCGGATGAAGTGCGCCATGACCTCGCTGTAGGCGCCGTAGCCGCCCGGTTGGTCGCGGTCGGGATATGACCCGCGATCGACCATGTCATTCCAGCCCTGGAACCAGACGAAGCCGGCCAACTCATAGCCGCTCTTTGGATCATAATCCGGATAAACGCTTCCGATGTCCGCCAGCGTCTTCTTCACGTGATCCAGCATCAACCGATAGTAATGCCCCGTCGCCGCGATCTTCTCCTTCTTGATCGCATCCAGATCCTTGCCCCGCTTCCGCAATCCCTCCAGTTGACTCTCATTGAATTGGTAGGGCCCCGCGCTCGGCGGCCGGAAATCCGTGTGCAGGCTCTTGCCTCCCCACGCGGCCTTGACGATCAGGATCGGCTCATCGAGCAGCTTCTGCATGCGGATGCCAAACATGAACTCAGGACCGATCTTGTCATCCGCGCCGCCGAACCCCGCGGTCAGCCGCCCGCTCTTCACGCCGCCGGGCGAGAGGTAGGAAATCCAGACCTTGTCGCTAACACGCGGCTTGCCGGCGTCACCCTGCATTTCGCGAAGCAACGGCGCGGTCTTTGGATCCATGCCGATATGTTCGAAGGTGGAAATGCGCGCGTGCCCCTGCATGTTGGACTGGCCGACCAGGAGGAAGACCTTCAACGGCTTCGGAGCCGCGGAAACTGAGAACAGGCACGACGCCGACGCCAACGCTGCGAGGAGAAGTTTCTTCATGTCGTTGATTCAATACTGAAAACACTGGCTTCGTATACCGAAATCACAGTCGTTCAACCTCGGTGAAATACGCGCCGCCCGCCCTGCCCTCCTCGTCATAGAGCCAGGTCCGCAACTCGGTCTCTCCCATCGGGAGGTCCAGTTCGAACGCCACGCCCTTGGTTCCTTCTTCCACCTTCTTCTCCGCTTCGCTCCCCGCTATCGAAATCTTCGCGCGCACTGCCACGACCGGCCTGCCCGCCTCGATCGGCCATTGCCGCAGCGTGATGCGATAACGTCCCGCCCGCTTCACATCGACCATCCAGGGCCCCGTCACCTTCGGCAACCGTCGGATGGCGCCGAAGTTCCAGGGCGGATTGCCCTTCGGCAGACGCCAGTCCTGTGAGCACAACACCGCCGGGTTCTCCGCCGGATTGCCCACATCGATGTGAACCGGCCGGATCCGCGGCGAGACCGACAGCCAATACCCCGGGTAGAACCGCCGCAGACGATCCGCGACCGTGTGATTCTCCGACGCGACATTCCGTCGCTGCGCCGGATCGGCTTCCATGTCGTAAAGGACGGCTCCATTCACCAGGCGCCAACGTTCAGTCATGATCACGGAGTGCATCCAGATCTCCGCCTCGTGACGGAAGAACGCGCCCCCATGATACTGGACAGGAATGAACTCGCGCGTCCATTTCGCCTGGGCATTCTTCATCAACGGCGCAAGGGACAACCCATCCGGCTCATGCGTCCCCGGGACCTTGACGCCGCACAGTTCCGCCAGGGTCGGCAGGACATCGATGTGCGCCGACAGGGTGGCGATATCCCGCCCGCCCGTGAGCCCGCCCTTGGGCCAGTGAATGAAAAACGGAACCCGATGACCGCCATCGTAGATCGATGACTTCTTGCCCCGCATCCCGGCGTTGAACCCCTTGACCGCCTCGCTGTTCAGCCGGTCCTCCCCGAAGGCCGCCCCGTTGGCCGTGCCATTGTCGGTCATGAAGACCAGGATGGTGTTGTCGGCGAGCTTCAGCTTTCTCAATTGTTCACGCAGCAACCCGACGTTGTGGTCGATGTTGGCGACCATGCCATAGAATTCCGGACCCGCGCCCCACTCAGCCTTCCCCTTGTAGGGCTTCGCCCATTCCGACGGCACACGATACGGGCCATGCGGCGCATTCGGCGCGAGGTAAAGGAAGAACGACTCCTCCCGGTTCTCCTCCACAAAGCGCATCGCCTCCCGAAACCAGACATCCGTGCAGTAGCCCTCGAACTTCTCGAACTTGCCGTTCCGCTCGTAGGTGTCGTCGAAGTAGTCGTTGCCGTAGTAATCGGAGGCCTGCCCCACGCCGCCGCAACGATGCCAGACCACGTCCTGAAAGCCCCGGTCCTGCGGACGGTGCGGGGCATTGTCGCCCAGGTGCCACTTGCCGATCATGCCGGTCCGGTAGCCGGCATCGGCAAAGACATGGGCGACCGTACGCTCGTCCGTGTGCATCATCGTCCGCCCGCTGCTGGTCCGATAGGCTCCCGTCCGCGCAGGAAACCTCCCCGTCATCAACGCCGCCCGCGTCGGTGTGCAGAAGGGGCTGACATGAAAGTCGGTGAAGCGGATGGATTCCGAGTGCAACCGATCCAGATGCGGCGTCTTGAGGATCGGGTTGCCATGACAGGACAAGTCTCCATAACCCTGATCGTCGGTCATGATCAGGATGACATTGGGCTGACGAGCCTCAAGCGAAATGGCCAGAGCATAAGCTGCGGCAAACAATGAAATCAAGCGCATGCCTGAGTGTTGCTTAGACGGCCTCCTCGGACAAGCGCGGGCAGGCTGGCAACGGGCAGTTCGAACACAGTCAAAGAACCAGACGACACAGGAAACGCCAAACACGCGGTGCTTCGCTACGCTCGCACGCTGAGTAATGGGCAACCCCGAGCGCAGGCGGCCCCTTTGGGCGGCGCCGAAATATTGACCAGCGCCCGAACTATACCAGAAGTCCCATATTCGCGCGCCAGCCGACGTGAGTAGGCTGCCACACATTCCAAAACTTCATTGCGCCCCAACCGCCCACGCCGTATGCCTGAAGCATGAGATTCCGGCCCTTCGTCCTGTTGCTCTGCCTGCTCGCATCCACGCTGTCCGGCGCGGAGAAGCTCAACGTGCTGTTCATCGCCATTGACGACCTGAGGCCGGAACTGGGTTGCTACGGAAAGCCGGTCAGGTCGCCGCACATCGACCGGCTCGCCGGCGAAGGCACGCTCTTCGAACGGGCCTACGTGCAGGTGGCCCTGTGCATGCCTTCCCGCGCTTCCATGCTCACGGGCCGTCGTCCGCAGACCACCGGGGTCGTCAACTTCCAGGTGCGCTTCCGCAGCGTTCTGCCGGACGTCGTGACATTGCCCCAACATTTCAAGAATCACGGCTGGCATGCCGCCGGCCTGGGGAAGATCTTCCACAACGACGACAAGGCCTCCTGGAGCGAACCGCTGTACAAGTCCCATCGCGCCGAGGACGACTACCACACGGAATTCGGGCGCAAGGTCCTGAAGTGGACCAAAGAGGATCACCGACGCCTGACCTACGTCTGGGACCTGGGCGACGGGATCACCAAGACCAAACGCCCGGGCGGGCTGCCCTGGGAGGCTCCGGTCATCCCGGACAACGCCGTGCGCGACGGCCAGATCGCGGACGCCGCCATCGAGCGTCTGCAGCGACTCAAGGACGAGCCCTTCTTCCTCGCGGTCGGCTTCCACAAACCCCACCTGCCCTTCATCGCCCCCAAACGCTACTTCGATCTCTACGACCGCAACGCAATCGAACCGGCTCCGAACCCCTACCCGCCCAAGGGCGCCCCGAACTACGCCACCTACAATTGGAACGATCTGCGCCACTACTACGGCATTCCCGATGTCGGCCCCGTGTCGGCCGAACAGGCGCGCGATCTGAAATGGGCCTACTACGCCTGCGTGAGTTTCGTCGATGCGCAGATCGGACGGCTGCTGAACGAACTGGATCGTCTCGGCCTGCGCCAAAAGACCATCGTCGCGCTCTGGGGCGATCACGGCTGGCAACTGGGCGAACACGGAATGTGGGACAAGCACTCCAACTACGAAACCTCCACCCGCATTCCGCTCATCGTCAGCGCGCCGGGATTCAAACCGGGACGGAGCAGGGCCCTGGTCGAAAGCGTCGATCTCTATTCCACCCTCGCGGAACTGGCGGGACTGCCGCTGGATTCGGGACTGGAGGGGCACAGCTTCGTCCCCCTGCTCAAGAACCCCGACCGCCCCTGGAAGACCGCCGCCTTCAGCGAGTATCAACGCGTCATCCCCGGCTACGGGAAGATCTCCCGAGGCATGGGCTATTCCATGCGCACCGACCGCTGGCGGTACACCGAATGGCGCGTCCCCGGAACGGACTTCCTCGAGCGCGAACTCTACGACCACCAGACCGATCCGCAGGAAGACGTCAATCTCGCCAACCTCGCTGACTACAACGCGACCCTGAAGGCGCTCCAAAGAAGAATGCATGATGGCTGGCGGGCGTTCTCTCCCTGACTCGCGCGTCCGCAGCCGCCTCGGCCAGAAAGTGGAAGCCGCCGCATACGAAACCGCTCCACCTCCTTGCGAAGGCGGCTACACGGTTCAGGGTCACAATGCGCGAACATTCGATCAAGGGGAGTCTCTCCATGCCCCCCCGACCGACGGAGCGCGGCTGTGTCCCGTCTTCGGGACCAGCCGCAGCAGCCCCCGATCCCCAAGCGCCCGAATACTGCCCTGACTTTGATTGTCGCCGACCTTGCTGCGGCTGGCCTCCGACACAGCCGCGCTCCGCAAAAGGTGAACGTTCTTCCCGACAGCCTTTTGCCCCCGTTCAATTCGCCCGCTTTTTTCCGCCATCGCCCGCCAGGCGGAATGACTCGACATGATAGTCGAACCAGACCGGCCGCAGGCGATTGATCATCTCCGTGCGACGATGGGCCAGGTCTTCCAGCTCGATGTAGGTGTGGTCGATCATGAGGTCGACAAGATGCTGATGAAAATCGCGGACAGTGGGGAGATGACCGCCGTCCTTCGTGCCGCAGGCGATCTGAATGCGCAGGCCGCCGACAATCCTGCCGCGATTCTTCTTCGCCAGCAGGAAGGCGTCGTTGTCGATGTAGTTCTGCCTGTCCGGACCGAGGTAGCCGGCCAGGTATTCCTTCCACGCGGCGGGATCGTATTTCTCCGATGTGCGGGGGACGTTGCCCGCCTGACAGAAGAGCGAACAGAACAGCTCGGGATACTTCATCGCCAGGCGCGTTGATCCGCGCCCGCCCATGGAGAAGCCTTCGATCGCCCGTCCACGCCGTTCGGCGATGGTGCGGCACGTCTTGTCAATGTGGGGAATGAACTCGCGGATGAACATCGTCTCGCTGGGAAACTTCCCGTCGTGGGAGTCCTTGTATAACGTGCTGCGTCCGCCGTTCGGCAGGACCATGATCATGGGCGGCCATTTGCCGGCGCCGATCCCCTCGTGCAGGACCTCGATGTCAAACAGGCCTGTGAATTCATTGCCGCCGTTGCCATGCAGGTTGTAGATGACGGGATATCGCTTGTCGGGATTCTTCGCGTAATCCGGCGGCAGGTAGAGGCAGTAGCCGACCTCCCGCCCCGCAGCCTTGCTCTCGAACGTGAGATGCCGCGTGTTCGGCGGCAGTGTCTTGTCGGCGGGAAGCTCGTTCACCCAGGTGATCGAAGGACCGGCGGGCCGGGACTTCTTCTTCCTCCCCGGCGCGGAATGAGCCGGGAGGCACAGGGAAACGAGGACGGTCGCCAACAATAACCGAAAAACAGAATTCGCGCGCATGCCGTATTCCTAACGCGCCGGGGCCGGGAAGAGAATCCAAAGTTGGCCCGGCGGAATCCAGCGACCGCCCCGACTCAGTCTGACCAATTGAGCACAAACACGCCCGTGAGCAGAACAGCCAGGCAGGCGGGCTTGGGGCGGAAGTTCTTCTCACGGTAGGCGGTGACTCCCCCCACAAAGGTCACGATGACCGCGCAACGCCGCAGCGGCGATATCACCGAGATCAACGCGTCCGGCTGCCCGATCGCGACGAAGTAGAAAAAGTCGGCAACGAGCAACAACAAGCCGATCAAGGGAATGCACCATCGCCATTCAAACCCGCGCGCGCCTAAACGACCGCGCCGCCAGGCGAGAACGAAGGGGATCTGAACAACCACGAGATAGATCGAAAACCAGCACTGCACCGTCGCCGGATCCATCGCACGCTGTTGCAGCAGGTATTTGTCATACAGCGCGCTCAGCGATCCGATCAACGTGGCCCCGATCATCAGGGCGACCCACCGATCCCGGTGGAAATGTATGCCCTCCATCCGCCCCACAAACGAAAAGGCGTAGAACGCGCCGAGGATGACGGCGACTCCGATCCACTGCGTCGCCCCCGGCCGCTCTCCCAGCAGGGCGACCGCAATGAGTATCGTCCAGAGCGGCGAGGTGGCCCGAATCGGCGACGCGATCGAAAGCGGCAGATGTTTCACCGCAAAGTAGTTCAGGATCCAGGAACACGAAACCAACGCCGACTTGAAGAACAACAACCCATGCTCGGCGGAGGTCAGCGGCTTCACCAGAAGTCGTTCCGAGGGAAACGAAGCCGGCGACGCCAGCGACCAAAACAACATGGGGGCCCACACCAGCGCGCCCGAAAGAACGCTGAAGAAGAGCGTCGCCGGCACGGCGTTCTCACGCACACCGGCCTTCTTGGCCAGGTCGTAAAACCCCAGAAACAACGCCGACAAGATGGAAAGCAGGACCCAGGACATGCAACGACCCGGCAGCTTCCCGGTATTGCCAAAGCATTCAATCCCAAAGGCAATGCAACGACCTAAAAGGGGCGAGTCACCCCACCTCGAGCCCCACCTCCAATTCCATAACCCCACCCCCAACCGGATCTCCACGCCCGTTTGCTCAACTCAACGACCGCAAAGCGGTCAGGGAAGATGGCATTCCATTCGGGCGTGATATCGAAACAACGGAAGCGTCGAGGTTGCTCCGGTTCAAGTCATTCGGATTCTTGCCCGCTTGCAAACCCGCCTTGAACCCGAGATGGCGCCAAACAACGCGCGATGACAGGAGCATGGCAGCAGCAGGTGACAGACCGGATCTCCACTTTCTTGCGAAATCAACGCGCCGAACGTGAGGGAAGAATTTGAACTCGAACCTGCAAGCGGAGCCTTACACGAAACGGCATTTCCTCGACTGCCGCTCTTTGGCTGAGATGGCGATCACATGGGTCGTCCTGAGTGTGATGTTCGCCATTCCCGCGGCAGTCGCAAGGATGGTTCTAAGGTTCGCATTTGATCTGCCGGAATCCGTCTCGCATTACATCCCGCTCGGGCTTTGGCTGCTTTCAATCACGGGAATGTGGCTATGGTTCGCGCGCCTCGGCCGCACGTGGCAGGAACCGCGACTCGCAACCAGGGAATTCTTCTACTTCCAGGTCGCGGAGGCGACCTTTATCCTGTTGCTCGCCCCAGGCGCCCCATGGGAGGACGCAGCCTCGCCGGCGACCGCAATCCGATCATTTCTTTCCGCGTTGTTTGTGACAATCAACCTTGCTTACGTGACTCTGGCTTGGGGAATCCGCCTGAGGCTGCCGGCGAAGGTCTTGATCGGGCTCGTCCTGAACATCACAGCGGCGCTGCTGCCACTCTGGACCAAATGAGCCTGATCGCTATCAAACAGACAGGCTCCGCCTTCATGCTGGCGGCGGAACACAGACACGAACATGGACAATAATTCTTCGAACATTCTGCCGCGACGGAGTCTTACCGCCTGGATCGCTGCATACCTGCTTCCGCTTGTCTTCTTCGCCGTAGTGGAGGCCGGGGATTTGATTGGCTTCACGCCGGGGCCAGGCGCTGGTTGGCTGGTCTATTGTGTTCCTCTGACTTCAACGCTGCTCTGCTTGGGCGTTATATGGCTGTCTCCTGTCCATTTTACCGCCAAGGCCGGGTGGTCCCTTTTCACGGTCTTCGCCGTGTTGCTTCAATTCATACTGCTCGTGGCAATCTTTGGCTTACTGGCGATCGGTCGTGATGGATTGGAGGGCACACATTGACAGCAATGGCGGACGAGATGCCGCCGAACCGCCCCCGACACGCCGAGGCATACTGAATCTGCGGGGCGCAGTTCGGGGAATACACGACACTTTAAGCGCCGAACACGCGGGGCTTCGCTACGCTCGCACGCCGAGAAATGGGTATTGCGGCTTGTCGCGCCGTAGCTTCATGCGAAGGCGGACAGCAATACCCCACCACGGTGGGGCAAACCTGCCGGTTTGCCCATTTCTCAGCCAGAGCGAGCAACGCGATGCGCAGGCGTCCGGTTTTGGAGTCGCATCAACATTGCCCCCCGATCCGCGCGCCGCGGCGGAAACGTATTGCGCCAAAGCGCGCGAACCCCGATCTTTTGGAGATGAACAAGAACTCCTTTCACCTCCTCGCCGCCGGGCTCCTGGCGTTTTCCACAACCGCGGCCTTCGCCGGCAAGGACGCTGATCTTGGCGAACCGTCCGGCAAACCCGCCGTGAGCGACGACCTGGACCGCGAGGCGCTCGGCAAGCAGTGGGTCGTCACGAAGGGGGACTGGAAGATCGCCGAGGGCGCCATCGTCGGGAAGGAACTGGCCAGGGACAAGCACGCCGCCGTGTTGACCTACGCCCGCAAGAACACCGATTCCGCCATCCGCTTCTCCTTCAAGCTCGATGGGACCAAGGGGTTCCACCTCAGCTACAACAAGGCGCGCGGCCATCTCTTTCGCGTGATCGTGACCGAGAAAGGCGCGACGATCTCTCTGGACAAGGACAAGAAGGATCCGAAGTCCAAACCGATGAAACTCGCCGGCGGCGACGCCAACTTCAAGCAGGGCGAGTGGTATACGATGCTGGTGGTTGTGGAAGGCGAAAACGTCTCCGTGCAGACCGACAACGGCCTCAAGCTCACCGCCAGGCACGCCTCCCTCAAGCAGCCCAAGCCCAACTACCGTTTTGTCATGCGCGACACCGCCCTCTTGCTGGACGACCTGAAGATCTGGGAGATCCGGTGACAGGCCGCGCGGCTACGACCGCTTCGCCAGCCAGTCGCAGACCTCAGGCCAGAGTTCCTTCTGCGCCCGGGAGCCGACCGCGGGCCCGATGTGCCCGGGCGAACGGATCCGCTTCGTCGCTCAAGATTATTCAGACGAGTTCGACAGCCATGGCCACGCCCTCGCCGCCGCCGATGCAGAGGCTGGCGATGCCGCGTTTGCCGCCGGTTTTCTCAAGGGCGTTGAGCAGGGTCACCAGCACACGCGCGCCGCTGGCCCCGATGGGATGGCCCAGTGAGATCGCGCCGCCGTGCACATTCACCTTCTCGTGCGGGATGTTGAGGTCCTTCATCGCCGCCATCGGCACGACTGCAAACGCCTCGTTGATCTCAAACAGATCCACATCGTCGCCGGTCCACGACAATTGATCCAACACCGCCTGGATCGCCCCGACCGGCGCGATGGTGAACCATTCCGGTTCGCGGGAAAAGGTGGCGTAGGCCAGAATCTTCGCCTGCGGCTGCACGCCCAGTTCCTCCACCTTCGCCTCGCTCAACGCCACGATCGCGGCGGCGCCGTCGCTAATACTCGACGCATTGCCCGCGGTGATCGTGCCGTCCTTGGCAAAAGCCGGACGCAGCTTCAGGAACTTCTCATCATTGAATCGCGCCGCCTCTTCATCCTCCGAAACGACGTCCACACCCTTGCGGGTCGTGATCTCGACCGGGGTGATCTCGTCCTGGAACACGCCGGACTCCGCGGCCGCGATGGCGCGCTTGTAGCTCGCCACGGCAAAGGCGTCCTGGTCCTCCCGGGAGAATTCATATTCGGCGGCGCAGGCCTCGCCCAGCGCTCCCATGTGCTTGTCCACGAAACAGTCCCAAAGCCCGTCGCGCAGCAACGAGTCCACCAGTTCGCCGTGCCCCATCCGGTAACCGTCGCGAGCCTTCTCCAACAGGTAAGGCGCCCGGCTCATGTTTTCCGTTCCGCCCGCAACGACCACGCCGAGGTCCTCGCACTGGACGGAGCGGGCCGCCTGAATCACCGCCATCAACCCCGACCCGCAAACCTTCGCCACATTGACCGCGCCCACGCCCGGCGCGAGCCCCGCCTTCAACGTAATGGCCCGGCACAGACTGGGGCCCAATCCCGCGCCGATCACATTGCCGAACACCGCTTCGTCGACGTTGTCCGGACTCACCCCGCTTCGGGTCAAGGCCCCCAGGACGGCGCTCACCCCAAGATCAATGGCCGACACATTGGAAAACACCCCCGAGAACGCTCCGATCGGCGTACGGGCTCCCCCTGCAAGATAGACGTTGGACTTCATTGATTGGACAGGTTTTACATGTGACTCAGCGCGCAGCCTTCTCCGCCGCGAGCGCCTGAACGGCCTTGTGCGCCGTCCGACGCAGAAATCGGGCATGGGCCTTGTCGAGCCCCTTCGGGACGAAGGCGTTCTCCTCAACGCTTTCCCCAAAGAAGGTCTCATACCAGACGCAGCCCAGGAGGTATTGACCCGCCTGGCTGGCATGATGGCCGTCGATCTTCAGCGACTGCGCGCCGTCCTTCCCCTTGCGCCAATACCAGCCGCGGTGAAGCGAGTGTTTCTGCTTCGGCAGACTCGGCGCTTTCGCCTTCGCGATAACGAAATCCGCATCCGGGCGATAGCCCCATCGGGCGTCCGTGTCCGCGAGATACATCGCGTCGCCGCTGGGAACGATGCCCAGATCCAACCTCGCGGCCAGCGCGTGATAGGCCTTGCGCACCTGTTCATACATTTCCCGGTGCGTATGCGGTTCCCGCCCCTTGTTGGCCGGAACAAATCGCGGATCGTCCACGCGATACGCCCAGATCTGATGCGCCACAATCCGGGCTTGCGGGGCCCTCTCCCTGATGTAGCGGTGCAGATTGTCGGCGTAGGGCTGGTAGGTCGCGGGATCGTGGCTCTTGTAGCTGACCTGCTGGATCGTGACGTAATCCCAGTTGTCCTGCTTGAGCAGGTCCGACAATGACCGCTTTCCGCCGCGATAGGGCGAACCTTCCTTGTCCGATGAATCGGCTTCATAGGCGGCGGCATGACGCCAATGCCGCTCCAAAGTGCAGCCGCCCAGATTCGCCCGCCCCACGATCAGCTCATGCCCGCCGGCCTCCGCAAGCTGCGGCAGAAAGGTCAGCGCGTTGTCCGCAAAACTGTTGCCCACCGTCAGCAGTCGCACTGTCTTCGAAGCGGCCGCCGCCGACAACGTCCCGCACAACAGGAAAAGTAGAATTCGCAATTTCATGAAACTGGTTTCCGGGAACTGACCTCTGACCTCTGATTACTGACTACTTCCCCGCCATCGCCTTGAATTCCTTCATCAGCTCGCGGTGTTTTTCCGTCGCGGCCTTCCATTCGTCACTGCCGCGCTCCAACTTCGCCCGTTTGGCGGCGAGGGCCTTGATCTCGACCGCCAAGGCGCGGCGTTTCTCCTGCAGCCTGCGCGCGGAGTTGTCGACCTTGGCGACGACGTCGTCCCAGTCGTCCGTCCGGAAAACCGACGCGGGCAGTCCCTCGCTGTTGACCAGGTTCGCGCCCTCGGGATTTGAGGCCCAGGCGTAACGGACGGCCACAGGTTTCGGGACCTTCGCGCTGCTGACGCGGACGGTGTCCTTGCTGACGACCTCGGCGTCCGCCCAATGCCAGACCTTGTCCGCGCCCGAGATTTCGAAGCGGGCCAGCGGCTGGCCATCGCGGCTCTTGAGACCATCGCCGGCCTGGTCGAAGGAAATGAGAATCGCGCCCTTCTTCGCCGCGCTGGAACGGAACAACGGGCCGGACCAAACGATGTCCCGCCTGTAGTCCTTCGCCAAGGCCCAGCGCGCCAACCGCTCGCCAACATCGTGCTTGTTCTTCGGATGGATGTCCTTCGCCTCGCCGATGTCGTTGATGATCGCCATCCCGGACTTCGGCGTGGTCTGTAGCACGCGGCGCATGCGATCCTGCAGCAGGGGCCAGGGATCGTTGTTGCCCGGCTCGGTCGATGGATCGCGATAATTGGCAAGCTGAACGAAGTAGAAGGAGAAATCGTCCGCCCAACGCGAGCGCCAGTCATTGATCATCAGCGGCAGGGTTTGATCGTAGGGCACGGCTCCGGCCTTGGCGTTGCCTTCGCCCTGATACCAGATCCCGCCGCGCAGCGTGTAACCGACGAAGGGATGAATCATCGAGTTGAACAGCACGCCCGGCTTGCCCTCGGTGTCGAGCGGACGCTTGGGAACGGCGGGCCTGCGCGGGCGACGCCCACGCTTGTCGGCGGGCTTTTCATTCCACGCCTTGGCCGCCGACTTCCACTGCTCCATCCGGACTTCATGTGCGGCCAGCGCCTTGTCGTGATCGTAGACGGCGTCGGCCTTGACCGCGGCTTCGACCAGCGCCCTCGTGCCCGGCAACGTGTTCAACGCCTTCCGACTGGTGAAGGTCTCCACCGGCTTGCCGCCCCAGGCGGTCTTGATGACGCCGACCGGAATCCCCAGCTCCTGATGCAGCTTGCGGGCGAAAAAGAAGGCAACCGCAGAAAAGCCCGGCGCGGTCTCGGGCGTGCAAAGCTGCCACCCGCCCTCGATGTCGTCCCGCGGCTCCACGGCCGTGACCCGCGGAGCGTTGAACATCCGCAGCCCCGGATGATCCGACCGCGCCAACAGGTCTTCATAGGCCGGCACGCGGTTCATCGTGAAATACATGTTGGACTGGCCCGACGCGATCCAGACCTCGCCGACCAGCACGTCCTCGATCGTCACGGTCTCGCCCCCGGTGGAGACGGTCAACCGGGCGCCCTTTGCCGCGGCTTTTCCCGAAGCAATGCTCGCTCGCCAACGGCCATCGTCGTCGGCCTTGACCGAAGCCTTTGCGCCTTTGAAGGCGACGGTCACCCCGGCGCCGGGCGTAGCCTTGCCCCAGACGGCGACATCGCGCTCCCGTTGCAGGACCATGTGGTCGCTGAAGAAATGCGGCAGACTCAGGGCGGCAAGGAGATCCCCGGCCGAAAGCGCCAAGGCGAACAGGATTCCAATCGTGGTCTTCTTCATGACAGGGATGGAGTGTTGCGGCAATCGCGGGCAAAGAACAAGCGTGCTTCGAAGGAGAGCGGGGTGGACGATGCCTCATGTTTCGCTCATACAAGGCCACAAAACGGGACCTTTCAGCGGAGGCTGTCTCAATAATCCAAAAACTTGGTAGACGCCGACGTGAGTCGGCTCATTTCAGAGCGAATTCGTAGATTTGAGCGGACTCACGTCCACTGCTACCACCTTTTGAGACAGTCTCAGCGAAAGCCCCCTGCCTCGATGTGGTAGGGACGCCTCGCCGAAGGCGTCCCACTTCAAGCCCCGAAGGGGCGCCTGAAATGTCAGCCTTCCCGCCTCAACGTCGCATTCTCTCCCGTTCCACCTCGGACGCCCAAGCCTCCAACGCCTTCAGAAGGCGGCCGCCCAGCTCAGGCTGTCCGCCGATCAGATCTTCCTTCTCCCCCGGATCGTCACGCAGGTTGTAGAGCCGGGGCGCGGCATCCGATTCGCCCTTGGGAATGTTCCGCGTCACGTAAGGCCGCACCAGCTTCCAATCCCCCTCGCGCACGGAGGCGTTGTGGGAGTAGAGCGGCGTCTTGCGGTTCCATTGCCAGAAGCGACGCGTCGGCAGCTCCGGCGCGCTCCATTCCTTCGACAACAAACCGGCGAAGCTGCGGCCATCCATGCGCTTCGCCCCGGCGACCGGTTTCAAATTGCAGATCTCCATCAACGTGGGCGCGACATCGGTGAAATGAATGAGCTCGCCCCGCCGCGCCGGCTTCAACCGCCCCTTCCAGCGGACCATGAACGGCACGTGGATGCCGCCCTCGTTGACCATGTATTTCGTCCCTCGATTCTTCAGGTTGAACCGCTCGCCGACCAGCGGATCGGGGCCGTTGTCGCTGGCAAAGACGACCAGGGTCCTTTCCTCCAGCCCAAGTCGCTCGAGTTCATCCAGCAGTTCGCCGATCCCGCGGTCCATGACCTCGATCATCGCGTAGACCTTGGCGGTCTTCTCGGGCAGGCCCTTGGCGAGATAATGCGCGATCAGTTCCTCCGGCGCGCTGAGCGGACGATGCGGCGCATAGTGCGCCAGATGCAGAAAGAACGACGCCTCCCGATGCCGCCGAACAAAATCGATCGCGCGCCGAGTGAATTCATCCGTCAGATACGGGCCGTCCGCGAACTCGCGATACCCGCCCTGGATATCGAGGCGGTATTTGAAATAGGTCCTGATGTCCGTGCTGTCGTTGAAGCCGGCATATTCGTCGAAGCCACGCTTCAAGGGGTGATACGCCGCGACCGGACCGGAATGCCATTTGCCGACGAGGCCGGTCGCGTAACCGCTCGCTTTGAAACGATCCGCAATCGTCGTCTCGTCGAGCCGCAGGCGCGTCAACTGCGGGAACTTGATCTGGTTCAGTGTGACCGAGCCCGTCCGATGCGGATAACGCCCCGTCAACAACGCCGCCCGCGAAGGCGCGCACACCGGCGATCCCGAATACGCCCGCTCGAAATAGACGCTCTCACCCACCAGCCGATCCAATCGCGGCGTGCGGGACAGACCTTGATTGAACACCGACAGATCTCCAATCGCCAGATCGTCGGCGAGAATGAGGATGACATTGGGGGCCGACCTCGAGGTCGCGTGAAGCGTCACAACACCAAAGGCCAACGCCACTATTCCCAAACAGTGGGCGATAATCGCGTTGCGCATGATGCTCAAGATAGAATCACTCACCCGCGAGACGCAATGCCTCGGTGCGCAACGCAGTCCCAATGCGAAAACCATTTGAGTCCAACGCGTCAAAAAGAGGTCTCACGGCTTCGACAACACCCTACTGCTTGGCCTTCAGGACAAGACCGACTGTCCCGGTGACGGCCAATCCCAATCGCTTGGCCGCTTCGCGGGCCTTTCTGTCGTCCAACACAATCCTCGCCCGTTTCTCGTAAGCGAGCGTTAAGGCTTCCGACTCGCCCACATCGATTACGAGATTCAAGGCGGCCACCATCCCACGGTCTGAGGGCGCTTCAATCTCCAACCAATCCGGTTTCGATCCGAACTCCGACTCAACAGCCGGCGGCGCAAGGACGGGATGTAGCAACGCCGAAATCAAATCGAGGCGCCCAATACGGTCCAATCCGATCAACACGGCGGTGTCTACCACGGCCGGTGTTTTCACCAATCAACCTCTTCAGCAAGTTGGTCTACGGGATAATCGACGACAGGAATATCGTGGCGGGCCAACATGTCCACAAACCCGGCCTTCGAGCAACCTGCCACACGGGCAGCCTGCCCCAACGACAGACGTCCGAGTTCAAAGAACTTCATCGCCATCATGAGTCGCCCTTCGGAGGCGTCCACGAACGGCGGCAGTTCCATCGCTCCCAGTTCTTCAGTGACTGACTTCATACCCCCAATCTACAGGTTCCAGGAACTCCCGACAACCGACGAAAACATGAACCCCCATCAGCCCCGCCTACCGCGTCCGGATCGCGAAGTTGTCGTAGTGAACCTCACGCTTCACCGTGGTGATGTTCATGTTCGACTTCGTCCGGTGCGCAATGCCTTCAGACTTCAGGCGCCCCGCCTCCTTCCCGTCGATTGACACCTTCAACACATCGCCCTCGATGCGGATGAGCAGGTCGTGCCAGGCCTTGGGGTCGAGCTTGAGCGGCGTGCGCGAGATCCTGCTCTTCATCATCTCCTGCGTTTCCTTGTCGAGCTTGCCGCCGGCCTTGCGCTTGTCGCGGATGTCCTTGCGGAAGATCCCGGTCTTGCCGTCGTAAAGGGAAAGCGTCTTCGGACTGACCGCGACATGGCAGATGTGCCCGGCGTGCGAGCCCTTGTAATCGAGGTCGCGAAACATCACGGAAAAACTCGGCGAGCCGTGAAATTGGAACGACACCGCCACCTCGAGATCCGCGACCGACGCCAGCTTGATCGTGTTCACCGACGGATGATCCGCGGTCTCCGGCGTGATGCCCACCAGCACGCCGTCGCGCACGACCGATTCGCTCTTCCAGCTCCCCCATTCTTTCTTCAGCGCCTTCCCTGAAAAATCGTCCTCAAAGACGGTCTTGGAAAAAGGTTCGGCTCCCACAGCCAGGGTGCAGGAGGCAACGAATACGACAACGGGAACAAAGCTCAATTTCATCAGCGTCATTTGCCAGCGGCCGAAGAGATTGAAAAGGGAAAAACGGGCGGGTGGCGTGATCCGCCGGCAGCCGCGTCTCGCAAAAGCGTGGCCATGTTCCTTGAAGCAGAAAGTCACCGTCACCTGTTCCCGCAGCGTGTTTCGCCCCTTTGGGGCTTCGAAATGGGACCTTTCGGCGAAAGGTCCCTACCATATCGAGGTAGGGATGCCTCGCCGCAGGCGTCCCATTTCAAAGTCCCGAAGGGACGACACGCGAGGCGCGTTTCAGGATGTCCGGTCCTGCTTCCACGGCCCCCAGCCTGCCAGAGCAACGCCTTTGACACTCAAAGTCTCGTAGACACTGGTCGCGTCCTGCCCGCCCCGCTCCCCGAACAGCGCCCGGTCGCCTCTGCCGGAACAGCAGGCCAGGCCTGTCGGGGTATTCCAATTCACACTCCTCGAGAAGAAGCGTTGATCGGCGGGGCATAATTCATAAGGCTGACGACGATGCGCGACTTGATAACGACGATGCGCGACTTGATAACGACCATCCGCAACTTCATTTCCCGTTGCAAGGATCCAGCAACAAGAACGAAGCCCCCCGGAGCCATGTCCCCCCACGAGCCAGATCTCCCCAAGATCGGAGACTTGTTCCTCTCCCCTGAATCGCAGAGCGCAGAACGCGCCTCCATTCTGCCCACTGAAGGCACGGAAGACGCGTCGCCGATTCTAGGTGAAATCACCCCTCCTGTTTCGGAGAATGAAGCCCTTGGCGATTACCTCCCCAACCCGGCAGTGGCGTGGATCGTCCGAGCTGCTCTTGAGCAACCGCAGAATGCCAGGGAACTTGCGGCGAAGTTCGATCAGGATCGGACCGACATGCACGGAGACCTGACCATCTACGGTCGCGATATCGCGACCGGGCATTGGACGTTTCTGGTCTCCGGAGATGGGCCCGAACAGGTGGACGGCCTGCAATTTGCGTGGGACTATTTTCCTTCCTGGTCGGAAGACGCAACGGTGGCCGCTCCGTCCGTGTATGAGGCGCGATTGCAGGCGGTAAGCGTAGAGCTGTCCAAGTTCACTGAATCCACGGTCAATGCGGACGTCTCTCCAACCGAGGCGCACAAGCGGGCTGAGACGCTCAGCACGATCAACGACCGGTTTGACCGCAGTGTCTCGATCCGCCTGAAAGCGCCGCAAGGCACGCTGTTCGCCGGACGCGACGTTTGGGATGTCATGCTGTGCCTGGGCCTTCAATGGGGCGATATGGACTGCTTTCACTGGCCGAACCCTTCTGACTGCGGCGACGACTTCTTCTTCAGCGTTTGGACATCCAGCGAGCCCGGCTACTTCCTCCCGGAGGAGGTCGCGGAGGGCCGCGTGAACGTCGCGGATCTCATATTTGGATACTCAATCCCCCGAAGCGCAGCCCCCGCGACGATCTACGAAAGAATGGTCAAGGCGGTCGAATACGCACAAATGCGTTTGGGAGGAACCATCACCGAAGGAGACGATGGACAGCCTTTGGATTCACGCGCGACAGAAGCCGAGATTCGTGAGATCGCCGACAAACTCAAGAACCTCGGCTTCGCGCCCGGCAGCGACAGCGCGCTCCAACAGTTTTGAGTCAAAGCGCTGCGACCAACTCAAGCGCCCCGTCAATTCGCAAATGCAGTCACTGCTTCCCACTATTCTCTTGCCATCCAAATACTTGTCCCGGAAACCAGCCCCATGAAACAAACCCTCCTTCGCCTTGGCGCATTGATCGCGCTGCTGCTCGTCGCCATCCCCGCCTCATCCCAGGCCGCCGCCCTGTCGTCTGAGGCCAAAGCCGGCATCCGCGCCAGGCTCAAGGCGTTGATCGACGAGGGCCATTACCCAGGCGCGGCGATCCTGCTGATTCACGACGGCGAGGTCGTCTTGCGCGAGGCGCACGGCGTCGTGGATATTGACACGAAGAAGCCCTTCACCGTGGATCAACTCTGCTGGCTGGCCTCGACCGGAAAGATGTTCACCGCGACGCTGATGGCGATCCTGGTGGACGAGGGCGTGATCACGTTCGACGAGGCCATCGCCGACACCTTTCCCGAATTTGCGAAGATCCGCCTGCGCGACGGCTCCAGGCCCAAGAGCCCGCCGCTCCTTCGCCAAGCGCTAAGCCACACCTCCGGCGTCCCCGGCAATCAGTGGATGATCCAGAACAAACTCCTCGACACCGACCCCGCGTTGGCCGGCTACTACTTCCCCAGGAACCCGCAGGAGTTCATCGACGGCTGCATCAAGCTCGGCCTCGCTGTCCATCCCGGAACCCAACTGCTCTACGGCCGCCCCATCGACCTGAGCGCCTGCGTGGTCGAGAAGAAGACCGGCAGAAGCTTCATTGAACTGATGGAGACCAAGGTCTTCAAACCGCTGGGCCTGAAGGACGCCACCATCAAGCCGACCGCCGCCGATCTGAAACGCCTGGCGCCGCTTTACAGCGCCACCAAGCCCCACGAGTTCAAGCCGGACACCTTCGGCCTCGAGGTGGCTGAACGTCAGAACACCCGCCTCTCCGCCGCGGGCGGCGCGGTCTACACCACGCTCAACGACATCGGGGTCCTGCTGCAACTCCACCTCAACCGCGGCAAGCACAAGGGCCGCCAACTCGTGAAGGCGGACACCCTGGCCAGACTTTACGAACCGCAACCCGGGACCAGGGACCGCTACGGCCTCGCCTTCCAGCTCATGCAGAGCCAGATCAACGGCCGCTCCACACTCAACGGACACGCCGGTTATTCCGGCCCCTACGCCTGGTTCGACTTCAAGCGCGGGCTCTGCGGCGTCCTGCTCATGCAGAGCAACACCGCCGGCCGCGGAAAACACCACCAACGCGTGATCGACGAGATCTACAAACACATCCCGGCCAAACCCAAGGTGGCTTTGATCGGCGATTCCATCCGCCTCAGCTACGCGTCAACAGTCAAGGCGGCGCTGGGCGAATCCTTCGACATCGTCAGCCCCAAGGCCAACGGCGGCGACAGCCAACGTGTCCTGAGCAATCTCGAATCATGGGTCCTGCGCGAACAGCCCGACCTCGTGCACTTCAACTGCGGCATTCACGACACCAAGCATTTCAAGAAGACCAGGAAGTTCCAGGTCTCGCCCAGGCAATACGAAGCCAATCTCCGCGAGATTGTGAAACGCATCCGCGCCAAGACCGGGGCGAAAATCATCTTCGCCACCTCGACGCCCATCCTCGACGACCGCGCCGCCGCCAAGCGCCAGGGTCGCGACTACGAACTCACCAACGCCGCGATCGAACAATACAACGCCATCGCCCGCCGAGTGATGAAGGAACTCAAGGTCCCGGTCAACGACCTCAACGCAGCCATCGCCAGCCCCGGCAAACCGCACACGACCGAATCTCTCATCGCCGACGACGGCGTCCACCTGAACCCGCCCGCGCAGGAGTTGTTGGGGGAACAGGTGGCGGAGGTTGTCGGGGCGGCGTTGTTGCAGCCGTAACCTCTCCCCCAAGGCCGCATATCAATTTCATAACAGATTTCGCAGCTCGGACGCCTGCGCTTCGCTTTGCTCGCTCTGGCTGAGAAATGGGCAAACCGGCAGGTTTGCCCCACCAAGGTGGGGTAGCGCCGCCGAGACTGTCTCAAAAGTCCAAAACCTTGGTGGAGGCCGACGTAAGTCGGCTCATTTCCGGGCTGTGCTCGTTCCAGCTTCACCCACATGGACGTGATGGGGGGAGGGTTGGGCGGTCGTGGAACGCGTCGAATATTGGCGCCAAAACGCGGTGTTTTCCGTTTGACCCGCTTTATGGCTGACGTTTACTTTGTCGCCCTTTCGCCCGCTCCGAGCGAGTTCGGGGCGGGGTCTGTCACTGATTCAGAATTTGCCGTCATGTTTGCCACGATTCGAAAGCATCAGCAGTGGTTGTTCATCCTGATTTGCGGGGTGGTCATCATCAGTTTTGTCGTCTTCTTCAGCCCGGACGTGGGGTCCGGCGGCGGGGGCGGACCCGTGGATTTTGGCACGGTGAATGGTCGCCCGGTGACCCGGAGTGAGTTCTTTGCCGCGCGGGATGAGGAGGCGATCCGCTACTTCCTGAACTGGGGTGAGTGGCCTTCCCAGACCGGCGGGCGCGCGCCCGATTTCATCCGCACGAATTTCAATCAGAACGTGATCCAACGTGTGGCGGCGAACGTGAAGCTCGAGGAACTGGGGATCGAGGTTGGCGAGGAGGCCGTGGTTGCGCGGTTGAAGCTGATGATGCGCAACAACGACGGAGTCTACGATCCGGCCATTTACCATGGTTTTGTCTCCAACGGGCTGCAGCGGGTCGGCATGGATCGGGAGGATCTCTACCGGTTTGTCCGGCGCGAGGCGGCGATGGAGCAGCTTCGCGATACGGTCGCGGTGCGGGGCCAGTTGGTGACGCGGGCTGCGGCGGAGGCCGCGTTTCGCCTCGAGAATGAACGCCTGGCGACGGAGGCCGTCTTCTTCAATGTCTCGAATTTCCTCGCCAAGGTGACGGTCGAGACGAATGCCCTGCGGACCTTCTTCACCAATCGCGCCGCGAGTTACCGCACGGACGCCAAGGTGCAGGTCAGCTATGTCCGGTTCGATGCGACGAACCATCTGGCTGAAGCGGAGGAGCGTTTTGAGGAGACGGTGACCAACCTGACGGCGGCGGTGGACCTAGAGTATCAGGAGAAGGGCGCCGATGCGTTCAAGGACGACGACGGCAAGCCCCTGTCGGAGGAGGCTGCGAAGGCGCGCATCCGGGAGGAGGCGCTGGAGCCGTTCGCCCTGCGCGCCGCGCGCAAGGCCGCGTCCGACTTTGCCAATGACCTCTACACGGAGGCCCAGAAGCTCACCGCTGAGAAGAAGGGCAGTTTTCTGCTGGAGACGAACTTCATCGCGGTGGCCAAGGCCGCCGGCTTGAAGGTCGAGACCACGAAGCCGTTCTCGCAGCGCGAGGGGGTGTCGGATCTGGGGCTGCCTTTCCAGTTTGCGTCCGCCGCGTTTCAGTTGAGCGGCACGAATCAGGTGCGGATCGATCCTGTGGTGGGCGATGCCGGCGTCAATCTGATGGCGTTGCACAGGCGCATGCCCAGCCAGCCGAAGAAGTTTGAAGAGGTGGAAAAGGAGGTCACGGAGGCCTACAAGGAACAGGAGGCCCTCAAGCAGCTTCGGGAGCACACGGCGGATGTCTACAAGAAGCTGACGAACAGCATCGCCGGGGGCAAGGCCTTCAAGGCTGCGGCCGGGGAGCAGAAGCTTGAGGTGGTCGAGGTGGCGCCCTTCGCCAAGTCGGACCGCGTCAATCTGGATGTCAGCCGGCATTCCATCAGCTTTCCCTTCTACAGCAGCACGGCGTTTCGCACGGATGTCGGCGAGGTCTGCTATCCGCAGACGACCGGGGACGCCGGTTACATCCTGTTTGTGAAGGAGCGTCTGGAGGCCGATGAGGCGAAACTGAAGGACGAGCTGGACGATTTTGTCGAGATGACGCGTCAGCGGCGGCAGAGCGCCGCGTTTCAGGCCTGGATGTCGAGGGAGTTGCAGGCCGCCGGTGTTGCGGGCATGGCGAATTAGTCCGCCCGGATATCGTTCCTCCCCGAGTGTCGGCCCTGCGGGAAAGGAGTCGCTTCGGGTGAAGTCACTGTTGTGTTTGTCACGGGGATGGCCGTATGGCGCCCGCGCATAATTCCGGTCAACATGAGTGAAATTGACGTCGCATCCGACGCGTGGAACCTGGATTCCGCGCGCGAGCTTTATCATATCCAAAGATGGGGGGCAGGGTATTTTGACATCAACGCCGAGGGAAACGTGGTGGCGCGTCCGCGGCGTGACAAGGGCGGCGAGGTGGAGTTGGGCAACGTGATCCGGGAGGCCCGCTCCCGGGGGTTGCACACGCCCTTGTTGATCCGCTTCCAGGACATTCTCCGGGACCGGGTTGAGTTCATCAACCGGGCGTTTCGCAAGGCGATCGCCGCCCTGGAGTATGAAGGGCGGTACCAGGCGGTGTTTCCGATCAAGGTGAATCACCTGCGCGAGGTGGTGGAGGAGATCGTGGATGCGGGCGAGCAGTTCGGCCACGGATTGGAGGTCGGAAGCAAACCGGAGCTCATGGCTGTCATGGCCCTGCAGGATCAACCGGGCGATCTGATCGTCTGCAACGGCTACAAGGACGCCAAGTTCATCCGGATTGCGTTGATGGGGGTCCAGTTGGGCAAGAAGGTCCTGATTGTGGTCGAGAAGCTGGAGGAGTTGAAGCAGGTGGTGTCGCTGGCGAAGGAGCTGGATGTCAAACCCCTGATTGGGATCCGCGTCCGCCTGCAGAGCAAGAGTCATGGCATGTGGGCTGAGAGCGGCGGGGAGCACGCGAAATTCGGCCTCAGCACGGCGGAGCTGATCGAGGCGATGCGTTTTCTGAAGGAGGAGAAGCTCTCGAAGTCGTTCAAGCTGCTGCATTTCCACATGGGATCACAGATTCCGGACATTCAGATTGTGAAGAACGCGGTCCAGGAGGCGGCGCGGTTCTACGCCAAGGTCTACAAACAGGGGTTCCGGCTGGAGTATCTTGATGTCGGCGGCGGCCTGGCCGTGGATTACGACGGCAGCCGTTCCACCAATGACAGTTCGGCCAACTATTCGCTCCAGGAGTATGCGAACGACGTGGTCTATGCGGTCGGGTCGGTCTGCGACGAGGAGCGTGTGCCGCATCCCACGATCATCAGCGAGAGCGGACGCGCGATTGTCGCCCACCACAGCGTGCTGGTTGTGGAGGCTCTCGGGTCGGTCACCGGGAACGGACATTCGGAGCCGGTGCAGGCTGGTGAGGACGATCACAAGTTTGTCGGAGAGATGCTCTATACCCGCGATCGTCTGGAGGAGCTGAATCCACTGGAATCGTTGCACGACGCGGAGAAGTTTCGTGACGACGCGCAGACCCTGTTCACGCTGGGGCACCTGGACCTGCCGGACAAGGCGAAGATCGAGCTGCTCTACCGTGAGATTGCGGCCGGGGTGGTGCGACGTTTCGAGGAGGAGGAGCACGTTCCCGAGGAGGTGGAGCGCCTGCGTGACAGCCTCGGGGATCAATACATCTGCAACTTCTCGGTGTTTCAGTCGTTGCTCGACAACTGGGCGCTGAACCAGCTTTTTCCGATCGCGCCCCTGTCGCGTCATCTGGAGCGACCCGGTCGGTCGGCGACCCTGGTGGACATCACCTGCGATTCGGACGGGCAGATCGACGATTTCATCGGCTTGCAGGAGAGTCGGAAGTCGCTGGAGCTGCATGATCTTCGCAGGGGCGACGACGGGGGGGAGCCCTATTATCTGGGGTTCTTTCTCATGGGGGCGTATCAGGACATCATGGGCGATCTGCACAACCTGTTTGGCTCCGTGGGCGAGGTTCACATCTTCCTCGATCCGGAAGAGCCCGGCGGCTACTATGTGGAGGAAGTGATCGAAGGCAGCAACATCGCCCAGTCGCTGGACGCCGTGCAATATGACGAGCGCGAGCTCAAGCGACGGATGAAGGCGCAGATCGACGCCGCGATCAAGGGGGACCGTTTGAAATCCTCGGTTGGCATGCGCATGTTGAAGGAATACGAACGCGGGCTGAAGGACTACACCTATCTCACATTCTGATCCGTCGTCCCCTTGTTCCATGTCCGAATCCGACGCAGTCAGGGCCGAGTTGAGGGAGTCCCTGCGTCGTCTGGTCAAGGGGTTGTCCTCGCTGTTCTGGGGGCTGCCGCTGGCTGTTCTGATCTGCGCGCAGACCTCGCTCAACATGATCCTGCGGCCTTTCGGGGTGTTGCCTGCGGCCGCGGCCACCGGACTGCTGCTCCTGGGCGTGATCCAGTTGGAGGGGTATCAGCGCCGCAGGGCGGACTGGATGGAGGCCTTGAACAAGGCGAAGATGTTCGGACTCTTGTGCGTGGGGCTTTCGCCGTTTGTCTTTCTATGGGGCCGGCTGCCCTGGATCGAGTTTTACAACAACATGATGGGGCTCTTGGGGCTTTCGGGGCTGCTGTTTCTGTTTGCGCTCAATCGGTCGCTGCGGTTGCTGACGGACCTGTTGCCGGACGAGGGATTGCGGGAGGAGACGCATCTGTTCACCGCGATCAATCTGGGGCTGATCCTCGGCGTGATCTGCCTCACACTCCTTTTCTGGGCGCTGCAGTTCTTCTTCAACATGCCCCGGTTGGTCGTCCTGCGGATCGACCTGCTCGCGGAGGGACGGCGATTTCTGATGCTGTTCTTTGTCCTGTTGCCCCTGGCGATGACCATGACGCTGCTCTGGAAGATCAAGGAGGCGGCGTTGGCGGGCGTCTTCGAGCAGCAGGCCGCCCGCGCAATGCCGGTCGAGGAAACGAATCCCGGGGTTGCCGGGAGGGCCGACGACGCCGGGCTTTGCCGCGAGGAACCGTCCGAGATGAAATCCGGCGTCGACACCGACTTCGTGCTGCAGGCCGGGAAACCGGGGTCGAAGGGGGAGTGAGTCCCCTCAATTCAACAGGTTGTACCAATTATCCCGCTGCCGGGCTTCGTAGCCGAGTTCCTCGATCAGGCGTTTCATGTCCTTCACGCCCATGCAATGGGTCGTTCCGGCCTGGGAGACGACGTTCTCCTCGATCATGATGCTGCCGAGGTCGTTGGCGCCGTATTTGAGCGCGACCTGTCCGATGTCGAGGCCCTGCGTGACCCAGGAGCTCTGGATGTTCTCCACGTTGTCGAGGTAGATGCGGCTCAGGGCCTGCACCTTGAGGTATTCATTGGCTCCGGTCATGGGCGCCTTGAGGCGGGTGTTCTCGGCCTGAAAGTTCCAGGAGATGAAGGCCGTGAATCCGCCGGTCGCATCCTGCTGCGCGCGGACACGCTCAAAGTGTTCGATGCGCTCCTCCAGGGTTTCGACGTGGCCGAACATCATCGTCGCGCTGGATTTCAGGCCCGCCTTGTGCGCGACGTCCATGACGCCCATCCAATCGTCGCTCATCGCCTTGAGGGGAGAGATCTTCTTGCGGACGCGATCGACCAGGATCTCGCCGCCGCCGCCGGGAATGGAGCCCAGTCCCGCTTCGGCGAAGTCGCGGATGATGGCGTCCAACGGTTCGTCAAACACCTCCTGAAAATGGATGAATTCGCTGGGGCTGAAGGCGTGGATGTTCACCTGAGGCCACTTGTCGCGAATGTGGGAAAGCAGATCGAGATACCACTGCTTGTTGAGTTTTGGGTGATGGCCGCCCTGCATGAGGATCTGGGTGCCGCCCAAAGCGACCGTCTCCTCGATCTTCCTGTCCATCTCCTCATGGGTGATCACGTAGGAGTCGTCGTCCTTCTCCAGACGATAGAAGGCGCAGAACTTGCAGTAGACGTTGCAGACGTTGGTGTAATTGACATTGCGATCGACGATGTAGGTGACGATCTCGTTGCCGCGTCCGTCGTAGGCGTCCGCCTTGGCCAACTGACGTCGCTGGTCGGCCAACGCGCCGAGTTCCTCCAAGGGCAGGTCCCACAGGCTCAAGGCTTCGGCCTGGTCGATGCGCCCGCCGTCCCAGACTTTCTGGACAAGGGTGTCGGAGGTGTGTGTGGTGGTCATGCTTTGTCGGCTGAACAGATCCGAAGGACTTTGACTTCCCGAACCGCGTGGTCACACCAGAAGGTGACTGCGCGACGTTTTCGTGGCGGCAGGCTCTTGAGCTCTTCCATCGCCTCATATCGTAGATATAGCTGGAACTCACTCATGAACCGTCGGCGTCGTCGAGACGTTCCAGTTCTTTCTTGGCGTCCTCCCACGCAATCCAATGTTTGGGATTGTCGTCATCCAGCAGTCGCGAAACCTCCTCCCACTCACCATCGCGTTTCATGCGGCCAGCGACCAGCATTGCCATCAGACGATTCTGCTCCTTCTCAGAGAGTTCTGTGATCTCTTTTTCCAATTCAGCCAAACTCATGATGAGACAATAGCGCCTGCATGCAGGGACTCAAGATGCCATCTTGCAGATGGAGTGGGCCTCTCCCATTCCGTAAACGCAGTGTTCACGCGATGAACTTCGGCTCATACACCGGCCCGAGGCCATGTTTGTCGAGCAGTTCGACGAATTTCATCAGGCCGCGTTTTTCGTCGGAGCCCATGTGGTAGTGGATGTGCCAGCCGAGGTAGTCCTGGCGGAATTCGCGGTCGTAGTCGGAGCGGTCGGCGATGATGAAGTCGAGGGTGTCCATGCCGAAGTCCTTGGCGTCGCGGAGTTCGGCGCAGAGCTTGGAGACGTTCTTCACGCCCCGCCGGATCGCCCAGACCGCGAAAACGAAGGGGAGTCGGGTCAATTCATACCACGCGACGCCGAGGTCCCAGAGTTCGTGGTCGTGCTCTGCGCGGCGGAAGGCGATCGCGGGGTTGCCGATCAGGAGGACGCATTCCTTTTCCCCGGCCTCTTCGTGGGAATCCAGTTGCTTCAACTCGGGCGAAAGGCCTTTTTCGGCGAGCAGGACCTTGAGGAGGTTCACGCTGGCGAGCGAGGCCTTGTCGCACCAGATCTCCTTCGTCTCCTCGATGGGCATGCGGTGCGCGACGAACACGCTCATCACCTCGCCGAGGGAGGCGACGGCCACGCCGTCGAGAATGTCGTATCGATCCTTGAGGATGACCTCGGTGACACTGACCAGGGCGGCGTCCAGTTCGTCGCGTTCCAGCATCCCGGCGAGTTCGGAGGGCGGTTTGAACAGGGTCTGGTGCTCGATGCCGCGGGTGAGGGGCACGGCATTGAGATAGGGGACCGAGCCGATGCGAAAATCGTCAGCCATCTCGAGGTTGGCCTCGCGACGCTTGTTCTCGATCTTCTGCTCCTTGCGGAGGCGGTCGACCGCCGCCTCAAGCGGCGTGTTCGGGGCGAGCTTCAACGGCGGGATTTCTTCGGGTTCGTCCATCGGTTAGAACTGGGAATCCGGGTCTGGCTTGAAAGACCGGAGCGCCGGGCATTGCTCGGCAGATTGGCGCACGGCTGCGCGATTGCCGAGCAATGCTCGGCGCCCCGAACGGTCAGGCGAGACGGTGATCTGAATCGGTTTCATCGAGTCGCCGCCGTTGCTTCTTCCGGGTTGGGACTTCGCGCTTCGCCGGCCGGCAATCCCGAGGCGCTTTCTTCCTGCGCCCATTCCTTGATGGGTTGATAGAAGGTGTCGCGTTGCACGGGGATCTGGCCGATATCGCGGATGGCCTTGACCATGTCGGTCTCGGTCTGGAGTTGTGGTGACCGGGCGCCGGCCATGTGAAAGATGTGCTCCTCGACGATGGTGCCGTGGATGTCGTCGGCGCCGTAATTGAGCGCGACCTGGGCCAGGTTCATGCCAAGGCCGACCCAGTAGGCGGTGACGTGATCGAAGTTGTCGAGGTAGAGGCGGCTGACGGCGATGGTGCGCAGGGCGTCGTAGCCCGAAGGCGGTTCTTCGACCGGGATCTGGTTGTTCTCAGGCTGGAAGGGCAGGGGGATGAAACCCGTGAAGCCGCCGGATTCGTCCTGAAGATCGCGCAGCCATCGCAGGTGATCGATGCGATCCTCGAGCGATTCCACATGACCGAACAGCATGGTGCAGGTGCTGCGGCCGCCGAGTTTGTGCCATTGGCGATGGACCTCGCAGTATTCCTCCGCCGACTCCTTGCCGCGGGCGATCTGGGAACGGACCTCCTTGCGGAAGATCTCGGCGCCGCCGCCGGTGAGGGAATCAAGCCCGGCCTCCTTCAGTTCAGCCAACGTGTCCCGGGTGGACTTCTTGGCCAACCAGGCGAGATGAAGGATTTCCACCGCGGTGAAGCACTTGAGCTGAAGGCGTGAATCAAGCGCCTTCAGCGAGCGCAGCATGTCGAGGTAGTATTCGAATTTCAGCGAAGGGTGCAGACCGCCGACGATGTGCAGCTCGGTGATGCCGATCTTCAGGGCCTCCTTCGCCTTTTCAACCATCTCCTCCACGGAAAGCTGAAATCCGTCTGCGTCGCGCTTCTTGCGGGCGAAGGAGCAGAACTTGCAGCTGAGGATGCAGTAGTTCGAGTAGTTGATGTAGCGGTTGACGATGTAGCTGGCCTTGTCGCCCACCTTCCTGCGTCGCGCGAAATCGGCGATGGCTCCGAGGGCGTTGATGTCGCGGCTTTCGAACAGGCGCAGCGCGTCCGCATCGGAGAGGCGTCCGCCTTCCGCGACCTTTTCGTAAAGGTCCTTCAAATCGCTGTTGCGGATGGCGAGGTTCATCGATTGACGCGAAAACCGGGAAAGATGACCTCGGCCAGCGTCACCGCGAGAAACACGATGCTGATGACGGCATTGAGGCGGAAGAACGCGTTCTGAACCCAGTTCATTTTTCGGATCCGGGCGATGAAGTGCTCGAACAACACGGCCACCATGATCAACCCGAGGCCGACAAAATATGCCACGCGAAAGCCGCAAAGCAATCCGAACACGCCGAGCAGCAGCAGCATGATGGTGTGCGACAGGAATGCGGCGCGCAGGGCGTTCTTGGGGCCCCAGCGGACGACGATGGAATGCAAGCCGTGCTGGCGATCGAAGTCGTAGTCCTGAATCGCGTAGATGACATCGAAACCGATCAACCAGAACACAACGGCGACCGCCAGGAGCAATGGGACGAGGCAGCCGTCGTTGAAGGCGCCGCCTTCGGGGACCAGGCTGAAATTCCCGCGGACGGCGATCCAGGCGCCGATGGGAGCCAGGGCGATGGCGATGCCCAGATAAATGTGGGTGAAGTCGGTGAAGCGCTTGGTCAGTGAGTAGAAACACACGACAAACAGCGCCACAGGGGACAGGTAGAGGCAGAGCGGATTGAGCAGCCAGCTGACGGCGACCAGCCCCGCCGCGCTGACGCCCCACAGGGTCCAGGCGCTGACGACGCTGATCTTGCCGGCCGGCAGATGACGAATGGAGGTGCGCGGATTCTCCTTGTCGAACCGGCGGTCCACAATCCGATTGAAGGCCATGGCGCAGGTGCGCGCGCAGACCATCGCGACCAGAATCAGGGAAAAGGTCTTCGCCCCCGGCCAGCCGTAGGTGTCACGCGCGGCGATGAGCATCGACGCCAGGGCAAAGGGAAGCGCGAAGATCGTGTGTGAAAACTTCACGAACTCCAGCCATTTCCTGATTTCGCCGAACAGATTCAGAGCCGCCGAAAAAGCCGCAAGGGGCCGGGGAAATAAAGAAAATAATGTGGAATTCGTGGTCCATGGTCAGAGGTCAGAGGTCAGAGGTCCGTGGTCCGTGGTCCGTGGTCCGTGGTCCGTGGTCCGTGGTCCGTGGTCCGTGGTCAGTAATCAGTGGCCAGTAATCAGTAGTCACCACGCAACACGCAACACGCAACACGCAACACGCAACACGCAACACGCATCCCGCATCCTAATCCTCCTCCTCCTGCCATCGGGACACGAGTGTCTGAGGCAGGCCCATCTGATCGAGGATTCGGGCGACGACGGTATCAGCGAGTTGCTCGATGGAAACAGGGCGGGTGTAGAAGGAGGGGTTGGCGGGAATGACGGTGGCTCCAGCGAGGAGGAGCAGTTCCATGTTTTTGACATGGATCAGATTCAACGGGGTCTCGCGGGGGACGAGAATGAGTTTGCGGCGTTCTTTCAGGGCGACATCAGCGGCGCGGAGCAGGACATTGTCGCTGTAACCATGCGCGATGCGACCCAGCGTTCCCATGCTGCAGGGGACGATCGCCATGACGTCGCAGGCATTGGAGCCGCTGGCGAAAGGCGCGTTCATGCTCTTGAGGCTGTGCTGGGTCACGCCACTGGGGACCTTGAGGCCTCCGGGAAGTTCTTCGGAGATGACCGCCTGCGCGTAGCGGCTCAGCACGAGATGGACCTCGTACGCCGACGGATCGATGTTGTCGAGCAGCCGCTGGGCATAGATCGAGCCGCTGGCTCCGGTGATGGCGATCAGGATCTTCAAAACAGGGGAAATCTGGCGCCGGATGGATCCTTAAGCAAGACTGTCGCCGGTGGAATGCGGAGCCCGGGAACCGGGACTTCGACCGGCGGGGCGATCTGCCAAGCGGACAGGGAGTTTCTGTTCCCGCCTGGACTCATCCCGGTTTCAACAACCTCAAACCCGGATTGGCGCCACACGGTGCTTGAGTTGCGTTCAGGGATTCCCACAATCGCGTCATGCGAAAGATGTTTCGTCGGACAGGCGCTGGATGCCTTGCGGTCATGTTGGCCGGATGCGCGTCGGACTCGCCGCCACCGCAGGTGTCGAAGCTGCCCCGATCCACCGCCGCGCCGGGCGCGATCCGGAGTTGGGCGCCGTTGGATTCATGGGCGGGGCAATATGGCGTCGAGGCGTCCGGACCAAAGCGGCAGGGGACAAATCAGGTCTGGTCGGTGAGATCGAAGACCGGAACCATGGAGCTGACGATTGGCAGCCGCAACGCGCGCTGGAACGGACGGTTGCTGTGGTTGGGCTACGCGCCGACGCTCTCGGGGAATCGTCCGCAGGTCCATGCCTTCGATCTGGGCCGCAACCTGCGGCCGCTCCTGAAACCTGAGCCATGGAAACTCTCACGTGAGAGGGTCGTTGTGATCGATCCCGGACACGGCGGGGGAAACCGGGGCACGCGCAGCATCCTCAGCGGGACCAAGTTCGAGAAGGAATACTCGTTGGATTGGGCGCGGCGGCTCAAACCGCTCCTGGAAAGCCGGGGCTGGAAGGTGCATCTGACGCGCGACAGCGATGTGGATGTTTCACTGGAGGACCGCGTCGCCTTCGCGGATCGGCTGCGGGCGGATCTTTTCCTCAGTCTTCACTTCAATTCCTCGTTTCCCAGGCTGGAACCCAGGGGGATCGAAACCTATGCGCTGACGCCCCGGGGGCTGCCTTCCACCACTGTCCGATCGGGAAAGGATGATGTGAACGTGGCGCATGCGGGGAACGCGCAGGATCCCTTCAATCTGAGACTGGCGACGACGGTGCATCGGTCTTTGATTGAGTCGTTGGGTGCGACGGACCGCGGCGTCAAGCGAGCGCGGTTCATGACGGTTCTGCAGGGGCAGAAACGGCCGGCAATCCTGATCGAAGCGGGGTTCTTGTCCAATCCTGACGAGGCGCGACTGATTTCCTCGCCGGCCTATCGTCAGAAGCTGGCGGAGGCGGTTGCCAAGGCCCTGTAATGTCATTACCGTCCGCGGAAGAACGTCTTTGGATTCTTGAGCCCTGCCATGTCTGAAACGCGCGAACCATCACGAATTCTCGTCACGGGCGGCGCCGGCTTCATCGGCTCGCACCTGGTGGACCGACTGCTGGCCGACGGGCATCGTGTCACGGTGGTGGATGACTGTTCGACGGGAAGTGTTGATAATCTGCAAAACGCCCGGGGCCATGCGAATCTGAACCTTGTCCGGAGCAAGGTCTCGGAGTTTCCGGGACTGGCGGACGCGGTTGCCGAATCGGATTTCGTCTATCATCTGGCCGCCGCGGTGGGCGTGGAGTTGGTGGTGAATTCCCCGATCGACACGATTCACACCAATTTGCACGAATCGGAGGAAGTGTTGCGCGCGGCGAGCCGGACGAAGACGCCGGTCTTGATCGCGTCCACTTCGGAAGTCTACGGCAAGAGCCTCAAGCCGGCCTTTGACGAGGAGGACGACCTGTTGATCGGGCCGCCGCACCTGGGGCGTTGGAGCTACGCCTGTTCGAAGCTGATGGATGAATTCCTGGCGATGGCCTACGCGAAGGAGTTTGACCTGCCGGTGGTGATTGTCCGCCTGTTCAACACCGTGGGGCCAAGGCAGACCGGCCGATATGGGATGGTGGCGCCGAGATTTGTGGAGGCGGCGCTGTCGGGAGAACCGCTGCGAGTGTATGGCGACGGCAGTCAGACACGCTGTTTTTGTCATGTAGGCGACACGGTGGAGGCGCTGGTCCGGCTTAAGGATTGTTCGCGGGCGAGGGGGCAGGTGTTCAATGTGGGGAGCGTCGAAGAGGTCTCCATACGCGAGCTGGCGGAGACGATCATCGAGACGCTCGATTCGAATTCAAAGATTGAACTCGTTCCCTACAGCGAGGCCTATGCGCCGGGATTTCAGGACATGCTGAGACGCAAGCCGGTCGTGGACAAGCTGGAGGCCCATGTGGGATTTCGTCCACGGACGCCCCTGCGGGAGATTATCGGAAAGATCGCCGATTCCCTGCGCTCCTGAATACGGGGGGAGGCCAGGGCTTCGCATGAGCTGGATTCCATCCGGACACAAAAAAAGGCGCCCCGAAGGGCGCCTTTGAAGTTTGGATTTCCTGCCGCTTACTGCGGGAAGGAGAAGAGCCAGTTGTTCGTGCCGTAGGAGGCGCGGCTGAGCTCCAGCTGGTCTTCCAGCTTCTGGCCGCTGACCTGCTGCACGGAACCGTCAGCCAACATGATGTTGCCGGCGATGTCGTGGATGTTGTTCAGCGGGTTGTTGGACCAGCGACGACGGGAACCCGCGCTGCTGTTCGGTCCAAGCAGGACGATGCCGGTGATGGCGAGCGAGGCCTCGTCGATGGCCGGGCCGGTCTGGTTGTTGGCGCCCGCGGCGATCGAGCGGTCGCCGCCGAGAACGGCCTGCGGCTTGGTCTCGTCCGCTTCCAAGCCGACGAAGTAGCTGATCGAGTTGTTGCCCTTGCCGCTCGAGGAGAGGCTGTCGTTTCCGTTTTGCAGGAAGTCGATGGCCTCGAAGTTCAGGCGGTTGCGGTCAGCCGGGCAGATCACGACCTTCGCCGAAGCGAGCTCGTTCGACAGGATCTGGAACTGATGCCAGGTGCGGTGGGTGCCGCCGGTGTTGCGGAACATGGACGGGTTGACCGAGCCGCCCGCGCCGTCGCCGCCCTGCATGGTATCAGCCTCGGTCTGGTTGCCGGGGGAGCCATACAGCCAGAGCTGCTGGACGTTGAAGGGGTAACGATCCTCGTGGTCGTTCGCGAAGATGCGGAACGCCAGGCCGACCTGCTTCTGGTTGCTGACGCACTTGATGCGGTGCGCGCGGGCCTTCGCCTTGGCGAGGGCGGGCAGGAGCATGCCGGCGAGGATGGCGATGATGGCAATAACGACTAACAGCTCGATGAGCGTGAAAGCCCCGACTTTGTTTTTGCGGAGGTGTTGGTTCATGTTTTGTATGGTTGCGGAGGCGGACTCTATTGAGGACCTCAATTATGTCAATTGGATTTGAGCCGAAATTAGCAGTCGTCGTGCCAACTCTCTGGAACGGGGTTCTTCATCAGGAAATGCATGGAACGGCGTCGAAAACGCGCAGCCATGCCGGGAACGCGTGTAAATCTTCACGCATGGTGCGTGAGATTTTCGCGCATTGAAGCTTCATTGGGAAAACGGAGGCTCCGAATGCGCAAGAACGGAGGAAGCCCGAATGACGAACTTCAGGAACCGCTGCGATCCCATGCCTCCCTGCCGCGCATTCGACGCTCGGGACTGTCACTCAATGGGCATTTGGGGGCTTCCACCTTCGTGGGGCGTTTGTGTGACAAGCGGTGCTCTGGTCATTGGCGCGAGTCCGGCGCATCCTCATTTTCGGTCCAAGCCCTGCCTTGATCGTGTCGGCGGCTTCCAGTGGCATCTTTTCGCTTGCCGATGCCGGGACGGGCGCCGTATTAAGACCCCTCAGTTCGTCGTTGTGAATCCAATTCACGCGACGGGAAGGAATTGTCACTCCTTGCTGAACGGCTTGCCCGCGTGGCGGAATTGGCAGACGCGCTAGATTCAGGTTCTAGTCCTTTCACGAGGGTACAGGTTCAAGTCCTGTCGCGGGCACCAAGCCGGGGAGTGGACACAAGGCGATATTTGGACGCTATGGCGCGTCGGATTCACATCTCATAGAAGAACAAGATGTCTGCCACAGTTCGTGAAGCGATACCCGACGACGCGCCAAGCTGGTTGAGCCTGCTCAAGGCCACCCTTGGCGACGAGCATCCTTCCAAAGAGGTCTACGACCCTTCATGGATCATGGCGGAGCTCGGCGCGGACACGGAGTCGCAGATCTGGATCGCCGAGGATGACGGGATGATTCAGGCGTCGGCGACGATCCTGCCGCCGCTGCCTTCCGCGGACAATCCGGTGATGAACCTGGGGCGCACGGTCTTTCGGCCGGAAAGCATTGAGAACGGTTCCGCCGAGGCTTTGATTTCGAAGCTGCATGAATTGAATGCGGTGGATGAATACATGCAGGTCGTCCGCCTTCTGGCCTCCGACAAGCGGCAGCAGGCGCTTTTTGAGAAGCTGGGGTATGTCTGCGTCGGATTCCAGCCATTCAAGCATCTTCATCGTTCGCGCGAGGGGGTGCTTTTCTACGTGCGGGCGGGGGCGAAGGGAATGGCGCACCGGTTGCCGATGTCCGAATCGCTGCCGCAGATCGGGGAGTTGTGCACCTTGGCGGTGCGTCATTGCGGCGGGAAGCCGCCGACGTTGATCCGCGACGGCATCACCGGCTATCCCTTGAAGACGGAGGTCGCCTTTCAGGATTCCGACCTGGAGGAATACGAACTTTGGCTGCAGCAGTCGCAGTCTGAGAATCCCTCCTTTGAAATCTCGGGTTCCTTCAGTCTCGGGTTTGGCTACATGCGGATCGACTCGCCTCCGCAGGTGAAGGCCGCCCTGGGCAAACGCGAGAGCAAGGTGGTCGGCGGCATCAAGTTCTACTACGACGAGTATGACCGCTGCGTCAGGATCATCGGGGGCTTTGCGACCGACGACCTTTCCATGGGGGCGTTGCTGATGCACGCCACCGAGGTCGCCCAGGAGGAGATGAGCGCCGTCTATGTGGAGATCGACATCGTTTCCAGCGCGCCGCGGTTGATCAAGAGCGCCGAGCAGTTGGGGTATGTCCCCGTGGCCTACATGCCCGGATTCCACGCGGAGGGCGGCTTGACCACGGACGTGGTGAAGCTGGTGAAGCTGAACACCAACTACTCGCTGGACAACATCGACCTGACCGAACACGCGGACGCCGTGGTCAAGGCGGTGGATTACAATTTCCAGGATCAGAAGACGGGCGTCGCCATCATCAACCTGCTTCGCGGACTTCCCATCTTCGAGGGGTTGGGCGACGGCGAACTTCGCAAGATCGCCCGACTGTTCACGCAGAAGCTCTATCGTCCAGGCGAGAAGGTGTTCCAGCGCGGCGACTCGGGCAACGAGGCCTACGCGGTGATGCGCGGAAAGATCGACATCTGCCTCGACGAGAATTCGGCCCCGGTCGCCTCGTTGAGCGACGGTCAGATCTTCGGTGAACAGGCGTTTTTGGACGGGGCGGAGCGCGTCGCCATGGCGGTCGCGGACAAGCCGAGCATCCTGCTGGTCATGCAGCGCGCCGCCTTTTACGACGTCGTGCAACGCGAGCCGCACCTGGGCATGGTGGTCATGCGCAACATCGCCATGGACCTGTCCAACAAGCTGCGTCGGGCCAACACGGCGATCAAACGCTGATTGCGCCGGTTGGCGTCCCTCCTTCGGCGGAAGCCTACCAATCGACCGGGGTCGAGAGTTTGTTCCCGAACCGGTTTGTGTAGAAGATCTGCTTGTGCTGCATGCCGAATTCGTGGACGAGCTTCGTGATCTTCACATCGAAGCAGCAGTATTCCGCGATCTCCATGAACTTTCCCTCCTTGAACCATTCAATGGCCTGAAGTCCCTCGGCGGTCTTCTCCACCCCGAGCGACGCGGTGGCGACGGCATCAAGCGAGAGGCGGTGGTTCAGTGTTTTCTGGAGGTCGACGAGCAGGTCCAGGGTGGGGGCCTGGTTGAGGTCCATGACCGTGTAGCCGTGCAGGACCTCGTTGTCGAAGCGGATGTTGTTGAAACCCACGACCAGGTCCGCGCGGAGCAGTTCGTTGATGAGGTCGTTGACCTGCTTTTCCCCGTAGATCATGTAGCCGCCGCGCGCCGTGCTGTAGGTGACGCCGACACTCATGCCCATGTCGCGGATCTTGTCCCACCCGCCGACCTCGTCGGCGGAGCGCTGGGTTTCGAGATCGAAATAGACGATGTTCTTCATGACGCGCGCGAGCGGCACGCAGCATAATGGCGGTGGGTATCAGGGCAAAGGAAATTCCCGGAAGAACCCAATTCGCCTCTTCCAATGCGTGAGAACTGCATTAGGATGCGGCTCATGAAACGAGTGAAAACGGACGATCGTGAGCCTGCCTCCCTGGCGGGGAAGGCGGCCAAGCCGGCGGTTCCTGTCGTCCTTGGCGACGACCGGGAGGCCGAATCCCACGATGCCAGGCTGAAGATCTATTTTCTGCCCAACCTGATGACCGCGGGCAATCTGTTTTGCGGGTTTGTCGCGTTGACCAAGATCGTCGAGGCGGACATGGGCAATCCGGTCGCCTACGCGCATTCGATCAACCAGGCCCTGATCTTCATCCTGATCGCCTGTGTGTTTGATCTGTTGGACGGGCGCGTCGCGCGGATGGGAGGCAAGGAGAGCCCCTTTGGGCAGGAATTCGATTCCCTGGCGGACCTGATCTCCTTCGGCGCCGCGCCGGCATTTCTCATGCACCGGTTCGTTTTGAAGGATGTGACCTTTCCGGCGCCGGAGGCGGGCTGGTTCATCGCCTCGGTCTACATGGTCTGCGGGGCGTTTCGCCTGGCGCGGTTCAACGCCTTGGCGATCGTCGGCGACGAGAAGGCGGCCAGCAAGGATTTCATCGGGTTTCCCATTCCGGCGGCCGCCGGTCTGGTGGTGTCCATTGCCATGTTCCTGCTGTGGTGCGAGAAGAAGGAGTTTGCGACGGAGGATTGGCGTTTTGCGCTGCCGATCGTGATGTTGTTCCTGTCCTTCATGATGGTGAGCGATGTGCGCTACCCTTCCTTCAAGACATTGAATCTCAAGTCGCGCAGCCCCTTTGCCAAGATGGTGGGCTGCGTGCTTTTCTTGGGTATGCTCTACTTCTTCCGGGGACTGATCCTCCCGGTGTTCCTCCCGGCGATGCTCACCACGTTCCTGGTCTACGGATTCATCCGTCCCCGCATTTCCCGGTCGTTGCGGCGGGAGATCGAGGATGAATTTGGCGACGAGGGCGCGATGGACAACTGATGTCGCGAGCGTCGCGACCTGCGATTCATGGGCAAGGCCTCCCTCAAGACAATGGTCCGGTATTGCGACCGGATGCTGAAGACCTCGGAGATCGAGGACTACAAGGGCGCGGTCAACGGCCTGCAGGTGGAGAACGACGGGAGTGTGACGCGGATCGCTGCGGCGGTCGACGGATCCTTGGCGACCGTTCGAATGGCGGTTGAAGCCGGGGCCGATCTGCTGGTCGTTCACCATGGCTTGTTCTGGGGGCCTTCCCATCCATGGACAAGGAACCGCTACACCCTGCTGCGGGAGTTGCTGGACAACAATCTCGCGGTCTACAGTTCGCACCTGCCTCTGGATGCGCATTCCACGTTGGGGAACAACGCGGGACTCTGTCGCGCGCTGGGTTTCACGAAGCTGGAGCCCTTCTTCCTCGATCGCGGAATGCATCTGGGCTTTCAGGCAAACGTCAGGATCACCCGAGAGGCTCTCAGCAGGAAACTTGCGAAAGTCCTGGGCGCCGAACCGACGCTCCTGCCGGGCGGGCCGGAGCAGTGTCGTCGGGTGGGCGTGGTGACGGGCGGCGCCGGATCGGAACTCCTGTTGGCCGCGTCGGAGGGTGTGGACACCTTCATCACCGGGGAGGGGCCGCATCACACCTTCGGCATGGCCGAGGACGCGGGAATCAACGTCTTCTATGGCGGGCATTACGCGACCGAAACCTTCGGCGTCAAGGCGCTGGCTGCGCATCTGGCGAAGAAATACCGGCTCAGCTGGACCTTTCTCGATCACCCGTCGGGATTGTAAGTTCCGAAAGACATGAAAAGCCGCCGTCAATTCCTGCAATCCTCCGGCGCTGCGCTGGTCGGAGCTTCCATCGGGTTTCCCGCCATCACCTCGGCCAAACCCAACAGCCGGATCAGTGTCGCCTGCATTGGCGTGCGCGGCCGGGGCAACTCGGTCATGCACACCTTCGCCGACGAGGCCGACTGCGCCATCACCCACATCTGCGACGTGCGGACCGATGTGCGTGAGCGTCGGTCGAAGGAGATGAAGAACAAGACCGGTTTCGCTCCGAAGATCGTGAACGATTATCGGGTTCTGCTGGACGACAAATCCATCGACGCGTTCATGGTCGCGACGCCGGATCACTGGCACGCGATGCTGATCATCGAGGGCTGCCGTGCGGGCAAGGACGTCTATGTGGAAAAGCCCGCGAGCCACAACATTCTCGAGGGCAAGGTCGCCGTGGCCATGGCCCGCAGGCACGGCCGCATGGTTCAGATGGGCACGCAGGCGCGCAGCGCGGCGCATTTCAAGGAGGCGCAGGCGTTCGCGCGGAGCGGGGCGTTGGGGAAGCTGATTTCCGGCAAGGCCTGGGAAACCGCGCGCAACCGCGAGGTGCATCTGGCGAAGGACGGACAGGCGCCGGTGAACCTCGACTACCACCTCTGGCAGGGGCCGGCTCCGGAACGGGCCTACAATTCAACCATCGTCGGCGGCGCCTGGCGGTGGATGTTCAACTACGGGACCGGCGACCTGGGCAACGACGGCGTGCATCGCATCGATTACGTCCGCGCCATGCTGGGAGTGGAGGGCATGCCAGAGGCGGTCACGTGCTCCGGCGGAAAATTCTTCTTCAAGGACGATCAACAATGGCCGGACACGCAGTTCGTGACCTATGAGTTTCCCGGCAAGGTGATCCAGTATGAGATGCGGCTCTGGTCGCGTCCCAAACTGCACGACGCCACCGAGGGCGCGGTCATCTACGGCGAGAACGGCTGGATGATGGTCACCCACACCTGGTGGAAGGCCTGGGACGCCAAGGGGAAACTGCTCAAGGAAGGCCGCGGCGACACCGGCCAGGTCGCGCATGTGCGCAACTTTCTCGACGCCATCAAGAGCCGGAAACGCGGGTCCCTGAACCAGGAGATCTACTCCGGCCATGTCGCGTCGTCGATGTGCCACATGGGCAACATCGCCTGGCGAACCGGAAAGAAGCTGCGCTTCGACGCCAGGACCGAGACCTTCGACGACGCCGAGGCCAACAAGCTCGTCGGCCGCGAGCATCGGAAGGGGTTTGAGTTGCCGGAGGTATGAAGCAGGGGAGTGTGAAGGCAGGGATGGACGAAGGGTTGTCGTGAGGCTCTGTCGTTGATGGAGCGTGCAAGGGCTGCTTTACCAGGTTGAAGACGCGTGCGGAGTAATGCATTGTGATGAGGTAAATGAAGGTCACGATCAGCATTGAGAAGACGCCAGGCGTTTGTGGCGGCGAGGCCCGGATTGGCGCGTCGCGTGTCACTGTGTGGGCGCTTGAGCAGTTGCATCGACTTGGTCTCGATGACGCTGGTATTCTCGAAAGTTATCCGGAGATGACGCAAGACGATCTTGATGCGGCCTGGGCTTATGTCGAAGCAAACCGGGCGGAGATTGAAAGCGCCATCCACGAGAACGAGAAGGCGTAGTCAGAATCAATGGGTGACGAAGCAAGGATGCGGTTTTACGCCAACGAAAACTTCCCGCGCCAGACGGTTGAAGCCCTGCGCGGGCTGGGGCACGACGTGCTGACATCGGCGGAAGCGGAACGCGCCAACAAACGCGTGCCGGACGGAGAGGTGTTGGAATTCGCGGTCGCCGAAGAGCGCACTCTCCTGACGATCAATCGTAAGGATTTCATTCGTCTGCACAACCTGCGGCCGGATACCGAACCGCCGCACTTCGGAATTGTTGCGTGCAAACAAGATGCGGACTTTGCTGGGCAAGGCCAGCGCATCCATACCGCAGTAGCGGAGGAGTCGCCAATGAATGGGAAGCTGATTCGGGTGAATCGCCCCGGGTAGCGTGTCCGGTTCCAGAGCCGGGAGAATCCTCGGAAACTCCGATGCGCCGTTTCAGGGAGGACTGAAGCGCCGAGCATCGCTCGGCCTGGGCGTGGTTTGACAGCCAATGCCGAGCACTGCTCGGCGCTCCGATGATGGGGGGGC
>JAYPEY010000046.1:0-41017 GCA_038126035.1 Verrucomicrobiales bacterium | reverse complement strand
GTCAGGCTCATAACCTGAAGGTCATAGGTTCGAATCCTATCCCCGCAACCAATTTTTGGCGCAAATGCCGCCCTCTCACGGGCTTCCGTGAGAGGGCTTTTTTCTGACCTTCCCATGCCTCGCCATGCGGACCCATGACTGGCCGCGAAACCTGCCTGAAAAGTGGCTGCAGATCTGTCGCGGTTTCCGATGGCGAAGCGCCGCCAGCCGGGTGAGTTCGTTTTACATTTTTTCATTTTCACTCGAGGCAGTGCTCATGCCGCATGTCCTGCATCAACTTCTCAACGACCTCGACGAACTGGGGCCGTTCCGCTGGTGGCCACACCTTGTATTTCTGAACCAACCAGCGCCGCAGAGCTTCGTATCGGTCCATGGGAGCGGAAGGAGGCTTCTTGGTAGCATTTCCGTCGCGAATCGACAGCCAATGGAGAAGCTGCTCATCCGGCGGAAGATGCGCCAACGACCGAACCTGGCGTTCATTTCGAGGCAGCATCGACTTGTCCACCTTGGTGGACAGATTCTCCATGACGCGATCACAATCGACCAGCTGATACGCTCTGCTGCGGGACATGCCGAATTTGGCGCGAAGGTAAGTTTCCAGCGAACGATGGCGGGCCTTGTAGAGCCGCTTTTCGACGATGGCGCGCATCGCGCTACAAGCCTCGAAGAAGGCCTCTTGTTCCCTGCGGATGGTGTTCTCGAGGTCAGCAAGCTGAGTATCACTTTGTGCGTTCATTTGGATTGGGTGGAATCATTGCTGTGATGGTGGAGGACCGGGGCTAGACATCGATGGTATTCGCGTCGGCTTCTTGCATCTGGTAATAGTCCTTCACAAGCCGCCGCAATCTCCCATGTAATCGGTCCTCAGCGGCGCCAATGGTGGGGAGAATCTTGTCCTCTTGAGCGTCCCGGATCATGGCATACCCGGCGCCCAGTTTCGCCCCGGTCATCCCTACGGCCTGACGATCGATGACGAACTTCTCCGCCTCGCGTACTCGCTGTAGCCGCCAATAATGACTGACAATGTCCTCCGCCAAGCAGGTTTGCATGGCGGACATTGGGCGCAAGTCGGCCAGAAGCCAGGAGCGGAATGCTTCGAACTCTTCCAAGTTCTCGGATTCAAGCACGGTCCGTTTGGCGAATAGGCCGAATTTGATGGCGTTTTGGCTGGATCGCCTCTTGCCTTTCACCGTTTTGGGGCCGCCGCCGCGCATGGAGACTGAGTCCTCGCGGGCGTTGTTTGATTTCGTGGGGTCTGGTGGTTTGTCGTTCATGCCGTAACTACCCAGGGCAATTTCGGTTTTCGGATTCGCCGGCGAAACGCGTGTCTACAAAAACGGGTAAGACCACGGCGACGCTCGGTTCGGATGCATGTCAGGCCCCTTCGTAGCGGTCTCTCAGCCGTTCGACGGAATCCCGCTCCAGGTCGCGGAGGATCTTGAAGTATCGTTTGAACTCGGCCATGACCAGGTCCTCTTCGGCGAGTTTTTTCCGGTAGTAGTCCTTGAGCAGCCGTTCCGCTAGCAACTGTATCCGAATGAGGCTTGCGCAATATCGTTCATCGTCCATCCGCAGCCATTTGGCCGCCACGTGGGCGATCAATCTCTCTGTTTCAGGGGTGACCCGTTCGGGGGTCTCCGATACTGCGGCCAGTAATTGTTGAAATTTCTGGCAGAGGGTGACGAACACCTGTTCCTTTTCTTCGTTCCACACTGGGTCGAACTTTCCGGTCTGAGATGATTTTCTCGGGTTCATAGCCATAACTACGGATGTCCATTGAAAAACTCATGAGACCCGGTTTTCACCACTCAGGAGATTGGAATTCCAATCAAAAAGTTGGAGTCTAGACCGTCGTAACGGGTGTCAGAGCCCTGCGCAGCTGCATGGTGGGATGTTCCAGAACGCTTCCGTTTCGGCGGGGGAGACCAACGCCCGATAGTGACGGAAAAGCACGGTCGGTGAGTTGCCTAGTTCCGCCGCGGTCTGGTCTGCGCTCCGTGTGCGCTCGTAGTAATGCGACGCGAAGGTGTGACGCAGCGCGTTCCTTGGCCACGGATCGACGCCGGCCGCTTTCGTGATTCTCCGGAGACGTTCCCCGAACACATCGATGTTGCCGGTGGCCACGACGAGTCCCGACGCCTCGGCTTCCCGGTCCAGCCACTGTCGCAGGTTGGGGGAGATTGTGACGTAGCGCGCGCGGCGCGTTTTTGCCTTCGAGGCGGGAACGACGATGCAATCGTTGACCAGGTCAATTTCGCTCCAATCCAACGCGCAAAGTTCTGATCTTCTCAGGCCGGCAAAAAGGCCAATGGCGATCGCGGGCGCCAGGCGGGAATCGCGTCCAAGGAGGTCTTGATCAACGCCCTGATCTGGGCCAACGAGAGAATTGCGGGCGGGGCACTCTCCAAAATAGGCGCTTCGATCTGGGCGGCCGGGTTCTGTCCGAGGTATTCCCGTTTGACTGCGAAATTGAGCAGCGCGTTCAGGGTAGCGAGGTTGTTCTTCTTGGTTCTCCGCCCCCGCCAGTTCCAGTCCTCGACACAACAGGTCCTTGCCTCCACTCCAGTCCTTGAGTGTGCCGAAGGGATGTTCAGCCACCTTGAGACCACATAGCGCCTTGGGCTATCGACCGCCGGCCGAATACGCCCAGGGTGCTGTGTGCAAATCGAAATCAAACCGGACGAACCCCAAGAAAATCGCACTGGGACCGATCTAGAAGGAGGTAGAGGGGCACGCTTCAGTTTTTCGGGGGTGCCTCAGAGAGATTTCTTAACGTCTCGACACTTCCCGACGCATGCTGTAGCGATGGCTCGCGGATCGGACTTCATTCGCCTGTCGAAACGGGGGGATGGAATCCACCGGTCCCCGACCTTCTGAATGAATTCCACTGTCAGCGAAACAGGGCTTTCCTCAGTCGACATCGAAACGCTTCAGAACACCGCGTGGTGTGAGATGTTCGACCGAGCGATCCGCCTTTCACCTTTCTACAAGGAACACTTTGGCAAAGCAGGATTCTCGCCTTCCTCCCCTCCTCCGTTGTCAGAAATCGGCCGCTTGCCCACCACGGACAAGAACACGATTTCCAACGACCCAAAGTCGTTCTTGTGTGTGCCCCAATCGCAGATCGTTGAAGTCGTGACCACCAGCGGCTCCACGGGCAGTCCGCTCGTCTGGCAGTTGACGGAAGGCGACCTCAATCGCTTGGGCCGCAACGAGGAACTCTCGTTCGGCTGCGTCGGCCTGGACGCCGGGGACACCGTGATCCTGGCCGTCGCCCTGGACCGCTGCTTCATTGCGGGGCTTGCCTACTCCCTCGGCCTCCGGCGCCGAGGCTGCTCCGTCGTCCGGGTAGGACCGGCCACGCCGGTGATGCATTACGACATGATCCGGCGAACCGGAGCCACGGCCATCGTGGGCGTGCCTTCGTTTCTGAAACGGCTGGCCGACAAGGCGGAGGAGGAGAACGGCTTCGATCCCGCCGGTTCGTCGATCCGCAAAGCGGTCTGCATCGGCGAACCGATCCGCGAGCGGGACCTGTCGCTCAACCACGCCGGACGCAGCGTCGAACGGCTCTGGAAGGCGCAGGCCTTCTCCACCTACGGCGTGACCGAACTGGCGGCCTCGTTGTGCGAATGCGGGGCAGGCCGCGGCGGCCACCTGCACCCGGAACTGCTCCACCTTGAAGCCCTCGACGAGCAGGGCCGCCCCGTGCCCGACGGACAGATCGGCGAGCTTGCCGCCACGACGTTCGGCGTCGAAGCCATGCCGCTGATCCGCTACCGGACCGGAGACCACGCCGCCATCTTCCGGGAGCCGTGCGCCTGCGGAAGAAAGACCCTGCGCATCGGCCCCATCGTCGGCCGGGCCAACCAGAAGTTGAAGCTCAAGGGAACCACCATCTTCCCCTCGACCCTGAAAACCGTCCTCGACGACACGCCGGGCGTGGCGGCCTACGCGATCATCGCGCGGAGCGACAATTCGGGAGCCGAGGCCATCGAGGTCAAGGTCGCGTGCGAGGACGATTCGAGCCGGGTATTTTCCGAACTGCGCGACCGTTTCCAGGGCGAGGCCCGGGTGTCGCCACAACTCACGGCGGCCGCGGCTGACGAGATCGAAAACCTGCAGATGCCCGCGGGCGCGCGCAAGCGACGCTATTTCGTGGACCTGCGCGCCTGACCATGTCCGCCCCGCCCCGAATCTGCGTCCTGATTCCGGTCTACAATCACCCGCAGACCATCGCCCGCGTCGTCAGGCAGGCCCGCGAACGGTTCCCCACGATCGTCGTCAACGACGGCTCCACCGACGACACCGCGACAATCGTCCGGGAGCTTGAGGACATCACCCTGGTCGATCTGCCGACGAACCAAGGCAAGGGCGAGGCCCTGAAGGCCGGATTCAGGAAGGCTCTGGAGCTGGGATTCACCCACGCCATCACGATGGACGCGGACGGCCAGCACAACCCGGCCGAACTGGATGGCTTCGCCCAAAGCTGCCGAAAGAATCCGGACGCGCTCATCACCGGGACGCGCGAACTGAAGAAGGAGGGCGCGCCGTTTCCGCGCCGTTTCTCCAACGGGCTCTCCAACTTCTGGTTCCGGGTGGAAACGGGCATCCCCCTCCACGACACCCAATGCGGCTACCGCTGCTACCCGCTGCTACCGGTGACGAACCTGATGACCCGCGCCGGACGTTATGCCTACGAGCTTGAGGTCCTGGTCAAGGCCGCCTGGGCCGGCATCCCGATTCTGGCGGAGCCGGTCTCCGCGGACTATGCCGAACCCACCTCCCGCCTGTCGCACTTCCGCAACGGGCTGGACATGTTCCAGATCTCGCGACTGCACATGCGCCTGTCCATCCTCTCGTTCTGCGCGCCGCCCCTGCTTCGGAAGGTCACCGCGAGCGGCGAATGGCACAAACTCCCCCGCCGCCACAAACTGCGGGAACTGGTCCGCCACTTCTTCACCGAACACACCGAGTCAACCGGCCGGATCTCCGCGGCGGTCGGCAGCGGGTTCTTTTTCGGGATCCTGCCGATCTGGGGTTTTCAGATGTTCGCGGCGGCGGCCTTTGCGCACCGTTTCCGCCTGAACAAGGCGATCGCCCTCTCGGCCAGCAACATCTCCTTCCCCTTGATGGCTCCCTTTGTCCTCGCGTCGGGCCTGTGGCTCGGCCACTACCTGCTGACCGGGACATGGTTGGAGATCGATCCCCGGACCTCCGCCGAGCAGATCCCGAAATACTTCGGCGAATGGGTCTTCGGCAGCGTCGTGCTGGCGTTTCTGGCGGGCGCGCTCGGAACGATCGGAACCTGGATCCTCTGCCTCCTTTTCCGGCGCAACGGCAACGCCCGGGCCTATGACTGAACTCTACGTCAGAATCCATCTCTGGCTTGCCGGCCGCCGTCGGGCCGTCCTGTTCCTCATGGCTCTCCTCCTGGTCGCCGGCGCCCTCTCCGGACTCAGGCTCAAGCTGAACGAGGACTTCACGGACATGCTCCCCATGTCGGCTCCCGCCATCGCCGAACAGGTCCAGGCCATGCAGCGCGTCAACCAGACCGACCGAGTCTACATCGATGTCTCCGTGCGACAGAACAATCAGGAGGTCCTGACCGACGCTGCCGATCGGATGGAAACCGCCCTGCGCGACATCCCGGAACTGCGCGACGTCCTGGCCCGGATCGACGCCGACGCCTTCGAGCAGGTTTATCAACGCCTGCAGGAGCAGCTGCCGACGCTGCTGACCCGCGACGAACTTCAACAACTGCGGAAAAAGCTGGAGCCGGCCGCGCTGGAAGAGCGGCTCCGTTGGCTGAAGACCCGGATGAGCCAGCCTCAGGGAATGATGCTCAAGCGCGTCGCCCGGCAGGACCCCGCGGGTCTGAGCGATTCCCTGACCGCGAAACTCCGCGACCTGCAGGCCGGCATCGGAAACGCGCGCATCATCGACGGCCGCATCGCCAGCGCCGACGGCCGCCACATCCTGCTCACCGCGACCACCGGCTTCCCGTCCTCCGACACCGGTCGAAGCGCCGCCATGGTCGAGTCCGTTCTCCAAGCCGCCCGGACCGTGGAAGCCGCGTTTCCGGGGGGCTCCGTCGCCGTGACCAGCGCGCATCGTTCCGCGTTGGACAACGCCCGGACCATCGAGGCGGACTCCCTGCGCACGGGCTCCATGGCCATGGTCGCCGTGCTCATCCTGATGGCCGCCGTGTTCCGTCGCCGCTGGCTGGCCGCCTTGGGCGCCGCGCCCACGATCGTCGGAATCCTCGGGGCGCTGACGCTGCTCAGCCTGGGCGGCGCCCCCGTGTCGGCCGTCGCGCTGGGCTGCGGCAGCATCCTCACCGGCGTCACCATCGACTATGGGATCTGCCTTCTTTACCACAGCGACAACAGCCCCGCCGCCGACCGCGAAGGTCTGGCGCGCATCATCTCGCTGTTCGTTCCCGAAGTGACCGTTGGCGCGCTGACGACCATGGCCGCCTTTCTGGTCATGTTCCTGTCGCCCGTCCCGGGACACCGACAACTGGCCCTGTTCGGGTCGCTCGGCGTCGCATTGGCGGCCCTGTTCGCCCTGATCGTCCTCCCGTTGACCATTCCGGTTCAGCAACGAAACTCCGGGACCCCGCTTCCACTGACAACCGTCATGAGCCGCCTGCTCGCCTGGCGCGCGCGCAACACATCGTGGCTGGGCCCGGCCCTCGCCCTGTTCACCATCGTGTGCGCCGTCGGCGCCTTCCGGCTCGAATTCGGCGGCGATATTGAGCGCCTCAACGGCGTCAGCGAGGCAACCGCCCGCGATGAGGCCATCGTGCGGGAAACCTGGGGCCACGCCCTCTCGCTCAGCACGATCGTCGTCAGCGGCGCAACGGAGGAGGAGGCGCTGCAGAAGAACGAGGCCGTGCACGCCGCGCTGCTGAAATTGAGGGCGGCCGGCGCGATCGAGTCGGTTTCCTCCGCCGCGCCGCTGATGCCGTCGCTCGAAAGACGGCGGGAGAACCTGCGGGCCTGGCGCGAGTTCTGGGCCGACGGCAACGAGGGTAGCCTGCGAGCGGGGCTGGCCGGCGCCGCCGCGGGGCTCGGTTTCAGGAAAGCCGCGTTCGAGCCGTTCCTGCAACGCCTGGGCGGCGCCGAATTCAACGCCAACGATCTCGTCGGATTGCCGTCCCCGCTCGGCGACCTGGCTGAAGAGTATCGGATGCGCAAAGACGGCGGGATTCACATCGCCTCGCTGGCCAAGACCCGGGACCTCGCCGGCTTCCGCGCCCTGCGGGCCGCGGTCAAGGCGGCCGTCCCGGATGCCCGGCTTCTGAACAAGGCCGCGATGGCCGCCGAACTAACAAGCGTGGCGCGCGACGGCCTTGCCCGCTTCGCCGGATGGGTGATGATCCTCCACGCGATCATCCTGCTGGCCCTCCTCGGACGGATCGAACTCGTGGCGATCGCCATGAGTCCGATGCTGATCGGCGTCTTCTGGACCTTGGGGACCTTCGGCCTGTTAGGCCTGCCGATCGACATCTCGAACTTCATCTTCGTGATCTTCGTGATCGGCGTCGGCGGGGACTACAGCCTCTTCATGATCCTGGCGGAACTGGACCGCCTCCGGGGGCACGAGGATCGCATCGCCGGGGCGGGCGGCGCCGTCACCGTCTGCGCGCTGACAACCCTGATCGGCGTGGGATCGCTTGCCCTGGCCGATCACCCGGCGCTGTTCTCGATCGGCATGACCGCGTTGCTCGGCATTTCCTTCAGCCTTGTCGCAACCCTGGCCGTCATTCCCGCCGCCATGCAATGGATCGCCCGGCGCGCGCGGATGCCGGCGCGGGTCGACGCCTCCCCGGATGGCCCCGCCGACCGCCGGCGCATCCGCCAGGAAGTCGTCCGCCTCTACCGTTACCACACGCCCTATGTCACCCAGTTTGCGTGGTGGAAAACGAAGATCGACCCGCTTTACCCGGCGGTCGAGAAAGCGGCCCCGAAAGCGGGCGAGATCCTCGATCTCGGCTGCGGCTTCGGCATCACCCTGCACTGGCTGACGCTCGCCTCACCGGATCGACGGGGGCGCGGCATCGATTTCGACGCGTTCAAGGTCCGGGTCGCCTCCACGACGGCGGAAACCAATCCCAAGGTGAACTTCGAACAACAAGACCTGCTTGAATGGACGGACTACCCCGCCTGCGACTGCATCCTGCTCTGCGATGTCCTGCACTATTTCCCGCACGCCCACAAGGCGGCGATCCTCCGCCAGGCCTTCCGCGCCCTGCGTCCGGGAGGAACGCTGATCATCCGCGACGCCTTGGCTGACAGGTCCAAAAGACACCGGAAGACCGCGCTCTCCGAACGGTGGGCCGTGCGAATCCGCCAGAACATCTCAATCCAAGGTCTGCATTTCGAAGATAAGGAAGCCCACTTAAAACTGCTCCGCGAAACGGGCTACGAGAACGTGGCGGTGGCCGACAATTCCGGCCTCGGCTCCAATTTCATGATAACAGCCCTGAAACGCCCGGGGCTCCCCGGTTGAGCGGGCCGCTCAACGCGCGTCATCCGGCTTCAGACGGCGAACCCGGTCAGACTTCGCCCCCGCGAGGAAATCCTTCCGGATCTGCTCGATCCGCCCTTTATGCGCTGCTTCGTATTGGGCCACGTGATCGTTCCGATTCAATTGGTACACCGTGGTGGCGCGTCGCTCAAACTCGGCCAGCTCGGCGCGTCGAGGATCCCCCTGATTCAAGGGGATCAGTTTGATGTTCGCTCTCACCCAGCCCATGCCAATGTCGACCATCGCGTCGTAGATCTTGTCGGCTTCCACTTCAGCCTCCACGACCGAGACCTGATCAGCCCACCCGATGAAGACGTGTTTGCCCGGAGCGCACACGTGCTGATATTCGGACCGCCCCGGCAAATCGATCAGCATGTTTCCATCGCCGTCGAAGATGGCGTACTTCTCCATCCCGCCGTAGTTGGAAGGCCGATGAAAATTGATCAGAGCCTTCCCAGGGGGAGGTTGCGACAGCCGACTCGTCGCTTGCAGGTGCGCCGGCGAACTGGCGCATCCCGTCATCATCGCCGCGCAGGAAAAGGCGAATGCCAATTGGATCAGGTCTTTTATTATTCTCATCATGTTTTCTCCAAACGCTTGCCGGGGGTTGTTTCCTTGGTGGATTTGTCATCATGGAACAGCGTCCGACAACCTGTCGGTCCGCCGTTCGCATAATCAACGGACGCCGGATACTGCACGATGGGAGCGGAACAGAAAGAGAAAAAACCCACACTCAGACTCCTCCTCCAAAGGCAGACTGACGCCCGCCCTGATGGATGACCGCCATTGGGATCAACACCGGGGTTGCACGCCATCTGAAGTATTGAAACCACTCTCAAGCGTCGACCACGCGGCGAGGCCGGCTGTTTGCCGAACCCAGAAGATTGCTCCGCAACATCGTTTCGCGCGGAGTTTCTGCCGAGTTGACGCGGGGCGCGCCTCGGTGATACTTGACGTTTCCGGAACGCCGAATCGGAACGGGCGGTCCGGGATTTCACGAATCACCGCCGATTTCATGAAGCCCCAAGTCAAGCCGGACGACGACAACCGATTTGACGCCATCGTCGTCGGCTCCGGCATAGGCGGTCTCACCACAGCCTCCCTGCTGGCCCAGCTGGAGAACCAACGGGTGTTGGTGCTGGAACAGCATTTCAAGATCGGCGGTTTCACCCACACCTTCTCACGCAAGGGGCGCTACGAGTGGGATGTCGGACTTCATTATGTCGGGCAGATGGGAATCGGGGAGCCGCCCCGAGCCGTGTTCGATTTCATCACGGGCGGCGGAGTGAAGTGGAACAGGATGCCGGAGATCTACGACCGGTTCATGTTTCCCGGACTGACCTTTGACTGCCGCGCCGGTCGAGAGAATCTGCTCGCCGACCTGTTGGCCCGCTTCCCGGACGAGGCCAAAGCGATCCGGCTCTACTTCCGTGACATCACGAAAGCGGTTCGATGGTTGAACCGATACGTCGTGACCCAGACCCTGGGGCCAAAGTTCGGCGGGTTGGCCCGATTCGCGCGCTGGTTCGGCTCGGAGTTCGCCCTGGCCCCGGTCGCCGACTACGTGAACCGGCGTTTTCTCGACAAGAAGCTCAAGGCCGTGATCATGGGGCAATGGGGGCTCTACGGCGTTCCGCCCAGTCAGGCTCCATTCGCCGTCCACGCGCTCCTGGTGAAACACTACCTGAACGGAGCGTACTACCCGGTCGGCGGAGCGGCCGTCATCGCGGAGAATATCGTTCCCATCATCGAGAAACACGGCGGAAAAGCCCTGGTCAACAAGCAGGTCTCCAAGATCCTGGTCAACAACGGCCGAGCCATCGGCGTTCGCGTCGAACAACGCAACGGCGAAACGATCGAGACCGAAGAGTTCTTTGCCGACAAGATCATCTCCGACGCCGGCGCCTACACGACCTACACCCGCCTGCTGCCCGAGGACACGCGACTCCCTTTCGAACGCGAGATCCGGGAGTTCCCGAATGGCGTGGCCAATGTGACACTCTTCCTGGGACTGAAACAGCCACCGACAGCGATCGGCGCCGAGGGAGGCAACATCTGGCTATACCGGGAACTCGACCACGAGGAGATCCACCGCTCCCGGAATGACCTCGTCGACGGGGAGGTTTCCCACGTATTCCTGTCCTTTCCGTCCGCCAAAGACCCGGAAGCCAAAGGGCACACCGCGGAGATCATAGCCTTCGTGGATTCCACTCCCTTTGCGCAGTGGGAAGCGAAACCTTGGCGCAGCCGCGGCGAGGATTACGAACAGCTCAAACGCAGAATATCCGGCGCCTTGATCGATTTTGTCGAGGCGCGCCTGTCCGGATTCCGGGATCTGATCGACTACCAGGAGTTGTCCACCCCGATCACGACCAAGAGCTTCACCACACACCGCAATGGCAACATCTACGGTTTGCCCGTCGTTCCGGAGAAATTCCGATCCCTCTGGCTCGGACCCCACACACCGATACGCAACCTTCATCTCACCGGCTCGGACGCCGCCCTCTTCGGCATCACCGGAGCGATGATCTCCGGGGTTCTGGCCTCGGCCGTTGCGCAAGACCGCCCGTGGAAAGTGGGGAGCATATTCGCGAATGCTATCCGCTACAGCTCGGAGCTTCATTCAAGGACGAAGAACGACACCCCAGAATGCGCTGAGGCCTGATCGGTCGGCGGGGCCGCCCAATGCCAATCAAGCGGAGCTCTCGAACACATTTCGTCGAATCGAAGGCGCGTCGGCCGTCTCAAAGCCAGGGAGGCCTCGACGCGCCAGCCGGATGTCGCACGGATTGCCCGCCCGGCAATCGATGTCTGGTAATTGATTGACAGCGTCAGCGGATGTCAGATGCTGAGAAGGGTCACACGCAAACAAGCGAGCAAGACATCATGCTTTGAACCTCTCCGCGCTCGTCAACCTCAAGTCAGAACACAGCAATGAAAAGCAGAACTCTCAACTGCATCCGGGCATTCAGTCTGGGCGTGACGGCAGGCCTCGCCGTCGGTTGCTCCTCACCGCCTTCCCCGAGCGCCCTCAAGATGAAGCAGGCCCTGGAAGAACCAAACCCGCAACTCGCTGCACTGGGAGCGGTGAAAGGCACAACCGTCGAAGAGGGATATGCGTTCGGTCTCGTGCGCGTCATCGACAAATCGAAGGTGCAACTCCTGGGCATCAAGTTCTTCGAGGAGGCGATGGCCTATCCGCCCACGCCGCCTGTTCCCTGCCCGTTGCTCCGCGATCCGCTGGAAGGGCGCGCCTACTACAAGGCCATGGAAAAACAGCCTGACGCCGACGCCATCTGGCAACCAACGTCCACAGTCAAGACCACGGGATTTCCATTCCTCTACAAGAAGAAGGAGGTCACGATAACGGGGCAGGCAGTCCGACTGAAAGGGCAGTGATCTTCCTTGGGCCGGATCATCTGTTTTGGAAAAACCTGCCGATGCCACGCCCTGTCACCGTTCGAACAAAACAGGCGGCTCTCTGAATCAGGGAAGGACGACACACAGCGAATGGAGAATCAGATGCACGAAATGCGTCGGCAGGCAGTCGTTACCGCCATCGGCGTCCTTAGTCCCATAGGATCTACGTCGGCCGAAGTGTTGCGAGCGCTCCGCGAAGGCCGGCACGGCCTGAGCGAGATCAGCCGGTTTGACGCCGCCCCTTTCCGGATGAATCACACGGGCGAGGTCAAGGGATTCGCCCCGGAAGCCTGCTTCTCTCCGGAGGAACTCCGGGAATACGACGACCTCTTCCTCCAATACGCGATCGCCGCCGCCCGTCAAACCCTGGAAAACGCAGACCTGACCGCCGCCGGCGAGGAGCCCCGACGCGACATCGGCCTCGTCCTCGGGACCTGCAACGGCGGCCTCCTCTCAGCCGAGGACGAATACCGCTGGAAACACGGTCTGAGCGCCGAGGCCTTCGACGAGGCCATGAATCTTCGCGCGCAGCTCCACGGGTTCGGCAAGGCCCTGACCGCCGCCCTCAAGATCGCCGGGGAAACCTGGGTCGTGACCACGGCCTGCTCCTCGACAACCATGGCTCTCGGTCTGGCGCAGACCCTGATCAACCGGGGTTACTACGACAAGGTCCTGGTGGGGGGAGCCGACGCCATCTGCCTGGCCAACGTCTCGGGATTCGACGCGCTCAAGGCCACTTCGGACCGCCCGATGGCCCCCTTTTCCCAACCCTTCGGCCTCAACGTCGGCGAAGGCGCCTGCTTCTGGATGGTTGAGGAGGCCGGATCCGCGAAAACCCGGGGGGCTGCGACTCTCGGCTGGCTCGCCGGTCAGGCCGCCACGTCCGACGCGCACCACCCCACCTCGCCCGACCCCCGGGGCCTAGGCGCCGCCCGCACCCTTGAAGCCGCCTGGCTGGACTCCGGATTCGCGCCCGACGACCTCGGCTGCATCAACGCCCACGGCAGCGGAACTGAAGCAAACGATCGCGCCGAAACCAAGGGCATCATGCGGTTCCTCGACGGCCGAAACGTCCCCGTCGTCTCCACGAAGTCGTTCTTCGGCCACTGCATGGGCGCGACCGGCATCCTGGAGGCAACCTGCCAGCTTCTCGCGATGAACGAGGGGTTCCTCCCCCCGACGCTAAATTTCACCGCGCCCCGGCCCGGCTGCCCGCTGGACTACGTCCCCAATCAGCCGCGGCCGACAAATTCCCGGGCCTTCATCTCCGCCAACTACGCCTTCGGCGGCAACAACGCCGCGGTCGTCGTCTCCCTCCCCGACCTGCCGCCGCCGCCGCGTCCCGTCGGCCGGGAGCGCGTGGTCGTCACCGGCGCCGGCGTCGTCTCGTCCCTCGGACTGGGCGTGGAGACCTTTCTCGAGCGTCTGCGCAGCGATGTAGTCGGCATCCGGCCCGTCTCCCGATATTCCGTCGAGGGCTGCCGCTCCCGGATGCTGGGAGAGGTTCCGGAATTCCATGAGGCCGATGTGGACCGGCGCCTCGATTTCTCCGATCTCAATCCACTGAGCCGCTTCGCCGTCGCCGCCGGCCGCCTCGCCCTCGCCCACGCCGGACTGAGACCCGGCCCCGCCGGCGCCGACCGGAAAGGCGTCGTCATGGGAGTCGCCAACGGCTCCTCGGAAATGGATCACCTGGACCGAGTGTTCAGCACGGAGAACCACGCGGCGGACATCCCCTGCTTCTCCAACGTCACCGCCAACTCCACCGCCGGCTGGGTCTCGAACCAGTTGTACCTGAAGGGCGTCAACGCCACCTTCAGCGGCGGCCCCAACGCCGGCCTGCAGAGTCTCGCCCACGCCTTCGACGTCCTCGCCGAACGCGGCGCCGACCTGCTGCTGGCCGGCGCCGCCGACGAGGTCTACCAACAGACCTACACCAATTACGACGGCCTGGGGTTTCTCTTCCACGGCGACGAGGAGCGCGACTATCGCTCGCGACCGGCTGAAGACAAACGCATGGTTCTCGGCGAGGGCGCCGCCATCCTGACACTGGAGACGGCCGCAAACGCCCGCGCCCGCGACGCGCGCGTCCTGGCTGAACTGCTGGGCTACGGCATGGGCATGGACGCCGAGGGATTCCTGACGCCCAATCTCGGACCGCAGGGCGTCGACCGCGCCCTCGAACTGGCCCTGTCCCGCTCCGGCGTGGCGCCTGACGATATCGGACTGATCCTCTGGGCTCCCCAAGGCAACCGGCAGGACCTGAAGATGATCGAGGCCTGCCGTCGTCTGTGGCCGGAAGACCGGCGCCGCCCGCCCATGGCCGCCACCTCGTTCAACACCGGCTATCTGGAATCCGCCTCGATCCTGGCAACGGTCGCCGCCGCCTTCGAAGCCCTCGAACACGGCTCCAAGCTCTGGCCCCAGCGGACAGGCCTCGCCGAACTCGATGACAGCGTGATCGAGGCGCCGCCCGATCATATCCTGGCCCTGGGCAGTTCGGATTCCGGATACAGCTTCGCCGTCGTGTTCCGGAGAAGGTTCAGGCCATAGGGCCCGGGGTCTGCGCCGCCGCATACAGGATCGAGCCGTCACCCTCCGCCAAAACCGGCGACCGCCCCACCCGCAGACTTCACGATCGGATTCAGGCCGCGTTTCCCCCTCCCTTCCGCCGTCGCGAGCCCGCCGAAACGCCGAAACCGCCACGACGCAATTCTTGTTGCCTTGCCCCTGATTTCCCCCTTCAATTCCGCGCCGATGGGCGCAATGCAGGAGCTTCAGACCGCTGCAAGGACACATGGAAAACGCGGGAGGCGCAGTCATTCCTCACGCCAGCGTCCGATTCCGCTGCGTTGCCGTGCCGCCGAGAGACACAATGACAGACATATCCAACATTCCTGTCCCCGCCGACAGCCGACAGATCATCGGCCGCCGCGCCCGGATCATCAACACGATCAAGGAGGACCTGATCCGCCGTCTGAACCTTCCCTATGAGCCGGAAGATCTGCACGAGGATGTCTCCCTGCTCGGCTCCGGACTTGGATTGGATTCGCTCGACGCCCTCGAAATCGTGCTCTGCATTGAGAACGCCTTCGGCATCAAGGTGCCGGACGGCGACGTCTCCGTGCTGCGCTCCATCAACACGGTCGTCGATTTCGTGCTGGAATGTCAGGACGGGAAGGGGGAACCGCAATGAGAAGCCCGTTGCTGAAAGACCTCCTGACCGCCGCGGGAGCCCGCTTTTCTGAGCGCTTCGACGCCGAGGTCGTCTCCGCCTTCAGCGATCCCGGGACGGAAGCCGGGGCCGTGCGCGACGCCGTCGGGCTGACGGACATGTCCCACATGCGCGCCTTCGCCATGCCCGAGGAAACCGGGCTGGACTACCTTGACGCGCTCCTCGCCGGAAACGTCCCCCGCATCCGCTTCGGCCGGATCCTGCACACCTTTCTCGCGGACGACGACGGCATGCTCGCCGCCGACTGCTACGTCGCCAACAACGACGAGGAGATCGTGTTCGCCCTGGAGAGCATCCGCCCGGACGCGGAAATCGACGCCCTGCTCTCCCTCCATGGCGAATCGTGCCCCGCGACCGAACTCACCGCCGGGCACGCCATCCTCGGACTGGACGGCTTCCATGCCTGGGACGCCGTCAAGACGCTGTTCAGCGCGGACGTGCTCGGCCTGCCATACCTCTCGATCGAAAACGTCGAGTTCGAAGGCGAACCCGTCCGGTTGCTCCGGGCCGGCAAGACCGCCGAGTTCGGGTATCTGCTCATCGTCCCCCGGGCCAAGGCCGACGCTCTCTTCACGGCCCTCAAGGCGCAGGTCGACCGGCTCGGCGGCCGGCTCTGCGGGGTCGACGCGCACGACCGTCTCCGCCTGGAAGGGCGCTTCTTCAACGTCTTCGCCGAGGGACAAAACGTCCGGGATCCGCTCCAACTCGGCCTCCAGTGGATGATCGACCTCGAGGAAGGAAACGCCTTCCGTGGCGACGAAGCCATCCGCCGCCGCCGCGAGGCCGGACTGAAACAGAAGATCGTCGGCCTCGCCGCGGAACCAGGGAGCGACACAGCCGTTGTCGGCGCCCCGCTGTTTCACGGCGGGACAGAGGTCGGCTCCGTTGTGGCGTCCGGTCCGTCGCATGTCCTGGACAAGCCGCTCGCCCTCGGCCTGTTGCCCGTCGAACTGGCCTATGTCGGGCTGGGATTCCAGGTCGGCGCCGCGAACGGACCGACGCTTCGCTCCATCTCGATGCCGCCGATCATCCCCCGGAGCCTCACCATCAAACTGGATGAGATGTGACGACCGGCTCCGGCGATCCGAAACCCCGTGACAACGCGCAGGGAACGCTGGTCAGGCGCCGTCTTTCCTTCGTCCCGGAGTTCCACGAGACCGACATGATGGGGGTCGTCCACAACGCCGCCTACATCCTCTGGTTCGAACGCGGACGCTTCCAGTTCATCATGGACATCCTGCCCGTCGACGAGGCCTGCGAGCTCGGGATCCTCCTGCCCGTCGTGGAGAACGCCTGCCGCTACGAACGCCCCGCCCGCTTCGGAGAACCGCTGGAGCTCCACACCTCCCATCGGGTGACGCCCGTATACCACGGCCGGCTGATCTTCGAGCATCACCTTGTCCGCCGCCGGGACCGCGCGACCGTCGCCACCGGACATTCGACCATGACCCTGATGGACAGGGCATCCAACCGGCTGCTCAAGGAGTGGCCGCAACATGTCTGGGACCGTTACCAAGCCCTTCCCGCAAACAACGATCGTGACTGACGAAAGCGAATTCAAAGACAAGGTCGTCCTCGTGACGGGCGGCTCCCGGGGCATCGGGAAGGCGGTGGTCGAGGCCTTCGCGGCCGCCGGCGCCCGCGTCAGCTTCACCTACCGCAAGAACGAGGAAGCCGCCCGCGAGGTCGCCGCCGCGACCGGCGCGCGGGCCGTGGCGTGCTCGCAGACCGACGCCGACGCCATCAACGCCGCCGTCGCCGACATCCTGAAGTCCGAGGGCCGGATCGACATCCTGGTGAACAACGCCGGAATCACCTGCGACACCTTCCTCATGCTGATGCCGGCCGAGGATTGGGATCGCGTCATCGACACCAACCTCAACGGCGCCTGCCGCTGGAGCAAGGCCGTCTCCCGGCCGATGCTCTCGGCTCGCTCCGGCGTCATCGTCAACGTGGCCTCGGTCGCCGGCCTCGTCGGCGTCATGGGACAGACCAACTACGCCGCCTCCAAAGGTGCCCTACTCGCCTTCAACCGGGCTCTGGCCGCCGAACTCGGGCCCAAGGGAATCCGCGTCAACGCGGTCACACCCGGATTCATCGACACCGACATGTCCGCCAAGGTCCCGCGCCAGATCAAGCAGAAGAACCTCGACAACATCGTGCTGAAACGCTTCGGCCGGGCTTCCGAAGTCGCCGACGTCGTCACGTTCCTCGCCTCCGACGCGGCCTCCTACATCGTCGGGCAATCGATCGTCGTGGACGGCGGCCTCACCGCGACGGCTGGATGAGCGCCCCCGGTCGAACCATGCGCGCGCTGCTCTTTCCCGGCCAAGGTTCGCAAGAGGTGGGCATGGGCTCAGACCTCGCCCGGTCGGACGCGCCATTCCAGTCCCTGCTCCGACAGGCAAGCGACCTGGCCGGGGTCGATCTCCGCAGGATCTGCCTGCGCGGCCCGGAACGCGACCTGACAAGAACCCGGAATCTCCAACCGCTGCTCGTCTGCGTCTCGCTGGGCTACCTTTCCCGCCTTCGCCAGGCCGGCGCGCCCTTCGACTTCGTCCTCGGTCATTCCCTCGGCGAAATCACCGCCCTGGCGGCCGCCGAAATCGTCGACTTCCCGACGGCCGTCAAAATCGCCGTCCGACGCGGGGCGGCCATGGACAACGCGGCCGCACAGACCGACGGCGCCATGCTGGCGCTCATCGCCGACGACCGGAACAAGGTCCTTCAAGGAATCCGCGAACACGGCCCGGCGGCGGGCCTGACGTTGGCCAACGACAATTCGCCGGATCAATTCGTCCTTTCCGGGGAATCCCGCGCGGTCGAGGAGGCCGCCCGGTTCATTGCCGACCGCAGCCTGGGCCGGTCCCGCCGGCTGAATGTCGCCGGCCCCTGGCACAGCCCGCTCATGCGCGGAGCGCGCGGAGAATTCGAACGCTGGCTCGCGGACATCCCCTTTGCCGCCCCCTCGGTCCCGTTGCTCCTCAACGGCTCAGCCGAACCGGAAACCGACCCGGAGACCATCCGGCGCGCCATCGGCGCGGCCCTGACCTCGCCCGTCCGCTGGCGCGAGAGCATGAACCGCCTGCGGGAGTCCGGCGTCAGGACCCTGATCGAAGTCGGTCCCGGACGAACGCTGTCCGGCCTGGCCCGCGCCAATGGCTTCGGAAACGAAACCGCCATCTTCCAGGCGAACAACCTGCGCGGCGTCCGCGCCGCCAGCGAGGCGACCGCCCCGACCGAAACCCTGCACCCCTGATCCCGAAAGCGCTTTGGAAAACTCGGAGAATCCCCCCCCCCCGGCAACCGCGGACGCCGGATCCGCCACCGGCCGTTCCGGCGCCACGGACCGGATCAGCATCCGCGCGGCGACCGACGCGGACCGCGAAGTCATCTACCGCATGCGGCACGATGTCTACGCCCGGGAACTCGGCCAGCATCCTGTGAACGAACAGCGTCGGCTCACCGACGCGCTCGATGAATTCAACATCTACATCGTCGCCCGCGAAGGCGACGCCATCCTCGGTTTCATCTCGCTCACCCCGCCCACCGGAAGTTCCTATTCCCTCGACAAGTACTTCGACCGCGCCGACCTGCCGTTTCCGGTCGACGAGGGACTCTACGAGATCCGCATCCTGACCGTGCCCAAATCCCGGCGCTCGCGCCTGCTCGCCTTTGCCCTGATGTTCGCCGCCTTCCGCTGGATCGAGGCCGCGGGCGGCTTCCACGCCGCGGGCATCGGCCGCAAGGACATCCTGAAGATGTACCGGCAGGTCGGGCTCCACCCCCAGGGGCTGCAGGTCACTTCCGGCTCCGTCGACTTCGAGCTGATCCACGGTTCGCTCGCCACCATGCAGGCCGCCGCCGTCCGCCTGACCCACATGGAGGACCGCATCGAGCGCGAATTCTCCTGGGATCTCGATTTCCCCCTCCGCGCGACCGCCCCCTGCTACCACGGCGGACGCTTCTTTGAGGCGGTCGGAGCCGGATTCGACACCCTCGACCGGCTCGACCAGGTCATTTCCGCGGACGTGCTCGACGCGTGGTTTCCTCCCTCGCCCAAGGTCCTCGAAGCGCTCTCGGACCGCCTGCCCCGGATCCTCTCCACCTCGCCGCCCACCGGCTGCGAAGGGTTGATCTCCACGATTGCCCGAACCCGCGGCATACCGGAGAACAACATCATCCCCGGCTCCGGCTCCTCGACCCTGATCTTCCTCGCCCTCCGCCAATGGCTGACGCCCGAATCCCGCGCGCTGATTCTCGACCCCACCTACAGCGAGTATTCCCACGCGCTTGAAAAGGTCGTGAAGTGCCGCGTCGACCGGCTGCGCCTGAGCCGCGAGGACAACTTCGCGTTGACCCGCGAACAGCTCACGGAGGCCGCAACGACCGCGGAACCCTACGACCTCGTGGTCATCGTCAATCCCAACAGCCCCACCGGCCGCCACCTGCGGCAGGAGGAACTGATCGAGGCGATCCGGGCGGCTCCGCCGTCCACCTGCTTCTGGATCGACGAGACCTACATCGAATACGTCGGCGCCGGACAGTCGCTGGAGTCTTTTGCCTGCGCCGAACCCAACGTCGTCGTCTGCAAGTCCATGTCCAAGACCTATGCGCTGAGCGGCGCCCGGGTCGCCTACCTCTGCGGCCACAGCCGTCGCATCGAAGACCTGCGCGCGATCACCCCGCCCTGGGCGGTCGGCCTGCCGGCTCAGATCGCCGCGGTCAAGGCCCTTGAAGATCCCGCCTACTACCGCACCCGCCACCGGGAAACACACGAACTCCGGGAGAAGCTCGCGGAATCCCTGACCCGGCTCGGCTGGGAGGTCGTTCCCGGTTGCGCCAACTTCCTCCTCTGCTTCCTGCCCGAATCCGGCCCGGATGCCATTCGGTTGATCAAACGCTGCCGCGAGCGCGACCTCTTTCTGCGCGACGCGGAACCGATGGGCTCCCAACTCGGCGAACGCGCCGTCCGCATCGCCGTCAAGGACGCGGCAACCAACGAACGCATGATCGCCATCCTCCGCGAGGAGTCGTCCGGGTCCTCCTGACCTTATTCCACCTGGGCCAGCGTCAACGTGCCGCGGGCGATCTGATTCCTCCCCGCCGTCGCCTCGACCTTGAAGCGATGCAGCGCGCCGAACGAACTCTCCGTTTCGGCGCGCAGGATGAGGGTCTGGCCAGGTTCGGCGGGATGGGTGAACTTCACGTCGGTGGCCGCCAGGAAGAAGATCTTCGGTTTCTCCGGCCGTTCGTCGGTCGCCAACGCTTCGCCCAGCCCCAGCAGCAGCCCGCTGGTCTGCGCGAGGGCCTCGGCCACCAATACGCCGGGCATGATCGGCCGGCCGGGAAAATGCCCGGCGAACTGCGGCTCCTCCGGACGCAGGGCGCGTTCGGCCTCGATGGATCTGCCCGGCCGGTATCGGGTCACACGATCGACGAACAAAAACGGTTCGCGATGCGGCAGCAGTTCGCGGATGTCCTCGGCTTCAAACGGCGGTTCGGTTCTCATGGCTGGCTGGCGGCTTCCACCCGGTCTCCCAGGTCGTGTCCTTGTCGAGTTCCTTGAGTTCGCGGGCGATCATTCGATGCACTCGGTCGGAAAAGCGCCCCGCGTCCTCGCCCGGCTTCGGTCGCTGGGCCTCCAGGAAGCGGATCCGGTATTCGTTGCGGCGCCGCGGCAGCGTCGGGGCCGGCGTCTTGGAGAGAAACGGCTCGGTGGAATGCACGACGACCGGAACGACCGGAACGCCGGCGTCCAGGGCCAGGTCGAAGGCGATGCGTTGGAAGGGTTGCAGTCGCGCGCTGCGCGCCCGGGTGCCTTCGGGGAAGATGAGCAGGTTGCGCCCGCCTTTGAGGTTCTCGAGGCATCTGGCCTTCGCCTTCGCAACCGATTCGATGGAGTTCCGGTTCACGCTGACCATGTCGAAGAACCTCACGAGCAGCCCCATCGCAGGGTCCCTCGTATAGTTGACCTTGACCAGGGCGCCCGTTCCCGGCGCCATTCCCAGCAGCAGCTGGGAATCCATGAACCCGCGATGATTCGAGGCCCAGACCGCCGGCCCGCTTCGCAGCGCCTCCGCCAATCCGGACACTTCGACCAGTCGGTAGATCCCCAGGCAGGGCAGCCACCAGCGCGTCAAGAACGCAAGGTAGCGACAGGTCATCTGCTGCAGGACCTTCCGGCGAAAACCCGGCCAAGGCGCCAGCGCCAGGATGATCGGCCCGCCCGCCAGAGCGAAGACCAGCTTGGCGGAAAAATAGCTCGCGTAGCCAAACCAGAACAACGCCAGCGCCAACGGACGGAATCTCTCCTTGGAATCCCTCATTCGCCCCCGTCCGTCTCCGTTCCCGCCAGGAGCTTGAGCCGCCGACGCTCGAAGCCCATCGCCGGCAGTTTCTCCAGGGCGCGTTTCGCCGCCGCCTGCGACTCCCTCCTCCGGCCCTTGACGAACAGCGCCTCCGCCCGCAGCCAATCGTGCTGGTAAAACCCGGGATTGCCCTTCTCCGCCGCGTCGGCGTGTTCGATCGCCATGTCACACTCGTCCCGGTGGAACGCGCGCCAACCCTGCTTCAGCTCCTCCTTCGATTTCAGATACGCCGCGCGCCGCCCGTCGCCAAGGACCGCATCCTCGGGAATCGTCCGGTCGGGCAGTTCGCGTCCGGGATCGGCGACATCGAACGCCACAAACCGGCCCAACTGATGCGGCGGCGACGCCGCCCAGAAGACCCCCTCCGTCAGATCCATGACCACCGAATGCGTGGCGATCGAGGGATTCAGCGACGAACGATGGCCGAAACCCGCAAACACACCGCCCGGCAGGCTTCGGTCCCGCAGAATCCGCGCGCAATCCCGTTCGTCCAACGGCCCGTTGGCGGCGTCCAGCAGTTCACTCATCCGCTGATGGCGGGAAACCGAGGTGTCGTCGCGTTTGAATTCCTCGTTCAATGCGCCTCCGGCCAGTTCGGGAGTCTGATAATGGTTGGCGCAGACCAACGTCTCGGCGCCCGCCTCCGGTTCGCGCACGGCGACCGTTTCCGGGGTCTTCTCGATCACCACGAACCGCCCGTCGCTGCGGCTTCCGACCAGGAACAGGGCGGACACAAACACCTTGCGCTTCTTCGCGATCGCCAGCGCATCGGAGATGTTGGCGGCATGCTGCAACATTTCACGCGCGATCATGCAGGTGGGCGTCGTGGCCCGGTCGGGCAGATCCGATGGAGCCCCGTTCACTGTGACCGACAGGCCGTCCCGGTTCATCCCGGAAACCACGCCCGCCATCCCGGACCAGGACAGGGAGATGAAGGGCGTCCCCTTGTCCGGTTCGCAGATGACCACGATCCGGTCGCGATCGAACACCGGATCGGCCTCCCAGTCGAAATTCCGCGCGGCCATCAACCGGCCTCCCGCGGTGCGCGCCCCCCAGGCGCCGAAGGCCGTGCATCCGCGTTTCAACAGCGGACTGTTCATCAACATGTAGGAAACGTCCTGCGCCCCGTGATAATTCAGGATCCGGTTGTAGGGCGGTCCCAGTTCCGGATGCCGGTCCGGACACCCCCGGGAGATCCCGTAGATCTCCATCCGGAGATCCGGCGTGATGTGCTCCTCCAGGCGCCGGTTCTTGTAGGTCACGAGAAACTTCAGGAGAAACTGCGTCGCCCGACCCGGAGCGACCTGATCGATGAGCCGGACCATCGAATCCTCCTGCCGCCGCATCCGTTCACTCGTGAGCGCGCCATTCGCGTAGCCCATTTCAAACGGCCCGCCCTTGAGAAACAACACGGGCAGTCCCTCCCGCTCTCCCAGCCAACAATCCCCCAGCCAGACGCGCCCGTCGCGGGACTCCGGCACGGCCTCCAGGATTCCCGGAGTCTCCTTCAGGACCGGCGGCCGGGCCACCCAATGCAACATCAGCCCGTACATCACGAGCCACACCAGCAGCGCGAAACCGAGGCACCCGCCGGCGATCTTCGGAACTCTCCGACGCCACCTGCCCTCCCCGCTCATCGCCCGTCCTCCTTCCGGGCCATCGGCGTGACGGACAGCGTCACCGTCCGCAGGTTCATCCGGTAGGCGCCGGCCTCGACTTCGAAGCCGCCGGGCATCGCTGACGAATGCCCCTCAAACCTCCGCCACCCCAGCGCCTTCGCGCGAAAGACCGCCTTGCCGTCGCGAACCGCCTCCACGCTCTTCCAGGTTCCGCCGTCCGCCGAAAAGACATACCGCACATCCCCGCCGGCGGCGGCGCGCGCGACAAGAACCAGGCTGCCATCGGACAGCGTTCCCGCGGGCGTCAACGTCGAAGGCGGAACAAACAACGCCTCCAGGTCCCGGGCCACATACGCCTCCGCCCATTCCCGGCGGAACAACGGCGTGACCTTCATCGCCTCCGCCCGGCCGTTCTCGGGCAGGCGCACCTCGGTCACCACGCCCAACCGGCTCACCAACGCCAACCGATGCCCCTCGCCCGGAACAGCCCGCAGCACGGCGTCACAGGTGAATTCCCGCCCCTTGACATCGATGATGGCCCGCTGCACCGCGCGATACGCCGGGGGATACATCGAAGACATCCGCCGCGCCGCCGCCTCAGCCGCCAGCCTTTCCGCGCCGGTCTTCAACGGCGCGACCGCCGGGGCCTCCGGCAACGACGAACACCCGCAGAACAGGCCGCCAAGCAGGGCTGTGAGGACCATCGCGTTCCGGGATGTCTTCAGCGGCGTCGCCAACCGGAGAAAGAACCCCCAAAGAAACTCCAACAATCGCGCCATCCACCGGACATCCGCGCCTCCCCCAGCCAAATGGAGCCTGTCCGTCACTCAGTCCGCCCCGCTTTTCGCAGCTCCGGGAAACAAACCGCTCACATCCGCCGGCCGCGTCCGGTCGAAGGTCTTCGCCGGCAGTTTCCGTCCCACGTTCTGATCCTTGAAAAAAATGTCCGTATGATCGCCGCCCGGCTCGCGCAACACCACGCGGCGGGTGGATTTCAGATCCGACGTCAGGTGGACTTCCACCGCCGCCAGTGCCTTCTTCATCCGTTTGTCCCGGGGTTTCAACGTGACCGTCACGGCGTCCTTCCCCTTCGAAACCGAGGTCTCATACGGGCCGCCGGCCCGCGCGTAGCCGCCGTTCATCACGCCGGCAATCTGCTCAACCACCTGCTTGACCGCGTGTTCAAGCCCCAGATCGAGCCGTCGCCACCGCCCGTCCGTCCATTCGAACTGGGCGACGCGATCCCCGTCCGAAACCAGAATCGACCGGTAAGGCGCCGTAATCTCCCAGCGGATGCGGTTTGGCGCGGCAAAACACAACCACCCTTCCGTCCGCAACGGCTCGTCGAACAGGGACAAATGCCGCTCCTGCACAAAACGCGACGTCAGCGTGTCGACCTGCCCCAACGACCGGCCGATCTTCTCAAGCGTCGGCGGACCGGCGTCGGCGGACCGCGTCACCGGCGTGAGGACGCCCCACAGAACGACCGCGATCCCGACGCGGACCGTCGTTTCAAGCGTTCTTCTGTTCATGGGAGACAAGCTCTTCCAAATGGACGCATCGGTAGCCGGCCGATTCAAGTTTGTCGAGCAGCAAGCCGACCGTCTCCAGCAACCGGGATCGTTCCACGCCGCGATCGTGCAGCAACAGCACGGCTCCCGGCCTCAGCCCCCGCAACAGACGCGCGACGACCCTTTCAGCCGGCTGCGGCTTCCGGTCCAATCCCCGGACCGTGTAACCCACGACCGACAACCCCAACGAGCGCGCCACCGCAAACACCCGCGGATTCGTAAGCCCCACCGGCGGCCGGAACCAGGCCGGCGCCCGCCCCGTCGCGCGCTCAAGCACAACCTGCGCGAGCCCCAACTCCTCCCTCAACCGCCGCGCGGAAAACAGGTTGGTCATCGGACTGTGGCGCTGCGTGTGATTCTCCACCGCGTGCCCCTCCTCGACGATCCGGCGGGCAAGTTCCGGATGCTTCTCCACCTGCTCGCCGATGCAGAAGAAGACAGCCTTCACGCCGCGTTGCGCGAGCAGGTCCAGCAAGGCCGGCGTGTTGTCGGGGTCCGGCCCATCATCAAACGTCAGCGTCGCCAACCTCCCGTCCGTCCGACCCCGGCAGAGACACCGGCCGAAGAACTGCAGGGATGGGAAGGACACTCCCAGACCGGTCGCGATCATGGCGGCCGCCAGCGCGGCGACCGCCCACGCTTCATGGCCCGTCGCCATCGCCGCGGCGACCGCGACCGCCGTCGCCAGGAGCGTCCAGTGAAACCGGCTCATGCCCGTAGAATCGTCAGGGCCTTGGCGCCATGCGAAGACCAGGTCAACAACGCCGCCGTCCGGCACGGGCCGGCGTTGACCGCGTGCCGATCCCCGGGCAGGAGACAATCTCCCGGCCGGATCACGCCCTGAACCAACCCGACCGCAGTCAGGAAGCCGAATCCGGACGCCGAGCGGAATTCGCCGCACTTGTGCTTGTAGCCCCCCGCGGCCAACGACCGGCCGGTCCGCTCCGAAAGGGCCTTCGCAACATCGCGATACGCCCGATCCAGGGCCTGGTCGCCCCCAATGCCCGTCAGCAGAAAATCCAGCTCCAAAGACGCCACGCCGGCCGCCTCCAGCGACTCCAGCAGCCAGTCCGCCTCCGCCGCCACATCAATGCCGCCCCCGCTTCGACGCAGCCGCCCCAGCCTCGGCATCAGGACGCGCGGCGACGACGCCCCCGGATCGTCCGGCCGGCCGAGCGCGAACATGGCGCAGCCCTCTCCCTCCACGAGATTCGGAACCGGGCCACACCGACTCCATCGCGCGAAGATCTCGTCCGCGCGCGCGTTGCGTTCATCCGCGGCGCCTACCAACGCGATATCCGCCCGGCCCTCCCCCAGTTCCGCGCAGCCCATCGCCAGGCTCAACTCAAACGAAATCTCCCGATGGACGGGCGTCGAATTCAATCCCGTCATGCCCAGGTCGATCGCCAACCGCGAAGCCAGCGAATTGTGGACAGAATTGGCAAACAGCGCCGGCCGCGGGGCGGCTTCATCCCGCTCGATCAAGTTTTCCAGAAACGCGATCGAATCGCCCAGGGCTCCCAATCCCGTACCCACCACGATGCAGCGCCGCTCCGGAGGCGTCGCTGCCAGGTTTCTTCCCCGCAGCGCCCTTCCCGCCGCAACCGATGTCATCTGCTGGAGGCGGGACATGCGGCGGCGCTGCGCGGGAGGGACAAAAGGCTCGGTTTCAAAATCCCCACAAGCAATACCCTTTCCCGATTCCGGCTCCACGCCATCGCGAAACGCCCGCGCCACCGCCTCCTGGCTGTCCCCCGAGGCACTGATCACCCCCTCGCCCAGAACCGCAAATTCAAACGCCGACCGGATCTCCGGCCGAAGATCCTCCGCGCCGCGCACTGACGCATCCGGCTGATCCGGCTGCTCGATCACCAACGCCACGTTGTTGCCGCCAAAGCCGAAGGAGTTGCTCAGCATCACGGACAACGATCTTCGCTCCGACACGAGAACCGGCTCCACCCCGAGTCCCGGATCCGGCTCCCCGCAGCCGGCCGACGGCGCCAGTTCTCCCGCCTGCAGCGACGCCACACACATCACCGCCTCGATCGCACCGCTCGCCGCCAACGTGTGGCCGAAGCTCCGTTTCCACGAGGCGAACGGCGGAAGCGCGGCGCCAAACACCGCCTTCATGGCCCCCGCCTCCATCGCGTCATTGTCCGGCGTCGCCGTTCCATGGGCCGAAATGAAATCGACCTCCGCGGCATCGCGCCCGGCCCCCGCCAGCGCCGCCCGGATCGCCGCGATCGCGCCCCTGCCCTCTGGATCCGGAGCGGTCGCATGATGGGCGTCGCAACTCGCGCCCCAACCCGTCAACCGCGCCAGAATCCGCGCGCCCCGCCGGCGCGCCGAGGCCTCCGATTCAAGCGCCAGGACCGCGGCGCCCTCGCCCAGGGAGATGCCCTTCCGGCGAACGTCAAACGGCCGGCAACCCTCCGGATCGAGCAACAACAACGACCCGAAGCCGTTCAGGGTCAACCGCGACAGGCAGTCCCCGGCGCCCGCCAGGATCAGGTCGGCCTCGCCGCGACCGATCGTCTCCGCCGCCGCCAGGATCGCCATCGCCCCGGCCGAACACGCGGTCGAATACGTCCCGCACGGCCCCAAAGCTCCCAACCGCCCGGCAACGGCATCCGTCGCGCCTGCGGGCTCGTGAAACCGGGTCGGACCGAACCGACGCCTGCCCTCCTTCAGCAACCGCTGCAGGACCCGCTCGGAACCCCGCATGCCTCCCACCGTGCTCCCGAGCATCACCCCGAACCGCGCCGGATCCGGTCGCGCCCCCCCCCCTTCGACCGCCTGACCGAAAGCCTCGCTCGCAGCGATCCAGCACAGCTTGTCCGTCCGCGAACCGCGAAACCCCGCGGCCGCACGGTCGACCTCGATGCGCGCCTCCCCGACCGGAAGCCCCCGATATCGGGGAGAGGGAAAAAGTGACAGCGGTGAAAGTCCGTCCTCCCCCCGTCGAAGCGCGTCCCAGACGGCCGGGACTCCGACGCCGATCGCGCCAATGACGCCAACGCCAGTAATAACCGGCCGGCGCGCGGTCATGCCTTCCGGTTGGCCTCCACAAATCCGGCCAACGCCTCCAGCGACGCGAACGCCTCGTCCGCCACCTTCCGGTCCTGGATCAGTATCCCGTAGTCCTGCTCGAGAATCGCGACCAATTCAAGCGCATCGATGGAATCCAACCCCAACCCCGTTCCGAAAATCGGCGAATTCGCCGGTATGTCCTCCGGCTTCACGTTCTCCAACTTGAACCCGGCGATGAGCTTGTCCTTCAGTTCTGCGATGAGGGCTTCCATGGTGGCGTTCTTGTGGCGCCGACCTTAGGGAGCGGCCGCGCTCCCATCAAGTCGTTTCAGGACGGCCGCACGCGCGCGCGGCCAGCTCCATCAGATCCACGCCGTCAAGGTCTGCGCCGCCCGTCCGCGCGTCCCCGCGCCCCAGCAGAACCGCGGCTGCGCGCCACGCCTCAGGCAGACCGATGCCGGACAATCGCCCGGCCTCCGCGTGTCCTGGATCGACCGCGTCACAGGCCAGGCAAAGGCAGACGTCGGCTTCAGCCCCGGCCAGCCAGTCCAACGCCTGGCCGAGGGCCTGCCGGCCTTCCGCACGCATCGACACGAGGCACACCATGGGTCCCTGCAACCGGTGGCGGATGCAGATTTCGCCCATGACCGTGCTGGGCAGCGTGTAGGCGAAAAGGCTCGGTCGGGGCGCCCGGGCAAACCGCACGTCCGTGTCCAGGCACCCGACAGAGGTCTCCACGCAGACTGCGGTTCGCTCCCGGACCGCGTCGTCCAGTCCCGCCCAGGCCGGAGCCAGCAGCTCCGCCGCCATCATCCCCAGGCGGCACATCCAGTCCATCCGGGCAAAGCGCGCCGGATCCGAATCCGAGACCAGCGACCAACGCACCGGATCCACCTCGCCGCGCCGGATCGCCTCTCGGATCCCGGTCGGCCATTCCGTCCACCCGGAAGCGCTCGCGCCGAATCCGAATGGATCGACGAGCCCCGCAGCCAACAACGCGGGAGCATTCACGAACGCCCCCTTTCGAGGGTCAACGCCGCGTTCACCCCGCCGAAACCGCAGTTCATCTTCAGGATCCGCCGCAATCCCGGGGCCGCGGCGGGCTCGCGCGCCAAGCCGGCCGGCGCGTCGGAGTCCGGTTCCCGCAGGCGCGGGGAACCCGGCGTCGTTTCCGTTCCCAGGGCCGCCACGCACAAGGCCGTCTCGATCACGCCGGCCGCCCCCAACATGTGGCCGAACATGCCCTTGCTGGCGGAAACCGAAGGCGGCCCGGCGCCGAAGACCGACCGCAGCGCCAGGGATTCCGTGGTGTCGTTGAAGGTCGTGCCGGTTCCGTGCGCGTTGATATGATCGATGTTCCCGGGCTCCAGGCCGGACCGGTCCAGAGCCCGGCGGATCGCCAGGGCCAGGCCGCCGCCGTCGCGCGACGGGCCCGTCAGGTGGTTCGCGTCGTTGCTGCTTCCCCAACCGGTCAAGCGGACCGCGCCTTCATCCGCCGCATCGCCCCGCGTCAACACGATCGCGCCGGCCCCTTCGCCCAGGCTGATGCCCGCCCGGTCCTTGTCGAATGGCCGGCACCCCTCTGGATCCAGCGCCTTGAGCCCGGCAAACCCTGACAACACAAAATACGAACAAAGATCCACCCCCACGACATACGCGACATCCGCCGCGCCCGACCGGATCATCCGCGCCCCCTGCGCCAACGCCAGCAGCCCGGACACGCAGGCCGAGGACACGCAGACCGTCGGCCCCTTCACGGAGAACGCCGACGCGAGGTCCGCCGCCAACCGGGCCGGACGCACGTGCCTTGCTGCGAGTTCCGGAACGGATTCCCCCCGGACCTGCCGCCAGAGGGCCTCCACGTGGGCCTTCGTCGTGGACACCGCCATCCCGCAACGCTCCGGCGGCGTTCCTCCGATCCGATCCGCCGCCGCCCCGGACGCCTCGCGCAGCGCCGCGACCGCCAGCAACGCCGGCCGCGACGCGGCCAGGTCCGGGGTTTCCGCGCACAACACATCCAAAGCCGCCGCCGGAACCCGCCCCGAATACACGGTCTGGGTCAGCGCCCCCACCGTCAACTCGTGCGCCTCCAGCCCCGAACGGTTCGTCCGAACGGCCTCCCACAACGGCCCCATCCCGACGCCCAACGCCGTGACCGCGCCCGAACCGGCGACGACGACATCGTCCCCGCTCACGGCTCCACCCACAAACCCTCCCATCGGCTTCTCGCCTCCTCCATGAATCCCGGCCACGTCAGCATCAACTCCCCCTCAAGCGTCGCGAACACCTGGCTGGTCGCGCCGACCGCCAGCAACACGCCGTCGGCCTGACGACGGACCTCGTAGTCGAAATCCAACCGGGCCGCCTTGCTCCGCAGCAGCCGCGCGGTCACCGCCAGCTTGTCCATCAGGCGCGCGGGGGCCAGGTAATCGATGCGCAGGTGGACCACCGGCAGGCCCGTCCCGTTCTCGACCAGGGTGTCGTAATCGATCCCGAACCGCCGTCCGAAAGCCCGACGCGCCAGTTCGAAATAGCCCGTGTACCCGCCGTGCCAGACGATGTTCAGGGAATCCACCTCCTCGAACCTCACCTCGACAGCGACTGTCTCCTCGATGTAGGGGCGCAGCCCATCGTCCCGCGGTCCGCGGGCGATCAGGCTGCGCGCATTCCTGCTTTGCTCGTTCATTGCCCGGCTGCCTTTATCGCGCGCGATGATTCCGCCTCCCCGGAACCGGCGCCAGATTTCTTTTCCCCCGGTCCGTCCTCCTCGTCCCAGTAGGAGTAGATGTTGAACCACTGCAGCGGATACCGGCGCGCCGTCTCCTCCAACCGCCTGGCGAACTGCTCCACATGCGGTCGCAGAGCCTCATCGCCCCCCCTCGCCTCCTCCTTCGTCAACCGCTGCTCCGGGAAGGTGAAGAAGCGGTAACAACCCATCCGTTCGCGCACGGCGAACACCTGGAACAACGGCGCGCCCGTCGCCGCCGCCAACAGGAACGGCCCGACCGGAAACCTCGCCGAGCCGCCCAGAAAGCGCACCGAAAGCTCCCGTCCCCCGAACGGCCGGTCCCCCAGCAACGCCACCGCCTCCCCGCGCCGAAGGGCCGACGCGATCGGGATGCTCCGCGTGGCGCTCCCATCGGTCGAGATGAGGCGGAACAGCCGGTTTTCCATCGCCTTCGAAAACAGGCTTCTCATCCGTTCCGCCTCCTTGTCCAGGACGACCACGTTGATCGGCGCGCCGTGACGCCCCAGGAAATGTCCGCCGATCTCCCAGCTTCCGAGATGGGCGCCCACGAGGATGATCCCCTGCCCCTTTTCCAGGTGGCCGAGCAGCAACTCCTCGCCTTCATGGTTGCATTCAAACAGGGACGTCCCCTCGATCACCGCCAACCGGTCCAGCAACGTCACTCCGAACGAATAGAAATGGCGGAAGACCAGGAACGGCTTCCGCCAGAACGGGATCGGCCCCAGGACGCGCTCCAGGAACCGCGCTGAATGCCGGAAGGAGGCCGGACTCGCGATCGTGAACCACCCCGCAATGAGCGTCAGCCACGCGTAGGCGAACCACAGCCCCAGATGGCGGACGACCAGCACAAAGAAGAGATTGCCGAGGTAGCCGCCCCGCATCCGGCCGGACCACCGGGACCCCGACTCCCCGCCGGAATGGCGGTCATCTCCGTCCGTTTCTTCTGGCCGGGCCCCAGGATTCACGGACAGGGCTCGCGGTCGGGCAGGAAGCGCCGCTGCATCTCCTCGGATTGCAGCAGATCCCTGACCCTTTCGATGTCCTCAAACAACGGCCGGTCGGATTCCAGCTTCGCCGAGACGCCCCGGACCGCCTCGTGCAGCTCCTGGTAGGACCCTCCCATGATTTCGCGCCCGCGCAGATCCCCGGCCTGCGCAAGGGCCAGGGCCTGGATCGCCGTCAGCTTCCAGACCTTGTCCAGCAGTTGGCGCGACATCTTCGCCGAAATGCTGCCCATGCTGACCACGTCCTGGTTGTTCGCGTTGGTCGGGATGGTCTGCACCGACGCCGGCGAACTCAGCAGCCGGCACTCCGCCGCCAGGGACGTGGCCAGCAGTTGAACCCCCATGAATCCGGAGTTCAACCCCGGCTCCCCGCCGGACAGCAAGGGGGGCAGCCCCTGACTGTATCGCCAGTTGACCAGCCGGTCCAGCTGCCGTTCCAGGAGCAGACCGCACTTCGCAAGCCCCAGCCTCAGATAGTCGCTCACCATGGCGATCTGCTGCCCGTAGAAATTTCCCCCATGAATGATGGTCCCGGTTTCGGGAAAGACCAGCGGGTTGTCGGTCGACGCATTGAGTTCGCGGTTTGTCACCTCCTCCACGTGCCAGAGCGACTCCTGAAAAGCCCCGAGAATCTGCGGAGTGCACCGCGCCGAATACGGATCCTGGATCTCCACCCCCGGCTCGATCGGCTTGTCCATCGAGCCCCAGTAGTGGGCGTCGATCTTCCGCTGGAACTCCGGATGCGTCGCCAGCTGGGTCGCGATGCGCCCGGCGACCGAGAACTGCCCCCGGAAGCCGCGGGCCATGTGCAACTGCGCGCACAGCGGTTCCGGCGAACAATGCAACGCCTGGAACTGACAAGCCGTCAACAGCTCCGCCCAGCCCAGGATCGCGGCGGCCTCACAGTTCGAAAGCGCGGCCAACCCGGTCATGACCGACGTCCCGTTCACCAGGGCCAGGCCTTCCTTGCACTGCAGCGTCACCGGCTTCAGTCCCGCGCCGGCCAGGGCCTCCTCCGCGGTCAACCGGCGGTCGCCCACGCGGGCATGCCCGAGCCCGATCAGCAGGCGCGCCATATGCGCCAACGGCGCCAGATCGCCGCTGGCCCCCACCGAGCCTTCACTGGGAATCTCCGGGAGCGCCCCCGCGTTCAACGCCGCCACCAACAGATCCACCACCTCCGGCCGGATGCCCGAAAAACCCCGGGCCAACGCGTTGGCGCGCGCCGCCATGATAGCCCGCGTTTCCTCGTCGGAAAACAGGGCGCCCTGCCCCACCGACAAATGGTGCACCAGGTTGACCTGGTGCCGTTCCAGCTGTTCCCGGGCGACACGGGTCGCGCTCAAGGGCCCGAAGCCTGTGTTGATCCCGTAGACGGCGCGTTCGCCGTTCGCGACGCTCTCAACCAGCGCCCGACTGGCCGCCATGCGCTTTCGCGCCGCCTCCGGCACAACCGCCTTGGAGCCGTTCCGGGCGATCGCCAGCACCCCGGCGCAGACCAGCTGATGTCCGTCCAGTTCCGTTGTCATCCGCGTCTGATCCATCGCCCGCCGTCGCTGCTGCCCGTTCCCCGAATCCGCCGCCCCGGATCAACGCTTGAAAGCCTTCCGCCCGAAAAGCGAGGGCAGTCCGCCCTCCACCCGCTTGATCGGCGAGAACCAGTAGTTGCGGATGCCAAATCCGCCGGACCCCTTGTAGTCGCGCTTTTGGGCCACAATCTCCCTCGTCTTGATATCGAAGAAGACGACATACATGGCCGCGTTCTTCTGGTTCTTCACCAGGCGGTCCATGACGAACACCAGCCCCAACCCCTCCTTCACCTCCATTTTCAACGACTTCACCAGCTTCTTGAGATCGTCCTCCGTGATGTGCGTCTTCCGGATGTGATCCTCCTCTCGGTAGAACTCGACGATCTGCTTCTTGGTCGCCTTGGCGTTGCGCGCCATGACTCCGCCGATGTCCACCTCCACCTTCTTCTTCAGGATCTTGCCCAACGGTTCCAGCCGCTCCTTCAGATACAGGCTGTTCCACTTGTCCAGCAATCCGGGAAAGATCGCCGCAGGATCGCGGAAGGCGTCGGCGTCGACAAATCGCGTCATGGAATAATCCAGACCGGCCCAGACGACCGTCTCATCGGCCAGGGTCGCGGCGCGGGTCGGGAGCGCCGGGAATCCGGCGGTCAGCAGCAGCAGGAGAACAGAGATCTTTTTCATATGGGCGGTCCTTTCACACCGGGCCAGACCATGATCCACGCCGCAACACGCTGACAAGTCCAATCCATGAACCCGGTCGTCGCGTCGTCGCGCCGCAATGAACGTGAGTTCGCTCAATTCAAATGCCCCGGCTTCGGGGAGAGGTCGTTTCACGCCCCGCCCAGGCGCGCGCGATCGGGAAACAGCCTGCCCATCTGACGCTTCAACCCGGCGAACTCCCGCGCCCACGGAGCGCGATCTTCGGCGCCCGCGGATTCGGAGACCGCGACGGCGGCGTCCAACAGGTCAAGATCGATGTGTTCCGGCCGCAACCACCCTTCATCCAGGCGCCCGCCCGCCTCGGGATGGATCTCATCCGCCGCCACGCAAAACAACAGGACCGCCCACGCGGTGAACCGATCCAGGTTTTCGCTGATGAAAGCCAGCGCGCGTTTTGGCGACCGGCGCCGGCCCAGCTCGATATGACTGCGCACCGCGATCTCAAAATCCGCGTAGCCCAGATGCCCGAAGCCCGAGGCATCCGAACTCCTCGCCGCCCAATCCCGGAACAGCTTCTGCACCCGCACGTTCAGCTCGTGATACCGGCTGAACAACTCCAGGAAGCGGTCCAACGCCGCGTCGTCGAAGATCAGGTCCTGGAAGAACATCTGGCAGACGAACACCCAATAGGAGGAATTGTCCCAGATCACCTTCGCCGTCATGACCCGGGTATGCCCGTAGATCGAATACTGGTTGAGAAACACGTCGGTGAAAGCGCGTTGAAACTTCAGCATCACGGCATTGGCCCGGTCCACGGCCTTCGGGGTCAACCCGCCCGCCAGGTCCGCCACAATCAGTCCGGCGGCAAAACTGTTGGCCAGCGCGATGAAATCCGCGCCCGGACTGTAGAACGGATCCAGAAACGCCGCGGCCTCCCCGACGCAGGCCCAGCGGTCCCCGGAATAAAACCGGGTCGTCTCGTAGCTGAAACGCCGGAAACCGGCAAAATCCATGACCTCGAAGCCGCCGGCCAACCGCGCCAGTTCCGGCTCATGCTCCCGCAGCCAGCCCATCGTCGACTCATGCGACGCGAAGGCGTCGCCGTCGTGGATGCGTTCGTCATAGACGATCCCCACGCTTGTGTTCCCCGAGGCCAGAGGGATCAGCCACAGCCAGTAGCCCCGGCCCACCAGGTGATTCGTCGAATGAAAACGAATGCCCCCGGGAACGCGCTCATGCCACGCCGTGTTCTCCGCCGGGACAAGCCGGGCCAGGTCGCACCGCCCCTTCACCCGGAACCAGCAGGAGCTGTGCTCCAACGGACTTTCCGCGCCCAGCCCCAGCTGCTTCCACAGCAGGCGCTTCCGGCCCGAACAATCCACAGTCCATCGCGCGCGCAACGTCATCTCCCCGCCCCCGTCCCGCCCGCGGATCCGGAGGGCGTGCGGCTCGCCGCCCTCGCCGAGGCGGATCTCCTCCACGCTGTATCCCTCCAGGAGCTGAACTCCCGATTCCTCGCAACGCGCGCGCAGGTCGTTCTCCAACCGCCCGCGATCAAGCTGAAAGGACTCGACCGGCGGAAACCGGACCGGACCGTACTCCGGCCGCTCCGCGATCGGTTTCCGCGAATCCCCGAGGAAGAAGCGCAGGCCGCATTTCAGGAGATGCCGTTCCTGAAGCATCTCCTGAAGCTCCAGCTTCCGGGCAAGGTAGTGCGCCCCCAGCTCCGAGGTCGCCTCGCCGATCTTGAACGCCGCCTCCGGCAGCGGCCGCCGTTCCCAATCCACCAGCGCGACCGACGCCCTGGGCGCCATGCCCTTCAACTGCAGGGCCAACGTCAGGCCGGCAAAACCCGCGCCGACAATCGCCACATCATGTTCACAGTTCATCTCTGCTCCACCGCTCCGGGCCAACGAGACGCCGGCAGCCGCCCAACCGGCGACGCGCGGACTATAGACGCCCCCCCAAACGGGCGTCAAAGCCCCCGTGGCGCCGCCAAATGCCTTGTCCGGACATCCGCTTTCCCCTACGTTCCGCGCCGCGATGGCAGCAAGGCGTCCGCCCGTCCCCATGAAGATCCTCATCGTTCGCGGCAACCCCCGGAAGAGCGGGTTCACGCAATACCTGACGAATCTGTTCGCCGCCGGCGCGCGCGAGGCCGGGGCGGAGGTCGCGGAACTGGACCTGGCGCAGACCCGCCTCGAACCCTGCACCGGCTGCTACCACTGCTGGCTGGTCGAGCCCGGAGTCTGCATCCACGACGACCCCATGGCCGCCCAGTTCGCGGCGATCCTCGAGGCGGACATGCTCGTCTGCGCCACCCCCGTCTACTACTTCGCGATGAGCGGCCTCATGAAGACTTTCTTTGAGCGCACCTTCCCGCTCACCAGCGAGGGGATCGAGTTCAGCTCGCTCGGCATGCTGCGCAATCGGCTGCGCGAGCCGGACAAATGGGAGGGCAAGAAGTTCATCTCCCTCGCCGTCGGAGCCCTGCGCGCCCCGGAGGCCTACGAGCCCCTCAACCAGACGTTCCGCCTGATCGCCGACACCCTGGAAATGGAGCTCGCCGGGCAGATCACGCGACCGGAATCCCACATGCTCCCCTACAGGCTTTCCAAACCGTTGACCGTCAAGCGCATCGAGGCCGCCTTTCAACGCGCCGGCCGGGAGGCGGCGCAGTCCGGCCACCTGTCCGAAGAGATCATGCGCGAAGCGGCCCTCCCGCTGACGCCGGACGACGAGTACTTTCGCACGTATTCCAACATCTTCTGGCGGCACGCCGCCGAAACCGACGCCGCCAGCTCCAATTCACCCCGGCTCCATCAGCGCGTCGGAAAAGACCCCGACATCCTCATGCGGGAGATGGCCCGCTGCGTGAACCCCCGGACGACCCAGCGCGTCAAGGCCACCCTCCAGTTCGAGTTTCCCGACCTTCAACGCCACTACCGCTTCACCATCGACCGCGGCTCCTGCGCCCTTGACTTCGATCCGGCCTCCGATCCCGACCTGCGGGTGACCTGCACGGCCGACATCTGGGCCGGAGTCTTCCTGCAGCAGATCGACGTTCCCGCCGCCATCCGGCAAGGCGTCCTTCGTCTGGAGGGGGACAAAAGTTTGTTCTCCCGATTGAGCTGGTACTTTCCTGCGCCCACCGTATAACGGCTCACACAACAAATTCTATGAACTTCTTTTCCGAAGACAAGCTGACCGCCGTCGAAGCGAAAGAGTACGCCCAACGCTTGGCCTTCGGTCCGATTGCGTTCCAAGTCTGCAGATCGCTCGTCGATCTCGGCATTCTTTCCGCCGTGCATGGCTCGCGCGAGGAAGGCTCGAGCATTCCGTCTCTTGCCGAAGCCGTTGGTCTCCCGATCTACGGCGTGCGTGTCCTTGTCGAAGCCGGACTAGGCATCGGCTTGTTCACCTGCAACAACGGGCGACTTCAGTTGACACGGACCGGCTGGTTCCTTTTGCACGATGAGATGACCCGGGTCAACTTCGACTTTGTAAACGACATCTGCTATCAGGGAGTACAGGATCTCACCCCCTCTATCACAGAGGGAATACCCGTCGGCCTGGCAACTCTAGGCGATTGGCGCACAGTCTACGAGGGGTTGGCTCATCTCCCCCCAGACATCCGCCAAAGCTGGTTGAGCTTTGACCACTTCTATTCGGATGCAGCATTTCCGACGGCCCTCAGCATTCTTTTTGAGACGCGCTCCCAAAACATACTCGACATTGGAGGGAACACCGGACGCTGGGCGCGCCAATGCGTCGCGCATTCGCCGGAAGCCAGGGTTTGCATCGCTGATCTCCCCACCCAGATCGAAATGGCCCGCGGCGAGTTGGAGACCGTAGCAGACAGCGATCGGATCTCCTTTCTTCCCATCGACATGTTGGACCCTGTTTCGGAACTCCCTCCTGAATTCGACACGATCTGGATGAGCCAGTTTCTCGATTGTTTCTCTGAGGAAGAAATTCTCATGATTCTCGGCAAATGCAGAAAAGCTGCCACCCCGCAAACACGCGTGTTCGTGCTTGAACCATTCTGGGACCGACAACGGTTTGCGGCCGCGGCATTCAGCCTGCAAATGACCTCCCTCTATTTTACCGCCATCGCCAATGGAAACAGTCAGATGTACGCCTCCGACCTGTTCCTTTCATTGATCGAAAGGGCCGGTTTCGAAATCGAATCTCAGCACGACAATCTCGGTATCGGGCACAGTCTTATCATCGCCCGTCCAGCCTGATCCCGTAGTGTCTAAAAAATGCGTTCGCCGAAAATGCAATGATTTCCTTTGAATTTCGTTTGTTTCGCCTCGAAATTCGACACGTGCGACGCTTCATGCGGACGCGGGCTCAGTGTCTGCATGGGCGTCGGTCTGGCCGCCGCCTGCGGCTTCCGTATTTTCGTGCCCTTGTTGATCGTCAGCCTGGCCAGCCATGCCGGCCACATCTCCCTCGCGGAGGGGTTCGAATGGCTCGACTCGACCCCTGCGATCATCTGCCTGTCCGTCGCGGTCATTCTGGAGGTCGGAGCCTACTACATCCCATGGCTGGACAACCTGCTCGACAGCATCGCCACGCCCTGTGCGGTCATTGCCGGCACGCTTCTGGCGGCTGCGATGATCTCGGGAATGAGTCCTTGGCTGAAGTGGACGCTGGCCGTGATTGCAGGCGGGGGAGCCGCCGGCTTGGTGCAAACAGTGACGGTCGCGGTGCGGGGCGCGTCCACCGCCGGCACCGGCGGAATCGCCACCCCCGTGATATCGACCGCCGAGCTTGGCGGTTCAGCGGCCCTCGGCGGCCTGGCTGTCTTCGCGCCGGTTGCCGCAATCATCGCCTTTCCCTGCGTGACAGGGTTCCTCGGCTGGAAATTCTTTTCCCGTGGCGGTTCGGCGTCAACCGGAAGAGTCAACACAGCTTCACCTGAACATGGTCCGGGGGAATCGAGCGAGTGAATTGAGGCCAAGGCGGGAGTTCGGGGCTCTTCGACGACGATCTCAAGAAGGCCGGTGATGTGGGTCGGGACGGGAGATCCGCAGCCTCGTGGAGGGGAGGATCCAAGCCAAATCCCGTTGATGCCAGTTACAGAAGACTCGCCGACCTCGCTTCATGTCGGCCAGTCTTGTGAAGGGGACAGGAGCAGATGAACTCAGCCTTCGTCGACTGAATCCGGTGTGATCTGCCAGAAGGCCTCCGTCTCTTCAGGGGACACCAATGCCCGATAATGACGAAAAAGGACCGAAGGGGAGTTGCCGAGTTCTGCCGCCGTTTTGGCTTCGTCTTTGGTGCGTGAGAAATAGTGGGAGGCGAACGTGTGACGCAACGCATTTCGCGGCCATGGCGAGATTTCAGCGATGCCGGCGATCTTCCTCAGTCTCTCTCCGAAGACATCCACACTTGAGGCGCCCGCAACCGTTCCTGTGTTGGTCGACCACTGGCTCAACCAGGCGTGGAGATTTGCAGAAATCCCGGTGTATCGCGCCTTCCTGGTCTTGGCTTTTCTGGAGGAAACGAGAATGCGCAGGTTTCTCAGGTCGACTTCGGACCAATCGAGGGCGCAAATCTCGGATCGCCGCAAGCCGGCGAACAGAGCGATGGCGATTGCAGCGGTGAGCTTTTGATCTCGTTCTTTGGATGCCATGAGAAGCCTCTTCACCTGTTCCACAGAGAGGACGATCGGCTCCGTTTCCTCCAGAATGGGGGGGTCGATCTGCGCGACCGGGTTGTTTGCGACATACTCGCGCTTGACTCCGAAATTCAGCAGCGTCGCGAATGAGGTGAGGTAATTCTTCTTCGTTCTGGGCGCCCATCCGGATTCTTCGAGCCAGTTCTCGATGTCCGCTCGGTGTAAATCTTCCAAGGCAACGTCGCCAAATTCGGCGCAGATGATTCTGAAATGGCTCTGATACATGCTGAGCGTTCGGGGCCGGCAGTTCATTGCTCGACGGGATCTTAAGAACTCATCCTTCAACCCATCGAGTCGTCTCTGCTCCTTCTCCTGAGGCCTCGCCTTCAGAAAGAAAGACACGGCCTCGGTCAACGATGCGCCGGAGGGTTTCAACATTCGGGCGCAAGCAAGGGCTTCAGCGCGAAGTTCCAAAGGCATTTGAAATGCTTCTTCGCCGAGACGCGACTTTGCCTTTTCCGCCTGCTTGATGAATTCGTTCGCTGCTTTTCGTGTCCGGAAATAACGCTTTTCCGCCTTTGTGGCGGTGAACTTCTTCCCCAACCGCACGACCCAGTAGTGTCTGCCTCGCTGATTCTCCTTTCGGGGTCTTAGATAGGAAGCTGCCATTCTGGATCAACCACTCGTCGTAGCTTGTTTGCGAGGCCGCGAGCGGGCGCGCGCTGGAGGCATCTCACCGTCCTCGATCCGTTTCATGCAGCGGAGCACGTCGGAGACGAGGTAGATCGCGCGTCGATTGCCTTTGACGATCGGTCTTAGCCATCCGCCTTGAATGCAGCGATAGACCAAGTCTGAACTTTGGAAAACGTCCTTCAGGGCGGAACTTCGGATCCAACGTGATACTTCTGATTTTGCTGTCTCGAAGCCGGTTTCGAGGGTATTGCTTGTTGCGGTTCGCTTGTTCGACGACATGGCTGAACAATACTTAACAAAAGTTGCCACCTCAAGATAAAACTGAACAAAACTTATCGTTCTTGAAACGGTTGGACCGTTTCAAACTGGAACGGGGTTTAACGTGGGACGGTGTGGCCGAAGAATTGGGCTTGAGCCGCACGATGCTCCACTATCTGCGGACCGGGAGAAACAACGTGACTCCAAAGGTGGCCTACGCGCTTGAGCAAGCCGAGCAATCGAGTGGGCAACGCGGGAAATCGAACGCTCAGGGCTTCACTGGAAGCCCTGATGCGAAAGGGAAGAAACGAAAGTCTGCATCGAGGGAATTTCGGCTTTGGAAGGAAAGCGTTTTTGCGCGCCTTGAAACCTTGTCGGAGGGTGAGAGGCGCGATTTTATCGAGACTTTGCGGAACCGCTTTTCGCGTTGAGTGAAGAGACGCGATTCCAGCAGTTCAGTTGCCCCGATCCCCGCGGAGAGTTTAGCAAATTCCTGGGGGGATTCTGTGTCAGGCGAAGGGCAACCCGGAACACTGTCGGGTCAAGAGCCGGATTTTATTGGCTGCATTATGGCGGGAGGGAAAACGGGAAACGCAACGCCCGCCTGCAACTTCCTCGGGCAAAGAGTGTTGTGAGGATTGGCTGTCAGCGATCCTTCAGGCTCATAACCTGAAGGTCATAGGTTCGAATCCTATCCCCGCAACCAATTTC
>JAYPEY010000045.1:37503-41336 GCA_038126035.1 Verrucomicrobiales bacterium | reverse complement strand
AGCTGACGCTATATTCGCAAAGAAGGTGATCTTCTGCTTGGCACCCTGAAAATGCGCCCCCTTCAAATTGCCGAAACAAAAGCTTTCGACGCGGCTAGTGCGTCTTTTCCAAGGGAAAACCAATTGGGCTCAGGGAGATTGAAATCCTCCTGCTTGAAATATGCGCCCCTCACAAGTTCCTCATCAACTCCGTTTGGGTAGTGGAAATCAAAATCTGACCAATACCTGGTTTGCTCCTCTCGAGATTGGAGGGCAAAGCGCATGAGGAGATCCTTGATATCGGAGCGAATGTCTTCTGCGAGAAAACCCTTGTATGAAAAGGAGGCAAGGAAGTGGGCGCGCCGCAGGGAACCGAGATTCTCAAGAAAACGCTCGAGGACGAGGACGTTTACATCAGCTGGGTAAAAGCGCTTTTCATTGTGATGCTGCGTCTTGAGGGGCTTTGCGGACACTTCCTGAAGATACTTGGTGACTGTTTTGCGCCCCATGCTCGTCGCAAGTTGAAAGCACTCAGCTGACATGGATTTGCTCCATGTAGAGTGAGTCCATGTGGACTTGCTCCTCCTAGCGGTTACCTTGCTGCAGGTCTTAGGGAAGTCGTGCGCGTAGCGGAGGCATTCCGAGCGATCCTTTTCCAATCGAATATCCTCGGCTTTGGCTAGCAGCACGGGGTCGTTCGCTGAAAATGCATCGGCACGCATCATTTGCCATCGTGGGTTTAGTCTTTCACGAAGCCATTCATATTGTAGCTGCATCAAGCCAAACCGTATTGCGATCAGTCGCGTGTGCTTATTCTTGATGGCGTTATTGGAATCGCCAAAGAAGCTGTCAATCATTCCGAGACACTCAAAATCTTCCAAAAGCAAACCGATCTCTTCGTCGTTGAATGACTTGAGAGAGTCGAGCGTATCGGCATTCAAAAGCCGCCGTTTGAGGGTCTGGATTTCAGATGCACTTCGTGAAATGGGGCTATGGATGGGGCTTTGATTCATCCCTCATTGTGCCTTAGCCAAGGGCACATGTGACAAGGGGAAGCTATTTACATCCTTTTAACGGCTTGATGGCGAAGTATTCAGCCGCCTCGGTGGGGGTCGACGCCTTGTTGTATCTGCCAAGAAGCACCTCTGTCGTGTGACCCGCTTCGAGCGCCGTCTTCTCTGCGGATTCCGTGACAGCAAGGCGGTAGGAGCAGAAAGAGTGACGCAGCTGATTTTTCCCCTTGATGCCTACGGTAGCGCGAATGTTTGAAAGACAGTTGTTCAAGTATTTCTCAGAGAGCTTCCAGACTCTTCCTTCTGTCTCCCTGTAGGGCGCAAGCCATGCCGCAAGAGCCTCGCAAATCGGGACCGTTCGTGAGCGGCTGGTCTTGCTGATCTCCTCAGGCACCTCGATGTAACCCTCCTTCTCCCAAACGTGCCGCCATTCCAGTCTGCCGATTTCGGCGATCCTGACACCTGCAAAGCCGCCGATGGCGATGACGGGCAGCAGAGCATGGTTTGCAGCCTCAAGAAGGGCACGGAACGCCTCCGGCGTGAGGTTCGAGGGTTTATCCTTGGTTGCCTTCTTCCTGAAACGGGGGAACGCCTCCTTGAGGCGATGCGTGGGCGGCAGCCAGTCCTTGCGGACGGCGAAGTCGAGGAGCTCTCCAAGGAGTGCCTGGAAGTGTTTCCTTCTGGCATCCGAGATGTCTTTGAGCTCCGCATTGAAGAACAGGCTGATGTCGTCCTTGGTGAGGTGGGACACGTCGCACTTGAAGGACTCCTGCAGGCGTCTGATATTGCGTCCAAGCTCCTCAAGGTATCGCTTGCCGACCTTGTCCCGCTTCTCGAGCAGGAACTCGCTGGCAGCATCGCTGAAGGCAATGTCGCGCAGGCTCGAATTACTCATCGCCCAGGCTCGCGCCGCACCAACAAGATCGACACCTGGGCACGCCTTGTGGGCGGCAAGCGCATCATCGATGAGACTTGAGAGCTTGAGATCGGAGGCTGCGAGCCTTTGTTTGATCTCACGCAGCTCAATGACTTCGGAGTCGCGCACTGGCAGGTGTCCCGTCTTGTGGAACCGCTTGAGGGTGTCGATGGCGGCTGCTCTGGCGTCCTTGAGGAGCTTGAAATAGCGCTGCTCACGCTTGTGCCCAGGCAGCAGGTGGACGAGGCGGTAGTAGCGCCCCTGCGTGCCCTTGCCGTAGATCTTGGCGCGTAGCCCCTTGAACTCGACTAGGATCGGAAACTTCATCGTTTTCTGTGTACGAAGTGTGTAAACAGAAGACCGACTTTCCGAAACATCAATGTTTTCGGGGTGGAAAGTGGTGGTGGGAACAGGATTCGAACCTGTGAAGGCATAGCCAGCAGATTTACAGTCTGCCCCGTTTGACCGCTTCGGTATCCCACCACAAGGGAGACTCCAGTCACAGCCGGAGTCCCGGGAGAGCGGGGAATCAACCAGAGGTGCGGACACTTGTCAAGCCGTCGCAGCGCGCGTAGATTCCGCGCCCCATGTTTGATTCCCTAGGCCAGAAACTGCAGAAGACGTTCAAGAACCTCCGCGGACTCGGAAAAATCTCCGAGGACAATGTCTCGGAGGCCTTGCGCGAGGTGCGTATGGCGTTGCTGGACGCCGACGTCAATTTCCAGGTTGCCCGCGATTTCATCAAGCGGGTGAAGGAGCAATCGCTCGGCGTCGAGGTCATCCAGAGCATTCAACCCGGCCAACAGATCGTCAAAATCATCAACGACGAACTGGTTGAACTGCTGGGCTCCACCAATGCCGGCATCGAACTCGCAGGGAAACCCGCCTGCATCATGATGGTCGGGCTCCACGGTTCCGGCAAGACGACCTCCACAGGCAAGCTCGCCAAACTCCTCGCCAAACAGGGCCGCAAACCGATGCTCGTCGCCTGCGACGTCTATCGACCGGCGGCCATGGACCAGTTGCAGACCCTGGCCGATCAGCTGGAAATGCCGGCCTTTGTCCGCAAGGAGGAGAAGAGCGTCCTCAAAATCGCGCGCGAAGCCCTGAAACACGCCAAGGACTCCGAGTGCGACACGCTTCTCTTCGACACCGCCGGCCGCTTCCAGATCGACGAGGAACTGGTCAAGGAACTGATCGATCTCAAGGCCGAGGTGAAGCCTTCGGAAACCCTGCTCGTCCTCGACGCCGCCATCGGTCAGGAGGCTGTCAATGTCGCCAAGCACTTCGACGAGGCCCTCGACATCTCGGGCGCGATCCTGACCAAGCTCGACGGCGACGCCCGCGGCGGCGCGGCCCTGAGCATGAAGGAGGTCACCGGCAAGCCGATCAAGTTCGCCGGCGTCGGTGAAAAGCTCGACGACTTCGAACCCTTTCATCCCGAGCGCATGGCATCGCGAATCCTCGGCATGGGCGACGTCGTCACGCTCGTCGAAAAAGCCGCCGAAGCGGTGGACGAGGACGAGGCCAAACGGCTCGAGGAAAAGATGCGCAAGGGCTCCTTCGATCTGGAGGACTTCCTGGAGCAGTTGCGGATGATGAAGAAATTCGGACCGCTGGAGAGCATGATCAACATGCTCCCCGGCGTTTCAGGGCAACTGCAGGGCGCCGACCTGGAAAAGGGCGAAAAGGAATTCCGCCGCATGGAGGGCATGATCTGCTCCATGACCATGCAGGAACGTCGACACCCGCGCATCCTCAACGCCAAACGTCGCATCCGGATTTCCAAGGGCGCCGGCGTCACCGTCGCCGCACTCAACAGCATGCTCAAACGCTTCGTCCAGATGCAGAAGATGATGAAGAAGATGGGCAAGATGTCCAAGGTGCTCGGCCGCCTCGGCGGCGGAGGCGGAGGACTCGGCGGC
>JAYPEY010000045.1:15771-37403 GCA_038126035.1 Verrucomicrobiales bacterium | reverse complement strand
GGCGGCGGCAGAGGCGGATTCCGGTAGGCCGAATGCGGAATTCGGAGTGGGGATCCCGCGATTGCGGGACGAAAGGCGCCCGCCAACTCAGGTAGGGACGTCTCGCCGCAGGCGTCCCACTTCAAGTCCTGAAGGGACGGAACACGGGGCGACCGGCCTCATCAACGCTCGCCCAATCCTCCCACGTCCTCCTTTGGCATCCAAACCCATGGCCAGTTCTCCGCGGTGTCTGTCAGTCCCGCCCGCACGGGGTTGTTCATGATGTAGTCCGCTTTCTCGCGAAGACTTTCCTCGGCCCGCAGGCGATGATCGAACCAGTCACGCTGCCATTCGACGCTGCTTTGACGACTCGTCCACTTCTTCCAGTCTCGTACGATCTCTGCAATCCGGCGATCCGGCGGGAAAGACAAGAGCGCGTGAACATGGTCCGGCATCAGAAGAAACAGACGCGCCCACCAAACACCGGCTCGGTTTCGATGCTCGACGGATTCGAGAATCTGCCGAGCGACCAACTGGTTACACAGCGAGTTGCGGCCTCGCAGACGACAGTTCAGGGTCACGAAGTAGACCTCGCGCGAAGGATCGACCCACAACGGAGGATTGTGCGGGAGAGATTTGCGTCCTGCCATGGCAGGGCCGGGTGTCGCCCGAGGGAAGGCGCGTGCAAAGTCTCGTGTTTGGCCTCGCCCCTTCAGGGCTTTAAAGTGGGACGCCTACGGCGAGGCGTCCCTACCAGCGCCTGCCTCAGCTTCTCCACCCGCTTCGCGTCCACCGGGTTGTGCAACCTCCCTCCGCGCTTCAGCGAACTGCCCACAATCACGCCGCGCACATAAGGCAGAAACGCATCCACGTTCTTCACATCCGCCCCGCTGCCGATGAAGACCGGCGTCTTGGGGCAGGCCTCATGAACGCGCCGCGCCGTTTGCGGATCGGTCGCCTGGCCCGTGCCGCTGCCGGAGACGATCAATCCATCCGCCAGTCCGCGTTCGGCTGTGTCGCGCGCCGCGTCCTCCAGTAATTCGCCGCCCAAAGGCGTGGCGTGCTTGACGTGCACATCGGCGAGGATCTGAACGTCGGGACAAAGCCGCGTCCGCGCGCGCAGGGTTTCAAAGGCCCTCCCTTCAATCAGCCCCTGATCGGTCAGCATGGAACCGGAATGGACGTTCACCCGAATGAACCCGCCATCGCATGCGGCGCATAAGGCGAGTCCGGCCGCGGCGTCGTTGCGCAGCGCGTTGAACCCAAGTGGGAGATCGACGGCATCCCTCACCGCGGCTCCAGCCCGCGCCATAGCGGCGATCGTCTCCGGAGGCAGCGCGCCCTTGGTGAACGGAACATCGCCGAAGTTCTCCACGACCACCGCATCCGCCCCGCCTTCTGCGTAGGCCCGAGCATCGCAGACGGCTCCTTTGACCACGGCTGCCATGTCGCCGCCCCAGCGCGGTGATCCGGGCAAGGGCGCGAGGTGGATCACGCCAACAAGCAGCGGGCGCTTCGAATTCAGATTCAGTCGCTTGACCTTCGCCGCCATGACATCGCCCGAGGTTCAGGTTTCGATCAGATGAAGTAGAACAGCATGAAGACCGCGGTCGCGCAGAGCAGTCCGGCCCAGAAGCGGTCCTCCTTCAACAGGCCGCCTGAAGCCGCGTCCTTGCCGGCTTCCGCGCGCGCCAGTCGGGCGCACTTGAGGAAGGCGGCAAAGGTCCAACCGCCCGCGACCAGCGCCGCGACCAACGGCGGCAAGGGCCCCAGCGTCATTGCCAGGGCCAGAATCACGAACAGGCCGATCGACGCCCCGATCGCCTTCACCGCCCGCCCCAGGGCGCGCGGATCGTGTCCGCCCAGTTCCGTCCACATGTACTTCGCTTTCTCAGGATCCGGCTGCGTCTTCAGGCTGACAACCACGTGCAGGATCGCCGCGATGATCGCCGACAGGAAGACCGCGTGCATGAAGTTCAACGACGGACCGAAAGTCTCGAACAGGAAGCCGGTCTCACCGACCATGCCCTCATAAACATGCGGCAGGCCGTAGGAGCAGACCACGCCGGCCACGATCGCCGTGATCGCGCCCGCGGCGGTCGCCCGCTTCCAGAACATGCCGAACGCAAAGGCAACCACCACGCCCGCCACCAGTTTCGACTGATGACTCGCAATGTGCAGGAAGAAGCTGTCGGAGGAGTTTGGATCCATCGTGAAGATGCACAGCCCCGCCGAGGCGAATAGGAACACCGCGATGAAGACCCGCCCCAGGAAGATTAGCTTCTGCTCCGAGGCGTCCGGATTGATGTAACGCTTGTAGAAATCGAAGGTGATGATCGTCGCGCCCGAGTTCATCATCGAGTCCAGGCTCGAGAGGATCGCCCCGACCAGGCCGGCCGAAACGATGCCGACCAACCCAAAGCCGACCGGCGCCACCAGCAGCTTCATCAATTCCGTGAAGGCCGCGTCCTGGTCCACGTTCATGCCGCGCTCCTTGAACAGGTAGAACGCCGCGATGCCGCCGCCGATCGACATGAAGGGAATCAACAGCTTGAAGAAGCCGGCCACGATCACGCCCAACCGCGCCTCCTGGTCGCTCCTCGCCGCCAACGCGCGCTGCACGATGAACTGGTTCGTCCCCCAGTAGTAGAAGTGCAGGACCATCAGGCCCGAAAGCACGCCGGTCCAGGGGAGTTGCCCGTGATTCGACGGCTTGTAGAGCGACATCTTGCTTTCGTCGGCCATGGCATCCAGCGTCAGCATGCCGGACCAGCCTCCAATCTCCGGCTGACTGAAGGTGAGGAAGGCCACGATCAGGCCGCCGACCAACATCAGCACGGACTGGATCACGTCCGTTACAATGACCGCCTTCAGACCGCCGAGGATCGTGTAGGCCCCGGTCACCACCGCCATCAGCAGGATGCCGATGACATAGTATTTGGGGTTCACATCGCCGGGCTTGAGATTGGGATCAAAGTCCGCGCCGCCCTGAATGCTGACAGCCGGAGGATTCGCCGCGTCGTAGCCCGTCCCGGGCGACGTCACATTCACCGCCGAGATCACGCCATCGGCGACCACCAGTTCCGCCGTCGCGCCGGAACCGGAATCCGAGGTGAATTGCACGGTCGCCGGATTCACATAACCCGCGCCGCCGCTGTTGACCGTGACCGATTCGACGCCGCCCGCGTCATTGACCGTGGCCACCACCGCCGCGGTCTGCCCGTCCTGCAGCAGGATGTTGAGCGAACGCGAACCGATATAGAACCCCGGCACCATCTGAATCACCAGGATGACGATCACCATGATGATCGCGTAGGCGACGCGGCTTCGGTCGTCGTAGCGCTTGCTCATGTATTCGCTGAGCGTATAGACATTCAGCTTCCGGTAGACCGGCAGGAAGCCGTAGCACATCAGCAGCAGGCCAAAGATCGCGCTGATCTCAAAATGGCTCTGCGCAAACCCGACGCTGAAACCCACGCCCATCATTCCGACGATGTGATTCGCCGAAACATTGGAGCCAAAGATCGAACCCGCCACGCCCCACCAACGCGACGACTTGCCGGCGAGGTAGTAATCGGCCGAGGACTCCTCCTTCCGCCCGACCCAAAGGCCGACAACCATGATGGCGAAAAGGGATCCGAAGAAGATGACGACATCCAGCGTGGACAACAAGGGGCCTGAGTTTTCCATGTCAGAAAAAGAAGAATCGGGTTGTGTTGATCACGCGAAAGCCTGCGGATGACGCGCGCGGCGGTCAACTGCGATCTGGGTGGAGACAGAGTGGTCGCTGCGTCGCCGCCCACTTCAACATCCCGAAGGGTTGACAGAAGCGCCGTGACCATCACCAGGATTCTTGCGCCCTTTCAGGGCTCTGAAATGGGACCTTTCGGCGAAAGGTCCCTACCTGGTTGGTCGGGACGCCTCGCCGAAGGCGTCCCATTTCAAAGCCCTGTAGGGGCGAAACAAGAAACGCTGAAAGCCATCGTCCGATCTGTCACCCGTCACTTCGCCAGCCACCCGCCCGGCTGTTCGGTCGCGGTCTCCTGCGTGTTGGCGTACCAGGCCTTGAGTCGCTTGAGCATCTTCGCGGCCCGGTCCGGCTGCCGTTTCGCCATGTCCGTCTTCTCCGAGGGATCCCGGTCGAGGCGGTACAGTTCCACCTTCTCGTTCTCAAACGTGCCCGGCTTTGCCCTGGGATGTTGCACGACCAGTTTCCACACCCCGTCGCGCATGGCTTCCGAACGCCCGCCCCGGTTCGACAACGACGCCCAATAAAGCGGCCGCGGCTCCAGCCGGCTGCCCTTCAAAAACACCGCTGAGAAATCCACGCCATCCAACGCGCGTTTCGGCGGTGGCGCGCCAGCCAGTCCGATCAGGGTCGGCATGACATCAATGCTGATCAGCGGTTGTTTCGATTCCGCGCCCGCCTTGATTCGCCCCGGCCACCAGGCGATCGCCGGGACCTTGTGACCGCCCTCGTAGACTGTGCCCTTGCCGCCGCGCAGCTTGGGACTGCCGCTGGGAAAATCGCCGGACGGGCCGTTGTCGGAAAAGAACAGGACGAAGGTGTTCTTCTCGATGCCCAGATCGATCAACGCCCGGCGCAACTGCCCCACCCCTTCATCGATCGGCATGGTCATGCCCTTGTATTTGGCGATGCGCTCCTCCTTCGAGACCTCGCGCCACTTCCAGCGATCCCACTTCTCCGTCGTGCGCCGAACCGGATCGCCGGGGACCTGCACCGGGTTGTGGATCGATTCGTGCGCGACGTAGAGGCAGAAGGGTTTGCCGGCCCCGCCGTGCCGCTTCACAAAGTCGAGCGCGTACCGGTTGATCAGGTGAGTGGTGTAGCCTTCCTCGGGCGTCTCTTTCCGACCGTGCCACCAGTCGTGAACATTGTGGTCGCCGACGTGGCTGACAAAATCGATGTTGCCGCTGTGATAGCCGATGAATTCGTCAAAGCCGTGGTTCTGCGGATGGTAGTCATCCGAATTGACCGGATAACCCTGGTGCCACTTGCCTATCAGTCCGGTCGCGTAGCCGGCGCCTTTCAACGATTCGGCAAAGGTGGTCTCTGAAATCTTCAAGCCCTTCCGATGCTCCGGGTGGTCCGAATAGGGATGGATCACCGCCTCGATCCCGGCGCGCTGCTGATAACGTCCGGTGAGCAATCCGGCTCGCGTCGGCGAACAGACCGTGCCCGAGGAATGAAAATCCGTAAAACGCATCCCCTCCTTCGCCAGGCGATCGATCTCCGGCGTCTTGAAATAGGGATTCCCAAAACAGCTCACGCCCTCGTAGCCCATGTCGTCCACCATGATAACAATGAGGTTTGGACGGGTGGACGCGGCAAAGGCAGCAGCCACAGCGCAAAGCAGGGCCGCGACGGCGGGAAGAATTTTCAATCGTTTCATGGGCTTGTTTCGGTCAGGGCCAGTGGGGCGAAGCTTCAATCGACCCCGTAGCAGCCAACGTGAGGAGGCTCAAGGCAACGAATGAGCCTCCACACGTCGGCTGCTACGGTTCGGACAAGGCTTCGTCCCACCAAACACACTTTTTGCGCCTCTTGCGCCTCTTCGCGGCTCACTTCTCTTCCAAGGAATCCAACACCTTGTCGAAGTACTCCTTCACCTTCGGCTCCAGCTTCTCAAATCCTTTCGACGAACGCGGTTGCCCCATGGCGTGGCGCATGGCGTTGTGCATCATGTAACGGCCGGTGACCACGTTCATGTGGATCGCGTCACGGTAGATCTCCTTCACCTCCTTGAATGGCGCCCTGCCCGCCTTCGCGTCGCGGGCGACACGATCCAGCAGATCCATGGCCCTGGTGCGGCGAATCTCGCGTCCCGGGTTGTCCTTCTTCAATCGCGCCACCAACGCCTCGATATACGCGACGCTGTGCTCCATCTTTTCGCCCGGCTCCTTCTTTGCGAACTCCTCCGCGCGCGTCGCCTCCCGCGCCCAGCCCGTATGCACGACAAACACCGCCTTGGGCTGCAGCTTCATCCACTTGGAGATGGTCGCCGCGTCCTCCGCCAAGGTCGCGCCGTAGTGCGACTGCACGGAGACGAAGTCATACTGCTTCTCGATCAGCGCCTTGGGCCAGACGGTGGAGGCCTTGACGCAGGGTTTCTCCGGATTGTCGTGGATGTAAGGCAGGCTCTTGCCGCAATCGACATGCCACTGCACATCGCCGTCGAGCCTGGAGGGAACCGTGTCCCAGGTCAGGGAATTGCCGATGAGGTAACGGCTCTTGCCGTCGTCGGCGTGAAGCGCAGAAATGCTGGCTGCGAGAAGGATTGCGGAAAGGCTTTTCAACATGGCGCGGATCCTATGGTGTCGGCGAGGGCGTGGCAATGCGGCACAAGGGTGGAACCGGCGTCCCGCCGGTCGATTCTGGCGTCCCGCCAGAATCTCGCGCCCAAGACCCGAATCCGACAAAAGACGATGGCGGCGACTCCGGCCCAGTCCCTCCGCAAGGCTGAACGCGCACGGGAAACTTTGAGGTCAGTGGATACGCCGAACGCGCTGCGCCTTGGGCGGGACGCCCAAGGCAACCGGCGGGACGCCGGTTCCACCCCTCACTGAATCGAATCCAGATAAGCCAGCAGGTCCGCCATCTTCGGCACATCCAGGGTGAACTCCAACCCCTCGGGCATGAAGGACATACCCAGGCTCTTGAGCGACTTGATGTCGACGCGACGAACATCGATCGACGTCCCGTCGATCTGGCGGATGGTCACGTCGTTGGTCGTTTCGGCTCCGATCATGCCGGCGAGGATGCGGCCGTCCCTGGTCTCAAGGGCGTAGACCATGAATTCCGGCTTCACCTCTCGATTGGGATCGAGAATGTTCAGCAGCACGGACGCCATGCCGCGCTGGCGGATGCCTTTGAGGTCCGCGCCCACCTCGTTGCCCACGCCCTCAAGTTGATGACAGGTGGCGCAGGCGCCGCGGAAGACCATCTTGCCGAGTTCCGGGTCCCCCTTCTTCTTCAACGCCGCCTGATAACGTTCGACCACCTCCTGCCGCGACTTGCGTGCATCGACAAACAGGCGGTTCACCCGAGCGACAATCTTCTCGTCCGGATGCTGCCGCAGCAGCTGCACGCGCGCCGGATCGATCTCGAACGATTTCACCTTCCCGGCTTCAATCGCATCGAGCAGCTTCGCCAACCACGCCTGTCGCGAAAGAAGGGTTTCCGCGGCGGTTGCGCGGGACTTGGGACTCAGCCCCTGCCAGGCGCCGAGCAGAAGATCGGCGACGCCGGCGTCCGCGAATCCGGAAGCCGCCTCCAAAGCCGCGGACTGGATGGGCGGAGCTTCGGTGGGTTTCAGCAATCCGGAAATCAGCGACCGCACATCGCCGAACGCCGCCAACCGCAGACTGCGGATGGACTCGATGCGATCAGCTTCCTTTGCTTTCGGATTGCCCGCCGTTGCCCGCGCCTTCTTGAGCAGGCCGGCCATGATTGCCGAGGCTTCGCCACCGGCCGCCGCCAGAGTCTGTTTGCGCCGCTCGCCGCTTTGGCGGGACACCAACGCCTTGACCAGCTTCCCGCTCAACGCCTTGTCGGCCCCGCGCAGTTCCTGAATTGATCTCAAAGTCGCCGCGATCTCACTGTCGCGACCGGCCGCCCCGATCTGCTCGGCGAGGGCGGACAACAACGCCGCGCCATGCGAGGTCTTGCGGAACGAGGCGTCGCCCGCAAGTCGTTCGAAGACGAGATCCGCGCCGCGCTCCAACGAACTCTGAATCGCCATGCGCATCCAGCCGTCGGCCCCGTCCTGCAAAGCGAGGTCAGCCAGGGCGGAAGCGGCGGCGGGAGCGGGCATGGAACCGAGCGAGAAGGCGAGTTGATAACGGACCGGCAGCGAAAGATCCGGGACCATGCAGGGAACCTTCGCGCGAACCGCGGCAGAATCGGCGGCAAACTTCTCCGCCAGTTGCAGCGCGTGGATGCGCGCTTCGGGCGATTCGTCGTTCAGGCCGCCAAGGACCGCGTCTTCATCCAGGGCGCCGAGACCATCCAGAGCCGACCTCGCCGCGGCGCGGCCTTCCGGAAGCGTCGCTTCGACGGAAAGCTTCTTCAGAGCCGGCACGATCGACTTGTCCTGCGCCTGGTAGATCAACCGAAGGGCTGTATCGCGATGCCAGCCGTTGCGCGAGTCAAGCAACGCGACGAGGGTCGCGGGATTCTTGGCGCTGATCTGACGCTTCTTCCCTTTCCCAACCCGCGTGGCAGCGGACGTGAATCCGCTCACTTCAGAGCCGGACCCATTGGTCGATGCGGACGCACGTCCGCTGCCACGATGCGTTGAGGTGATTCGATAGATCCGCCCCATGTCGTTGCCGCTGTCGGCGGGGATGTATTTCAGGAATTCCGGCGGGAGGAAGGCGGCGCCCTCGATCAACTCGCGATACATGTCGAGAACGTAGAGCGAGCCGTCCGGCGCGTTGGCGAATTGAACCGGACGAAACCAGATGTCCCTCGACGCGATGAACTCCGCGTTCTTGTCCGCGCGGGCCGCCGTGACCCCGACGCCGTTGGGGGTCACCTTGGCGCGGTAGATCATGTTGTTGGACACCTCGCCGACGAAGGCATTGCCCAGATATGCCCTGGGCAGGGCGTCGCCGCGATAGATGGTGATGCCGGTCGCGCCGGTGAAGAAGCCGAAGGGCCTGCCGCCCTCGTCCGAGCCGCGGAACTTGCCGGTCTTGCGCAGGCGCGTGCGCAATTGGCGCCAAGGCTCGGGCGGACTGATGCGGAACAACTGGGTGAACTTGCCGTCGGGCGCAATGTTGACCTCGGCCTTGGGCGCCTTGAGGTGGGGATTGCGGGCGATGTAACGATCGTCATACATCAAGGTCAGGGCGGGCTTGCTGTTGCCGCAGGTGAAGACGCGCCCCCAGTCGTCCACGCTCATCCCGTGCTGCCCGCCGCCGGTGGTGAGTTCGAACCTTGTCAGGTCGCGCGGATCAAAGGTGAAACCGCGCCCGCGAACCGAAACCGGCTTGGCGCCCTTGGCCGCCGTGGCGACGACATTGCCTCCCACCAGGCTCGTCGAGAGGTGAAAGCGGTTGTCGAGCCCCCACCAGATGGAATTCAGATGCGACTCACCGGCCTTGTCCGTGCCAAAGCCGGTGAAGACCACCCTGCGTTCGTCGGCCCTGCCGTCTCCGTCGGTGTCCTTGAGCCAGAGCAGGTCAGGCGCGTCGCCGACAAACAACCCGCCATCCCAGCAGGCCAGGGCGGTCGGGTAGTCGAGGTCGTCCGCGAAAGCCACGCTGGTGTCGTAGCGACCGTCGCCGTCCTTGTCCTCCAGCAGCGCGATGGAGCCGCGCTTGTTGAAATCCTTGAGAACATAGGCGTTGTAGGAGGGAACCTGCGCGACATACATCCGCTCCTGTTCGTCAAAGGCCGCCGCGACGGGATCGTGGATCAACGGCTCGGCCGCGGCGAGTTCGACGCGGATGCCCGGCCGCACAACCATCGCCTTCAATGATTCCTCGGGCGACATCGGCTTCACTCGGGGCAGGGCCTCGGCCACGCCCTCGGCGGCGTCGCGCATCACGCTTTCAAGCAGGACCTCGGCGCCGCCCTGCCGCTTGCTTTCATCGGCCGCCTCCATGAAGGCGTAGATCTCCAGCGTCTCCTCGGAACTGACCGGCGGCTTGCCGGTTCGGAAGAACTTCACGATCTCCACGACCAGCGGCCGGTAGCCGTCGTAGGAACCGACCGCGCCTTCGCCCTTGTCGCCCTTCGCCTTGCCGCCATAGCCCTTGCCCTCGCGGAAGATGCCGGTGCGCCCCCCCTTCCACCTGCCGGTCACGACAATCTTGCCGTCCACACTCGTGCGCACGACAGATTCGCAGCCCGTCCCCATGACGGTGAACAACGATTCAACGCCATGGATGCCATACCAGAACAGGTCCGGGTGCGTCTTCTCCAGACTGGCCGGGCTGTGGGTCTCGGCGGATTGAATCTTCCCCAACGAACCCGCGCGCGCGGCCTGGGAGTTCTTCCCGTAGCGCAATGAAGATGAGGAAAAGACCGGAACGCCCGCCTTCTTCGCCTCGCGGAAGATCTTGATGGCGTCCTTCAGCGAACCCGCGATCGGCTTGTCGATGAACAGCGGCTTGCCGGCCGCGATGACCGGGCGCGCCTGTTCGAGATGCGGGCGGCCGTCGTTGCTTTCCAGCAGGACCGCGTCCACCTGCTTCACCAAGTCGTCGATCGAATCCACGATCTTCACGCCCAGCTTTTGGATATCCTCGGTATATTTCGGGACGCGGCTGACGCTGCTTTCGATGTCGGGGCTGCCCTTGGGATAGGCGGCGACGACGCGGCAGTTGGCGACCTCGGGCGCGGCCTTGGGATCGTTGAGGATCTTGGTGAAGGCGATGACATGCCCGGTATCGAGTCCAATGATGCCGACGCGGATGGGTTTGGAATCCTGGGCGGCGGCTGTTCCGGAGAGGAATGCAACCAGCACCAAACAAAGCAGACGAATGTGGAGTTTTTTCATGAAGAGCCAGTTTCTACGGAATGCGCGCCGCTTTGTCAGCGCTGTAGAACAGCCGGACCAACAAAAAAGGACGCCCGACGGGCGTCCTTTGAAGTTGGTTTGTTGGAAACAGATCAGGCCGGTTGCTCGGCGGCGCCTTCGGCTTCCGCGGCCGGCGCAGCGGGAGCGGCCGGCTCTTCCGCAGCAGGAGCCGGTTCCGCGGCGGGCGCGGCGACGTCCTCGGCAGAACCGCGGGCGGGAAGCTGCTTCTCGACCGGCACACGGGCCAGTTCGGCGAAGCGCGGGAGGCCGTTTGCCATGGGGACATCAAGATCCCCCTCGATCAACGGCTTGGCATAATTGATGAACTTCTCGTTGGGCAGGAAGCCGTCCGGAGTGATCCACTCGCGGGGGATGAGGTTCTCGACGTTGGCGATGTCGCCCAAGGGCTGATGGCCGGTGGTCCAGGCATAGGGCTCGGTGTCGCTGTTGGTGCGCTTGAGCGTGACCATGTAGCCGCTCTTGCCGCCGATGGCCGCCTTGACCGCCGAAACGCCGCAGGCAAAGGCTTCCTCCACATCCGTGCCGCTGGCGAAATGCGCGGCCGCGCGTTGGGCGTAACCGAGTTTCACGGTGCGGGTCTTTGTGCCGAGCTTCTCCTCGACAATGTCCTTCAGGTAATCGGCGGCTCCGGAAAGCACGGCATGGCCGAAGGAATCGACCTTGCTGGAATCCGCGGCGACTTCCCTGCCGTCGGCGTCCTTCAAACCCTCGCCCACCACGATGACGGCGAACTTCTTCTCGTCGACGATGGACTTGAGCTTCTCGAGGAACTTCTCCGGGTCGAAGGCGATCTCGGGCAGCAGGATCATGTGCGGCGAGCCGGCCCCGCAGTTCTGCTGCGCCAGGACCGTGCCGGCGGCAATCCAGCCTGCGGCGCGGCCCATGACCTCAATGATCACGCAGGCGCCGGCGTCGGTCGCCATGCTGGCGATGTCCGTGGCGACCTCCATGACAGTGGTCGCGTTGTACTTGACCACGGAGCCGTAGCCCGGCGTGTGGTCGGTGTGCGGCAGGTCGTTGTCGATGGTCTTGGGCACGCCGATGACGCGCAGGTCGTAACCGCGCTTCTCGGCCTCCAGATGCACCTTGTGGGCGGTGTCCTGGGAATCGTTGCCGCCCGCGTAGAAGAAATAGCGGATGTTGTGCGCCTCGAACACCCGGAACAGGCGATCCATGTCCTTGGCCGCCTCTTCGGGCTTGCCGTTGAAATCGATCTTGTAGCGGCAGGTGCCGAGCGCGGCGCCCGGAGTATGCTTGAGATCGTCAATTGAACTCTGCTTCTCCTCGTAGAGGTCGATCAGATCCTCATTAAGAATGCCGAGAATGCCGTTGCGGCCGCCATAGATCTCCTCGATCTGGTCCATGTGCTTGCCGGCCTCGTGGACGACGCCCGCCACGCTGGCATTGATGACGCAGGTGGGCCCGCCCGATTGGGCGACCAACAGATTTCCAACTAGTTCAGACATAAATTCTCGACTTTCTAAGGGCTCAATCCGACGGTCCATCGCCGGAAACCACCCCGGTTTGGTTGAAACGAGGCGCGACCTTGCCAATCCCCCTGCCCGGTGTCAAAGCGGAATTCGGCGGCCCGCAAACGCGCCGCGGGATTGAAACCGGGACGAGAAAACACGGTCGGCCAATTGACGCTTCGACAAGCGCTCCGCGATTCGCCACACTGGCGGGAGTCGTGAGCGCTCCAGAGTTTCGCGACCACGTTTTTGCATGAACAAGAAGATCAAACGCATCCTCGACCGCGGCGTCGCCATCCCGGCCTGCCCGCTGGCCTTGAATCGCAGCCGGAGACTGGACGAACGCCGCCAGCGCGCGCTGTTTCGTTACTACGCCGCCGCCGGCGCGGGCGGACTGGCCGTCGGCGTGCATACGACCCAGTTTGCCATCCGCGATCCGAAGCACGGGTTGTTCGAGCCCATCCTGCAACTGGCCGCCGAAGAGATGAACCGCGCCGACGCGGGCTCCGGACGGCAGCCATTGATCCGTGTGGGCGGCATCTGCGGGGGGACGAAGCAGGCCGTCGCCGAGGCGGAACTGCTCGCCGGCATCGGCTATCACGCCGGCCTGCTGAATCTCGGCGCCATGCGGGGGAGCCCCGAACGGGAGATCCTCGACCACTGCCGGGCGGTTTCAGAGGCCATCCCGGTCTTCGGCTTCTACCTCCAGCCCGCGGTCGGGGGACTCGAGCTTCCCTACTCCTTCTGGCGCCGGTTTGCCGAGATCGGAAACGTGGTCGCCATCAAGATCGCCGCCTTCAACCGCTACCAGACCATCGACGTGATCCGCGCCGTCACGGAGGCCGGTCGCAGGGACATCGCGCTCTACACCGGCAACGACGACAATATCGTCCTCGATCTCATCACGCCGCACAGGTTCGTGGTGAACGGCCGCAAGGTGACGCGTCGCTTTGCGGGCGGCCTGTTGGGCCACTGGGCCGTGTGGACGAAAAGCGCGGCGGACTGGTTGAATGCCGTGAAGGACCACCAGGCCGGCAGCGGAAAGAAATTCGGCTTCGCGACCGAGGATGTCCTTCCCCACGCCATCGCCGTCACCGACGCCAACGCCGTCTTCTTCGACGCCGCCAACAACTTTCGCGGCTGCATTCCCGGACTGCATGAGGTTCTCCGCCGTCAGGGCCTGCTCGCCGGAAACTGGTGTCTCGATCCCGACGAGGTTCTCAGCCCCGGCCAGAAGAAGGATATCGACCGCATCCACGCCGCCTACCCGCAGCTCAACGACGACGCCTTCGTGGCCGAACACCGCGACGAGTGGTTGAACGGGTGAGCGGCGGGGCGGATCAAATCCCGTAGCCGAGACCTTCAGGTCGCGCGATGCGCGTCCAGCATGACCATCTCACGGCCTGTTTCACGAACAACGCCCCCCCCGCCCTACGCGGCAGGCTCCGCGCTGGCGGTGAAATCCACGCCCGGGCGGGAATGTTGACCGCGCATCGCGCAACCTGAAGGTTGCGGCTGCGAATGACTCGCGCACGAGTCATTCCTGCACCAATCGCACCAACCAGAACGGATAATCCGGCGCGACCTGCGCCAGCGCCGCCTGATTGCTCCAGATGGCAATGAGATCGTCGCGCGACCGCAGGGATCCCATCCTCTCAACCATCTGCGCCGGACGGAAATTGAGTTTCGGTTGATCAGGGCGTTGGATCAGATGCGCAAAGCGGTTTCGCGCGTCACGGATCACCGGTCCTGCGCCAAAATCCTGTTTCAACGAGGCGTCGTCCGCCAACACGCGGGCAAGCGCATGCGCGGGCGTGGGCATTCCGAAACGCGCCAACTCGCCGGCAATCTTCGGCGAGGCCGCCATACGTCTCTCCAGCATCGCCAGGGAAACCGGCTGCGGCGAGCCCACCAGGATCACATGTTCCGCATAGCCAACGAACGCCAGCGAATGCGGGAAGGTCTGCACGAAACTGCGCGTGATCCAGTCGCCCGCCTCCTGCGACAACTGATTCATCGGCAGCCACTGCGTCATCATCCCCGACGACGTCAGGCGCTCCAGAACAAGCTCGTAGTACTCCTTCGAATACAGCCGGAAGACGCCCTCAAAAATGGGCGGCGGCGGCTCGCTGGTGATCAGGTCGTAGCGATCTTCCGTCAGGCGCAGAAAATTCCGGCCGTCGTCGTGAAACAACCTGACCCGCGGATCGTTCAGGACATTGCGGTTGTTCGCCGCGAATTCCTCCGCCGTCGCGAGAATCTGGTGATTCAGGTCCACGATGTCGAACCGGACGATGCTGTCATGCAGGGCGATCGACGAGGCCGTGCTGCCCACGCCAAATCCGATCTGCAGGGCCGCCGTCGGATTCGGCTGCGCCAACAATGGGAAGTGAGCCATCAGCCGCATGTATTGCTGATCGCCGCGCGCCGTGCCGGACATGGAATACCCGTCGAAGTAGAGTCGTTCGCCGGGGTAGTTGGAGTCCCGGACCACGTAGGTCGTGCTGGCGCCATTGCTGCGCAGGGCGCGGACGCCGGTGATGCTCGTCGCCGTGTTGGGATGAAAGAAGCGTTCATCGAAACCGCGCGGGCCGAAGGCGACGGCGATCAGGACCGCCGCAGCTCCGAAGGCCAGTTTCCTATGAAAGCGTGACTCGTCCCCGCCCAGGGCGGCGATGGTTCCGGCCGCAAGAACGAAGAAGACCAGGAACAACTTGAAGGCGTAGAAGATATCCACGCGAGGCGCCAGAAAGGAGAAGCCGACCAACCCCGCGCAGAAGGCGAAGGTGTTGATCGCATAGGCGCGCCCCAACCGATGCCCGCCCGCCTGCAACTGGTTGCAGACATGAGGCAGGATCAGCGACAGCAGGTAGAACGCCGGAAATACAAAGACGCCCGCAAACAGGAACAACGGCGTCAACCCGGCATCCAGGTAATGCGGCGTCCGCACCGGGGCCGTCTCCAGCGCGTAGGGAAGAAAACGCCTCGCGATGCCGTCCCGCAATTCGTAACGAAACAGAATGGCCGCCACATACGCCGCCGGCGCCAGCAACGCCGCAAGGCGGATCCACGTCAGATTCAACCGGACCGCGCGCGCCGTAAGACTGCCCAGGAAAATCGCCAGGATCGCCCAGAACGAAACGAACGACATCCCCGCCGAAAGCACGTAGCCGGAAAAACGGATCTGCTGAAACAGATCGGCTTCCAACGCCCCGGTCGCCACCCCGCTCAGACCGGCCAAGGCAAGCGCGGTTGTCACTCCCATGATTGGGCGTGGATCAGATTCCTCCTTCCTCCCCTCGCCCGTGGAAGCGACCGCAAGTCCGCTCACTTCAGGCCGCTGTCCTTCATCCGCATCGCCCGTAGCCGCGAACGTAAGTTCGCTCACTTCAGGCCGCCGCCCTGCCGACAGATCTGAGGCATACCGCCCGGCCTCCGACGCGCGGACAAGGGTGTCCGCGCTCCCATGACCCGCCTTCCCAACCAGGAAGAGCATCCCCAAGCCCGCGTTGAGAACGACCAGCAGAACCAGCGTCCACTGCTGTCCCCAATGCGCGATCAGGAAAAACTCGCAGGCGATCACGCCCAGGCAGGCGCCCAGGGTGTTTGCGGCGTAGAGCTCCGATGGGAATCGCGCTTCCTTGGCAAACGCGTGGCAGAGCAGGGGAAAGGTGGTTCCCATGAAGAAGCAGGGGACGGTCAGCACGATCACCGCCGCCGCGCCCATGACCAATTTCCAACCCGCCTTCATCCTCCAGACCTCCAGGCCGCCGTCGATCTCATGGGGAAAGCTGTAGGGCTCGCCGCCGGATGGCGGAAGCGAAACGAACTGAAACAGGAAGGTCAGCAGCAATGCCGCTGCAACCAGGCACTCCATTGCCCCATACAATCGCAACGGCGATCGGACGCCGGTCCTGCCGGCCAGCCAGTCGCCGAATCGCCGACCATTCCAGGCGCCCAACCCCAGTCCGCCGATGAAGCACAGCACGACCAGGCCAAACGTGAAGGTCGTCGCGCCATAGCGATCCGCAAACACCCGGAACCACACGACCTGATACCCCAGACTCAACAGACCGGAGAGCCCGTAAAGCGCCAGGACCTTCCGGCGGACGACAAGCGGTGAGGTCTGTTGACTCATGAGTCCGAAGCAATCCACCTCCTCGACAACCGGAAATCCCAGGCTCCAGGCTCCAATTCCCAAATGAGCTTCATGCTCCATGCTGCCCGTGACCGCGCATCACCGTCGACACCCCGCCAACCGGAATCCACATCACCCGGGTCCTGCCGGCGATCGTCGGGTTTGGAGCTTGAGGTTTGGGGCTTCTTTGGGGCTTGGGATTTGGAGCTTGGAGCTTGGGCCCGCGCGCGCCACGCACACAAACCCGCGCCCCAACATTGTCGTTCGTCTTTCATCCGGTTCGCAATCACCCGCCGCTTCTTTAGCGCCCGCCTTCCACATTTACAATCCACGGGGACTCGGACATGCTCCGCGCGATGCGCAACGGCGTCCCGATCATTCCTTCCCGGCATTGGGTATGAACGCGACGGAACCGACCTCTGAGGCTTCCGGCGTTGACGCCGATTCGCCGGCCGTCGCCTCCGCGGAACTCGACGAGATCCTGGCCGCATTTGAAACGGACGCCTTGAAGCCCCTCAGGGCTTCGCCGCTCTACCGCCTTGGTCTGCTGGCCGTGGCGATCGCCATGGTCCTGCTCCCGCTCGTCTACCTGGGCCTGATCGGGCTCTGCGGGTGGGCGGTTCTCTATCACGCCACCGAGCACACGGACATCCTCTCACGCGGCGGCGCGGGCGCAGTCTTCGCCTACCTGGCGCCGCTCACCGTCGGCCTGATCGCGATGCTGTTCATGGTGAAACCGCTCTTCGCAAGGCGGCCCGAACCGACAGACGCATTGATCCTCGAAGAGGATGAAGCCCCGATTCTGCGGGCTTTCGTCGCCCGGATCTGCCGCCTCGTCGGGGCGCCGGAACCCAAAGAGATCGAAATCAACTGCGAGGTCAATGCGGCGGCGAGCTTTCGACGAGGTTGGCGCAGCCTCGCCGGCCAGGACCTGAGGCTCATTGTCGGCCTGCCCCTGGCGGCGGGCATGAACCTGCGTTCCTTCGGCGGCGTGCTGGCCCACGAGTTCGGCCATTTTGCGCAGGGCGCCGGCATGCGGCTGACCTTCGTGATCCGCAACATCAACGCCTGGTTCTCCCGCGTCGTCCACGATCGCGACCAGTGGGATCTCTGGCTGGAGCGAACCGCCAGGACCGCCGATTTCCCGCTCGGCGCGCCTCTCTACCTCGCGATGTTCTGCATCTGGCTGACCCGACGCGTCCTCTGGTCGCTCATGTGGATCGGTCACCTGCTCAGCTGCTTCGCCCTGCGTCACATGGAACACGACGCCGACTCCTGGGAGACGCGCTTCGCCGGCAGCGACCGGTTCGCCGAGACGTGCCGACAATTACAACTGCTCGGAATGGGCCAGACCCGCGCCTTAGAGCTGTTGCGCGAAACCTGGAAGGAAAAACGCCTGTCGCAAAACCTGCCCGACCTGATCGCGCGGGAGGCCGACGATCTGCCGAGGGAGACGCTCGAGCGAATCGACCGGGAATCGCAGGAGACCAGGACGAGACTGTTCGACACCCACCCCGCAGACGCCGATCGGGTCGCCTGCGCCCGCGGGCTCGAGGCTCCGGGCGTGTTCCGACTCGAAGCCCCGGCGACGATCTTGTTTGCCGATTGGGAAACGCTTTGCCAACGCGCCACCCTCCGCTTCTACGAACGCACGATGGCCAGGTCCGTCGCCCAGGACGACCTGCTGCCCAACGAACAACTGCGGGCCTCGGGCCACATCGCCGCCTTCCAGGCCTGCGACCGTTTCTTCCTCGGACGGCTTTCCATCCTGCGCCCCCTGTTTCTCGACGCTGACGAGATTGCCGCGGATTCCAGAACCCGCGACGCATTGGGCGAAGCCTTGTGCGCCGACGGCGAACCATTGACGGAGGAGTCGGAGAAAGCCGATGTCGCATTCACCCGCTTCGCCGCCGCGGACGAGGCCAGGTTGGAGGCCTTGCGGGCGCAGGCCCTGATCGCCGCCGGGCGACGTTTCTCCGCGCGCATCGGACGCGAATCCCGCATCTCAAAAGAACGCGCCTACGAGGCGCTTGAGGCGGCGGCGACCGCCATGCGCAATTCGCGAAGGGAACTGGCCGCCTTCGACGACCGCGCCAAACAGCGCTTCGCCACGGCCCTCGCCCTCTCGCTCGGAAGCCCCGGACGTTCGAAGGATTCCGGCGCAACGCTCCGTCTCCTGACGGGCCTGTCGGTCCTGCGACATGCGATCCCCCCTGTGTTGCACCTGCGGGAATCCCTGGCCGGAATGAACGCGTTGCTCGACGATCTTCGCGACGAGAACGAAGACGCGTTCCTCACCGAACTCCGACACCGCGCGACCGATCTGGGACGGCAGCGCAGGGAGATCGTCCGCCTGCTGGGCGACGCGCCCTACCCTTTCGATCACGCCAATGGCGACATCAGCATGGCCCGCTTTGTCACCGTGGAGTCGCCGTCGGAAACAGACTCCATTCTCCGCCGCGCCATGGAGGCGGAGGCCTGCGTGGAGCGCCTGACCAATCTCTACCTGAGGATCATGGGCAGTCTGGCAATGATCGCTGAGGAGGCGGAGCGGGGGGTCCTTCCAAACCCGTAGCAGCGGATGCTTTCACTCAAACCGGTTCCGCTTCCAGCGCTTGTTCTTCAGTCCCGCCACAATGTCGCGGGCGATGGATGGCCCTTCATAGACCAATCCGGAATAGACCTGCACCAGGCAGGCCCCCGCCTTGATCTTCTCCCACGCGTCCTCCGCGGTGAAGATGCCGCCCACGCCGATGATCGGCAGCTTCCCGTCCGTCTGGTCGTTCAGATGCTGGATGACCTCGGTGGAACGCTCACGCAACGGCCGGCCGCTGAGCCCCCCCTCCTGCTCGTAGGTCTTCTTTGACCTGGCGTCGTTCGTATCGGGCCGCGAAATGGTGGTGTTGGTCGCCACGATGCCGGCAACATTGCGCGGGCCCACCAGTTCGAGAATCTCATCCAAGGCGCTGAAAGTGAGATCTGGCGCCACCTTGACCAGGATCGGACGCGGCAGTTTGTCCGGCGGATGCCCCTCCTTCGGCGGACGCCCCTTGGGTGGCGCATTCACCTCCTGCAACGCCGCAAGGATCTCATCCAAAGCCGACTTGTCCTGCAGCTTACGCAGGTTGGGCGTGTTCGGCGAACTCACATTGACGACGAAGAAATCCGCGTAGGCGCGCAGGGTCTGGAAGGAATTCAGGTAGTCCTGCGCCGCCTCTTCAAGCGGCGTCTTCTTGGACTTGCCCAGGTTGATCCCGACCGGGTGATCCGGCCAACGACCGCGTTCCTTCCAGTTGCGCAACGACTCAGCCATGGCCTCGGCGCCCAGGTTGTTGAAGCCCATGCGATTGACCAGGGCCTCGTCGGCGATCGCCCGGAACATGCGGGGCTTGCGGTTTCCCGGTTGCGCGTGCCAGGTCACGCCGCCCAGTTCGCTGAAACCGAAGCCCATCGACCGCCAGATGGGTACGGCCGCCGCCTGCTTGTCCATGCCCGCCGCCAACCCGACCGGATTCGGAAAGGTCAGCCCGAACGCCTTCACCGGCAGGTCCGGCGCGCCATAAACCGCCTCCGCCGCGTGGCACAACGCCGCGCTGCGACTCACCTGCCCCAGACGCTTCAACGTCTGATCATGGATCTTCTCCGACTCCATGGTGAACAGGAGCGAGCGAAGGAACTTGCGATAAAAGAAACTCATGCCGGATCAACAAAACAACGCAGACTGCGCCCCCATCCTCAGGCGTCAGCCGCCGTTCGACAAAGAAAAAGTCTGTGCGCTATTCGCCTACCGATGCCAGGAGGCGGCCTTCCAATTCATCGGAAATGAAGAAGTGAACCTTCTTGCGAAGCACAGCAATCTCCGCTCGCAGCGAATCGATCTCGCCGCTGTTCTTGGCGTATCGCAGGATACCGAGCAATCCAACATGAGGCAGCCCGAGACGCGCAGCGTGCTGTCGACCAATGGACTCGTCGATCACGAGCCTCGGAGCTTTTGTTTCCAAGGCCAGCGCCAACGCCTCGGATTCACCTGCATCGAGCGCCTTCAGGTCATCCGGTATTGGGGAGGCAAGGCTGCGGAGTTCAATCCAACCTTCGGAGATCGCGTTCTGCACAAGAGACAAACCCGCCGCATCAGGCATTCGGAGAACTTCGGCATGAACCGCCGGCGGGATGAGAACGGAGCCAAGTTGCTGCCGCAGCAAATCCAAGCGGCCGATCACTGCAAGGTTAGTGATCGGGGACGTATTACTGACCGCCGGCATAAGCCAGGTCGGCGTCGAGGTCGTCGTGGGTGTAGTGCCGCGGAATCTCGCGCTCGGCAAGAGCCACTCCAAAGGCGAATTGGTCCAGACCGGCAAGCTTCGCCCCTTGTCCAAGTGTGAGCCAGCCGTTGGCGTAGAACCGGCACGCGAGTTCAATCTGCATCAACCGCTCACGCTCCCCCGGCGCCAGCGGAATGCGACTCAGCGTTTCCTCGTCCATTTCAAGAGTGATGCTCATGGTCACAGGGTAACAGCGGCCAAGGCTCGCAGCAACCGGGTTGTTCTCGGGTAAATAGGGAGATGCAAGATGCAATCATGCGATCCAAGAGCCCGAAAGGTCGGCTGTGATGGATGGGAATTCGCTGAAGAGGATCCGGACGCCTGCTGGATGAACTCGCCACTCCACCGCACAGACGCGCGCGAGTATCGCGAATCAGAATTCCTGTTTCTTGGGATTGCCCTTTTCGCTATTCCTTCTTGTCCCTCTTGCCGTGTGATTCCCTTTTTCTCTCGTCTTGCCAGTCTTCGAAAAAGTCCAGTTCGTCTTCCAGGAATTGCCAAATCGACCCATCTGTTCTTGCAAAAGAGTTTGGCTCCTCACTGTCCCACTTATATATCGGTGGATCCGTTCCCTGCATTTTCTCCTGCAAGCGATGAAACAGCAATTGGTCGCCATAACGACTAGCAAACACAAACGCATCATCCGGCAATCGGATTTGATCAGAAATCAAGGCCCGCGAATCCTCCGTCAGCGTCAGGACATCGGGAAAAAACATCTTCACATCGCTCATGAAGTCTCCCGCCCCGTGCCCAATGATCTTCATGTCTTCCTCATATGAAACCGGAAGCTTGAATCCAAGCCAACCCTCCAAACACGCAAATTCCGCTGGCGAACAGCCTTTCAGATCGTCAGCCGAACATACATCGGCATTCAAGAGGCGTTCTCTAAATTGTTCCGAGTTCATGGTTCAATACAGGGGAAGCGCCGGCGTCCGGCCACAATACGGTTCATCATTCCACGGCCCCGAACTCACTACTCATGCTCAACCACGCCAACAATGCACCCGGGCTGCGGGCATTGTCGCGGAATCCGATTACGATTTCACGATTTCACCGGGACTGGTGTTTACGATCCGGTACGCACCGCGCTCAAAACCAATCGCACCGTCTACTCCGCCCCGTTGACCACCCGACAGAACATGGGTTCGATTCT
>JAYPEY010000045.1:0-15671 GCA_038126035.1 Verrucomicrobiales bacterium | reverse complement strand
ATCGCACCGTCTACTCCGCCCCGTTGACCACCCGACAGAACATGGGTTCGATTCTCCGCCCGGTCAGCTTCTCATACAGCCCGCTGATCGAGGCTTTGAACTCATCGAGCTTGGAGAAACGGATGAGATTCACCGTGGAGCCGCCAAAGCCGGAGCCGGCCAGGCGCGCCCCGAGACAGGCCGGATGCGCCCGGGCCAGTTGCACGAGCAGATCCAGTTCCCGAGAACTGTTCCCGAAGAATTCGCGACAGCTGTCGTGGCTCTGCAGGAGGTATTGCCCGAATTGTTCGATATCGCCCTCCCGCAGCGCGCGATCGGCGAAGGCCACGCGCTGGTTCTCGCCCACGATGTGGTAGGCGCATTCGTATTCCCTTTGCGTGAGCCGTTTGCGGCGCGTCGAAAGATAACGCGGCTCCACCGACCGCAGCGACTTCGCCCGAAGCGCCCGCGCCGCCGAGACGCAATGCTGCCGCAGATCCCGATGGCGTCTCGTATCGTTCCGCCCTGGAACGCCCGTCTCACACACCACAAAGGCCACATCCTCAATCAACGGAATCCGCTCCACCGAACAGTGATGAAAATCGACCGATACGATGTGAAATTCCTTTCCGTGCAGCGACACGATCGGAGCCAGCAGATTGCAGCTCGTTTCCACGAACTCGGTCTCCGCCTCCTGACAGAAGCGAGCGACCTGCAATGCCTCTTCCATTCCCAGTCTCGGCAATCGGCCCTTTGTCCGCGCCGGAGGTCGCATGACCCCGGTCGATGTAACGCGCCACGGATACAGCTCCCGCACCGCCAACGCCGTCGCCACGGTCAATGCTGACGACGAACCCAGCCCTGCCCCGCGGGGAATGTCGCTGAACACGCAGGCGTTGAAGCCGCTGAAGTTGACGCCGTGTTTCCGCAACCGGTCCAACACCCCCTTCATGAAAGCCGTCCAGGGCGCAGCGGGATTGAACTCGAACGACGTCAGCCAGAACTTCTCCCGCGTCTTGAATCCGGAACTCGCCAACTCGATCCGCCCGTCAACGCGCGGCGACACCGCGACGCGCACCGAGCGATCGATCGCCACCGCCATGGCCAACCCCTGGTTGTAATCCGCGCTGTTGCCGAGCAGTTCAATCCGGCCGGGGGCGCGGGTGATGCAGGCCGGGGAGAAGCCAAACGCATTACGAAAGGCGAGCCCCGCGTCGAGCGGCTTGCGACGCCGGGCGGAAGTCGACTTTTGCGCGGACGAGGCCAAGGGATTGCGGAGTATGGAACCGAAGATTGAAAAACTCAGGCCTTGGCGTCGAATTTCCGCGCCAGGTCGAAATCCTTTTCCGTCAGGCCGCCCTCATCGTGGGTGGTCAGCGACAACGTCACCTTGTTCCAGCGGATATCGATGTCCGGATGATGCCAGGCCTTCTCCGCGACGCGCGCGACCTTGTCGACAAACCGGATGGCAGCCGGGAAGTCCTTGAACCGGTAGGTCCTGTGAATGTTTCGCCCCTTGCGACTCCATTCCGGGGCCGATTCCAGCCCCGCCTTGATCTCTTTGGGCGTCAATCTTGCCATGCCGGAGATTTGACACAAGCCGGACGGACGGTCACGCGGAAAGGAGAAGCCCTCGGGGCTCGTTCGCGCATGAGCGCCAAGAAAATACGAACTTTCAACGTCCAACTTGAAACGTTAAACTCCCAAATTGGAAACCCGCAGGCTGCGCGCAATCCCAGTTTGAAGTTCAGAGTTCAAAGTTGAACGATTGACGTTTGCCTCCATCCCTCAATACCCGGCCAACGCTTCTTCTGTTTTTGTCAAGGTGCTCTGGAAGGTGGCAGTGTCCGACAAGCCGGCATAATCCACGCGGATGGATTCCCGGTAGCCCTTCACCTTCGCCAGTTCCGCCTTCACCCCCTCGCCCACGCCCGGAAAGCGGATTCGGGACTTGGCGGCGCGGTCAAGCAGCAGGATGTCCGAGTTGATCTCGGTCGCCAACTGTCTCGCCGCGGTGTCCGCCTCGCCCGCGACCAGGCGTTCGAGAATCAGGTGCTTGCGGCGGATCTCATGCGCGCGGACGGCGACATCCCAGGTGTCCGGCATCGTGAGCAGCGCGATGTTGCCGACGACCAGGCCGACAATGAAACCGACGGCCAGCATGATGCTGGCGTGAAGACGATTGATGTTTTTCATGTTGGAGGAAAGGATCTGGTTGGTGTGCGACTCTGAAATCACGGGCAAGAATGCCATGTCCATCGAATCGGGAACAACTCCCAATCACCGCCTTTTCTGCTACGGCTCGCTGCGGGTCGCCGAGGTGATCCAAGCCGTGATCGGCTGCGCGCCGCACGGCCGCCAAGCGGCCCTGCCCAACCATGCACTGCGCCGGATTCGCGACGCCTCCTACCCAGGCGTGATTCCTCAGGCCCGCGCCTCGACCCCCGGCTGCGTCTATGACGGATTGTCCGACGACGATCTGGCCAGGCTCGATGACTTCGAGGGCGAGCCCTATTCACGCGAGCTCCGAACAGTCCGATTTGAAGACGGCGACGAGGCGGAAGCCTGGGTCTACCTCCTGCCCGACAACCGCCTCGACTGGCTGACCGACGATCCCTGGGACCTGGAAACCTTCCGCCGCAACGACCTGGCTGACTTCATGCGCCGCTGCTTCAGCCAAGGCCAAGTCTAAAGGACTTCCATCCCCGCATTCCGCATCCCGCATCCCGCATTCCGCATCCCGCATTCCGCATCCCGCATCCCGCATTCAACTGAACCTTTTTGCCCTCGACCGTCCTAAAAGGGTATGGCAACCGCAACAAACCCGGCGCAGGATGGTTGAAATTCTTCAGACGTCACGCAGGGTGGATACCGACCCACAAGCCGATTTGCGCAGCGATCTCGAGTTGATCGACGCCGTCAACAAGGGCGACAGCTCCGCCTTCGACGTCCTCTATCTGCGTCACCGCGACTGGGTGGTGAATCTGGCCTTCCGCTTCACCCGCGACCGGGACCTCGCGCTGGACGTCCTCCAGGAGACATTTCTCTATTTTCTCAAGAAATTCCCCGGTTTCCAACTGACTGCGAAGCTGACCACCTTCTTCTACCCGGCCGTCCGCAATCTTTCCCTGACGGCGCTCAAGAAGGCGCGCCGTTTCCAGTCCGACGAGGAGATCAGCGAGCATGTCGAGGCCCCGGAGGAGGTTGCTCCCGTGGAAAACCAGCGCGAACAACTCGCCGCTGTGATGTCCGAACTGTCGGAGGAACACCGGGAAGTCCTCCTCCTGCGTTTCGTGGAAGGCATGAAAATGGGCGAAATTGCGGAGGCCATGGGGATTCCGACAGGCACGGTGAAATCCCGCCTGCACAACGCGCTGACCACCCTGCGCAAGGACGAACGCACCAGAAAGTTTTTCGACAAGTGAACCAAACCGCGCCCCGCGGCGCTTGAACCAGTGAACATGAACGAATCCAATCGGCCAGAACACGACGAGCAGATCGACGCCCCCCGGGAGTTGATCGACGCGCTGGCCGATCTCGACAACGAACACATCTTCGTCCCGCCCTCGGTGGACGAAGCCATCATGTCCGAGGCGCGCCGACATCTGAAGCCGGGCCAGGCATCACCGGAGCGCGGCTGTGTCGAAGACCAGCCGCAGCAACCCCGGCGGCGCCCCGAGCCCGATCCGTCTTCAAACGCCCGCGAACCGGAGGCTGCTGCGGCTGGCCCCCAAAGCGGGACACAGCCGCGCTCCAGCGGCTCCAACATCATCGCCTGGTCCGGTTGGGGCGTCGCCATCGCGGCTTCGGTGGTCCTGCTGGTGTCGTTGACCGGGCGCGACCCGCGGACGCGGCAAGCCGATCGGACGCCGGCGCTGATGGAAACTGCCGACATGGCCGCACAGGAAGAAGCCGGAGCTTCCGCCCCGGCTGAAGCGGAAGCCATGACGGACGCGCCCGCCGCCGAAGCGGCCAGGATGACCTTTGCCCGAGAGGACGTGAACCGGGACAACACCGTGGACATTCTCGACGCCTTCGCCCTCGCCCGCCAGATCGAGGGCGCCCAGGTCGTCCCCGCCTCCTATGATTTCAACAACGACGGAGCCATCGACCGCGCCGACGTGGACTGGGTCGCCCGTGTTTCCGTCAAACTCTGAACAGGAAAGGAATACTGTCATGAAGAAGCTCATCCTCACCCTTGTCACCGGCCTTCTCCTGGCCGGCCCGCTCGCCGCCCAACGGGCAAAGGACTCCGCCTCCGCCGTCCGCTTTCAGGCCGTGGATATCTACGTCGATTCCATGAACCAGCCGTTGGCTGCGTATCAGATCGAATTCGCCGCCAACACCGAGGCGGTCAAGATCGTCGGCATCGAGGGCGGCGAACATCCGGCCTACAAGGAGGCGCCCTATTACGATCCCCGCGCGATCCAGCGCGAGCAGGTCGTCATCGCCGCCTTCAACACCGCGCCCGCCGACAACCTGCCGACCGGCCGCACCCGCATCGCCACCGTGCACCTGCAGATCTCGGGCGACGTCGAACCCGGATTCATCGCCCGCCTCAAAACCGCCGCCACCGTCCAGGGCGAAAAGGTCGCCGCCGACGTGACGACGCAGGAACGCAACACCAACGATTGATCGCCCTCCACCATTTCCCCACCCGCTTCACCACCAAAGGAACGAACATGAAGACCCAATCCCACACCGCCAAGGAAACCGCGCAAAACCGCCTCTCGCCCGCTTTCGCCGCCCTGCTTGCTGTCATGCTTGTCTGGCTTGCCGGCTGCGCCTCAGAGGAAACCTCACAAAGACCGTGGAACAGTCCGGACAATGCCGCGACGCCCACGGAAGAAACCGTCGAACCGGAAGTGGCCGTGAATGGAGCCCCGGGCTCCGCGGACATGGATCGCGCCATGGTGGAATCGGAGAAGGCCAAGGTCGCACGCGAAGCGGCCAAAGCTGCGCCCGCAGAACCCTCGCCCAAGGAAGCCCGCCGCATTGAGGAAACGCAGCGGATGCGCACGACGGACGCCCCCGCCCCTCACAAGTCGGAGTTGAAGAAGCGCGCTACCGCCGAAGCGGAAATGAAACGCTCGACGGCTCCTTCATCTTCCCCCGCGCGCAACCCTTCGGGACGCGGGCGATTCAAGTCCGCGGCGCCCGCCGGCCTCTCCATAGCCGCCAAGCCTGTCGCCCGCGTGAAGGTTGATCCCGGAACGCTGCCCTCCCGCGAGGAGGAAATCTGGGTCATCTCGCGCCTGGATGACGCCAAGGCCCGCATCGCCAGTCACGACAACGACCTGCCCATCTGCACCCTCCGCGGCCGCAAGGGCCCGGATGACCGGCTGATCCCCATGCCGCTGAAGCACACGGATGTGAACGCCGCCATCGACGGCTATCTCGCGACCGTCGAGGTCACGCAGCAGTTTCACAACCCCTTCTCCAGCAAGATCGAGGCGGTCTATGTCTTTCCGCTGCCGCAGAACGCCGCGGTGAATGAATTCGTGATGACGATCGGGGACCGGCGCATCCGCGGCATCATCCGCGAGAAACAGGAGGCCAAGCGCATCTACGAGGCGGCCAGGACCGGCGGCTACAAGGCCTCCCTGCTCACCCAGGAGCGGCCCAACATCTTCACCCAAAAGGTCGCCAACATCGAACCGGGCAAGCGCATCGACATCGATCTGAAATACTACAACACCCTCGCCTGGCGCGATGGGTGGTATGAATTCGTGTTCCCGATGGTGGTCGCCCCGCGCTTCAACCCCGCGGGCTCCACGGCCGGCGTCGGTTCCGCCCCCCGCGGTCGGCATGGCGGCTCCGGTCAGGCGACCGAAGTGCAATACCTGCGTCCCAAGGAACGCAGTGGGCACGACATCATGGTCAACGTGAAGCTCAACGCCGGCGTGAAGATCGAGGAACTGCACTCCCGCACCCACGCCATCGCCAAGGCCCGCAAGACCGACGAGCGTTACGACATCTCCCTCAAGCCGCTCGACACCCTGCCCAACAAGGACTTCGTGCTGCGTTGGCGCGTGACCGGTTCCAGGCTGAAATCCAACTTCATCACCCATCGCGACGAGCGCAGCGGCTACTTCTCCTTGATGCTCTATCCGCCCGATTCCATGAAGTCGCTCAAGCGCAAGCCCATGGAGATGATCTTCGTCATCGACTGCTCCGGCAGCATGCGCGACGCGCCCCTCAGACAGGCCAAGGACGCGATCAAACGCGCGCTCAACCACCTCGAGAAGGACGACACCTTCCAGATCATCCGCTTCTCCAACAACGCCTCGCAACTCGGAGGCGCGCCCGTGCCCGTGACCTCGCCGAACATCCATCGCGCCAAGCAATACCTCAAGGACCTCAACGGAACCGGCGGCACGCACATGATCGAGGGCATCAAAGCCGCGCTGGACTTCGAACACGACCCGCGGCGGCTGCGCTTTGTCACCTTTCTCACCGACGGCCTGATCGGCAATGAGGCCGATGTCCTGCGCGCCATCAAACAACGCCTCGGCGCCACCCGCATCTTCAGCTTCGGCGTCGGCTCCTCGCCCAACGACTACCTCATGGACCGCATGGCCAAGCTCGGCCGCGGCGCCGTCGCCTACCTGAATCTCCAGGACAGCGGCTCCGAGATCATGGACCGCTTCTTCGAACGCGTCAGCCACCCGGCCCTGACCGACATCACCATCGACTGGAACGGCCTTGAGGTTGAGGAAGCCTGGCCCGCCCGCGTTCCCGACCTGTTCGTCGGTCGACCGCTCGTCGTCACCGGCAGGTTCGCGGGCGCCGGCAAACGCAACATCCGCGTGCGCGGCCGCCTGGCCAACGGCGAGGAGATCGCCATGGATGTGCCGATCGATCTCGACAACGCGGAGACCGTGCATGAAGGCCTCGCCGCGGTCTGGGCGCGCCGCAAGATCGCCGCCATGGCCGACGACGCCGCGATGTTCCACAACCCGGAACTCGAAGATCAGATCAAGGGACTGGCCCTGGACTACAGCCTGATGTCGAAATACACGGCCTTCGTCGCGGTCGACTCCAGCGCCCGAACGGCCGGGACCTTCGGAACCACCGTCCCCGTCGCCGTGCCCGTCCCCGACGGCGTGCGCTATGAAACGACCGTGGGGAATTGAGCCGCAAGAAGGCGCAAGATGCTCAGAAGCTTCTGTAAGAGATATCGCCGTTCGGACGCCTGCGCATCGCGTTGCTCGCTCTGGCTGAGAAGTGGGCAAACCAGCAGGTTTGCCCCACCTTGGTGGGGTATTGCTGCCGCAATACCCATTCTTCAGCGTGCGAGCGTAGCGAAGCCCCGCGTGTCAGGTTTTCGATAACACAAAACTGACGCGCCCCCCCAGTTCGCCAACTGACGACTTTTAGCTCGCGGAATCCCGGAACGCGTTGTATCCGCACTGGGTCGCCTTACATGTCTCCACCATCCGGACGACAGGCGGCATCAGTCATGGGAAGAACCCTTTTGCTCATTTTCGCGGCCTGGATGGGAACAGCCGCCCATTCATCAATCGCCGCCGTATCGGACGCAGCCCGTCGCTTTCGCGCTGTTGACGCCGCCGAATTCGGCCTGACTCCGGGCTCTGGCTCCGATCAATCGACCGCGCTGGCGAAGGCCATGCAACATGTGTCGACAAGCGACGAGGTGAACACCGTTCGCATTCCCGCCGGCATCTACCAATTCGACAGCCCCATCCGGCTCAAGCCGGGCGTCAACCTGGTGGGCGCCGGCGCTGGAAAGTCCGTCCTGAAGATGAAGGACGGCGGCGACTACCTTCTGAAGGCAAGCCGGGTGGATTTTCACGACGCGGTCGTGACCGGCCTGACCTTCAGCAATCCGAGGCGTCTTCTGTTGATGCAGGAGGTTCGCCGACTTCAGTTCCGCGGCGTCGAATTCCAGGGAGGAATCGTCCGGTTTGAACAAAGTTCCGACCTCATACTCGAGGGGAATGTGTTCAACGACAACCAGGGCAAATCGGCCTACGCAGGTTCGGAGTGCAGCAACGTGAGAATCGCGAACAACACATTCAATTCATCGGAAAAGGGAAGCGTCAACCTGAGCGGCCACACGGACTGCCACGTCGTGTCGAACCGCATCACCTCGCGCCGACCGATCGATTCGGGATATGCCGGTGTCCGGCTTCCGAACAAGGCACGGAACAACCTCGTCGAGAGGAACATCATCGAAAACCACGGCCGCGGGATCTTCATCCTGTCGTCCTCCGAGAGGAACATTGTCAGAAACAATGTCGTGAAGAGTTCCACAATGCAGGGAATCTTCGTTCAATCATCGAACAATCGTGTTGAAGGGAACTCCATCATCGACGCCGGAAGCGAGGCGATCTATGTGGGAAACGCCACCGCCGAGTCCTCGCCGACACCCTCTGTCGCGGAGGGGAACCTCATTCTCCGGAATGTCATTCGTGACACACGCAGACATGACGATGCCCGTTTCGTCGGCCTCTTCGTCACATCGAGGCGCAATACCGTCCGAGGCAACAAGGTGTCAGCGGGACACGGTCGCAGATTCAAGGAGATCAAGGCAGGGCAGGAAAACCGGGATCTGCTCAACTTCTACACCCGTTGAATCCCGGTCGTTGACATCGAAAATCACCCGCCTCTCCCGAACTTCTTCGCCAGTTCCCGTTCGTTCATCTCGATCAGGGTCGGCCGGCCATTCGGACAGGTGTAGGGCATTGAGCAACGCCGCAGGTCCTCCACCAGATTCGCCAATTCCGCCTCGCTCAAAGCGTCGCCCGACAGCGCCGCGCGGTGGCAGATGCCTTGGGCAATCGCGCGCTCGGTCAACCGATCCGACCCGGCCGAACTTCCGGCCGCTTTCAGGTCGTCGATCAATTCCAGGACAAACTTCCGCGCCTCGATGCCGCGCACGAACGGGGGCAACGCGTCCAGCAGGAAGGTTTGTTCGCCAAACTCACTCAACCCCACGCCCAGCCTGGCCAGGGTCTCCAACTGCTCCCGGACGAATCCCGCGTCACGCGCCGACAACTCCACCGTCTCCGGCAGCAACAAACGCTGAGCCTCCCCCGCCGCTTCCCTGGCCTCCGCCAGCAACTTCTCGTAGAGCACGCGCTCATGCGCAGCCCGGCGATCCATCAGCACCATCCCCCGATCCGACTCCAGCACGACGTAATGTCGCGCCACCGTCCCCAGCATCCGCAACGGCACCTTCAGCAGCGGCGCGGGCTCCGCGGGTGTCTCTTTGACCTCCTTCTCAATGGCGGCGATCCGCTCCCTCGCGACGTCATCGAGGGGCGCGCGGTCGGGCTTTCTGTCCGCCTTTCTTTCCGGGGCCTTCGATGTCGATGCCGGAACGGGCGCCGGCTTCGGAACTTCGGGAAAGATGCGTTGGGGCTTGCCGGATCCGGGTTGGCCTTTTGCGGCGGGTTTCGCGGATTCGAACGACTCTCCTCCAACCAACTCCATGGTCTCGCCCTTCGTCGTCGAAGCCATGGGAAAGGGCTCGGCTTTCAACGGCGCATCCGCCGGAACAGCATCCTCCGCATCGTCCGCGCCGGACGCCGAAATGCTCTCACGATGATAGTCCAACAGGGCGTCGCGCACGGCGTCGGCGACCAGGGCGCGCACTTCGCGGTCGCGTTCAAATTTCACCTCGCGCTTGGCCGGATGAATGTTCACATCGACCGAGGCCGTGGGCATTTCGAGAAAGAGACAGCAGATCGGATAGCGCCCCTTGGGCAACCCGCCGCGATAGCCCTCCAGCAGCGCCTGATTCAGACCGCGATGCTCGATGGGGCGCTTGTTGACGAAGACGTGCTGATCCTGCCGGTTCGCCCGCGACACCCCCGGCGCGCCCGTGAACCCCCAGATCCGGATGACGGCATCGCCGCCGGAAACCGTCTCCTCCCCTGCCACCGGGATCATCCGGATCTCCGCGCCATACAATGCGCGCAACCGCTCCTTCAACGCCGCCATGCGGGATTCAGCATCGCCGCCCGCCGACTCCGCCGGCAGTCGCCAGACCATCCGTTTGTCGCTCTTGAACTCAAACGCAATCTGCGGATGCGCCAAGGCCGTCAATGCGAGGCAATGCTGGATGTGCGCCCGCTCCGTCTCCTGGCTTTTCAGGAACTTCCGGCGCGCCGGGAGGTTGAAGAACAACTGCCGCGCCTCGATCGTCGTTCCCGCCGCGCGCCCCGCCGATTTCACATCGATCAACCTGCCGCCGTCGACCGAAACCTCCGTGCCCTCCGGTTCGTCGCTGTCGCGCTCGCGTGTGGTCAGGGTGAAACGACAGACACTGGCGATGCTGGGCACGGCCTCACCTCGAAAGCCCATGGTCTCAATCGTGGCCAGATCCTCCGCCGTGCGCAGCTTGCTCGTGCCGTGCCGTTCGAGCGAGAGCAGGGCGTCGTCGCGGCTCATGCCCACGCCATCGTCCGTCACGCGGATCAACGCCCGCCCTCCCGCCTGGATCTCCACCCCGATCTTGTTGGCTCCGGCGTCGATGGCGTTCTCCACCAGTTCCTTCACCACGCTGGCCGGACGCTCCACCACCTCGCCCGCGGCGATCTGATTCGCCACCTGGTCGGGAAGCACGCGGATTCGGTTCATGGAAAAACAGGGTGGATAACTGAGCCGGAAGGCTGCCAGATCAGCCTGGCCAAGCCGATCTTTTTTGAGCGGTCAGCCAAGGAGCTCCGAAGCGAGTTCGCGAGAGTCAAAGGCAAGTCCCCACGGACCCACCCCGATTGAACCCTCAAGATCCGCTTCGCGGGAGAGTTCAATTTCCCCTCCGAGGAGGGGACCTGCGCGCTGGCATATCCAATGATATGTCCCCTCTTCGGGAGGGGATATTCGCCACGAACGCAATGCGTTGAGAGGCGAATCGGGGTGGGTTCGCTGAGACTGTCAACGTGCCCAGCCTTTCACCCCACGTCCGCAATCCCACCCAACGCCCCCTCCACATCCGGCGAATCCCACCATTGCCGCATGCCCGCGTCCGCCGCGATGACAGAGGCTGCGTTATAGCCGCAGAGGCCGGTGATATTGCCGCCCGGATGCGTGGAGCCGCCGCAGAGATACAGGCCCTGAACCGGCGTGCGATAAGTCCCCGCGCCCGGGAAAGGGCGATTGTGTCCGACCTGGTCATTGGCAAAGGCCCCGACCAAGAGATCGCCCTGAAACATGTTGGGCAGCGTCTGCTCGGTGTCGGCGGGGCTGAGGGCAAACCGGTCGAGGATGGTCGCGTCGTTGAGATTCGGCGCATAACCGCGCCAGAAGTCGAGCAGGTCCGCGCCGTGAATGTCACGTTCGGTCTCCCAGTTTCGCGCATCGCCGCGCAGGGCATAGGGGAGCTTCTCCCACATGAAGGCCGTGTGCACCCCGTCCGTCCCGTGGCTGGGATCGAAATGCGTCGGACACGATCCCCACGAAACCGTGCCGGGAATCTCCCCGCGCTCGTGGGCATCCACAATCTCGTGAAACTGCTCGAAGCGATCCAATCCAAGAATGACCATGAAGGCGTCGCGCAACGCCGGATCGCGCTCGGCGGCGGCATAGGCCGGCGGCTCCTTCAGGGCGAGGTGCAGACCAAAGAGCGGCGCGAGCAGGTTGTAGCGGAAGCCCCGCGCGCGTTCGCGCAGTTCCGTTGCGGCGCCGGACTCGGGAAGCAACTGCAGGAAGGTTTGCTGCGGATTCAAGCCCGACGCCACAAAACCGGAGGCTTCGATGGTTTCGCCATTCTCCAACTCAATTCCCGCGGCCCTGCCCTCCTTCATCACGATGCGCGAGATCTTCACACCGCAGCGGACCGATCCCCCATGCGCTTCGATGTCCGCGATCAATCCGCGCGCCAGAACCGCGGCGCCGCCGACGCACATCTGCGCCTTGGCCGACGAAGCCAGCAGCGCCGGAATCGCATGACCGAATCCCTTCAGCCGCAGATCCACCTCGCGCAGCCCATTGAAGAACAGCAACCCCGCGCGAATCGCGTCGTGCTCGAAGTTCTGCGTCACGAATTCCAGCGGCGACAGGGCCGCGACCTCCAGCAGGCGCCGACCGAGCTTGGACTGATTGAGAAGCTCCGTGCGCTTCGCAGGCTCCAGCGGCGGGCATTGCGCCTCGGGAATAAGAATATTCTCCACGATGGGTCGAAACTCCTCGGTCCAGCGAACCAGGGCATCCGCGTCCTTCCTGGAGAATTCGGCGAACGACTCGCACGTGCCTTCCAGGTCAGTCCGCCACTGCAGGCTGCGCCCGTCGCGCAGGAGCATGGCCACGTTCAACTCCGGTTCCAGGTAACGCACCCCGCGCGATTCCAGTTCCAGGTCGCGATACCACGGCATCCGATTCATCGCGCGATGATAGAACGAGTGCGGATTGTGCAACGCCCCCGGAACGCGCGGATTCTCAATCGTCGAAAGCCCGCCTCCCGGAACCTCCGCGCAATCGACGGACAAGGTCCGCAGACCGCAGCGGGAAAGGTAGGCCTGGAGAATCAGGGAGTTGTGCCCCGTGCCGAGGATGATTCCGTCGTAGGTCGAGTTCATGAATGGACTGCGGATTACAGGATGGTTTTAACCACGGATACCGCGGATGGCACGGATGTATTTTCGACCGCGGCTCTGTGAGCCGCAGCGACCTCCGGTTGTCCGGGATATCGGGCATGTCCCGTAGACGTGCCCGGTTGCAACATCGCTGCGGGTCACAGACCCGCGGTCCGGGCTTTCACCCGATCTCCGGCGCCGCCAGAGCCCATATGCGATCCGGCCTTCCCGGCGTATCATTCGCCCCCAGAAACATTCGCGTCAGGACGCGCTGTTGGGTGAACCCAAGCCGCTTCGCCAATCTCACCGCGCCGCTTGTCTCGTCGGGCACGTCCCAGAACACGCGTCCCCCACGGGCGCGCGCAAGCAGCGTCCGCGCAATCGCTTCGCCCGCCTCGTCATTGCCCGCAACGACCGGCCCCAGATAGTGCGCGTTGCGACCAGGGCGGATCATGCCAAATCCGTCGATGCCGTCCGCATCGGTTCGATGCACGATTGTCTCCGACTGCGCGGCGAGGGCCTGCAACATCCGCGATCGGTCTGTGCCAAAGGCTTCGAGATCCAATGAAATAATGTCGTCGGGCAATGTCTCGTCGACTGACTCGACTCCCTCGCCGGCCGACATGTCTGGTTGGCGCCGCTCCGCCTCCCAACGCGCAAGCCCCCATTCATCCACGAAACCCAACCGATCATAGACCGTCTTGCCCAGCGGCGTGGCGTCAAGCTTGATGCTGGCAACGCCCGCGTTCTGGAGATGCCCGATACAATGATTCAACAACGCCCGACCGATGCCATGCCGTCGCAGGTCCGGATGCACAATGACCATCCCGATCCAGGCGAGATCCGTCCCATAAGCCGTCGTCGTCGCCGTGCCCGCGGGCCTTCCATTCCACTCGGCCAGGAAGCACCCCTCCGGATCGTGCTTCAACAACCGCCGCCAATCGCCGGAACGTTGGTTCCACCCCGCCATTTCTCGAATGGAATCGGCGAAGTCGAGATCGCTCTCGGTCAGCGTCCTGATGTTGATGGAGTTATTCATCCATCAGCGTCTGATCGTCATCCACGTTCTTCATGTCCCACCACGATTACGCACCTGCACGACTCAGACAAGTTCCCTGTCGCAACCGGGCACAATTGAAACGGGTCCGAGCAGACGCCGACGGAGCGCGGCTGTGTGCCGTCTTCGGGACCAGCCGCAGCAGCCTGCGAACCGGGGGCGCCTGAAAACGGTCCGGGCTGTGGATGCCGCCAACGTTGCTGCGGCTGGGCTTCGACACAGCCACGCTCCGGGCTCACGTCAGTTTCATGGCAGATTGCAGCGTCGGGACGCCCGCGCATCGCGGCGCTCGCTCTGGCTGAAGAATGGGCAAAGCGGTCCGCCTTCGCCATTCGGCTTCGGCGCGACAAGCAGCTTTGCCCCACCCTGGTGGGGTATTGCTGCTGAGACTGTATCAAAAACCCAAAACTTTGGTAGATGCCGACGTGAGTCGGCTCATTTCGGAGCGAATTCGTAGATTTGAGCGGACTCACGTCCGCTGCTACCACCTTTTGAGACAGCCTCTGCTGCAATACCCATTTCTCAGCGTGCGAGCGTGGCGAAGCCCCGCGTGCAGCCACTACCGATTGCACAAAACTGACGCGCGTCGCACCGCGCAACGCCAAGTTTTGCATTGCCCCTCGCAACCTCGAACCCACACTCCCTCCCAATGGACCTCTTCAAGTCATCGGACGAATCATTCGCTGGGAACATCCTCGACGAGGACAAGCGGCGGGATGCGATCGCCAAGGCGCGGTTGAATCGAACGATGACTCTCGGAGCCACGGCAATCCTGTTCGTCGCCTTCCTGGCGATGTCCTACAATCGCGCGCCCTCGGCCGAGATCTTCGGAGCCCTGGCCGTCATCAACTTCGCCCTGTTTCTCAAATCGGACGCCGATGTGAAGCTGATGCTGGCCGTGGACAAGTTGACCGGGAAGAAGCCCGATCCGAAGACGGGCAAATCCATCAACTGACGAAGATCAGGGAGGTTTTGTAGCCCTCGTCGGTCTTCTCGGTTCCGTTGGCGTTGGGATCGAGGACGCATTCGCCATCGACCACAAACACGTAACGGTGACGACCGTGCGTCAGTCGCAACGCCACCTCCCAAAGCCCCCCGAAGTTCTTCTTCATCGGCGTCCGTTCCGTGTCCCAGTCATTGAAATCACCGGCGATGGACAACTTCTCCGCCTTGGGCGCATCGTGCTTGAAGGCGATGCGGACGGTCTTTCCCGCGCCCACAGTCGGGCTGCCGGCCTTGATGGGGGAATTGGACGACGACATGAGACAATCTGCTTCGTTTCTGCTGAACCGCAACTTTGTCGTGGTTCGAGCCGGAGGGGCCAGTTAAAAATCGCGCCGCCGAATGATCGCCCGCGTTTCACTTGAGATCGCCCTGCGCAAGGAATTCGATTACCTGATTCCCGAAGCGCTGGCCGGCCGCGTGGACGTGGGCAGCCGGGTGAAGGCGCCCTTTGGCCGACGCACCGTCATGGGCTGCGTGACCGCGCTGATCGATCAATCGCCCCACGACAAGCTGAAGGCCCTGATCGATGTCGTCGGCGCGCAGTCGATGGTGACGCCCAAGGTGATGAAGCTGGCCCGCTGGATCGGCGATTACTACTGCTGCGCGCCGGAGACCGCCCTGAAAAGCGTCCTGCCCCAGGCCGTCCGCAAGGAAAAGGAGGGCTGGAAGGAAAGCCTCTTCGCCAGCCTCGTCCCGAATCCGCCCACCGAACCCGCCAAGCTGACCAAGCGGCAGAAGGAAGTCCTGGAAGTCCTCAGGGAAAAGGAATCCATGCCGTTGCGCGACCTCGTGAAGCGGGCCGGAACCACCTCGGACACCGTGCGCCGACTGGAGAACAAGGGGCTGGTCGCGATCCAATCCAGAATCGCCGAACGCGACCCCTACGCAAACGAGAACATCCTCCCGAGCAAACCGCTTGATCTGAACGAGGAACAGGCCAACGCATTGAAGCAGATCATCGAGGCGATGGACGCGGGTGGAACCGGCGTCCCGCCGGTCGATTCTGGCGTCCCGCCAGAATCTCGCGCCCAGAACGCGAATCGGACCGAAGCGCCGGCTGCGACTCCAGCCCCGTCCGCCTCCGGCAA
>JAYPEY010000044.1:25063-41468 GCA_038126035.1 Verrucomicrobiales bacterium | reverse complement strand
TCGCCTGCGAGTTCACAGGGCGTCCACGCCCGGCGCTTCCGACTCGCGGCGGGGCGCCGCAGGAACCCGTAGCCGGGACGGCTATGCTACGCGATTCATGTCGCCTAAAATGCCTCATTTAAAGACAGGGTTGTTCACAAAAATACACTCTTGTGAATAACTGGCCAACTTCCTGCTGAACAGAGGGTTACACGACAAATGAAAGGCAAATCATGAACTCGTTGATAAACACAAAAGACCCGTTGACGGTGAGGCGCGAGGCCGAGCAAGCCTATCTTGCATGGTACCCGGGCGGCGATCCGGAGTTCGTCCCACAGGCGTTCGACCGGGTGATCGACTGCTTTCTTGGGAAGTATCGGGACTACCAGCCGATCGACGCGCTGTACCATGATCTTGAGCACACGCTCCAAGGCACACTATGTCTTGTGCGTCTGCTCTGCGGACGGACGGCGGCCGGCGTGGAGCCGCGCCTGACGCAGCGCATGTTCGAACTCGGGCTCCTCTCGATCCTGCTGCACGACACGGGCTATCTGAAGCGCAACAATGACGTCGGCGGAACAGGCGCGAAATACACTTATGTGCACGTCGGACGCAGCGCCGAATTTGCGAAAGGGCTTTTGACGGAAATGGGATTCTCACCCGCGGAAATCTCATCCGTGCAAAACATGATCCACTGCACCGGGGTGAAACTGAAGATTGGGTCCATCCCGTTTCAAAGCCGGCTGGAGCGCGAGATCGGGCAGTGTGTCGGGACGGCCGATCTGCTGGGACAGATGGCGGCCGAAGACTATCCTTCCAAGCTCTCCATCCTGTTTCTTGAGTTCGCCGAGGCCGCGCGGCGCGATCCCGGCAATGCGGGGGCCCATGTCGCCTTTGCGAACGCCGAGGAGCTCATCCGCAACACACCCGCCTTCTGGGAGAACTTCGTGAAACCCAAACTCGACAACGAACTCGGCGGCGCGCATCGGCATCTGATCGGACCCGACCGGCGCAATCAGTATTTCGATCGCATCGAAAGGAACATCGATCGTATCCGGCGTCAGATCGCCGTCATGCCGGAACGCCGATTGCAGGCTGCGTAGCTTGAAGGGGGACGCGTCCGGATCGGTTTCTCCGACGATCTTGAACAACCGGCCGTGGCGAACAGCCTTATGCGGCGGCTCACCTGCGGCCCAACCAGGCGGCCACCTCGCGAATCGTCGACATCCAGCTCAAGCCGGACCGTGCGGCGCGGACGATCTCGACGACCCCCTTCCCCTGACGCGCGACGAGGTAACCGACGGCCGGCGCAACGAGCAGAAGCCAGGGCCCGAGCCGGCGGGCGCGATCGACGCCGGCGTCCACGGTGGAGCCGAGCGACCGGGCATTGGAGAGCTGTTCGGCAAGACGTTGGCGCGCCCTGTCATTCTCGAGCATGATCTCTCGTTTGCGCTCGGCGAGGCGGATCAGTTCTCTTTCTCCAACCATGAACGATCCTTTTTGAGCTCCTCGAGGCTTTGCTCGAAGGGCGGTTTGTCGGCGACGAGCCGGCGCGCCTTGAGGAAGGCGAACCCGGTCAGGGCGGCATAGCCGAGGCAGAACAGGACGAGGGCGGTCATGCGATTCTCCTCACCGACCCAATAAACAACGGTCGCGGTCACGACAACCGCGGTCAGAATGAGGGCAAAAACGCCGACGACCACCCAGACAAACATCTGCTGCAACCGCCATTTCTCCTCCTGAAACTCGATGGCGAACAGCTCGAGCCTGGATTGGACAACGCCGAGTATCGTGTTGAGAAACCGCTTCAACGAACGGAAGACGGCTTCGGATGGAGGCTTCTCCCCGGACATCGCGTTTACTTGCGGTTGATGAGAATTCCCAGCAACAGGCCCAGACCAAAAGTGACGCCTGCCGACTCGACAGGATAGGCGTGGATGGCCCGCCGCGCGGCCTCCAGTCCGGCGGCCGCCGATTCCTTGGCCCGGGAGGCGGAGGCCTTGGCCGAATCCAGGGACTCGTTCAACTTCTCGCTGTTCTTCTTCACGGACTCATCGACCTTCTCCTTCGAGGAGTTCAGGAGGTTGTCGACATCGCGCATCAGGTCGCGCAATTCATCCAACGCCTTCTCGGTGGTGTCGTTCTGTTCGCTCATGGGAGTGGGTGGGTGGATATCAGGTTCCGTTTCAGCCGGCGGCATCTTCGGTCAACTTCCGCATCTTGGCGATGGCGGACTTCATGTTCCGCTGGCCGTAGAGCCCCGTGCCGCTGACAAAGGCGTCGGCGCCCGCCGCGGCGCACTCTGCGGCGGTTTCAAACTTGATGCCGCCATCGACCTGGATGCGATAGTCGAGGGCCAGCTTCCCGCGCCAGGCCCTGGCCTGCCTGATCTTCGCGAGCGTGTCGCGAATGAATGGCTGGCCGCCGAATCCGGGGTTCACGGTCATCACCAACAGAAGGTCGATGTTCTTCAGATGCTTCCGCGCGGACTGGATCGGCGTGGGCGGATTGACCGCAAGACCGACCTTTTTTCCGAGCTTGCGGATCTGCCGGATCAACTTTCCAACATGCGGCAGCTCGACATGCACGGTGATCTGGTCGGAACCGAACTCCGCGAACCGCTCGACCAGGATTTCCGGCCGGGAGCACATGAGATGCGTGTCGAGGAAGAGCCCCACCTCGCCGCGAAGCGTCTTCACGACGTCGGGTCCGAAGGAGATGTTCGGCACGAAATGGCCGTCCATGATGTCGAGATGCAGCCAGTCCGCGCCCGCGCGTTCGGCGCGTCTGGCGTCCTGCGTGAAGCGGCCGAAGTCCGCCGCGAGGAGGGAGGGGGCGATGATCATGGGAGAGGCAAGACCAACGTTGAACGTTCAACTTTCAACTTCCAACGTTCAACCGGGTCAGGCGCTGCGCGCGCGATGTCTTTCGTTTGATGTTTGGCGTTTAAAGTTGAGCGTTGAACGTTCGTCTTGAAGCGCCGGGCAGGCCGGGCCGGCGACCCGCACGACGAGGAGCGCGGGTTGCCCCCAAGACTCCGCCTTCCTCAGATCGCGGCCGGCTCGGGCGAGCCGAGCCCGGGATCCAGGCCCGGCTTGTCGGAGGTCGAGATCTCCGGGATCGTGGTGGCAGCCGGCGCGCCGGCGGGCGGGTTCAGATCGGTCGGGTGATCGGGCGGAGTGAATGTCCCCGTCTTGACGATGTCCTCGACCTGCTGGCCGTCGAGGGTCTCGTACTCCAACAGGGCGTTGGCGATCAGTTCCAGCTTGTCGCGGTGATCGGTGACGATCTTCTCCGCGCGCGCATAGTTCTCATCGATGATGCGTTTGACCTCGGCGTCGATCTCCTGGGCGGTCTTTTCGCTGTAGCCCTTGACCTTGTTCATCTCGCGGCCGAGGAAGACGTATTCGCTGTCGTCGCCGTACTGGACCATGCCGAGTTTGTCGGACATGCCCCACTGGGTGACCATGGCCTGGGCGATCTGGGTGGCCTGCTGGATGTCGCCGGTGGCGCCGGATGAAATGTCCTTGGCGACAATCTCCTCGGCGATCCGGCCGGCCATGGTGACCGCGACAATGTCGAGCAGCTCCTTGCGCCGCCGGCTGAGGAGGTCCTCCTTGGGGAGATACATGGTGGCCCCCAATGCCTGTCCGCGCGGGATGATCGTCACCTTGTGCAGGGGATGGGTGTGCTCGAGGACGACGTTGACGAGGGCGTGTCCCGCCTCATGCCAGGCGGTGTTCTTCTTCTCCTCGTCGGTCATGGCAAGGCTGCGCCGCTCGCGACCCCAGCGGACCTTGTCGCGGGCCTCCTCCAGCTCCTCCATGCCGACCGCCTTCTTGTTGTTGCGCGCGGCCAGAAGCGCGGCCTCGTTCAAGAGGTTGGCCAGTTCTGCGCCGGCGAAGCCGGGTGTGCCGCGGGCGATCACGCTCAGATCGACCGAGGGCTGCAGCTTCACCCGCTTTGCGTGCACCTTGAGAATCTCCTCGCGGCCGCGCACATCCGGAAGCTGCACGGTGATCTGTCGGTCGAAACGGCCGGGACGCAGCAACGCCGGATCCAGCACATCGGGCCGGTTGGTCGCGGCGATGATGATGATGCCCTCCTGCGTGTCGAAGCCATCCATCTCGACGAGCAGCGCATTCAGGGTCTGCTCGCGTTCGTCGTTGCCGCCGCCGAGGCCGTGTCCGCGGCTGCGGCCCACGGCGTCGATTTCATCGATGAAGATGAGGCAGGGCGTGTTCTTTCGGGCCTGCTCGAACATGTCGCGCACGCGGCTGGCGCCGACGCCGACGAACATCTCGACAAAGTCGGAGCCGCTGATGCTGAAGAAGGAGGCGTCGGCCTCGCCGGCGATGGCCTTGGCGAGCAGGGTCTTGCCGGTGCCGGGGGACCCGATCATCAGGATGCCCTTCGGGATCTTGCCGCCCAGCTTCTGGAATTTCTTGGGATCCTTGAGGAAATCGACCAGCTCGGCGACCTCCTCCTTGGCCTCATCGACGCCGGCGACATCCTTGAAGGTGGTCTTGTTTCGTTCCTTGTTGAGCATGCGCGCCTTGCTCTTGCCGAAGCTCATGGCGCCCTTGCCGGCCATGCGGATCTGCCGGAAAAGGAAGAAGTAGAGCAACAGCGCGATCAAAAGGAACGGCAGCAGGGTGAAGAACACGTTCATCATGAGCGTGTTGGGCGGGCGGGTGCGAAACTTGCCGGTCTGCAGGATCTCCTCCAGGAACTCCTCGGCAATGGGCGTTTCGATCCGGAATGGCGTCGGTTCGGTATTGCCCTCCTCAAGGTATTCCCCCTCGACCACCCTGAGGTCGGTCTGCGGCGTATACTTGATGACGGCGCCTTCCTGGATCTGGCCGGCGCGCACGATTTTCTGGAATTGCGAATAATCCAGCTGCTTGATCCGGCCCTCTTTGTCCTCGCGAAAGACGATCAGGATGGGAATCAGGCACAAGATCGCGATCCAGATCAGGTACTGTCGCTGCGGGGGACGGCTGTCGCCCGCATTGCGTTCTCCCTTGCCTTCGTTGTTCTGCATGTTGTTGCGTGCGCTCATATAAGACGTCGAGCAAGACCCCGCCTCACGGCGTCACGTGTCACTCGCCCAGCATCCTATTTCGTTTCAGATGCAATTGAAACCCATAATTCCATGGATTTCACCCCGGGTCTGCGTCGCGTTGCCAGGTCCAGGTCAACCGCCGCCGCGTCGCGGCGACGACCTTGAACCGCTCGCCGATGCGGAGTCCTTCCACCCAGAATATGTCCCCATTCTCCGCGACCGCAACCAGCAGCTTCCGGCGTCGTTCGCGGGGGACCTTCTGGTTCACGAACCAATCCTGCAGTTTCAGCGGGGCCTTCATGCCGATGGGTTGAAAGCGATCGCCCGGCCGCCAGTGACGCAGCAGCAGCTTCCGGCCCACCTTGTCGGCGTCGAATATCTCGCGGTTCGGGAGTTTCCTGGGAGCGCCCGCGTCCGCCCGGGTCGCGCGTCGTTTCCACCCGATCGCCGTTCCGGCAAATTCGAACTCACCCGCCGACGCGCGGAGTTCCACGCCGAGCTCCTCGTTGGAGAACGAGGCCCCGGAGGATCGTCGTTCCTGGATGAGGCCCTCGTTTGACCGGGAAACCTCCTCACCGCGCGCAATGGAGACCCAGGTTTCAGGACGAGCTCGCAACTCCTCGATCAGGTCGAAGCCGACATCCCGACCGATCCCGATCAACTGCAGCCGCAGGCACTGCCTCTGCACCGCGGGATGCAGGCTCTCAAACCGCGTCCGGCGTCGCGCCCGAAGCCAACGCCGCGCCAGGTCCTCCACGCAGGCCGCATCGTCCGACACGATCCGCTGCGACTTCCTCAACGCCCCGACCACGTTCCGCGCGAAGGTCTCATTCAGAAAAGGAAGGGCCTCGCGACGCACCCGGTTGCGCTCCGGCCCGCGCGAGGCGTTCGAGGAATCCTCGCGGAAGGCGATCCCCGCGCGCGCGACAAACTCAGCCAGCTCCGCCCGCGGAACGTGGAGGAACGGGCGGATCAGTCGGAGCCCGGCATCCGCCGGCGAGGGATCGTCCGCGCCCATTCCGGCGAGTCCCTGTCCGGCGCCGCGGATCAGGCGCAGCACGAACAACTCCAGTTGGTCGTCGGCGTGATGCGCGAGCGCGATCGACGGCGCGTCCGTCTGGCGGGCGACATCCGCGAGGAACCGGTGGCGCGCGTCGCGGCAGGCCATCTCCATCGATTTCCCGCGGACGTCCCGGAGCTCCCCGGCCTCGGCGCGCGCCGATTCAAAGGCCAGCCCCAACGACCCTGCCGCGTTCCGGACAAAGCATTCGTCCGCATCGCTCTCGGCGCCGCGCAGACGATGGTTGTAATGGGCGACCGTCAAGGTCCATTCACGGGCCGGGGCCAGCCGGGAAAGGACGTGGAGCAGGGCCATGGAATCCAGCCCTCCCGAGACCGCCGCCACAATGCGTTGTTTCGGCGGCGGACCGATCGCCCCCATGGAGGCGGCGACTCTCTCAATCAGGGCGTCCATGATTCAGCAACGGCCGAAGCCTTCCGGGCCACCCGCGGCGCCGTTCGAATGCCCGTCGCTCCAGGGGCTGACCGCACACATCCCCATCCTGGAATCAGATCCGCTCACGCCCTTCAAATCCGGCGTCCAGATCGTGCCAGTATTCCACGTCGGCCTCGCCCTTCTTCCAACAGAGGAAGACCTCCTTCCCGCCGATGAAGGCGGGGAAATCGATCAGGCCGCGATCGAGGTCCTTGATCTGGATGTCGCGGGAGTGAAACTGTCCGAGCGCCTCCTTGATGTTCACCAGGGTGCGCGCCACATCGCGCACGCGGGAGCCGCCGCAGTCGACGCCTTCGGCGGTCAGCCGGGCCAGCGGCTCCTCCAGGCGGACGAGCCGCTCACGCAGCAGCGTCAACTGGTCGAGCCAGACCAGGATCCGGGGCAGGAGCTTGCGCGCCTCCTCGCGCGTGTAGTGCTTTTTGAAGCGGCATTCCATCAGGGAGTCGCCGGCGCGGCCTTGGTCCCGGCCTCGACGCCGAGCTTGGCGGCGATCACATCGTCAGCCTCCGTCTCGATCGCCTTTTTCCAGGCGTCCCGGGCCTCCTTCATCCGCCCCAACGCGGCGTAGATGTCGCCGAGATGGTCGAACAGGACCTTGTCCGCCTCCCCGGCGAAGCGCACGGCCTTGAGCTGCCAGTCGAGCGCGGCGGCGGGTTCGCCGAGCTTGTGGAGAACCCAGGCCATGCTGTCGAGGAACGCGGCGTTTTCCGGTTCCTGGCCGACGGCCTTTCCGATCATCGCCCGGGCCTCGGGCAGATTGATTTCCAGCTCCGTCCACATGTAGCCCATGTAGTTGAGCGTCTCTGCGAACTCCGGCTCCTGTTTGAGTCCGATGCGGAAATACTGCTCGGCTCTGCGGAACTGCTTGTTGCGCTCAAAGGCCGCGCCCATCTCGTGATAGAAGAAATGCGTGAGCCGCTCCGGCTCGGCGGCCTTGGCGAGTTTTTCCGCGGAGAGAAAACTCTCGCTCGCCTCGTCGTAGCGATCCTTCCGCTGGTGGATCACGGCGGCGGTGTATTCCATTGAGAAACTGGGCGGGAACTTTTCGCGGGCCCGGGCCAGCGTCGCCAGCGCCTTCTTTTCGTCGTCCTCAAAGGCCTGCAATCTCGCCAGCTCGTAATAGGTGGGCTCCTTGTCAGGTTCAAACAGGAGCGCCTTCTCGTAGTGGCGCTCGGCCGTCTTGTAATCCTTGCGTTCGATGGCGATGTGGGCGAGCTGGACATAGATCCCGCCGGCGGCGTCCGGGCGGCGTCCCACGAGATAGTTCAGCTGCTTCTCAGCCAGTTCCCATTTCTCGTTCCGGAGGCAAAGGTCCGCCAGGCCGAGCCGCAGCCGCATCGAATCCGGAAACTGCTCCAAGGCCGTTTCATAGACGCCGATCGCCTTGTCGACAGCCCCGGCAAGATTGTAGCCGCGGGCCAGGCGGTCGATCAGCGTCGGGCTGCGGGAATGTTTGACCTCGACCTGGTCCAGCAACCCGACGGCAAAGTCCCGCGACTCCCGGTGAATCTTCTTGTCCTGATTCGGAATCCGGCAGGCCTCCTCGGCAAGGGCGAACCGATTCTCCTGCGATTCCGGCACGGCCTTGCGGGCGTCCTTCAACGCCTGGAGCGAGCCCGCGAAATCCATCTTCTCCCGATGCGCCTTGGCCAGGAAAATGTAGGGGGGCAGCTCGGTCGGCGTCTCCTTGATCGCCTTGTGGATCGCGGCGATGGCGTCCTGCTGCCTGCCGAGCTCCGAGTAGACGATGCCGAGCAGGCCGTGAATGCGTCCGGTCGCTTTTTTCGTCCTGACCGCATTCTCCAGAACCTCCAACGCGCGCTCCGGTTGTTGTCGGCGGATGAAGCGATCCGCGACGGAGATGACCAGCCTCTCGCGGGAGGGATCGGCGAGCGCCGCCTTGTGGAACTGCTCGAAGGCCTGCTCGCTCTTCCGGTTCAGCTCAAAGACCAGACCCGCCGCAAAATGGCCGTTGGCCTTGGCGCGGCGTTTCGCCTCGTCGTCGAGAAAGAGATCGGAATCCGGCGCGACGACCTCGTTCGGATAGTCGGGGAATTCAGAAACCGAAGGCGGCTGATCGTCAGCCGCCCTCGTGTGGAAGGAAGAAAAAAGCGCGACTGAGACGGCCAATGGGCCGGCCAGTCGTTTGAGCGTCACCCGGGTGTTGATTCTCACGGCCATGTCAGACATGCGCGACCATACAACGACGGGCGGCAAATTCCAACCCGTCGGGCGAAGCTCCGGCAAAGGGGCGCCAAGGCGCCCTTACTTCTGCCAGGTGCGCTTCTTATGGCGATTCGCGCGCAATTGCTTGCGACGCTTGTGCTTGTTGATCTTCGTTTTTCTGCGTTTTTTCAGCGAACCCATAATGTCTCAGGTCTTTTGTTTGCCGCTCAATACACGATCTTGTTCAACGGATACTCGATGATCCCCTCCGCTCCAGCGGCCTTGAGCTGAGGGATGATTTCCCGGACGATGTGTTCGTCCATGATGGTTTCCACCGCCACCCAGCCGCTCTGGCCAAGGTGGGAAACGGTTGGATTACGCAATGCGGGCAGGGATTTCAACAACTTTGCCAGGTTTTTTTCGGCAATGTTCATCTTGATCCCGACCTTGGCTTCGGCGTCCAGGGCGCCCTTCAGCAGCATGGCGATGGTCTCGACCTTCTCGCGCTTCCACTTGTTCGTCCAGCTGTCGCGATTCACGATCAGGCGCGGCGTGGAGGTCATCAGTTCGTCGATGATGCGCAGTTTGTTTGCGCGCAGGGAGGAGCCCGTCTCGGTGATCTCGACGATGGCGTCGACCAGTTCGCGGGCCTTGATCTCCGTGGCGCCCCAGGAGAATTCCACCTCCGCCTTGACGCCGTGCCTGCGGAGATACTTCTTCGTCAGGCCGACCACCTCGGTGGCGATGCGCTTGCCCTCAAGGTCCTTGACCGACCTGATCTTCGATTCCTCCGGGACGGCCAGAACCCACCGGGCCGCCTGGCGCGTCGCCTTGCTGAACAGGAATTCACCCACTTCATGAACCTTGGAGCCGTTCTCCTCGATCCAATCCTTCCCCGTGATGCCGCAATCCAGGTAACCATGATCCACATAACGGCTGATCTCCTGCGCGCGGATCAACCGGATCTCCAGTTCCTCGTCATCGACATACGGCACGTAGGAGCGGCTGCTGACACGGATGTTGTACCCGGCCTTGGCCAGCTTCTCGACAGTCGCGTCCTGCAGGCTTCCCTTCGGCAGCCCGAATCTCAAGATGTTCTTCTTCTTCTTGCTCATCAAATCATCGCCTTGCCGCGTTCCGACGTCGTTCAACCGGCGGTGAAAACCACGGTCGAACCCCGCCCAAAAGCGAAAGGGCCGACTCATTTGCCAGAGAAGCCCGGCCTTGGCCATCATTTTCCTGAAGTTTTTTGCAGACGGATGGGGGCATGAGGGTGTTGGGCCACGGGGCCATGGGCTCGTCCACGTCCTCCTGATCGTCCTCGTCCCCGATACTCCCGGCTCGATTCCCCGATCCGGAACGGCGCGCGCAAAGGCGCTCCACCGGTGGAAATCCATTGAAGACCGCGACAACGGGAACGATGCCCGATCGACGCCGCTCAATCGATCGACAGGGATCCCTCGGCGATCCGCTGCAGGGTCGCCGGATACAACTCATGCTCGGCCTCCTGAATCCTTGCATAAAGCGAGGTCGGCGTGTCGGCGTCCTGAATCTCCACGGCCTTCTGCGCCAGGATACGGCCGGTGTCGATGCCCTGGTCCACGAGATGAATCGTGCAACCGGTCACCTTCACGCCGTGATCAAACGCCTGCTTCCACGCCTCGAGCCCTGGAAACGACGGCAGCAGCGAGGGATGGATGTTGATCACGCGTCGCTCGAATGCCCGCAGGAACTCGCCCTTGAGGATCCGCATGAAACCGGTCAGGACCACGTAGTCGACGTCCGCCTCGTTGAGGGCATCGATGCATGCGCGCTCGGCGTCCTCATCGAGCTTGGTCCGAAATGCGCCGGGCTGGATGAATCTCCCTCGCAACCCGAAGTCCGCGGCCTTCTGCAGCGCGCCCGAATCCTCGACGTCGCTGAGAACAACCTCCAGGGATGCATTCAAGGCGCCCGACCGACACGCGGAAGCTAGGGCCTCCAGATTGGAGCCCTTGCCGGACGCCAGAACGCCGAGTCGCAGTTGCTTGCCGTTCGCCATGTCGCGCGCTTGATACCAAGCGCCACGGAAAAGCCCAAGCCTTTCCCGGGGCCATTCGAACGGCGACTTCAATCCGGCGCCAATCCGCCCGCCGCCAACCACGTCTCCAGCGCGTCCGCCGCGAGTTGATGCCCCGCGGCGTCCCAATGTGAGGAATGCCCCGCCTTGAGCTTCCCGACCGGGATCCCAAGCCGTCGAAACCCGGCGTCGAGATCGAGGTATTCCACGCCCGGCAGGGGCTCGACGAGTTCGCGGAACTTCCGGTCCACGAGCTCCCCCGGTTGGTCGTCGTAGAACATGTAGACGCCGAATTTCATGACCAGGAAGCGCGCGCCATGTTCCTGACAGCCCCGGGCCATGCGGGCGATGATCGCCGCCGCCAGGTTCAGCGGATTGCCCTCGAACCGACGCGCCCCGGCATCGGAACCGGGCTTTGGAACCGGAACGTTGACCAGGGTCAGATTGGTGTCCGCGAACAACGGCTTCTGCAGACCGTACTGGATCGACTGCCGGATGTTGTCGGGATCGTTGTAGAGAAAGAACGCGAGCACAACGAGATCCGGTGAGTACTGGAAGCCCTCGCTTTCAAGGAACAGCGCCTGCTGGTCCGTGCCCCAGCCCGAGACGCCGGCGTTCAGGACTTCAACGTTCCGGCCATCCCTCGTCAGCGCGGCCTCCAACCGTTCCGTGAAGATTTCCTCGTCGGACACGCCATAGCCCCAGGTGAACGAATCGCCCAGGACCAGGATGCGGAAAGCGCCTTCCGGTTTGGCCAGGTCATACTCACGGTCGCGCAGGCCCCTGGAGTTGATGGTCAACGCCCGGTCGTGGGTCGTGGCGTTCCAGCCGGGGATGTTCCTCCACCCCAGCGTCTCATCGTAAAGGTAACGATGGCCGGTCACCTCGTGGCCGGGCTCCTCAAGGTAGATCCGCGGCTCCTGTATTCGAAGCGATGGCAGCGCCCCGTCGCCGTCGTCTTCGATCGCCAGCCGGTCCTGCCTGAACAGCAGGACCCCGATCGCCAGCAGGCCGAGAATCGTGGGGATGACGACCGCCGCGACGCGAAACAGAATGATCTTGGTGTTCCGACGCATGACACGCGGCTCAGTATCTCTTCCACAGCGACGGCATGAACAAGACCAGCACGGCGAAGAACTCCAGGCGCCCCAGCAGCATGAACAACGTGAGCAGCGCCAGCGTCGGCGACGAAAGATGGGCAAAGTTCTCGGTCGGGCCCACCGCACCGATTCCGGGGCCGATGTTGAACAGCGTCGCCAGGGTCGCCGAGAAACTGCTGTCCAGATCCAACGTCGGCTCCAGCAGGCTGACGGCGCCCGTCCCCAGAGCCGCCACCACCGCCGCGAACCCGACAAAGAAGACCGTCTGCAACTTGAGCTGCTCGCCCACCGAATCCCCGTTCAGGCGCAGCGCGATCACCTGGCTCGGACGAAAGGCCGAGACGATCTCCAGCCGCACGACGCGCGCGAACAGCAGCCAGCGGCTGATCTTGATCCCCCCCGCGGTCGATCCCGCGCATCCGCCGATGCACATCAGCAACAGCAGAATCCACTGCGAAAACGGAGGCCACACGCCGTAGTCCTCCGTGGCAAAACCGGTCGTGGTCACGATCGACACCACCTGGAACAGCGACTCCCGAACGGCGCGCCAAAGGGTGTGCTCCCCCAGCGCCATCAGGTCCATCGAGAGGACCACGACCGCCAACGCGACGATGACGAGAAACAACCGGGTCTCCTCGTCCTGTCGCCATCGGCTCCAGTTGCCCCGCAACAACCAAGCATACAACATGAAGCTGATCGATCCGAGCAGCATGAACAACGTCAGCCAGAGTTCGACGCCCGGGCTGTCGAATGCGGCCACGCTTTCGTTGTGCGGGCTGAATCCGCCGGTCGACACCGTCGCAAAGGCGTGACAGATGGCGTCGTAGAAGCTCATGCCCAACAGCATCAACCCGGCAAAGCAGGCGATCGACAACCCCAGATAGATCTGCCAGAGGCGCAGGGCCACGTCGTGAATCCGGGCCTGCAGTCCGCCTCCCGAACGCGCCGAGGATTCGTGGTGGAACAACGCCTTGCTGCCCACCCCCAGATACGACAACAGCGCCACAAACAGGACCAGGATCCCCATCCCGCCCAGCCACTGCGTCAACGAGCGATAGAGCAGGATGCTGCGCGGATACAGATCCAGGTTCGGAATCACCGTGGACCCCGTCGTGGTGAAACCCGACATCGACTCAAACACGGCCGCCACGAATCCAAGCCGCGGCTCGCAGAACATGTAGGGCAGCGCCCCAAAAACCGCGCACAGCAACCAACCGAGGCCGACCACCGCGATCGCCTCCTTGCGCAGGATCTCTGCGCGGGCGCCCGCGCCCAGGAACAAAAGCACAACGCCGGAAGCCAGGGTGATCGCGGCCGAAGCCACAAACGCAAAGGTCGCATCGACGCGCGTATAGGTCTCTCCGAGCGCCCACCCGAAGCCGAGGCAGGCCAGCATCGCGGCGGCGACAAAAAACAGGAGAACCCCGAACAACCTGCTGAGAAGTCGGTAGTTCATCAGGAGGTCAGCAGCTTCACCGCCGCCTTGCGGGCCTCGGGCGCCACGATCGCGTAGACCGTGTCTCCCGGTTCGATCGAGTCCGCCGCCGCCGGCACGAACGCCTGCTCACCCCTCAGGATCGCGACCAGACCGCTCCCCTGCGGCAGCTTGAGATCGCACACCCTGGTTCCGACGACGCGGCTCTTGGCGCGCATCACCGTCTCGATGACAACCACCCCGCCGAACAGGTTCATCACGATGTGATACTTGTCCTCGGTCACGAACCGCAACAGATCCCGGCCCGTGGTCACGCGGGGACTCACCGCGCCCAGGATCCCGAGTCGTTTCGCATTGTGGGAAATGATGTCCGCGTAGTCGCCCCGCTGCACCAACGCAAGGCAGTAGCGCGTTCCCAGGGACTTCGCCTGCAGGCAGGTCATCACATTGTCCTCATCGTCGCGGCTTGCCGCGATGAAGAAGTCCGCCTCGCCGACCCGCTCCTCCCGCAGCAGCTGCAACGAGGTCGCGTCGCCATTCAGCACAACCGTGTGGTGGAGGGTCTCCGACAACTCGAGACAGACCTTCTTGTCCTTTTCGATGATCCGCACGCGGAAGTTCTGCCCCTCCAGGGACTGGGCAAGGGCGAAGCCGTATTCGCCGCCGCCATAGATGACGATGTTCATCTGGCTGGGATCGTCCGCGGTGGGCTGGAAGATCGGCAGGGCCTGATGCAGCTGGTTCGGCTCGCCGAAGATGGTGACCAGATCGCCGACCTGCAGGATTTCGTCCGCCGTGGGAATCAGGCTTTCCCCGTGCCGTTGGATGAACGCCACCCGGACGCGGGCCGGCAGCCCCAGCTCCTTCAGCGTCCTCTCGGCCGCAACGCCATTGGGCGAAACAAAGGTCTGCTGCAGCTCGATGCGCCCCCGCGCCAGCTCCTCGACAAAGGATTTCTCCGGATTACGCACGAATTTTGCCAGCTCGACCGCGGCCAGCCGCTCCGGGCTGAACAGATAATCGACCCCGAAGTGCTCCCGATAGTTGAACAGCCACTCCTCCCGCTGCACCGCAAAATGCACCCGGGCCACCGTCTTCTTGGCCCCCAGCGACTTGGCCATCGACGCCGACACCAGGTTGGTGTTGTCGTCGCTCGTCAGGGCGAAAAACAGATCGCACTCATCCACCCGCGCCTCGGCCAGGGCCGACACCGACGCGCCCGATGATGCGACGATCATCGCGTCCAACTGCTCGTCCAGCTCCGCCGCCAGGCCTTCCGACGACTCAATCACGCAGATATCGTGGGACTGATTCGACAGGATTCTCGCCAGATGCAGCCCTATCTCCCCTGCGCCAACAATGATGATGTTCATGAAAGGGGCGGGACCATACGCCCATGAATCGTGTCCGCAAGGGGAAATCCGAAAGGCGAATCAACCAATCAACCATGGGCCCAGCCGCGATCGGCCAGGATCTCCTGCCCGGTGATCGCGGCGCTGGCGTCGCTGGCGAGGAACAGGACCACGTCCGCGATCTCCCCCGGCTGCAGGAGGTCCGGCGAACATTGCGTCTCGCGCAGCTTCCGCTTCACCTTGGCCGTGACGAACTGATCCAACTGCCGGTCCGTCATGATCCAGCCCGGAGACACCGTGTTCACGCGGATCCGGTCCGGCCCCAGCTCCCGCGCCAAGGCCCGGGTGAACGCGATCACGCCGCCTTTTGTCGCCACGTAGGCGCTCATGTTGTCCGGCGAAACATGGAACGTGATCGAGGAGAAATTCACGATGGCGCCGCCGCGTTTCTTCATCCAGGGCGCCGCGTTCTGCGCGGTGAGGAAGAAGGACCGCAGATTGGTCGCGAACAGGTCGTCCCAATCCGCCGCCGTCATCGCGTCTAGGGTGATGCGGGGATCCCGCGCAGCGTTGTTGATCAGGGCGTCGATGCGCTTCTCTTTCCTGCCGACCTGTGCGATCCACGCCTTCACCTGCGCCTCCCGCCGAAGATCCACCTTCCTGAAATGCGCCCCGTCGCCCAATTCAGTTGCCAGGGTCCTCCCGGCCGCCTCGTCCACGTCGCAGAACCACACCCGCGCTCCCTGTGAGTGAAACGACCGCACGGTCGCCGCGCCGATGCCGTTGGCCCCGCCGGTCAGGACGACCACACGATTCTTGAGCTCGGGATAAATGGCCATGCCGACGGTCCTATTGTGGGACAAAGCCCTCGGCCAGCTGTTCCGCCTCGTCGAAATCCGCGTCGCTCAGCTTCTCCGCCAACAGCGGCATGCGCTCGCCGGCCAGCTTGTCGTCCTGCTTCGCCGCGATCAGATACCAGGCGTAGGCCAGCGCCTTGTTCTCCGGCACGCCCTTGCCCTCCTCGTACAACAGCCCTAGGAGCGACTGCGACTGCGAATTGTTCCGGTCCGCCCCCAGCTTCAGCCACTTGGCCGCCTCCTTGAAATCCTGCGCCACATCCTTCCCTTCGTAATATCGATGCCCCACGAAATAGGCCGACTGCGCGTGCCCCCCTTCGGCCTTCGCCTTCAACGAATCCAGAAACGACACAGCCTGCCCCACGGCATTCGTCATAGCCTCCGTGGGAGCCGCCACAAAGCGATTGGTGTCCGGCTGGTAGGCGCTGAGACGGCCCTGCATCGAGACCATTCCCTCCGGCAGCTCCGCCTCGGGCGGGGGCGGGGGCTCCGTGGATTCCGCCTCCACAACAACCGGCCCCGTGTCGACAACCGCCTCCTCCTTCGATCCACAACCCGCGACCACGACGGCAACCAGCGCGACAATCACGCCGTTCCCAATCGTCTTCCTGTTCCAGCACATCGAACTCATCCGAAGCACCCTAACGGACTTTCCAAGGAAATCAACGCCTCCGCAAAATCGCTTGCCCTGCGTTGCGACTCTTCCCTATTCTCCCCTTCCCGTCGGTTTTTCCAAGACCGACCCGCGGGCAGGCTGGGGTCGTAGCTCAGTTGGTAGAGCATCTCGTTCGCAATGAGAAGGTCTGGGGTTCGATTCCCCACGGCTCCACCAGCCTTCGCCCGCAACGCAGTGGAGGGCGAAGGCTGCCGCGTCAT
>JAYPEY010000044.1:0-24963 GCA_038126035.1 Verrucomicrobiales bacterium | reverse complement strand
CGCCCGCAACGCAGTGGAGGGCGAAGGCTGCCGCGTCATGGCTCGGCAGGCCAGCCAGCTTGGGATTGCATCCCCCAACGAACCGCCGATAACCTGCCGCGCGATGTTCGGCCGATTCAGACACTATTTTCGCGCGTTCAAACGTATTGCGACAACCGTCGAAGGGGCATCGCAGTTTCAGGCGCGCCGCGAAGCCCTTCGGCAGGAGAATCAGGTCGGCCCATCCCGGTTGGGAAAATTCGAATACAAGGTCTGCTCCCAGAATGGCGAGGACGGAATCATCAGCGAGATCTTCAATCGGATCGGCGAGACCAACCGGCGATTTGTGGAAATCGGCGTCCACTTCGCCGAGAACAACACCTTGCATCTGCTGAACCAGGGATGGAGCGGGCTTTGGGTCGACATGGAACTGGAACCGGGGAGATTTCCCGAGCCGTTGCGCGCCGTGGCGGACTCCGGCCGTTTGCGCGTGGAATGCAGTCGCCTCAAACCGGAGGACCTTCCGCGCCTCCTCGACGCTTTGGAGCCGGGAGGAGAGATCGATCTCCTGAGCATTGACGTTGATTACCACACGCACGCGCTCTGGGAAGCCGAGTCCGCCTCGCGCGCGCGGGTCGTGGTTGTGGAATACAACGCTCTCCTGGGGCCGGACAGGGCGCTGCGCGTGAAGCCGGACCCCGATCGCGAGTGGGATGGAAGCCTCTACTTCGGCGCGAGTCTCAAGTCGTTGGAACAGCTGGGGCGCCGCCGCGGCTACTCACTTGTAGGCTGCGATCTCTCCGGGGTGAATGCGTTCTTCGTTCGCAACGACTGCCTGTCCGGTCGTTTCGATGAGCCGCATTCGAGCGAATTCCATTTTCAGCCGATGAGGCGTTGGATGAGCCCGAAGCGGGATTACCGCGTCGGTTTCGGCGACTTCCTGAACGACTGACCCGGCGACGTCATTCCTTCGCGTCCGGCTTCCCCGTGTTCTTCCCCTTCTTCGCGCCGCCGCCGAACAGTTTCTGGAAGGTGCTGCGCGGCTTGAGAAAGGGCAGGAGGATCCTGGGCGCATAGAGCGGCTCCAGAACCGGCTCGGTGATGCTGCCCTTGACCTGCAGGACCATGAGCTTGGTCAAGGGCAGCGTCGCAATGCCGACAATCTGGAACAACGCCGAGGAATCCTTGAACAGCTCCGCCTCGACCTTGGCGTCGACGCCGCCCTTGTGGGTGATCAGGCCCTTGTAAAGGATGCGCATGACGGGGCTGTCGAGCTTGAGATCCCGGGTGTGCATCACGCTGTTGGTCATGGTGAACGTGCCAACGCCCTTCTCGATGGCGCTCTTGCCCACGCCGGGAATGATGGAGTTCATGGTCTCCGAAAGAAAACCGAGCAACGGCAGCGACCACAGATACCCGTCGCGCAGATCGACCTTTCCGCCGCCGTTCCAGGAGGCGAAGTCGCCGCTGTGAGCGGAATCGACCGTGAGGAACCCGGACAGTGTCCCGGTCATCTCGTTGGTGGTCTGGAACACGTCCTTCACCAGCGGCGCGAAGTCCGCCTGGTCCACATCGACATGGAAATCGAACGCGGATCCGGATTCCGTCTTCGCAAAGTCAAAGTTCGCGTTTCCCCTGACGCCGCCCTGGTAGGCGCGGCCCACGATGTTGGAAAGGCGGAGCTGATTGGTGACCCAATGCACGTCGCCGGCGATCTTGTCGAAGTTGATCTGCCACCAGGAGAAGCGGTCGGCGTCGATCCTGAAGCGCATGTCGGTGGTCCGCGAGTTGCGGGTGGCCATGGAGCCGTTGAGGACGATGTTGGGCGGCGCTCCCCAGCGGTAGGGTTCCAGCGCCTCGGCGGTCCTGGGACCGATGGCCTTGGCGACCAGGCCGGGATCAACATGGCCGACCACGTTGGTGAACCAGACCCGGTGTTCGTCGCGGTCGCCGATGAAGTCGAACCGGATGCCTTCCGCGGCGACGGAGCGTCCCCCCAGCTCCGCGCCGGCCCCGGTCACCCGCAGCACGCGGTTGGTGTATTGAATGCGGCCGGAGGCGACATCGGCCGGAACCTCGCGGTAGGTCGCGTTCGTCAGGGCGACGCGCAGATCGACGCCGGTCAGTTCCCGATGAAACCAGCGGCCCCAGATGTCGCCCTTCAGATGCGGCGGCTGGGTGAATTCAAACCGGTCCAACGCCTCGCGCTGCTGGTCCGATTCCAGCAGATGTCGCGCGGCCTTGAGACTGACCTGCGAGTCGATGTTCCAGTGGTAATACTTGGTCAGGGCGTCGGAGGTGAACTTCACCATGGCGCGCCCCTCCTTGCGGCGGACGTCGAGATTGGGGAAATGCCATTTGGCGTCGGAAAGCGTGAGATCGGTTTCGGCCGTCTCAAACATGTAGTCCTTGTAGCCTCCCTTCACCGCGCGGAGGTGGGCGTCCACCTTGGCAAGCGGCACGACGTCATTCTTCCAGTCGGTCTGACCGCCGGTCCATCGCGTCCACCCGGGCAGTCGGCACTCCGCGCGGCGGACCTCGATCTGCGGCGGCTCCTCAAAGGTGTAGCGATCCAGCCAGCGTTCGCCCTTCGGGCCGAGCAGATGCTTCACATGATGCGGGGTGAAATCAAGACGGGCGGCGGCCGTGGCGAGACGGGTGGCGACATCGACCCCGGCGTTCAGTCGGACCTCGCCGTCGTAGAGCTTCACCCGGAGGTTCGAGACATCGACCCGCGGCGCGTCCCACCTTCCTTCCAGCCCCAACTCGTCCAGCTTCAGACGATAGGCGGGCGCGTCGATGCCGCCCGCATCGATCTTCCAGCTGAACAGGTAGGGCTCCAGCTTCGCCCACCATGCCCAGCTCTCGTCCGCCCGCAGCTCACGGTCGCCCGCCGCCTGCGCGAATTCGCCGTTCAGGGCGAACCGCTCGATCGACCCGACGATGGATTCGGTCCCGTCGGCCACGACTCGAACCGACGCGGAAAGAGGCGGGCCGTTGGTAAGCCGGTGTCGGCCCTCGGCGGCCATCTCCAGACGTTCGGCGCGCGCGAACAACGGGGCGTCAAAATCGTCGATCTCTAGGGACAGGCGCGTGTCCAGCGGCTCGTCGGGATCCGGCGGCTGGAGGCTGCGGGCGTTGAGCTGGATCCCGCCGGTCTCGAACAGATGGGTCCTGGCGCCGGCGATCCGCAGTTCCGTGTCGATCTCACGGGGAATGGGATTGGTGATGGCCTGAATCAACGCGATCTTGAGATGGGTCGCGTCCAGCGCCGCGTCATCGGTCGAGGCCCGGTCAAAGCTCAGGTTGATCTCGGTTTCGACGGCGTCCCCGTCGTGGGGACGGACAGGGACGGACAGCAGCAGGTTGTCGACGCCCCCCCAAGGCGTCCGGGCATGGGCCGCGGTGAGCTTGAGGTCGAGGACGAAGGAGTTGGTGTAGCGGGCGTCGCCGGAGAGATTCAGATAGAGCTCGGGCGGCTCGGTGAATTCCATCCGTTCGATCGTCTGCGCGACGCGGCTCAGCTGATACTGCCAGGCCTGCGCGGTCTGGTTGGTGTCACGCTGGCGCCGCCACTGGCTGAGGTAGTTGGCGTTGGTGAGGGAGCCCGATATGTTGAACTTCAGGCCCATGCAGTCGCCCTGAAGCTGCGTCAATTCCCAGGTGTCCTTCCCGTGAAGCAACACCTCGGACCGGATGTTCTCAATCGTGAAGTTGTGGGTCGGCTGATTGGAGACGACCAGCGGCAGGATCACATTCCCGCCGTTCAGGTCCAGGGACTCGACCTCGAAGTCGTCGCCCCAGAACGGATTGCCGCGCAGCTTCAGACGCGCGCGATCGACGGAGAAGCCCGGGGCGTTGGGATCGCTGGCGGAGCCGATGGTGACGGTCTCGGCGACCAGCCCCTCGAACCAGGCGTAGCGCAGGCTGTCGAACTCGAGCGCGATGCCCTTGTCCTGCAGGCGCGCGAGGACATTCGTCTTGATGAACCCGGGCACGCCGACCTGGGTGATCTGGATGCCGAGGAGGACGAGCAGCAGAACGATCGTGAGAACCAGGATGCGGAACCAGCGGAACGCCCGCTTGAACCTCTGCCAATGGCGCGACTTGGCGTTCTCGGACATGGCCGGATCAGTTCAACGGGACGCCCAGAAACTGCGCGATGGTCTCGTAATCCCCGCGGTCGTATTCGAACACCGTCGTGCCGCCCTCCAGTTTCACGGCGGCGTAGACGTCGCCGCGGGCGGTCTTCTTGCCCCAGGTCACGCGATAGGTTTTGCGGCCGCCGGGTTCGGAGACCTCCACTGCGATGGAATGGCTGAACTCGTCGAAGATGCCCCGGGTCTGCAGGGCCTGCGGCGACTCGCCCTGATAGGACCAGCTGTTCGCCCTCAGCTGGCTGAGCTGCAGGACCTGCGCCTCCACAGCCGCCACGTTGATCATGCCCTGGGATCCTTCGGCCAGGGCCCAGCCGCGATCCCCGCCGGCGTTGTCCGTGCGGACCAGTTTCCGCGTCTTTCCCGCGTGCCGGATGGTGATGGTCTCCGCGAGCCGGGGATCGAAGTCCCAGACCTGCCGATGCCGCAGCTCGTAGGCCCGGGTCGGCAACTGCATCACCTCGCCCAGCGAGATCTTGTAGACCGAATCCTCGGACATGCGCCGCGCGAGAATCGTGGCCAGCTCCCCCTGCGGCCGGCTGCCGATGCCGATCTGGGCGAAGGGCTGATTGGTCGCGGAAACGGACTGGAAGGCCGCGGCCGCGTTGGTGTGGATCGCGTAGCTGCGACGCGGCGGCGCCAGGCCGAAGGGCGCGTAGTCGGCCACCACGTCCTTCACCCAACCGTTGGAGACGACCTGCAATGACATGATATTGGTCATGAAGCGACCGACCAGTTCCGGGTCCGCCGGGACCGGCCCGATTTGAACCGCGGCGGCCGCGGCGTTGGTGGGACCCGCCGCCCGCGCGGGACGGGCGATGACCCAGGCATCGTTTGTCCGACGCTGAAGCGCGAAGATTTCATCAGCCTGGACGACGATTTGTTTCGCGATTCCCGGATCGAAGCTGAGCAGCTGCTCGTCGCGGAAATGGGCGAACGGCGTGTTCACCGGGTCCAACAACTGCCGCGGCACGAGGACGACATTGGTGTGGCTCAGACGACGGGCGTAGACCAGGGCGGGGTTGTTGGTCGGACTCGCTCCCAACTCCACCGTCGCCAGACGGTTCGTGCCCTGACGGAAGGTGATCCGGGCGGCGGGCGACTTCAGGCCGAACGGCGTCAGATCCGCATTCGGATCATCGGTCACGAAACCCGCGATGCGCCAGTTGAGGATGTACTGCATCAGCATGTTGGCCCGGTAGTTGTTCGCGCGCTTGGCGGGCTTGGGCCGGGTGATGCGCCAGGCGGAGGTCAGGTTCGAACGCGTCAGCTCGAAGCCGCCGGACGCCGCCACGATGTCCAGCTGGTTGAACGGCGCGTCGCCAAGCCGGATCAACGACCGATCGCGCCAGCCATCCGGCGTGGTCGGGATGTAGCGCAGGATCCCGGCGTCCACGATCTCGACGCCCTCGGTCCCCTCGGCCCGCGCATAGACCCACTTCTCACTGGGCGAACGATTGCCGATCTCGATGACGACCTCGCCGCCGGACTGCGTGAACGCGATGCGCGCCTGCGGCGGATTGAAACCGTAGTCGTCGACGCCCTCGGGCTGCGTGCCGGTGACCTGTTGGGAGATCGAGGCGTGCGGGGTCAGCTCGGCGCAGGCGTCGATGAAGGCCTCGATGAACAGCTTCTCGGCCGGGTAGTCGATCGGTTCGACCAGCCGCCAGCCGTTGTCGAGAAGCTGCACGCGATTGGTGATCTCGCCGGTGACGGTCTCAATGGCGGTGACGGAGGCGGGCGTCAGGCCGGGGGCGAGCCTGCCGGGCGGCGCCGCGGGCGGCGCCTTGCCCAGGTGCCGCTCGAAGAACCAGATGAACGCGAACAACCCGAGGGTCGCCGCGAGCAGGTAGGATGTGCCTTTCCAGTTCATTCGTTTCTGCGGCCGACGATCACCGCCGGCGTCGATACCAGACCAGGATGCCGAGCCCCAGGATGGAGCCGGGGATGATCACCATCAGGATGATGTTGGCCGCGCGAAGCTGGCCGTCCGTGAGGTTCCATTTGTGCTTCTGCACCGGGCGCGGGCCGATGCCGCCGACCAGGTAGGAGCGATCCAGCAGCCAGTTGATGGAGGACACGGCAAAGTCGCGGTTGACGCCCGAGTCGATCATCTCGTTGTCGAAGATGCGCGAATCGCCGACCACCAACATGCGGGTCGAGCCGAAGACGCCCTCGATCTTGCCGGATTCGACCGCCACCGTAAGCGGGATCTCGATGCCGACCCGGTCCTTGAAGACGTTCTCCTTGTAGGTGCGTGCGCTCAGATCGAAGTCGCCCCTCGCCACCCCGCCGGGGCTGGTCTTGACCAGTTCCTTGACCTGCGGGGCATCCGCCGCGCTGGAGGCGGATTCCAGGCGATCGATCGAACGCGCCAACGAGAAGTGGAGGTGCCGCCCGGCCAGGGGCTGCACGATCTCGTGACTGACGTAATTGGTCGTCATGATGTCGAAGCCCGTCTTGGAAAAATCCTCGTCGAACACGATGTTGTCGCCCACATCGACGCCCCATTTCCGCATGGTGCGCTCGAGGCCGGTCGTCTTGTTGTACTTGAACAGCATGAGCAGCCGGCCGTTCTTGTTGAGGTAGGCGTCGATGATTCCGAGTTCCCGCGCGTTCAACGCCGTCTCCGGCCCGGCGATGACCAGCATGGCGCAGTCCTCGGGCACGCCTCCCTGCGACAGAAGATTGAGCTTCGCCGGCTCCACGTTGTTCATCTTCAGCAATTTGGTGAACTCGGCGTAGCCAAAGATGGACAGTTCGCGATCCGGATCATGCTCGCCGTGGCCTTCGAGGAAGTAGGCCTTGGGCGTGGCCCCGAAGGAGACATTGGCGATGGCCGCGGTGAAGAGCATCTCCCCCTTGAATCCCACCCGCTTGATCTCATTGCTCTTGCCGCTGAGCAGGTTCGACATGTCGAGGTCCGAAAGCTGCGACGCCTGGACAATCTTCGACTGGCCGCCCTCGGACTCGAAGATGATCATGTCGTTGACCATGCCGGGGGCGAGGTTGAGGCGGGTTTTCACAATCTCGGCGCCGGTCGGATTGGTCCGGTAGTCGATGGACTCCACCTTGATGCGCGGCGTGAGGAGACGGTACTCGTTGACCAGCTCGGAGACCTCGTTGAACAACGGCTGGTCCCGGTCGTAAAAGATGGTGATCTGCACGTCGTTGGTGATGGCCTGGAGAACGAGCTTGGTCTGGGAGGAAAGGTCCTGGCGGGTGTTGGAGGTCAGATGACCACGGGAATAGTAACGGGCGCCGAAGTAGTTCGCCATGGCGACCAGCGCCAGGACGCACAGCAGATCGACGACCAGCTTCAGCCGCAGGCTCCAGCGTTTGCCGGCCGAGAAGCTTTCCCTGATGTGGCTGTCGTCGTCCATTGGAATGCCGTCTATTTCCAGCGTCGGGCCTGCACGATCTTGTGGGTCGTGTAAAGAAAGAGGGTGGTCACGCTGACGTAAAAGACCAGGTGCCGGGTGTCCACGATGCCGCGGGTGAAATCCTCAAGATGTTCCAGCATGGAGACCTGCAGCAGCGCCTGGAACTGCCAGGTGTCCTGCGGGATGTTCAAGCGCACCAGCGCGCTGAGGAGAAACAGCGTGGCGCCAAATCCGAATCCATTCAGGGCCGCGATGACCTGGCTGTTGGTCAGGGCGGAGGCGAGGCAGCCGGAGGACATGTAGACGCAGCCGATCAGGAACATCCCGAGCAGCGTCGCGAACAACGGCCCCGCCGCCAGCTCCACCGGCTCCATTGAGAATATGCTGACGACGTAGGGATAGGAAAACACCGGCAGCCAGATCAGCATGAAGAAGATCAGGGAGCCGGTGAACTTGGCCAGGGTCACCTGAAGGTCGCTGATGGGCGCGGTCATCAGGGTTTCGAAGGTGCCCGTGTGTTTTTCCAGGGCGAAGGAGCGCATGGTGATGAAGGGCGAGGCCACCAGCAGGATCAACCAGAACAACCCGGAGCCGAACAACTGCTCGGTCACCGGCTGGCTGGTCGCAATGTCGTTGTTGTCCTTGAGCAGCAGCGCGAATCCGGCGCCCATCACGAACAACACCCCGGCCATCACCGCATAGCCGGTCAACGAGACAAACAGGGCCCCCAGTTCGCGCCGCACCAATGTCAGGTAGGCCTGCATCTCAGTAGATCTCCCCCTCCTCCCGGTCCGAACGGGTCAAATGCAGGAAGATGTCCTCCAGGGAATGCCGGCTGCGACTCAGCTCGCGCATCTGCCAGTCGTTGGATTTGACGATGTCGAAGACGATGGGCCGCAGATCGACCCCCGGCAACGGCGTCAGCGAACAACGAAAGTAGTCCCCGTCCGCCGCGTCCACGTGGTACTCGGAAATCTCGCCGGCGTGTTCCCAGCATTCGATCAGGGCCTCGCGGTCGGCGGCGATTTCGGCGATGACCTGGCCGCCCTCGCCGATCAGCCGCTGCAGGTTCTCCGGGGTGTCGATCGCCAGCACGCGACCCTCCTCAATGATGAGCGCCCGGTGACAGGTCATCTCCACCTCGGGGAGAATGTGCGTGGAAATCAGGACCGTGTGCCGCTCCGCCATCGACTTGATCAGCTCCCGGACCGAGCGGATCTGATGCGGATCCAGGCCGATGGTCGGCTCGTCCAGGATGATCAGTTCGGGATCGTGCACGAGCGCGTCGGCGAGACCCACACGTTGGCGGTAGCCCTTGGACAGGTGGCCGATGATCTTCTTCTGCACGTCCTTGAGCGCGCATTGCTCGGTGACGATGTCCACCCGCTCCCGGCTTTCGACCCGGCTCAACCCCTTCAACCGCGCGCGAAATTTCAGGTACTCCCGCACCCGCATGTCGGTGTGCAACGGATTGTTCTCGGGCATGTAGCCGATACGGCGGCGCACCTCGTCGGCCTGGGTGAAGATGTCGAAGCCCGCCACGCGCGCGGAGCCGGAGGTCGCCGGGAGGTAGCAGGCCAGCATGCGCATGGCTGTGCTCTTGCCCGCGCCGTTGGGTCCGAGGAAGCCGACCACCTCGCCCCGCTTGACCTCAAACGACAGGCCATCCACCGCAGCGCGACCGTTGTAGCGCTTCGTCAGGTTGTCGACTTCGATCATCGGGGCGTTTTCCATGCGTCAATCAGGGAGGAAACGTTGGCGACACAATGGAAACAATCCGCGCTCCTTGGAATTCAAAAATCACTGAATCGGCAGTTCGATGTCGTAATTCCCGTAACGGATGACGTAGCCGCGTCGCTGGCGGTAGCGGAGAGTCAGGGCGGCGGTCTCGCCCTTCTTCGCGTGGAGGGCGCGCGCGACCGCGACCATGTCCGGAACGAGCTTCCCGTCAATCGCCCAGAGAACCTCCCCGGGGGTGATCTGGGCCTTGGCCGCCGCGCTGCCCTCCTTGACCTCGGTGACGAGGAACTGCGGCGTCGAGGGATTGTAGCCGCGGTCATTCATGGCCCGGGCGTGCTGCGCGGTCTGCGGCTCAAGCGTGAGTCCGGTCAGTTTCCGGATCAACCCCGCGTTGAAGAAGGCGTCCTCGGGGATCAGATGCACGGTCACATCCTTCTCCTCTCCGTTCCGCCGGACGGTGAAATCGACCTTCTGTTTCTCCTCGCCCCGCATCAGCAGGGCGCTGAATTGGACGAATCCCCGCGGGGCCTCGCCCTTTACCTTCAGAATCCGGTCCCCGACCTTCAGGCCGGCCAGGTCGGCGGGGCTCTCCGGCTCCACCTCCGTGATCTTCAACGGCAACGATCCCGCGCTGACCCGGGCGCCGAACCACATGTGCCGCACGCCCTCCGGCGTCAGAGCCTCCGACAGGGCCGTCGAAACCTGCCGGACGGGTATCGCGAACCCGATGCCCTGGCCCGACTGGATGATCGCCACGTTGATCCCGATGAGCTCCCCGCGCAGGTTGACCAGCGGCCCGCCGCTGTTACCGGGATTGATGGCCGCGTCCGTCTGCAACCAGTCGGCGATGTCCAGCTGCTCGTCCTCGATCGGCGGCCGACGGTTCTTCGAGCTGAGGATGCCGCGGCTGACCGAGCCGCCGAGGCCGAAGGGGTTGCCCAACGCGACCACGGTCTCGCCGAGTCGGAGATCGTCATCCTGGGCGAAGGTGACCGGGGTGAATTTCTCGTCGCCGTCGGGAATGATCTTCAGCAGCGCGATGTCGCTGCGCAGGTTGCTGACGACCTTCTCGCACTCGCGTTCGCGACCGTCCGTCAGCTTGACCCAGATGCGGGAGGCGCGGCGGGTGACGTGCGCATTGGTCAGGATGAAGCCGTCCTCGTCCACAATCACCCCGGAGCCGAGATTCTTGTTCACCCTGTTTCCCCGGGGAGCCCGGCGGTTGTAGGGATTGAAGAACTCGCCGAAGAGGGACTCGAACGGGTCGCGGATCGGCACCAGCTCCTCCGTGGCGATGTTCACGACGCTGGGCATCGCCCGTTCCACCGCGACGACGGTCGGCGTGCGACGGATGTCCGGCCGCTCCGGCTCCTCGATCCCAAGCTCCGCAATCTGGGCGGTGGCGGAGCCGGCCGCAACCGCGAGCGCCATGCCCAACGGGACGACGGTTCTTCTGTCGATTGTTTTCACAACGTTTCGCATACGACGAAAAGGCAACATGGAAGAGACAGGCCGGGGCCCTCGAATGTTCAGTTCGCAGGTCGCCGGAACCGGACTCAACCCCGGGGCCGGACGTTGAATCGCCGGCCTGAACGCCCGGCTCAGCGGGAGTTTCGTTCCCCCGAGGCAACGCCTGCGCGCTTTACATTGGCCCGCCCGGGACGGAAAAGCAATTCCAAGGATCAGGAGGCCCGAAACGAGTTTCAGACTCAAACCTTGGAGCGATGCGATGGCGAACTGCGCCGATTGTCAAAATGCGGAGCGTTGTCCCGATGCGACGACGCTGAAGAATGGGAGGCCGGCATGATCACGGAAGGACTGTATGCCCGCTGGGCCGGAGACGCGCCGACCGGACCCGTCCTACGCGAACGGGAGCTGCCGCCGGAAATGCTGCTGCAGGCCGTGTGGATGCACCAACGCCTGCTGCGCGAACAGCTGGAGACCCTCGCCGGCCGGACCGTCAGCATCCTCCACCCCGGCTTCTGGAACCGCGAGGCGGGGCCTGACTTCCAACAGGCGGTGATCCAGTTCGGCGAGGATGAACCCATCAGCGGCGACATCGAGGTCGACCTGGAATTCGGCGGCTGGCGAAGTCATGGACACGACCGGAACCCGACCTTCCAAAACGTCGTCCTGCACGTGATCTGGGAGGCGCCGGCATCCGACGCGGCAAAGGACGCGGAACTGCCGCAGATGATCATGCGCCCCTTTCTCGACGCGCCCATCGAAGAGCTGGCCGCCAGCCTTTCCGGCGACACCGCCCGCCTGCTGCCGGAGGAACTGGGCGGCAAGTGCATGGCGCCATTGAAGGAACTGTCCGGCGAGGCGGTGGTCGAACTGCTCAGGCAGGGCGCCCTTTGCCGGCTCGGGATGAAGGCGGCGCAGTTCAATGCCCGCGCGCGCCAGGTCGGCTGGGAGCGCGCCCTGTGGGAAGGCCTGTTTCGCGCCCTCGGCTACAAGCAGAATCCCTAGCCCATGCAGCGACTTGCGGAATTGTTGCCGGAAATGGGCTTCGAGCCGGGCGCCGCGCCGGAATCGCATCGCGTCTGGCAGGCGCGGCTGCTCGGGGTCAGCGGCCTCCTGCCGGACGGCTCCGAGGAAACCCGCGCCGACCGGTCGACGAACCGATACGTCCGCAGCGTCTGGGACCAATGGTGGCGGGAGCGCGACGGTCTCGCCGACGCGATCCTGCCGCGGTCCATCTGGAGAATGGGCGGTCAACGACCCGCGAATCATCCACAGCGTCGCCTCGCCCTCGCCGCGCACTGGCTGTCGACACCGGACCTGCCCGCGCGCATTGTCGATTGGTTCTCCTCCCCGATCCGCGAAGGGAAGCTGCTCCCGTCGCTTTCGGCGATCCTCAAGGCCAGGCCCGACAAGTTCTGGGAATCGCGCTGGACGCTGAAATCGAAGCCCATGGAGCAGCCGCGACCGCTGCTCGGCGAAACGCGGGTCACGGACATCGCGGTCAATGTGGTCCTTCCCTGGTTCTGGACGCGTTGCGCCAGCGGCGGCGACGCGGGCCTCCGCAGGACTGCGGAGTCGCGCTACTTCGCCTGGCCCAAGGCGCAGGACAACGCCGCCCTTCGCCTCGCCCGTCAACGCCTCCTCGGCGGCGCGCATTCCCGCCGCCTCACCACCGCCGCCATCCAACAGGGCCTGATGCAGGTCGTGCGCGATTTCTGCTGCCACTCCAACGCCATCTGCGAGGACTGCCGCTTCCCGGAACTGGTCCGCTCGCTGGGGGCGCCGAATGCCTTTCAGGCCTGAAGGGCCGGGACAATCGGCCCGATTGAAACCTCTGGTTTGTGTCGCCCTTACAGGGCTCAATTCCCTTTGATCGAAAACCCAGGGTTTCACCCTGGGCTTTGTTGTCCCGCCCCTTTGGGGCTGACTGCGCGTGGTCGCCCTCAGAAAAAAGTTGTTAACCAAACCGCCGCCGCGCGCGTCCTTTCCCATGAATCGGGAACACAACCATTCGACGTATGAAACGGACATGGGCGACAATCGCGGCGGGCGCGGGGCTGATTCTGGCGCCGACGTGGAACACAACGGCGGCGGACAGGCGGACTTCGGAACAGACCGCCTTCTTTGAGAAACACATCCGGCCGGCGTTGTCGCTCTATTGCTACGACTGCCATTCCGAGGAGACCGGAAAAACCCGCGGCGGACTGCTGCTCGACACGCGGGACGGACTGTTGCGCGGCGGCGACAGCGGCAACGCGCTTGCGGGCGCCACCTACAAGGACTCCCTGTTCTGGGAGGCCATCACCTGGGGCGACCTCGAAATGCCGCCCAAGGAAAAGATGCCCGCCGACGTCATCCGCAATTTCGAACGCTGGCTGCAGATGGGCGCGCCGGATCCGCGCGTCCGGGAAAAGGTGGTTGTCGATTCCAAGTTGGATATCGAAAAGGGCCGGAAACATTGGGCATTTCAACCGATTGCAGGTCCCGCCGGGGAGACGATCGATTCGCTGGTCGCAGCCGGATTACAGGCGGCCGCGATTGCGCCGGTCGGGCCGGCCGACGCCGCGACGTTGTTGCGCCGGATCAACTACGATCTCATCGGACTGCCCCCGTATCCGAAGGAGGTCTCCGCCTTCCTCGCAGCCTGGAAGCGCGACCCGAAACAGGCGATCGGGGCCAAGGTGGACGAACTGTTCGCCCGGACACAATACGGCGAACGTTGGGGCCGCCACTGGCTCGACGTCGCACGCTACGCGGAATCCGCCGGCAAGGATGTCAATGTCACCTTCCCCCACATCTGGCGCTATCGGGATTACGTCTTCGATTCCTTCAACGCCGACAAACCCTATGACGAATTCATCCGCGAACAGATCGCCGGCGATCTGCTCAAGGTGAGGTCGGAGGCCGAATGGCAGGAGAATCTCATCGCGACCGGCTTCCTCGCGATGGGAACAAAGAGCCTCAATGAATCGAATCCCCGGCAGCATCGGATGGATGTGGCCGACGAGCAGATCGACGCCGTGAGCCAGGCCGTGCTGGGCCTGACCGTCTCCTGCGCGCGCTGCCACGACCACAAGTACGACCCGGTTCCCACCACCGATTACTACGCGCTCGCAGGGATCTTTCTCAGCACGGACACCTACTTCGGAACCGTCGCTTCGGCGCAGAACAAGCGCGCGAGCCGGTTGATCGAACTGCCCATCGCCGATCGCATGGACGCGCGCAAGCGGATGAGCCAGGCCGAGATCGATCAGATGAAGGAGCAACGCCAGCAGCTGCAGACGGCGCGCCGCAACGCCCGCAACAGCGACGGCGGCTCCCAGCAGATGATGGCGGTGATTCGCAGGCGCATCGCGGAGATCGACTCGAAACTGGCCGCGCTCGGTGAGGATGGGATTCCGGCCACCATGGCCATGGGCGTGCAGGACGCCTCCCGACCCATGGACGCCGCCGTCTACGTGCGCGGCGATGTTGAGAAACCCGCGCAGACGGTCGAACGCGGTTTTCTCCAGGTCTTGCCGGGCGGCGGTCCGACCCGGATCAAGGCAGGCGAAAGCGGCCGGCGCGAACTGGCCGACTGGCTGACTTCTAAGGACAATCCCCTGACCGCGCGCGTCATGGTGAACCGCATCTGGTTGAAGCTGATGGGCGAGGGCCTCGTCTCTTCGCCGAACAATTGGGGAACGACCGGCCAGAAACCCTCCCACCCAGAACTGCTCGACCTGCTCGCCGCGCAATTCATGAACGACGGCTGGTCCGTCAAGAAGACCATCCGCCGGATCCTGTTGTCGGACGCCTACCAGCGCAGCTCCGAAATGCATGAGGGGAACTACGACCGCGATCCGGACAACCGCCTGCTCTGGCGCATGAGTCCGCGGCCGCTGGATGCCGAGGCGCTGCGCGATTCCATCCTCGCCATCGGCGGCGGGATCGAACTCCGTCGTCCCTACGGCTCCATGATCTCGGAGGTCGGCGATAATCGCATCGGGCGCGGCCTCAATCAGGATCGCTTCCCGACCGATGTCCGCTACCGCTCGGTCTACCTGCCGATCCTGCGGGACGATCTGCCCGACGCCCTGGGTCTCTTCGACTTTGCGGATCCGAACGCGTCGAAGCCGAAGCGGGATCCGACCAACGTTCCGGCCCAGGCGCTCTACCTGATGAACAACCCCGCGGTCCTGGCGGAAGCGGCCGCCATGGCGAAGTTCCTGATCCGGGCCAATCCCGATCGCGGGTCGCAGATCCGCAGCGCCTTCCTGCGCGTCTATGGCCGCGAGCCGGACGCCGCCGACCTGCGGGCGGCGAATTCCTTCTTCGCGCAATACCGACCGGTCGAACAGGCGGCCGACTCACGGCCGCGAGGCCGGTTTCAACGCGGGCCGGGACAAGGCCAGCGCCCGGGTCAAGGACCGGGACAATTCCGCGGACCGCGCGGCATGGCCGGCATGGCGGGCGGCCGCCCCGGCGGCATGGGCGCCATGGGCGGCGTGAGACCGGGGGCCAACATCCCGCCCGCCACGGCGCCGGTGATCCCTCAGATGTCCGCGGAGGAGCAGACGCTCGCCGTGTTCTGCCAGGGCCTCATGGCCGGCGCCGAATTCCGCGTGTTGAACTGAACAGTTATCCAGAAGATCAGCATGAAGACATCACTTACCCGCCGCGAAGCGCTTCGATACACCACCAGCGGCCTCGGCTCCATCGCCTTCGCCGCCATGGCGACCGAGCAGGCCCGCGCCGCGTCCGCCGCCAATCCCCTCGCCCGGAAGCCGTCGCATTTCGCCCCCCGCGCCAGGCGCGTCATCTTCCTTTCGATGGGCGGCGCGCCGTCGCACGTCGACACCTTCGATTACAAGCCGAAGCTCACCGCCGACAACGGCAAGCCCGGCAAATACGGCCCCAATCTCCTGGGCTCGCCTTGGAAGTTCAGCCAACACGGCCAGGGCGGGCTCTGGATCTCCAGCCTGTTCCCCAATGTCAGCCGACACGCGGATGAACTCTGCCTTCTGCGCGGCATGCATTGCGACCAGCCCAACCACAGTCAGGCCGCCATGCAGACCCACACCGGCAGCTTCCAGTTCGTGCGCCCGTCCATGGGCGCCTGGACGCTCTACGGACTCGGCACGGAAAACGCCGACCTCCCAGGCTTCTGCGTGCTGGGCGACACCCGGACGGCCGTCAACTTCGGCAGCGCCTTTCTGCCCGCCGTTTACCAGGGCACGAAGGTGGGCGGCGGCAGCGGCGGCGGGGGACGGCGTCGATTCGGCGGCGGGAATCAGGAGGTGTTCCCCAACATCAGGAACCCCCTGCTCGATTCGAAGGCGCAGCGCACACAGCTCGACCTCGTCCAACAACTCAACCGCAACAAGCTCGCGCGGGATCGGCATCAACCCCAGGTCGAGGGCGTCATCCAATCCTTCGAGCTCGCCTTCCGCATGCAGACAACCATGCCCAGGCTGCTCGATGTCTCGCAGGAGACCGACGCCACGAAGAAACTCTACGGCATCGGCGAGGGCGACACCGATGAGTTCGGACAGCAATGCCTCATGGCGCGGCGAATGGTGGAATCCGGCGTCCGCTTCATCGAGCTCACCAACGGCGGCTGGGATCATCATCGCGACCTCCGTGAAAGCATGGTCGATTCCTGCGGGAAGATCGACAAACCCATCGCCGGTCTGCTCACCGATCTCAAGCGGCGCGGCCTCCTGAAGGACACCCTCGTCATCTGGGCGGGCGAATTCGGACGCACGCCGCACGCGCAGGGTGGCGACGGTCGCGACCACAACAACAAGGGCTACACCACCTGGATGGCCGGCGGCGGGGTCAAGGGCGGCTTCAGTCATGGATCCACCGACGAACACGGCTACGAGGCCGTCTCAGGCCGCATGCACATCCACGATTGGCACGCGACCATCCTGCACCTGCTCGGATTGAACCACGAGAAGCTCACCTATCGCCACGCCGGCCGGGACTTCCGGCTCACCGATGTGCATGGAGCAGTCGCGACGGAGATCTTGGCGTAGGACGGGCCAAGCCGGTCTTTCGAAGCGCCGAGCATGGCTCGGCCAGGGGGTGGTTCAGAGGCCAATGCCGAGCAATGCTCGGCGCTCCGAATGCCTTTCAGGCCTGAAGGGCCGAGACAACAAAGCCCGGGGTGAGACCTTGGGAAATGGGCCCAATCAGGCGAGAATCTCGTAGAAATCCTCCGCCACGGTATCGACCAAAGCCTTGTCACGGATATGGGAGTAGTGCTTCGACTTGAACTCCCTGAGCTTGCGTTCTCGGGTCTGCGGTTCCCCGGTCGCTGCGTAGGCATCGAAGACGTTCTCCCACGTCCTGTGGCGTGAGGCTGGGTCACAGACGGCCAAGGTGGCGAGCGCAACCTCACGTTGGATTTGAGGAGCCTTCACGGCCCCGTTCATCCCCGCGAGAATCTCCTTCGCGGCTTCCTCGTCCTTGGTCTTCAAGCTCTGCTGCTTGCCGGTCTGACTGCACTGCGCGTAGAACGTCTGGCCCCTTCGATACATCCTGAATCGCTGCTTCATGTTTCGCCACTTTCTCATGTTTCCATTATGGCGAATCGTTGCCGAACAGCGTTACCGGGCAATCGGGGGGAACAGGATTGGTATCCGCTGGTAGGCGGTGGGTATCCAATTTGGCCCCATTTTGCTGGCACTTTTGCTGGCAGTTGGAGTCCTACAGAAGGAGAAAAGCCCGTAAACAAAGGGCGAAATGACGGCTCCAGCGGTAGGACTCGGCCTGCCAGCTGGTTGATTTGCAACAACTTATAAAAGAATGGAGCACCAATAACAAGGGGATTCTGCTCAACTCAGATCGACTCAGATCAACTCAGACGAACTTTTAGTGCTCCATTTAGTGCTCCATTTTTCCGGCGGGAAGAACACCGATAAACCGCCGCCAACCGAGTGTCCGACATGATGAAAGCAGATAATCAGGTCTCCAATACCAAATCACGCCTGCCGCGGAACCACGAAATTCCGAAACGCAGCATCAATTTCACCCAGAATCCCATGGCTGATCACCGTATCAACGAATCTCGTAAGTGCAACGCTATCAATGTGCGCGAGTTTTCAGGAACCACACCCGATCGAGGCCGCCATGAAACTTCCCAACGGCCGTGAGGTGCGCGACCTCCCCACGCTCAAGGCCGCCCTCATGGATGACAGGGAACGAGTTCTCAAAGGCATCATCGGGAAGCTCATCGGCTACGGCTTGGGCCGCGACACCGCCGTCGCGGATCGTCCCTACATTGACGCTGTCTATCAGGCCTCCGAAGCGCGCAACCACTCACTTCGCGCCGCGATTGAGGCCATCGTGGCCCATCCGGAGTTCGGCCGGAAGTAGAACGCGCTGTGGTTCTTCCGGTCGCGTGATGTTGAACTGATCCCGTCAGCGCCGTTTGTCGCGGGCCTTCTTTTTGACCTCACGCCGCTCTTGGCGTTCCAGCTTCTTGGCCGCCTTGTCATCAGGTTTCCCGGCGGCCGGATCGTTGGGCTTCCTGGCTGTCGGAGCCTTGCCGTGCGCCGTCGCCTCCGGCGCATCGGGGTCGTAGGGTTTGTAGGCGGGATCGGCGTCCGGATTTGGTTTGGGCAGGCTGGCGTTGACGGCGACGAAATGGCGATCCATCTCCCGGTCGAGTTCGCGGGCGATGGCCGGGTAGTCACTGGCCACGTTGGAGCCTTCCTGGATGTCGTTCTCCAGATTGTAGAGATACATCGATCCGGGCCGCTCCCAGAAACGGAAGAACTTGTGGTCGCCGCGAACCACCGCCGAATGCTGGGCGGTATTGCGGTGATGCGGGTAGTGAAAATGCAGGCTGCGATTAGTGAACCGTTCAGGGAGTTTGCCCTCAAAAAGCGGTTTCAGGCTGATGCCGTCCACATCCTTCAATTGATCAGGATCACCGCCTGCGAGGTCCACGAAGGTGGGGAGAAAATCGTAGCCGACCACATTGGCATCGCAGTTCGACTCGGGCGCAACGCCGGGCCCCGAGACGATCATCGGGACGCGGATTCCGCCTTCCCACAGCCACCATTTGTCTCCGCGCAACAGCCTTTCCTCGCCGGTGTCCCGGTGGTGCCCGTTGTCGGAGGTGAAGATGACGTAGGTATTCTCCCGGAGGCCGAGCTGGTCGAGCTTCTCAATCAGCATGCCGATGCCGCGATCCATGTCCTCGACCATGGCGGACCGCTGCGCGACGCGCTTGCGCAAAGCCGCCGGCGCGATGTTCTTAATGTCCTTGTCGCGCAGACAGGCTTTATAGGTCGTCTCCAGATATTGGACCTTATTGTGTTCGGCATAATGGGAGACCTGGACGAAGAACGGCTTCTTCGCGGCCACCTGCGTTTCGATGAATCCAATCGCCTTGCGGGTCATGCTGAAGATATTCTTGGGGTCGGCCGGATCCCTGGAGTTGCCTTCCGCATTGGACGTCTCGCCGTCGTGCACATCCTACCCGTGTTGGCCGGGGCCGCCGCCATAGACATGCCACTTGCCGAGATGCGCGGTGGCGTAGCCTAGACGTTTCAGGCGCTCCGCCATCGTGACGGCCTTTGGATCGAGACTGCCGATGGGCGATGGCTCCAGCATCAGCCGTCCCGCGTTTCGCCGGCCGTCATAGGTCACTTCGCGGGAGGTGGTCCCAAAGTTGCCGTTGCCGCTGAACTTCGTCCGGGCGGCGCTCATTCCGGTCTGGATGCTGCAGCGCGAAGGCGCGCACATGCTGGCGGAGGAAAAGGCGCGGCTGAAGACCATGCCGGTCTTGGCGAGTTGGTCGATATGGGGCGTCCGGCGCGTCTTGCCAGCAGAGCGAATGAAGCCCGGTTCCATCTGGGCGCCGGTCCCGTGCCACGCCATATCATCAGCAAGGATGAAGACGATATTGGGGCGGTCGGCGGCGGCGGATCCGATGGCGATGGAGCCGGCGAGAAAAAGTATGGATGCGATCGATTTCATGATTGGCTGAACAAGGCCCGCAAACACCATAGAGAAGACGTCCAAGGATGAGGGAAGGTAACGGTCAACTCCTCTTCTTTTTCTTCCTCTGCCGCTTGCGCGGTTTCCTTTTCGTCTTCGTATCGGGGGCGTAGGCAGTTTTCACTCTCTTGAGCAAGGCCGCGGCTTCTTCGCGGCCGGTGGCGTCGCCCCCGGGAAACAGTTCGCCATACGGATGGTCCGGAAAGCCTTCGAGGACGGTGGTCAATGTCTGCATCATCTTCTTCAGTTGGATGGCGTGCTCGGGTTTGCCGGCGAGGTTTTTCTGTTCACCGGGATCCCGTCCGAGGTGATAGAGCTGGTCGGGCTCGAAGGCCGCCTTGTGGTTTTGTCCGGCGCGCGAGACGCCGCCGCTCAGGCCGGTAAGCAGCCTGAGTTCCCGCTTCTGGGAGGCGGCGACGTCTTTCGGGTAGCGCAGGGTGATCAGGTTCCAGTCTTTGGTCTTGATGGAACGGGCGCACCCCATTTCTCCAAAGACATAGTCGCGATAAGGCTTGTCCGGGTTCTTGAACAGGGAGGCGAAGCTGATGCCGTCCATGGGATAGCCTTTCGGGATCTCCACGCCGGCGATGTCGAACCAGGTGGGGACGAAGTCGGTGCTCTGCAAAAGCTCATCACATACAGTTCCGGCCTTGATCCCCTTCGGCCATCGAATGATGCACGGGACTTCCATGCCGTTGGCGCGAAAGAGCGAGCCCTTGCCGCGTGATCCGTGATCGGAAACGAAGAGGAAGATGGTGCTGTCCGCGATGCCGAGTTCATCGAGTTTGTCGAGCATGACGCCGATGCTGTCATCCATCCAGAGGTAGCCGGCTTCGTTTTCCGTGAGCCCGGCGGCCTTGATGCGCTGCATCACGGAGGCGCGCGAGGGCTGGCTCTTGATGGGCTTCTTGATCATCCCTTCTCCGGTGACGAGTTCCTTGTCCATGAGGGAACGGTGCCATTCACGGTTCGGGCCATGAAGCAAGGTTGAGCAGACATGCAGGTAGAAGGGCTCATCCTTGTGCCCTTCGATGAACTCGATCGCGGCTGCAGTCGTCCACTCCGGGTTGTGTCCCTTGAAGGGTTCCTTCAGGTTCCCCCAGTAAATGTTCTTCGCCCAGGTGAAGCCGCGGTCCTTGATCAGTTTTCGGTGGATCTTTTCGTTCCGGTATTTGTGCCGGTTGAGTTGGTCGGTGTATTCGGCGTTCTTGGGGATATCGTAGATCCCTTCCTCCTTGTAAAAGTCCTCATCGTGCTCGGGGCCCACGTGATACTTGCCCACAAAACCGGTGGCGTAGCCATTGCGGGCGAGCACGTTTCCGACGTTCATGTTGTCGTGTTCGAGACTGACGTTGAAGCCCGGCATGGATTGCCGGCCTTTCGGGAAAAGCGTCAGGAATTGCTCGGAGGTGGAGGAGCCGGCGTATCTGCCGGTAAGCATCGTGTAGCGGGAGGGGGTGCAGACGGTGCTCGTGACGTAGGCGTTGTTGAAGAGCATGCCTTCGGCCGCCAGCCGTTCCAGGTTCGGCGTCAATACCTTGCCGCCGTAGGGGCTGGTCTCGGATTTGTCATAGTCGTCGACCAGAAAGAAGATGATGTTTGGCTTCCCTGCGGCCGACAGGGCAACCAGCGACGAGATAAGGGAAAAGAGGGTCAGGATAAGCTGTTTCATTTGCTGGCGACCAATCCGGTCGGTTTTTCGGTTTCGTAGAGTTTAAGGATCGTCTTCGCCTCCAGGGCGTGATTGAAGATCGCGAGTTCATCGATGCGACCGTCCCAGAATCCGGAAGGCCCCCGCAGTTTCTTTCTGCGCGCGCCGGCGGGCTTGGCTCCGATACCCAGGGCCTTGAGTGTCGGGGCCGCCAATCCGTGGTGTGAACCTTTCGCAACCTCGATTCCATTGCGAAAGAGACGCAACGAGTTTCCATCCGCCACGAAGGCCACATGCTGCCATTCTGTCAGTGGAAAGGGCTTCGTTTCCTTGATCTGGGCTTCTTCCCCATCAGCGCCGGCAATCTGCACTTCCAGTCCGCCATGATCTTCATAAAGACCAAAGTGAAACTGTCCGATTTCTCCGGGAGCCCAATTCTTGGCTATACTGGCCCAGCGGGGGCGCGAGTCGGCGCGCACCCAGGCTGTGACGCTGATTTGGTTGTTCGTCGCCTTCGGGTAGTCGGGAACGATGGTGTGCGCTTCGCGGGAGGCCCCCCGAAGCCGCAATGCCGCGCCGTGTCTTCCGGGACTGAACGGAGGGCGCCGCAATGATCCACGGTGAACGACGCCGTGATGCCCGTTGCCGGAACGATCTTCCAGCATCGAGCCGTCGTCCGGCACGTTCATTCGGAAATACACCACGGGTTTGAGCGTTCGAATCTTTTCGGAATAGTTCAAACGCGGTTCATCAAGCGCGCGCAGGAAGCGGTCCGGAGCAATGGCGATTCCGGAGGGTTCGCTCGATTCACCGTCCAGCCGGGTTGCCTGATCGGCCAGCAGGCGGACAGGATCAATCCCCGCGCCGATCGGCTTGACTTCCACCTCGCCCTGGAAAACGTGCACCTCGCTGCTTCGATCTTCGGTCACCTCGATCGCAAACTCCGTCCCGTGATCGATCACCTCCGCGTTCGGCGTCTCAACCGTGAACCCCACGCCTTCCGCCGGAACGGCGGCGGATAGGCGGCCTTCGTAGAGCGCCAGCAGGCTGGCCGATTCGATCTTGAAACGCGCCGGAGATTCCACCAGCGCCACCACGCCGTTTTGCAGTTCTATCTCGGCGAAGCCGTGGGTCAGTTCGTAATCGCCCAGACGCAATGCGTCACCGCCGTTCAGTGAATGGCCGATCCCGGCGACGGCAAGATCGCCCCCCGCGCTCCGGTTGACCTTCCCCACCGTTTCGCCCGCCATCCAGGCGTTGCGACGGAGGGTCGGACGCATGCCTTGCCAGAGGATTTCCAACCCGATGACCAGGATCGCCGCGACGGCCAAGCGGCGGATCCATGGACGAGGAAACTCAATCACCTTGGAAGCTTCTTCCGGCGCTTCCGGGAAACCAACGTCGCCCAATACGCCGTGCTCCCACGCGAGAGAGGCGTGCATACGGCAGTGATCCAGGTACCGTGTCCGCGCGGCCGGATCCGCCTGCACCAGTTCCGCCAATCGCCTCCGCTGATCATCCGACAATTCATCATCGAGGAATGTCGCCAGCAATTCGTCAACCTCGGTGGTTGGATTCCCTGCCTCGCTCATGCCTGCTCCTCCTTGAGGCGGAAGCGGACGCACGCGATGAGACTGGTTCTGGCGCGGAAAAGGGTCTGCTTGATCGCGCTGGCGGCGATGCCGAGCTGTTCCGCCACCGCCTTGATCGACGCGCCTTCGGTGTAGCGTCGGCGAATGATGTCTCGCTGGCGGTCGGGAAGTTTCTGGAGACAGCTTTGCAGGGCGGCCTGTTGTTGTTCCATCATGTGGGAGCAGTCCACGGCCTCTTCGGCGAGTTGGGAGAGGAAGTCATCGTCCGCCACAAACATCGCCTGCCTGTTCAGTTTGCGCCGATGCTCCATCACCTGATAGTAGGCGACTTTCAACATCCAGGCTCCGAAGTTCGTCCCCAGCTTGAATTGCGCCGACTTGCGCCACAGCACGATGTTCGTCTCCTGCATCACATCCTGCGCCTGTTGCCGATCGCCCAAAAGCGACAGCACGTAGGCAAAGAGACGGCTCTGGTTGCTCGTCAGCAGGGCTATGCATTCCGGGGTGGTCTCAGATTCGCTCATGGTCGCGAGGCTTATGTTTCAAGGGAACGGCATCAAAATGGAATAGGTAACGCGAAAAATCTGCAGATTCGGGATGGAAACTATCGCGACGCCTTTTTTCGTTACCTTTTCAGATTCACTGACGTTTCCCTGCAAACCAACCCATGAGTATACTGAGAACCATCCTTTCCATATTGGCCCTCACCGGCGCCATCGCCGCCGCAGATAGGCCCAACATCGTCATCATTCTGACCGACGACCAAGGTTACGCCGATATCAGTTTCAATCCGAATCATCCGAAAGAGGTTTCCACCCCGCACATGGACGCGTTGGCTCGCGAGGGAATTTTCTTCACCCAGGCGTATACCAGCGGGCATGTCTGTTCTCCGACCCGGGCGGGACTCATGCTGGGACGTTACCAGCAACGCGTCGGCATTTACACGGCCGGCCAGGGCGGATCCGGTTTTGATCCAAGGCTACCGATCTTTCCCGGAATGTTGCCGAAGGAATACACGAGCTCGGCGATCGGCAAGTGGCATCTGGGCCTCGATGACGACTACCCGGAACTCAAGTGGCATGCGCTCAATCGTGGCTTCGATGAATGCTACAAGTTCATGGGCCGCGGCGGCCACGACTACTTCAAGCTCGCGGGTGTGAAGGGCGACGGCTACGAACCGATCTACCGCAACAAGGATCGCCTTTCCGCTTCGGATTACGAAGGCTACCTCACAACCCGCCTGACCGAGGAAGCGGTGGACTTCATCGATCGCGAAAAGGACAGCCCGTTCTTCCTGTATCTCGCCTACAACGCCGTCCATTCACCAGCGCAAGCTCCGCAGGCGGACATCGACCGCTATCGGAAGAAGTTTCCCGGACTTACCGAGAAGCGCGCCATCCTGATGGCCATGCTGGAGCATCTCGACCTCGGCGTCGGCGCGGTGGTGAAGAAATTGAAGGACGAGAAACTCTGGGACAACACGCTCCTGTTCTTCCTCACTGACAACGGCGGATCCAAAGCCATGGAGGCCAACAACGGAATTCTCAATGGATACAAGGGCAGCCTCAACGAGGGCGGCATCAGGACGCCGTGGGTGGTGAGCTGGCCGGCCAGGTTCAAAGGCGGGCGCAAGGTCAGCGTCCCCGTCATCTCCCTCGATATCCTTCCCACCACTCTCGATGCGCTGGGCGTCGCCGGGGCGCGGAACACCCCCTTCGACGGCGAAAGCCTCCTGCCTTTGCTCACGGGCGAGAAGAAGACCCTCCATCGAGTCCTCTACTGGAACAGCGGCCAGCCCAAGGGTGAATGGGCCGTCCGTGATGGCGACTGGAAAGCCCATGGTTTCAAGGAACGCTACCAACTCTTCAACCTCGCCGACGATCCATCGGAGCAGAACGACCTCGCCGCCAAGCGCCCGGACCGGGGCAAGGAACTCTACGACCGGCAACTGTCCTGGCTGAAGGAGATGCAAGCCTCCGAGAACGGCGGCCGACCAAACG
>JAYPEY010000043.1:0-42241 GCA_038126035.1 Verrucomicrobiales bacterium | reverse complement strand
CGACGGGCCGGGTGGCCGAGGGTTTGGGAAGCGACGTGGGTTTGACCGGTATCGCGTTGGTCAGGTGCGCCGGCGGTTCCTGCCCGCGGTCGCGGTAGGCCTTGATGAGTTTTTCGCGGATGAGGCGTTGCTGCTCCGCGGTGGGCGGCGCGACCTTGGGCGCGGGGGGAGCCTGCGCGAAGGTCAGCGTCAACCCGGCGGTCAGGGCCGCGAGGGCGAGCAGGAGTTGAACGGCTTTGGCGTGTTTCATGGCGGATCAGTTTTTCGCGTCTATGATCTCGGCGATCGGCAGGGCGCGGACGTTGTTCTCGTCGGTGTGCTGGAAATGGATGCCATTCAGCCGCAGGGCGGTTTCGATGGCCCAGGCTGCTTCGTTGGCGGCCAGTTCGTCGTTGTTCGTCAACTCGATCGAGACCTCGGCCAGATGTGGTTGGGAGGCGACGACCTTGGCTTTGGCAAGCTCCTGGTAGCGTTGGAAGGCCCGCTTGGCGGGGGCTCCATTGAAGCGGATCGAGTTCGCCGCGACCTTGGCGGCGTCGGGATCCGGATCGGGGGGCTGCGACAGTTGGCCGGTGTCGTAATCCAGCTCCGTTATCGCGGTGAACCTGTCTCCGAGGAAGGTGGATTTGACGCCGTTGAGCGCGAGGGTCATGTCGAGGGCGTAGATGGCCTCCCAGCGGTTCATGTCGGTCTGGGTGATCAGGGAGAGGTCCGGCGTTGAAAGGACGGTTGCTTTCAGGACGGTCCGTTCGGTGAGCTCTCCATAGAATTCCAGGAACCGGGCGAGTTGAAGCTTCGGGAAGTTGATGGAGCCGACCTGGATCAGTTTGGACTCCGTGGTTTTTTTCGACGTGTCGCTGGCGGCCTCGACGATCTCGGCGTAGTTCGGCAGGGCGGGGATGACGGCGTCCTTTCGCTTGGCGATGGCGAAGCGTTTGCCGTTGGGAATGAGATCGATCTCCTTTTCCTTGAAGGCCTCGATCAATCGGGAAGCGGCCTTCGGGGTGTCGACGTTCTGCTCGCGGAAGCTGAAGGAAATCTCGCCGAGGTCGGTGGCGCGGAGCACGGTGCGGGTGGTGATGCGTTGGTAGATTGCGGTGATGTCGGCGACGGTCGCGTCCTGCAGCCAGATCACGCCGCGTGGGCTGGCGGAGGATTCGTCGGGGGGAGAGTCCATCTGCATCGCGTGCCTTCGTCCTCGGTTGCGCACGACGACGGATCCCGTGGCGGGATCGAGCGCGATCAAGGTCACATCGCCGTCAGTCTTTCCGGATCGCAGCATGTAGGTCTTTCCGGGGGGGGCGGTGTCGGCGAACATGGCGTGTCGGGCGCCGGCGACGGTGAGGATGGCGCGGAGTTCGAAACGGTTTTCCTCCTCCTCGGCGCGGGTTTGGGCCTGGGGAAGCAGGAGCGCGATGCAGGCCAGGGCGGATAAGAGCAGTTCACGAAGCGTGATTCTGCGGACCGCGGGTCTGTGACCCGCAGCGACTTCTGAATTCGAGGCGACGTGTGGTCCAAGGTCGCCGCGGGTCGCGGACCCGCGGTCCTGGGATTGCGGCGGGACGCCGCTGGACCCCGCGGCGGGGCCGCCCCCGCTACGGGAGCGGTTCATGGAGCGGTTCCGAAGCATCATTCGTTGGCGTTGAAGCCGGTTTTCTTCTGTTTGCCGGACGCGCGGTAGCTGGCGACGAGGGACATTCGGCCGGCGAGTCCGTTGCGTTGGCTGTTTGGCTGCACCCGGAAGTCGCGCACGCGGATCAGGGATTCGTCCTCGCTGACCGAGACGAGGAAATTCACCAGGTTGGTGTCCCAGGTGTTGACGAACTGGATGGGGAGGGTGATTTCGACGAACATGCCGTTGGTGCCGAGCGGACTTTCGGTCTGGGGTTCGTAGCGGTTGACGTTGACCTCGTGTCTGGTGGTCAACCCCTGGATGGTGCGGAGCAGGTGGACGGATTCCTGTTCGGCCATCAGATTGGACGCGCCTGATTTGGAGAGTTTCTGGCTGGTGAGGTCGAGTTCGCCGGCCGTGGTCCGGTATTCCTCCAGTTTGGTCCGCGCGGCCTCGAGGTCGCCCCGGGCCTGTTTCCAGTCGTTGCGATGCGGCCAGACGAACCAGAAGTTGAGCACGATGAAGGTGACGATCGCGACGAGCACGATCAGTCGTCGTTCGCCGGGGCGCAGGTTCAGGTTGTCGAACAGCGTCTTCATTGGGCGAGCGTGCAGGTGAAGTTCCACTGGATCTGGCCGTTCTGCACCATGGTGATGGAGGCGGGGCCGCCCGCTTCAAATATCGGCCGGCCATCCAGCGTGTAGTTTCCGAGGTCCTCGTTGAAATCGGTGACCTTGGAACTCTGTCGGTTGCGGGCGGTGCCGACGAGCCGGACCCGTTCGCCGCGCATGAAATCGAGCGCGGTCAGCGTAAGGTCGCCGGGCAGGGTTTCGGAGACCGCCTTCCAGGTGTCCAGGGAGGCATACCGGAGGTTGACCTGCTTCTCCTGGATCTCGATCTGGGTCCGCATCTCCTTGACCTTGTCGTAGTCGTCGGTCAGGGCGGCGATCCGCTGTTCGACCTCGGATTTCTGGATGCCGAGATACTGGAGCCAGCCGAAGTAGCAGCCGACGCCGATCATGTAGATGACGATCAGCGCGCCGACTGCGCGCATCCAGATGCGGTCGGTGAGCTCCTGCCTGTAGCGGATGGCGCGTTCGGCGGGGAGGAGGTTGGCGGTGGCGTCGCCGTTGGCGACGCGGCGGGCGTTCAGGGCAGCGAGTTCGGCGCTGTCGGGCGGGGCGGAGCGCGTGACCTCCGATCCGCAGGCCTCCGCGAGCAGGGGACTCCAGATTTCCGCGGCGTCGTCGTCGCAGACGAGATGGACCGAGGGATCGCCGGTGATCCAGCCCTCGACCTCGCCGGCCCAGGCGACCTTGTTCAGTTCGGAGAGAACCTCCTCCTGCCAGCGGGATTCTTCCGTAAGGTTGACGAGACTGACGCTGTGCAGGGTCCGGTGATACCACCAGGCGGCGACGCAAAAGGCGCGATCCCTGGCGGCGAAGGGGAAGATCCATACGCCGTCGTCGGTGATCGGCATGGTCAGCAGGTGGTGGAGGAAGGGGATGTCCAGGCGGTCGGGTTGATAGCCGTCGTTCTCGAGTTCGCCGAGTTGCTTCTCCAGGGCCGATCGGGAGGCGATCACGACGATGGCGGTGCGCAGTTCGTCCGGCATGTGCGGATTGTGCGGCGCCTTCTCGAATCCCCAGACGATCTGGGTGACTGGCAGGGGCGAGATGCGTTCGAGTTGGAACTCGATCATGGTCCGCAATTCCTCGTCATTGTCGGTTCTGGGAACCTTGACCGCGGCCATGAAGACCTGATCCTGCGGCAGCCAGGCGATGTTGACCGACTTGTGCCAGAGCGAACTCCAGCCCTTGGTGACCTGTTTGGTCGGCAGCGGATCGGACGGCAGACCGGAGGATTCGCCGGCCTTTTTGACCTGTCCGCCGCCGGCCGAGAAGCGCCACAACCGGCGCGAATCCCAGTTGCGTTCCAGAACGTTGCAGCTGTCGATTCCGGACATGGTTATTCGCGCGTGAGGAACATGGTGTTCTCGTCGCCGTTCAGATTGCCCTGGTGTTCCTCGGTCTGGGTGACGCGCAGAACCTCCTCGATGGTGGTGATGCCGGCCTTGACCTTCTCCCAGCCGTCGGTGCGCAGGGTGCGCATGCCGCCGGCGATGGCGGTCTTGGAGATGGTGGTCGCCGGCGCGCGGTCGAGGATCAACGGCCGGATCGACTCGTCGACGACCAGCAGTTCGTAGATGCCGAGGCGGCCCTGGTAGCCGAGTTGGTGGCATTCGTCGCAGCCGACGCCGTGATAGACCTTGGCGGTGTCGATGTCCTCCTCGGGGAAGCCGATTTTGTGGAGGAAGCTTTTCTCCACCTTCTGTTCCTCCTTGCAGTGCTTGCAGATGGTGCGCACGAGACGCTGGGCGAGCACGGCCTCCACCGAGGTCGCCACGAGAAAGGGCTCGATGCCCATGTCGATCAATCGTGTGAAGGCGCTGGGGGCGTCGTTGGTGTGCAGCGTGGAAAACACAAGGTGGCCCGTGAGCGAGGCGCGGATGGCGATCTCGGCGGTCTCGAGGTCGCGGCACTCACCGATCATCACGACGTTGGGATCCTGACGCAGGATGTGTCGCAGGCCGCGGGCGAAGGTCAGGCCGATGTCCGAGCGCACGGCAATCTGGTTGATGCCCTTGAGTTCGTATTCGACCGGCTCCTCGATCGTGATGATGCGCTTGGTGACCGAGTTGATGGTGCTCAGGAAGGCGTAGAGCGAGGTGGACTTGCCTGCGCCGGTGGGGCCGGTGACGAGGATGATGCCGTGCGGCTTGACGATGAGTTCCTTCAGCGCCGATTCCTCCCGCCCGGAGAAACCCAGTTTGTCCAGGCTCAAGAAGATGTTGCCGCGGGTCAGCAGACGAAGGGAGACGCTCTCGCCGTAGACCGTCGGCACGGTCGAGACGCGGATGTCGATCTCCTGTCCCTTGATGCGGACGTTGATGCGGCCGTCCTGCGGCAGCCGCTTCTCGGCGATGTCCATGCCGGACATGACCTTGATGCGGGAAATGATCGAGTCCTGGAAGTTCTTCAACTGCGGTGGCATGGGCGTCTGGTGGAGGATGCCGTCGATGCGGTTGCGGATGCGCAGTTCGTCCTCGGCCGGTTCGAAATGGATGTCTGTCGCGCGCTCCTTGAAGGCCTCCCAGATGATCTGGTTCACGAAGCGGATGACGCTGGCCTCGGAATCGTCCTCGTCGATGTCCTTGTCGTTGTCGAATTCGAGGTCGATCGGTTCGTCCTCCTGCTGGAGGGCGTCGAGGGTTTCCGCGCCGAGGCCGTAGTATTTCTTCAGGGCCTTCTCGATCTCCTCGATGGGGGCGAGGCCGAAGCGGACGGGGGCCTTGGCGTTGAACTGCACGGCGTTCATCATCGCCGAATCGAAGGGGTGCGCCACGGCCACTTCGAGCGTTCCGTTTTCGAAGGAGGTGGGCATGACCTTGTACTGGAAGGCGATCTTGGTGGAGATGCGCTCGCGGGCCTCGGGCGGGATCTCCATGGCCGGCAGGTCCAGCAGCGTCCAGCCCAGCGCGGAGGAGAGTTTTTCAAGCAATGCGTCCTCGCCCAGGCCCGTTTCCCGGCCCAGAAAATCGATCAAAGTCTCGTCGGACCCGTCGTCGCGCGCGATGCGCCAGGCCTTGACCCAGCTCGAAAACTGGTCGGCCTTGGCCAATTCGGCCTGCGCAATGGTGTTTTTCAGCGAAATCAGCGGCATTTGACGACAATACGGGTTCGGTTTTGGAACACGGGACGCTAGAGAAAGTTGCGGTAAGGGTCAAAGGATTTGGGGGTGGGGAACCGGTGCAAATCCCAGGCTCCAGTTTTCTGAGAAGATCTCAAAAATGGAGCGTTGCGCCTTTTTGTGGGTTTACCGTGAGAACGTGGAATCCGGGCCTGTCAGATCGCCTTTCCGGTCAGAACGCGTTTGTCGCCGTCGCGTTTGGTGACGCCCTCGCTGTCGAAGCGCTCAAGGATGGGCATGACGATGCGGCGGCTGGCGCCGACGGCCTGGCGCAGTTCGCTGACGGTGGCGGGGCCGTTGGTCCTGATCCAGTCGACGATGCCCCGGGTCATCTTATCGTAGGCGGATTTCAGAATGACGATATCGGCGTTCAGTTCCACAATCTCGTTGGACGCGAGGAGAAAGCGAACGACCTCCTGCGAGGCCTCGTCCTGGGCGACTTCCTTGCGTCCGGGCGGTTCGGTCGGTTTGGCGGAGAGCGCGGCCTTGACCTTGCTTTCAGCCGCTTTCAGCCGGTCGGGCAGCGATGGCGTGTGGGTTTCCCGGGCGATGGCCGCGCCAAGGCGGGTGAAGCCTTCGGAGCAGAGATCGTCGAGCAGCAGTTCGATGGCTTCCGGCGATTGAAGGCGTTCGGCCAGGGTCGCGCGCGCCTCGGTGAGGGGAAGGCCCGGAAGCTGCGGCATGCGCCGGTGCTGGGTGTCGATGGCTGAGGCCAGATCTTCCTTGGCCGCCGTCCATGCCGCCTGATTGGCGGCGATGCCCTTGCGTTCGATGACGGATTCCCCATCGACCAGTTTTTTCAAGGCGGCCTGGACATCTGCTTCCCCAAAGCGTGATTGGAACAGAAGTCGATCCGCTTTCACAGCGGTGTCCCGTTTCAATTGGGCGGCGATCCAGGTCCCGGCCTCGGCGGACGCCTCGGCGCGGGCCGCAAGGAAGTCCCCCTGCTGGTCGCCGCGGAAGCGCCGTCGGTCGGCGATTTCGTCGAGGATCAATCCTCCGGCGAGGGTGGCCTGTTCCGGCCAGTCGCGGATGATGAAGCGATCGCCCGCCACGGCGAAGACGGGCTCTTCGAAGCGCAGTTCCGCGAGTTCGGTTTCGCCGGGGAGCAGTTCCTTTTTTTCGCGGAAGAGGATGCGCGCCGGGACATTGCCGCTGCCCATGTGGACGCGTATCCGGGTGTTGTTCCTGAGTGGGCGGTTGACGCTGTATTGGCCGCTGTCGAGACGCGCGGAACGTTCGACGAGGACATCGATGGCGTCGGAGGTGGCGCCGGGATTCTCGAAGGTGACGATGTCGCCCCGTTGGACGCCGTCGGCCCCGTGAGCGGTGTCGTGGCCGAGGTCGGGGAGGTTGACCGCGGTCCGGGTGCCGGGGGAGACCGAATCCACATCCGCGTTGTGGGCCTGGATGCTGCGGAGCCGGCTGGACTTGCCGGAGGGTTGAAGACTGACGCTCTGCCCCTTGGAGAACGCGCCTCCGGTGAGTGTTCCGGTGACCACCGTGCCGATGCCCTTGAGCGTGAACACCCGGTCGACGGGCAGTCGGGGCTTGCCGATGTCCGCGGGCGGCGGTGTATGGGCCAAGGTGTCGAGCAGGGCCTGCCTCAACTCTGGAAGGCCCTCGCCGCTCATGACGGACGTGCCGATGATGGGCGCATCGGTGAAAGGCGTTCCGGCCAGTTCCTCGCGGACCATTTCGATCGCCAGTTCCGCGTCGGCTTCGGCGAGGTCGATCTTGGTCAGGGCGATGACCGCCTTGGTCACGCCGAGGTAGGACAGGATCTGCACGTGCTCCTCGGTCTGGGGCATCCAGGAATCATCGGCCGCCACGACGATGAGGGCGAGGTCGATGGAGCCGACGCCGGCGACCATGTTCTTCACGAAGTCCTCGTGGCCGGGGACATCGATGATGCCGAGGCGGTATTGCCTGTCGCCGGCGTCGAGATCGAGGGAGGCGAATCCCAGATCGATGGTGATGCCGCGTTCCTTTTCCTCGGGCAGGCGGTCGGGATCAGTCTCGGTCAACGCCTTGATCAGGGAACTCTTGCCGTGATCGACGTGTCCGGCGGTGGCGAGGATGTAGTTGGTGGGCGGCATCAACAAAGTGTCTTTAGGCCGTATTCCTCGAAACGAGAGTCGGCGGTCACAACCGGCCACCTGTTCAAGATGGCGGTTGCTATGATGAAACGATCGCAAGGGTCGTTGTGAATGTTCGGCAACGAAGCGGCTTTCAAGGCGACTTCGGTGTCGACCGGCTCGACGAGGCAGCCGAATTTTTCAATCGCGCGACGTATCCATTCGTCCGGCGGAACGGGGAGTTGTAGTTTCCCTGAATGGTTCTTCTGAGCGACTTCGAAGGATGTAATTGCGGAAAATGCCAAAACGGGGCTTGAACCGATCTCGCGAAGCGCCGGTTGGCTCAACCTGCCGCCTCCGGCCCCCAGCCAAAGCAGTGCACAAGTGTCCAAGAGCATCACGACTCACGTGGCCATTCCTCTTCGGACATCTCCTCAGTTGGATCGTAGTTGATCTCGATGTTCGAAAGGATGGGATCGGGCGAAAGGTCTCGCACGGTTTTCAGGGGATTCAATTGCGCCACCGGCAGTCCGTTGCGACAGATGACATACGATTCGCCGTGTTCCTCTATGTCGGACAACAACTTGGAGAAGTTGGTCTTGGCCGAATGTATATTCACGGTTTTCATGACATTGAGGTTAGTCCACTTAGTCCGAACGTCAATCAGTGATTCGCTTGAATTGAAACTCGCGTTCCGCCGCGATCTGATCGCCGTTCGATTCCACGATGGGATAGACCAGGTAATTGATCGGTCCGGAGGCGGGCGCGGGATCGATTTTCAAATCACGGCCGAGGGTGAATTGAAACCGGTTTGCCGGGTGGCGGCCGTGGTAGTAGTCGGCGAGTTCCGGGTGTTTGTCGGCTTCGCTGATGTCGACGGGATGCCATTCGCCGTCGGCGAAATACTCGGCCCAACAATGGTAGCCGCCGATGGTCCCCTCGTTCTTGTCGGCCGGGATGGTGAATCCGATGGCGAAACGCGCGGGGATGTCGACCGAGCGGGCGAGGCCGATGAAGTAGGCGTGGAAGTCGGTGCAGTTCCCCGTTCGTGAATCGCAGGCGAAGAGGGCGTCGCCGCGCCCCCAGCCGGTTCCGCTCTTGTCATAGGCCATGCGATCGAGCGTGTGTCGGTAGAGCGCCGCGCCCTTGGCCTTGGCGGTCCGAGCGCCTGTGGTGACTTCGCGGGCGATTTTGTCGAGGCGTTTGTCTCCGGGTACGAGGGCTTCGGCCTTGAGGTGTTGTTTCACATCCTCGTTCCTGCCGGCCCGGTAGGCGCTTTTCTCCCGGCGTTCGACACGGTAGCGCAGTTCGACTGTCCCGCCTGCGTCGCGCTGGCCGAGGTGCATGGTCAAAATCTGATTCCCAAAATCCTCGTCCCGGATCAATCGCCAGGGCCGTTGCGTGGTGACGCCGAGAAGGGCGACCTTCTGGTGGCGATCGGAGGATGCGATCGGCAGCCAGAGGCGGCCTTTACCTGCGATCTGGGGGATTGTGACCTTGTAGGTGAATTCAAAGACGTCCTTGTTCCTGATGATTTGTTGGTTGTCCGACGCGTGAATTGCGGCGGCCATCGACAGGCTGCTGACCAGCAGCAAGGGGAGACAGGATCGGAGGGGGGGCATGAGGGGGATATGGGGGTATGGGCTGGTCGGCGCGGAATTCCGTGGTAGGGGGGAAGTTGGCTGGGGTCAGAAGATGTTTCTCAGGGTTTCGATGATTTCCTGGTCCTGGCGGGGGAAGACGGTTCGGAGGTCCAGGTTGTAGCGACCGGCGCCGACGGAGCCGACAATGGGCGGGGCGGCTTCCCGTAATCGTGCGGCCAAGGCCGAGGGCGTCAAGGTCTGCGGCTTGATCTGGATGGTGACGGATTCAAGGGCGGAGCGGGGGAGCGTCCCGCCGCCGATGCGTGATTCACCGCAGGCGATCTTCAAGTCCAGGGGCAGCCCGTGCAGTTCCTTGACGATCTGCGCGGCGCGGGCTTCGAGATCCGCACAGTCCGTCGCCAGCATGTCGAGCGTGGGGATCGCTGGGTGATCGGTTCTCTTTCCGGCTGATTTGTCGAGGTAACATTCGACGGTGGACTGCAAGGCGGCGAGGATCAGCTTGTCGCAGCGCAGGGCGCGGAAGAAGGGGTTCTTCTTCAAGGCGGCGACGTGGCGACGGCTGCCGGCGACAATCCCGGCCTGGGGGCCGCCCATGAGTTTGTCGCCGCTGAAGCAGACGAGGTCCACGCCGCGTTTGAGGATTTCAGCGGGCGTGGGTTCGTGCTCGACGCCTTTAAACTTTTCGGTGGCGACCATGGCTCCGCTGCCGAGGTCCTCGACAAGTGGAACGCGTTTCTTCTTCGCGAGGGCGGCCAATTCTTCGGTGGACGGGGAATTGACGAAGCCGTCCATGAAGAAGTTGCTGCGGTGGACCTTGAGGATCAGTCCGGTGTTCTCGTTGATGGCGCGCTCGTAGTCGCGGAGGGAGGTCTTGTTCGTCGCGCCGACTTCACGCAGCGTGGCGCCGCTGGTTTCCAGAATGTCGGGGATCCTGAACCCGCCGCCGATCTGGACGAGTTCGCCGCGTGAGATGACGACCTCCTTCTTCTTCCCGGTGAAATGGCGAAGGGCAAGGATCAGGGCCGCGGCGCAGTTGTTGACGACGGTCGCCGCTTCCGTCTTGCAGAGGATGGCGAGGCATTGCTCGACGTAGGAACCGCGGCTGCCGCGCTTGCCGGTGGGAAGGTCGAACTCAAGATTGTTGTAATGCGCCCCGACGGCGGCCATGGCGTTGATGGAGTCCGCGCCGAGCGGGGAGCGGCCGAGATTGGTGTGCACGACGACGCCGGTGGCGTTGATGACGGGTTGGATGCGGGAGCGACGGCATTCGGTCAGGGCCTTCGCGACGCGATCCATGATGGCGTCAAAATCGGGAATGGTCTCCGCCTTCCGCAGGATGGCGAGTTCCGCGCGGACGGTCGCAACGATCAGGGGGCGGGGGAGTCCGGCGTCCCCCAGGGATTGAAGGACTTTCTCGACGGATGGAATGGCTCGGAGCTTCGGCATCTCGATTCGTGTGAGTCGGGGAATGGTTATTCCTTAAGCGGGCGATTCGCAATGACGTATGCGGTGGATGGGCCGTGAGACAAGGCTGGCGTTTTCGGGCTGAAGGCCCGACCGCACAAAGCACAGGCGTTCACGCCTGTGAGGACGATGGATGTCCAAGGCGGCAGATTACAGTTGAAAAGCGACAGGCCGCTTCGAAAGATCGCGCGATGCAATCCGCCGCGCAACGCATTGAGAAGGAACTGGTCCTTGTCGGCGGCGGGCATGCGCACGTGGGGGCGCTGATGGACCTGGGCATGAACCCGATGCCGGGGGTTCGCATCACGGTGATTTCGCGGGATGTCAACGCGCCTTATTCCGGGATGTTGCCGGGGCTGATTGCCGGGCATTACGAATTCGACCAGGCGCATCTGGATGTCCGGAAGTTGGCGGGTTTTGCCGGGGCGCAGTTTTATCATGCGTCCGTCACAGGCATCGATCTGGAGAACAAGGTCATTCATTGCGAGGGGCGTCCACCGGTGCGTTTCGATGTGGTTTCCATCAACACCGGTTCCACGCCGGAAATGGACAATGTGCCCGGAGCCCGGGAGCATGCAGTCCCGGTCAAGCCGGTGGATCGTTTTCTGGAACGCTGGAGGGAGATCTGCGAACGCATTCCGCCGGACGATGCTTATCAGTTCCGGGTCGTCACCGTCGGGGGCGGGGCTGCGGGCGTGGAGTTGACGCTGGCGACGCAGTTCAGGGCGTTGCGTGAACTGTTGCTTTCGAATCGGAATTGGACGCCGCTTGTCGAATCAATGGGGGTGGAAAGCGTCAACAAGATGATGGATCAGTTGCTTCGGCAACTATTGTTCTCGAGAGGCGGTTCGCATGCGCCGTCTGAGTCGGAGTTGAGGGAGTTTGCTGAGAGAATGGGGTTTCCGTATGAAGATCCTTTCGAACGAAACATCGAATTCCATCTGGTCTCGGACACGGATACCGTTCTCCCGACGCACAACCGATCAGTGCAACGCAAGTACACACGCGTGCTGCAGACGCGCGGCGTGCAGGCGCATCTCGGCCAACGCGTCGTCGAAGTCCGGGAGAATGAAGTGGCCCTGCGGGACGGCGGGTCGCTGCCCTACGACGTCCTGTTCTGGACGACCAGCGCCGCCGCTCCCAAGTGGCCGAAGGCGGCCGGGCTCGCGACGGATGAACGCGGTTTCATCGCGGTGAACGATTGTCTGCAGTCGGAGTCGCATCCCTTTGTCTTTGCGGCGGGCGATGTTGCCGCGGTGACGAATCATCCCCGGCCGAAGGCCGGTGTGTTTGCCGTGCGGCAGGGGATGCCGTTGGCGCGCAACCTGCGTCTGGCCTGCGCGGGGCGCGCTCCCGTTCCATTTCATCCGCAGAAGAGTTTCCTGAGTCTCATCAGCACGGGCGACAAGTATGCGGTGGCATCGAAGGGGCCCTTTGCGTTGGAGGGGCGTTGGGTATGGAAATGGAAGAACTGGATCGATACGCGGTGGATGCGGAAGTATCAGGAGCTTCCGGCAATGGGTTCCGAGGCGATGGGGGCGGAGACGTCGTCGGAAGCGCGTTCGGCAGACGATGTGAAGGAGCCGTTCATGCCTTGCGGGGGGTGCGGTTCGAAGGTGGGCTCCACGGTTCTGTCACGCGTGTTGTCCCGGCTTGATCCGGTTCGCCGCGAAGATGTCCTGGTCGGTCTGGACTCGCCGGATGATGCGGCGATCATCGAGACGCCTCCGGGCAAGGTCGCCGTGCATACGGTTGATTCCTTTCGTTCCTTTCTCAACGATCCTCATACCTTTGGAAAGATCGCGGCCCACCACGCCTTGAGCGACATCTTCGCCATGGGGGCGGAGGGGCAGTCGGCCCTGGCGGTGGTTGTGGTTCCGTTTGGCAACGAGGCGGCGGTGGAGGAGTCGTTGTTCCAGGTCTTGTCCGGCGCGGTGGAGGTCCTGAACGAATGCGGGTGCGCGCTGGCGGGCGGGCATTCGTCGGAGGGTTCGGAGTTTTCGTTTGGATTGTCCGTCCAGGGCGTGGCGGACAAGGCGGGTATCCTGCGCAAGGCGGGCGCGCGGTCCGGCGATCGTTTGATCCTCACCAAGGCCTTGGGCACAGGAACCCTGTTCGCCGCGGACATGAGGCGGAAGGCGAAGGGCGATTGGATTGAGGCGGCGATTGAATCGATGCTGCGGTCCAACCGGGCGGCAGCGGAGATCCTGGCGAAACACGGGGCGACGGCCTGCACGGATGTGACGGGGTTTGGGTTGGCTGGCCATCTCGCGGAGATGCTGAAGGCGTCGGGCGTTTCCGCGGAGCTGAACTTGGACGCAATACCCTTGCTGGAAGGCGCGGCTGAAACCCTGCGCGCCGGCATTCAAAGTTCGCTGTATCCGGACAACCTTCGGATTCGGCGGGCGATCGCGAATCACGAAGAGGCGGCAAAGCGTGAGGCCTATCCGATCCTGTTCGATCCTCAGACCTCGGGCGGATTGTTGGCGGCCGTTCCGTCGGGGGCGGTCGCCGGGTGTCTCAGGGAATTGGAACAAGCCGGATGCCACAAGGCGGCGTCGATTGGAAGCATAGTGTCATCGGACGGAGGCGCCTTCACAATAACGGTTGGGTGACGGGGCGGTTGGATTCGATTGGGGCGTTTCGCGCGTCGTTTCGGTGGATCTGGATGTCGGGGGCGTCAGGAGCCCTGACGACGGGCGAACGCGAGGACCTCGTCGCGCAGTTCCTGGGTGAGCGACATGCCGGCGGGTTCTGAGCGGAGATAGACGACGCCGTCGATATCGCGAAGGGCGGGCACGGTCAGAGCCAGATCCACCCCCTCCACGCCTGCGTCGATTTCCGGGTAGGTCTTCCTGCCGCCGGCCTGGAGAAGGACGGTCAGCACGGCTGCTCCCTGTTCAATGTTGAGCCGTTTCAATCGGGCGGCCTTGGCGGCGAAGCGGAAGGCTCCGCGAACGGCGCGCGGCCCGGCGCAGAGGCAGTCCGAGATCATCTTGGCGGTTGCGTTGACGGAGTCACCGGCCAGCGGGTTCACGTTGGAGCCGACGTTCGGGATCACGATGACCTGGTCGCCATGAACCGGCGTCACGGAGATTTCACTGAAGTATTCCTGCGGGGTCCGCGATTCGGTCCAGAACAGGAGGGCGATGACGGCTGCAGGAATGACGAGGCCGGCCAGGAAGCCGTTGAATTCACGGGGCGCAACGAAGATGCAGACGGCGAAGATGATGTACCAGGTCAGGGCCAGGAGGAGCGCGGCGAGCGCGAAGGTCGCCAGGCTCGTCAGCGCGTTGAGCAGGGCGTGTTTTCGCACCCAGTCAGTCAACCAGCGATGGACGAGTTCGTAGGATACGCGCAAAGACTATCTGCCTTTCTTGGGGTTCTTCTTCTTGGCGGAGGCGCCGGACTTTTTCTTGTCGTTGGGCGCGTCGGGGACATTGGTCTTTGGCAACCAACCGGCCAGGCGCTGCTTCGTCTTGGCGTGTTGGGCGGCGTTGGCGAGATTGGTCCATTCATTGGGATCGGTCTGATGATCGTAGAGTTCCTCGCTGCCGTCGGCGTAGCGGATGTAGCGCCAGCGCGCGTCGCGGATGGCGTGATTGTTGCGGCCGTGGGTGGTGACGATGGCCCGACCGGTCTCCATGTCGGGGTTCTTCAGCAGGGGCACGAGGCTCTCGCCGGCGATTTCCTTCTTTGGCGTGAGGCCGCAAAGCTCGATCAGGGTGGGGTAGATGTCCATGAGGCTGGTCGCCTGTCGGCATTGCCTGCCGCGCGCGGAGCCGGCGGGGAGTCCCTTCGTTCCCTTGGGCGCCGAGATCATCATGGGCGTGCGCGTGGCGCGATGCCAGAGGGCAAACTTTCGCCAGTGCTCCTTCTCGCCGAGGTGCCAGCCGTGGTCCGTCCAGAGAACAACGATGGTGTTGTCCTTGTGCGGTCCGGCGTCGAGGGCGTCGATCACGCGGCCGATCTGCGCGTCGGCGAAGGCGATGGAGGCGAGGTAGCCCTGGACAGCCTGTTTCCACTGGTTGCCTTTCACGACGGCCGCGTGGTCGCCGGAGGGTTTGGCCATGGCGATGCCGGCCTTGGGCACGTCCGCAAGATCGTTGTCCATGGTCTTGGGCAGTCGGATCGAATCCAGCGGAAACATGTCGAAATACTTCTGCGGGACGTACCAGGGGAGGTGGGGGCGGAAAATGCCGCAGGCGACGAAGAAGGGTTTGTCGTGTTTGCGGGTGAGTTGTTCGACGGTCCAGGAGGCGGTCTTGTAGTCGCCCATTTCGGGATCGTCCGCCTTGGTGGGGCTCCAGTCGAAATGGGATCGTTTCAGACCGTTGGCATTCTTCTTGACCGGCGGCGGATCGTTGTGGCGCGTTTGTTTCTTGCTGGGATAGTAGGCGTCCCAGGAGGCGGGGTCGGCGTAGGCGCCGTGGTAGATCTTGCCGGCGCCGGCGGACCAGTAGCCATGGGCCGAGAAATGTTGGGGGATGGTGACGGCATCCGGGAGGACCGGGCGCCAGGGCTGCGGATTGTGGTAGACGCCGGAACGATAGGGCGGGATGCCGGTCATCAGCGCCGCGCGCGAGGGATTGCAGGCCGGCGCGGCGCAATGCGTGTTGGCGAAGAGGACGCTGCGTTCGGCCAGTCGATCCAGATGCGGCGTGCGCGTCTGCGGATGTCCGCCCAACGCGCCGATCCAGTCGTTGAGATCATCGACCGCGATGAACAGGACGTTGGATTTGTCCGCGGACGCGGAATGGCAGATGGCCCATGGCAGGATGGCAAAGAGAATCAGAGCAAGCCTGGAAATGATGCGGCGCGATTCGGAGACGATGCGTTTCATGGCGATGTTATGACGGATCGGGCGACGGGTTGGGAATGCTTTTCTTGTTGGGGACGGTCTGTCCTTGGGTGAGCCGTTTCTGGAGTTTGACGTGCGTCCAAGGCGTGAGGAGCCCCAGGGTGACGCTGAACAGCAGACCAACGACGATGAACAGGCGCGAGGGCGGGCTGGTTTCTCTGACCATTGTGAGGCCCATATAGGTGGCTGTGTATTGGGGGATGTCGTGGACCTCCAAGTAGGCTTTGACGTGATGTTGGCTCCATTGGTAGAGGGTCTGTTTCGTCCGATGATTGACGCCGATCGTCATCGAATGATTGGTGCCCCGGCGGGTATGGAAGGCGAACTCGATCACGTGGACGTAGCGGTCGCGGATTTCGTCGTAGTCGCCGATGAGGCCCATTTTGTGCGCGGCGAGTTCAATGACCTCCGGCGCCATGAATTCGTTGATGAGGCGTCGTTTCTCGGCGCGGGTCGCGTTGGTGATGACGCCGATCCCGGCGGCTGAGTTGCCGATGGAGACCAGGGATTCGGAGCGATAGCTCGCCGGGCTGAAGACGTGCCAGACCACGCAGATCGCCAGTCCCAGACAGGTTCCCATGATGATCAGACGCGGGTGACGGCTGATGGCGAAGGCGAGATAGCCCAGTTGGAATTCCGCCTTCTCTTCATTTGTCCGTGTGTCTGGGGCGGCCGAAGACATGGCGGTTTACTTGAAGAAGGCGAGGTGGGCGCCGACGCAGATGATGAAGGCGCCGAAGAGGCGCTTGAGCGTTTCGGCCGGCACTTTTTGCGCCAACATGGCTCCGCCGATGCCGCCGGCAATGGCCAAGGGGGCGATCAGCAGGAAGATCTTGAAATCGACGTTGCCGGCATGGGTGTGCTTCGCCGCTCCGGCGATGGCGGTGGGCACGATGATGGCGAGCGAGGTGCCGATGGCTGTCTTGATGGGCACCTTCATCAGGTAGACCATGCCGGGGATCATGACGACGCCGCCGCCGACTCCGAAAATGCCGCTGAAGACCCCGCTGACCAGGCCGAGGATGGCGGCGATGAGATAGATCATGTCCGCGTTATCGGCGGGTATGGGGAAGGGGGCAATGATATTTCACGATGCGCCCTGCCGTCATTGTCATTCCCGACGGGCTTCAGTAAGGTCCGGCCCGATTTCGCCCCATGAGCGGTTCCGCACAACAGTCTGAAGTCTCCGCGCAATCTGACGGTCCGTCCGGTCAGGAGCGCCTGTTGCTGGGCGTATTCTTCTTCTCGGGGTTTTTGGCGTTGGTCTACGAGATCTGCTGGATCCGGAAGGCGTCGCTGGTGTTCGGGGCGGAGAGCTTTGCCTTGAGTTGTGTGCTGGGCGTCTTCTTTGGCGGGCTGGCCCTGGGGAGTTTCTGGTTTGGGAAGATTTCCGTCCGGCACGGGAGGCCCTTGCAATTGTATGGCATTCTGGAGTTGGCGATCGCGGCGTTTGTTCTGCTGAGCCCGACGTTGTTTGCGTTGGCGGACAAGGCCTACGGCGCGGTTTATGAAACGCTGGAAAGTCGCTTTGCGGCGTTGACGGCCGTGCGTTGCCTGTTGCTGACGGCGGTGATGCTGCCGCCGGCGGTGGCCATGGGCGGGACCTTTCCCCTGATGTGTCGTTGGTTTGTGACCTCGCGCGAACGTGTGTCCGGGACGATTGGAGGATTGTTTGCGCTGAATACACTCGGCGCCTGCCTGGGCGCCGCAGTATGCGGGTTGTTTCTCGTGCCGAAGGTCGGGGTGTCCAAGTCGATCCACCTCGGCGGTTGCCTGAGCGCGCTCATGGGGGTGGTTGTAATGAAACTGCCTCTGGCGAAGATCGCGCAGGACGTCGCGGCGCCGCAGCGGAAGGACGCGTCCACTTCCGGGAAGAAGAAAGGCGGAGCGTCCCGACCATCCGCCTCTGCCGGGCGCGGGGTTGCGGCCGCCATTGGCGCGCTGTTTTTCGCTTCGGGATTCATCGCGCTGGGCAATGAGATTCTTTGGAGCCGGTTCCTGTCATTGATCCTGTTGCGCAGCGTCTACACCTACACCCTGGTGCTGACCGTGATCCTGCTGGGATTGGTCCTTGGGGCCGCGGGCGCATCGCGGTACTTCGACCGCTCCAAGCGTCGGGCGCTGTGGTTTGGCGGCCTGCAGATGGGTATCGGACTTTCGGTCCTGATGGTTCTCCTGTCTCCCGCGGATTTCTGGCTGGGCTGGATCGACGCGGCCGATGTGGGCGAGCAGGCGGCGTTGGTGATGTTGATCCTGTTGATTCCGGCCTGCCTGTCCGGGGCCTCGTTTCCCCTGGCGATGCGCATGGCCGTGGAGGAGCCGCGTTTGGCGGGCGCGGACGTCGGCCGCATGACGGCCCTGAACACCGTGGGCGGAATCCTGGGGTCGCTGGTCTTTGGCTTCCTTCTGTTGCCCGGGGTCGGGATGCACGCGACAACGCTGATCTCCACGGGGTTGAGCGTGGCGGTGGGCTGCGTGGCGGTGATTGCGTTGGAGCGCGGGGTGTCCAAGGGCAGGCGTATGGCGATGGGCGCCGCCGGACTGGCCCTGTGGGCTGGAATGGCGACCGGCATGAAGACGAAGCTCCCGGAAGACTATCTGTTGGGGCGGGCCGGTGAGGAGGAACTGCTGGAGTTTCGCGAAGGCGTGAACGCGTTTGTGTCCGTGATCGACTCAGGCTACGCGGGCCGGCAGTTGAAGATCGACCGGCTCTGGCAGGGCTACAATCGCAAGGGACACCAGGTCATGGCCGCGCATATTCCCATGACGCTGCATCCGGAGCCGAAGGATGTCGTCGCGATCGGGATGGGGGCAGGCCAGACGCCGAGCCGGTTCGTGATGTACGACATCGACCGCCTGGACTGCGTGGACATCGAGGGGGAAACGATGAACATGATCCGCGAACACTTCGATTCGGAGTGGATGGACGATCCCCGGGTGCGATTCATCGTGGATGACGGACGCAATTACCTGGCGCATACGAAACGGTCCTACGACCTGATCTCCATCGAGGTGGGGCAGACCTATCGTCCGGGCGTCGCCTCGTTCTACACGCGGGAATTCTATGCGGCGGCGGCGGCGCGGTTGAAACCTGGCGGACTGCTTTGCCAGTTCCTGCCGATCACTTTCTTCTCGGTTGAGGAGATCGAGATTCTCACCGCCACCTTCCTGGCGGAGTTTCCGGAAAGCGTGTTGTGGTACAACACGGCGGAACTGCTGTTGATCGGCCGACGCGACGAGCCGATCAGGGTGTTCGCCGCCAGGTCGGAGGCCTTGGGGGCGAACCAGGCCGTGCTCCGCGATCTGGAGTTTTCCTATTGGGGCGGCGTGGAGCACTTTCTGGCGCGTCCGCATGTCTTTCTGGGCGGTTACCTGATGGGGCGCGAGGGCCTTGCGAAGCTGGCGGGGGGCGCCGACATCTACAGCGATGAGCGGCCATGGCTGGAATACTCCAGCATCCTCGACCGGAGTTCCGAAGCCGCGTTTGTGCAGCGGGCGCGGCCGTTGCTGGACCCGTTGGAGCCCTTGTTGGAATTCAAGCCCGGAGCGCACGTGGTTGCGGCCAGCGCCGCCGTGCGTGACAAGAACCTGCGCGACATCGTGGCGATGTCGTTGAAGAGCCAGATCAACTTCGCCCTGATGTCGGGCAACGACGAGGCCGCCGCCAACCTGCTGCGGGAGGCGGTCAACTGGAATCAGGACAACATCCACCTGCAGATGCTGTTGGCCGACCAGTTGAGCGAAATGAAGGCCTATGGCGAGGCGGTCCGGATCTATCGGCGGGTGTTGGACGCCAAGCCGGGCTACGCCGAGGCCCACAACAACCTGGGCAGCGCCCTGGCCAATCAGGGCAACCTGACCGCGGCCATCGCGTGCTTCCGGGAGGCTCTCCGACGCGACCCCAAACTGGATCAGACCCGCGAGGACCTTCGCAAGGCTCTGGCGTTGCGTGGAAGGACGGGGCCGACGCTGGAGCAACTGGAGGCGACGGCGCGGGAGAATCCCCACAACACCTTCGCCAAGCTGGATCTGGCGCAGGCCCTCTACGACAAGCAGCAGTATCGCCGATCGATCGAGGTCTACCGGGAGTTGCTGGTCATCGATCCGGAGGCTCCGACGCCGATCAACGATCTGGCCTGGGCGCTGGCGACCGCGCCCGAAGATCAGGGGAGAAACGCTGTCGAAGCGATGCAACTCGCCGAAAGGGCCGTGCGGATGACAAGCCGGACGCGGGCCATTCCGGTCGGGACCCTGGCCGCGGCGCATGCGGCCGCGGGCGATTTTGAAAAGGCCCGGGCCCTCTCACTGGAGGCGATCGATCTGGCGATCCGGGAGAAGGATCCCGAGGTGGAACGGACGTTGAGGGAACGGCTCAAGCTGTTCGAATCCGGTCGCGACATCCGGCGATGACGGGCGCGGTTTCTGTCCTTGAACAGCGGGGAGGGCGGCGCGATGATCCGCGGCAATCCCATGAAGTTCCGCTGCGTCCATTGCAACCAGAAGCTGAACGTCGAAGACGACCTGGCCGGTTCCGAGATCCAATGTCCGGCCTGCAACCGCAAACTTCAGATTCCCGACGCCTTTGAGGAGGAGGCTCCCGGCGAGGAGGCGTCACCGGAGGAACTGGCGGAACGAAGGCCCAAGTTGCGCAGCGCGGCGTTGCGGGGCGGGGGCAAGGCCGAGTTCACCAATGTCAGCGCCCTGTGGTCGGGGCTGACGGCGTTGGGGCTCAGCGTGGCGTTTTACCTCGTGATGTTCCTCATCAAGGGGACCTACCTCGGGCAGTTGTTCACCAATCGCGGGATCATTCCGTACTTTGAGGTCCTGCTCATGTTCTGGTCCGCCGCAATCCTGTTCTGGAAATGGCGCAAGCTGGTCAAACAGCAGCGCGGCATGCACTTCGACCTGTTGCCCGATGAAATCGCGCCCAAGATCACCAGCGGGAACGTGGACCAGTTCCTGGACCGGGTGACGGAACTGCCGGTGCGTCCGACCGAGAGCTTCCTGATCATGCGCGTGCTGCGCGTGCTGGAGCATTTCCGCGCGCGGAACAACAACAGCGAGGCGGCCGGCCTGCTGGCCACGCAGTCGGACATCGACGCCAACGCCGTCGCATCGAGCTACAGCCTGGTCAAGGTCTTCATCTGGGCGATTCCGATCCTGGGCTTCATCGGGACGGTCTCCGGTCTGGGCATCGCGGTCGGCGGATTCGGCGGGAGCATCGGGGATGCGTCGGACATCAGCGCCGTGAAGGATTCGCTGACCAGCATCACGGGTGGTCTGTCCGAGGCTTTCGACACCACCTTCATCGCATTGATCATGAGCCTGTTCCTGATGATTCCCATGAGTTCGCTGCAGAAGGGCGAGGATGAACTGCTGAACTCGATCGACGAGTATTGCAATGAGTATGTGCTGCGGCGTTTGAGCGATTCCAGCGGCTTGACCCTGGACGAACAGAAGGCCGGAGTCGATGTCTCGGCGGCATTGATGCGGCAGCTGGAAAACATCGATCAGACGCTGGCCCAGTTGAACCGGACTCTGGCCGGGATGGGAGGCGGTTCTTCGGGAGGCGGCGATGGGCAGGCGTAGAAAGGACGCGGAGGAAACCGTCTCTCTGTTTCCTTTCCTGAGCATTCTCATCTGCGTCATCGGCATCCTGACGATGATGATCGCCGGGCTGGCCCTTTCCCAGGTCAGCAACACGGTCGACAAGAGCGACGCCGCGGCGGTCAAGGAGGCGGAGGAGCGACAGCAGCGGCTTGAGGCGGCCAATCGACAGTCCCAGGCGCAGGAGAAGGAACTGGCGGGATTGCGCCAACAGGTCGCCGCCGCCGAGGCCCTGAAGAAGGATCCGGCGAAGCTGGCGGAGATGAAGCGCAACCGCGCCGCCAGCGAGCGAGACCCGGCCGAAGTCAAGGCGGCCGAGGAGATTCTGGCCCAGGTTGACAACCTCAAGAGGGAGATCCCGAAGATCGACGCTGATATCCGCTTGATGGAGGAATCCGTCCAGGATCTGACCGTGGAAATCCAGAAGCTGCGGAATCCTCAGCCTGAGAACAAGATTGTGTCGGGCGGCACGGGGAAGGACCTGCAGCCCACTTTCATTGAATGCGCCACCAATCACGTCGTGCTGCACTCGGGCGGTTCCCCGGTGAAGGTGGCGCGCTCCGATCTCGCGAAGAGCGCGCCGTTCAACCAGGTCGTGAAGCGCGTGGCCGGACAACAGAAGTCCACCATCGTTTTCCTTGTGCGGCAGGACGGGGCGGATTCGTTTTACGCGGCGCGGCGTCTGGCGGACGCCGAGGGCGCCAGGAACGGGAAACTTCCGCTGGTGGGAAGCGGCGATGTGGACCTGAGTTTCTTCAAGAAGTAGCAGCCGTATGCGTCGTCGCGGAAACAACGAGGTCGGACTCAACCTGGACAGCCTGCTGGACACGCTGACCAATGTGATCGGCTTTCTCATCATCCTGCTCATCCTCATGCGTCTGGGGGTGGATCAGGCGGTGGAGCGCATCCGGGAGTTGGATCCCTCGGCCTTTGCCATTACCGAGGCGGATGTCGACAAGGCGGAGGAGCGGGCGAAAAAGCGCGCGGAGGAACTCGCTGAGATGAAGAAGCGCGCGGAGGCCTTGTCCGAGGAAATGGAGTTGCTGCGCGATCCCAAGGAATCGGCGCCCAAGGTCATGCCCCTGGATCAGGCGAGGAAGCTGTTGGCGGAGGTCAAGAGTCAGGCGGACCAGAAGGAGAAGGAGCAGAAGATCAAGCAGGCGGAGGTCGCCCGTTTGAAGGAGCGCATGGGGAAGACGCCGCGGGCCGCGGCGCCTGCGCCGCACGAGATCCGCATGCCGGATCCGCGCGCCGCGCCGCCGGGCACGACCGCCATGTGGGTGATGTGCCGCAACAATCGCGCGATCATGCTGGATATCGATGCGACCCGCGCCGCGATCAAGAAGGTCCTCGCCAATCCGCGCACGGCGCAGGCCCTGCTGCACGCGGAGTCCCGGAGCGCCGCGGCCAGCGTGCCGGGAGCCGCCGCGGCGAAGGCCGCCGTATTCGATCCCGACAAGCTGATGGCCTACTTCCGACGGAATCCCGTCCGGAATCGCGACTACGCGGCGTCGGTGCGGACCTTCGACAACCGTTCCAGCGCCAACATTGAGATCGCGATGCTGCCGAACGGCGGCGAGGACAGCGCCCGGATGAAACGGGACGCCTCCAAATTGAAGCGCGCGCTGAAACTCGCCGGAGAAAAGAAGAACTACATCCGTTTCCTGGTCTATCCCGACAGTTTTGAGGCGTATCTCACGGCGCGTTCCGTCACCGACGAGGCCGGCATCGCCGCCGGTTGGGAAATCGTGCGCAGCGACACCTGGCAGGTCGGACTGGGCGGCGACGTCAAGGTGTTCCAGAAGAAGAAGCCGCCGCCGCGGCCCAAGACCACGAAGAAGCCGCCGCCGACCAAGAAGAAGACGCCCCCGCCGAGGGTGATCGACTGAGAGCCTGCCTGAAAAAGGAAGGGGGCCATTTTCCCGGGAGATTATACCACCGGCATCTGTCCCCAGGGGATGGGCATGGTGGGCGGTTTGCGGTGGCGGTCCTTGCGGACGTCCTTGGGGCGGTCCTTGAACCAGCTCACCAGACGCGTCAACTGCTTGACGGCCTCTTCGTAGGCCTCCTTGCCCTTTTCCCTGGTCGCCAGTTCCGCTTCGCCGAGGACGCCTGAATCGGAATAGCTGCTGGTCCAGGAGACGATTGTTCCCGGGCCGGCCCCCATCAGGTCAACCCAGTTGAACGGACTGCCCTCGAGGTTGAACGAGATGTCGCCGTTCTTGATCTGGTCCTTGCGCACATTTTCCTCGTCGAGGTGGAGATACATGGAGGTCTCTAGTTCGCAGGCATGGGCGCAGCCCCCGGGGAACTTGCTTTCGCGCCAGCGCGGCATGAATTCCGGATCGACGTTCAACAGTTGCCACCAGGCGGAGAGGATGCACTCGGCGTCGGTTTCGAGGTTGGTCCGACGCGCGACGAGGTCCAGGTTGGGCATGTTGGAGCCGTGCCCGTTGAGCAGGATGATCTTCTTGAAGCCGTGGTAGGCGAGCGACTTGGTGATGTCGAGCACGTGGGCCATGAAGGTGGTGAAGTCATTGTTGATCGTGCCGGGGAAGTCCATGACATGGCCGGTGTAGCCGTAGTTCACTGAAGGCAGGACGAGGCACTTGGTCGGATCAGCGCGTCCGGCGCCGCGCGCGACTTCGGTGGAACAGAGGACATCGACGTCCAGGGGCAGGTGGGGGCCGTGTTGTTCGACGGCGCCGCAAGGGACGATGCAGACCTTGCCCAGATCGACGGCGTCGTTGATCTCGGGCCAGGTGAGTTTCTCGTATCGGTATTCGGATTCAGCTCGGTTGCTCATGGTGGGGAATGGGGGTGTGAGGGTATGGGCGTGTAGGGGTATGAGTGAACGATTGGCGCTGGAAGATCGCTATCGCCGGAGCGCGGAATTCAATCCGCTTCGGCGTCCGTTGGTCGGCGGTGATGGATTTGGCGGGCGCATTCGGGCAAGCCTCGCGTTGAAGCGGAATAAATTCCGCGCTCCCATTGGTGTGTCGTTGATCGAGCGTTTCATCAGGAAACTGAGGGGGGCGGTTCACCAGAACATGCCGAAGACGAGCCAGCCGGTGAACAGGATCAGGGCGGCGGCGAACCATTCGGGGTTGGCCCACGCAGGGGCGACGGCAGCGTTGGGGCGTTCCAGGGTTTCGGTCAATTGTTCGCGGCTTGAGGCAAGCCAGCCTTTCGATTCGTGCGTGGCGGCCGGCGTGGTTGGGTTGCGGCCGGGTTTCAGAGTCGCGACAAACATGGCGGCGCCGGTGACGAGCATGGACCAGGGCAGGGCTTCCCATCGACCGGTCAACCACGAAGGCAGCCAGGCGAGGTCGGACATCTCGCGGTCGTACAATGCCAGCAGCCCATACAGGGCTCCGACCACGATTCCAACGACGCCCGATCTTGGGTGAGCCCTCGTGAACACGCCGACGATGTAGAGTGTGAACAACGGCGTCACGAACACCGGGATCAATGTAAGGAAGGCCTTCAACATGGTGTCCTTGGAGCTGATGAAGGGCAGATAGGCAAAACCCAGCGCGAGAATGCCGATGGTCGCCCATCTGCTGACCTTGAGGTAGTGCGCGTCGTCCTCGTTCGGGCGGATCAAACGTGCGTAGATGTCGCGGGTGAACACGGCGGAAAGCGCGGAACCCATGGAGTCGAAGGTGCTGACGGCCGCGGCGAGAATGCCGGCCACGACGAGTCCCTTGAGCCCGACGCCCAGGTATTCGTTGGCCATGAAGGGGTAGAGTTGATCCGGTTGGCCGAAGTCGGGATAGAGCGCGCGGCCAAAGACGCCGAGCGAGGCGCAGCCGACCATGATGGGCATGCTGAGCGCGACGCCGAAGACCGCCGCCATCTTCATGTCCCAGATGGAGCGGGAACCGAGCATGCGCATGGTCTGGGTGTGATTCACGAGCCAGTAGCCGCCTGAGATGATGATCCACGCGAGGATGATCACGAAGGAGGGCGTGGTTCCGGAATCGCCGTGATAGCGTCCGATGTGGGGCAGGTCCGCCGCGGGAATGCCGCCGCTGTCGGATGCGGCGTTCAGTTTCTCGATCATTGCCGACCAGCCGCCGGCGGCATTCCAGACCGCGCCGAAGATGACGGTCATGGCGACGAGCATGATGACGCCCTGGCAGGCGTCGGTCATGGCCACGGAACGCAGCCCGCCCCAGGCGGTGTAGATGGCGGAGAAGACGACCATGAGGGCGATCAGGGTCCAGGCGATCGGCGGGGACAGCCCGACCAGGCCGGTGAGCAGCAGGTAGACCGACCAGATCATGAGACCGAGCATGCTGGTGCGATACTGGATTTGGATCAGCGCGCTGAGCACGCGGATCGACGGTCCGAAACGGGCTTCAAGGTATTCGGCGTTGGTGTAGAGGCCGGCGCGATACATGGCGGGGACGATGAAGAAGGCGGCCAGGACGGCGCCGATCGCCGCGCCAAAGGTATGCACGGTGATGATGTGCATGCCCTCCTTGTAGGTCGTGCCTGTGAGCGACACGAGGTCCGCGTTGTCCACATTGGTGGCCAGCATCGAAAGCCCGACCACCCACCAGGCCAACGCCCGTTTGCCGAGAAACCATTCGCCGCTGGTCTTGATGCCCCGCGCCAACCAGATCCCGTAGGCGATCACGCCGCCGTTCAGTATCAACACAATGGCCCAGTCAACCGCGGTCATGTCGTTTGTTTAACCGTGTTTAAGCTGACTCCGTCAGGGTTGCGCCGCCGGTGAATTTGGCGATGCCTTCGGGGTTCCATTCGAAGCCGAGGCCCGGGCCGTCGGGGATCTTGATGCGGCCTTCGTCGTCGAACTCGACCGGTTTGGCCATGAGTTCCTCGATGTAGGGGGCCGGGGTGATGTATTCGACCCAGCGGGCGTTGCCGGCGGCGGCGACGAGTTGCAGGTCGGCCGCGAGCCCGACCGCGGTGTTCCAGCCGTGCGGGACAAACAGGATCGAATGGTCGTCCGCGTATTGTGCGATGCGGTGTTCCTCAGTGATGCCGCCGACCTTGGTGACATCCGGTTGGATGTAATCCACCGCATTCCGTTCGATCCAGGGCAGGAAGGCCAGGCGTCGGGTCAGGACTTCGCAACTGGTGATCGGGATGGGCGAATGCTCGGTGAGCTTGACGAATCCATCGATGTCATCCGGCCGCAAGGCCTCCTCGAACCAGGTCACGTTGTATTCGGCGAGCATGTAGGCGGTCTCGATGGCCCACTTGTAGCCGTGCGGCCAGAAGGCGTCGGAGCCGCCGGCGTCGACCATCAACTCCACGTCCGGTCCGACAGTCTCGCGCGCGGCGGCGACGATGGATTCGTCCATGGTCTTGTCCACACGGCCGAAAGGCCCCCAGCCGATCTTGAAGGCCTTGAAGCCTTTCTCCAGGCCGGCTTCGAGTCGTTGGCGCATGACATCGGGTTCGGCCATGAGCATGGAGCCGTAGGGTTTGATGGACTCGCGATGGCGGCCGCCGAGGAGTCGGCTGATGGGTTGTCCGGTGATCTTGCCGAAGATGTCCCACAGGGCGATATCGATGCCGGAGATGGCGTGGGTCAGGGAACCGCCGCGGCCCTGCCAGAAAGTTTGTTGATGAAGCGTCTCGGAGGTCGCCGCGGGATCGAGGGCTGAGGCGCCGATCAGAAACTGCCGGAAGACATCAATGGCGCCTTCGACGAGCTTGGCAGAGGTGAAGACGCTGCCGAGGCCGGTGACGCCTTCGTCGGTGATGAGCTCGATCAGGGTGTGGAGGTTGTTCTCCTCGTCCAAAAAGGCATTGTCCCAGCCGCCGTCGGGCGTGGCGCCGCGCAACGGCAGGATTCGGATGTCTTTGATTTTCATGGGGAGAATAGGAGTCGAAATCTCTCGCCTGCGAGTCGGCGTATTTCTTAGGGTTGGATCACGATTGAACCGAATTTGACGTTTTCATGAAAGCCTTTCCTACACGCCTCTCGTCGCATGATCTGTCTTTGTGTTCGTTGAACCGACACGCGGGGCTTCGCTACGCTCGCACGCTGAAGAATGGGTATTGCAGCAGCAATACCCCACCACGATGGTGGGCCAAACCTGCCGGTTTGCCCATTTCCAAGCGAGAGCAAGCGAAGCGATGCGTCGGCGTCATGGATGCGGAGTTGACGCCCGGACCGTTGGCCGTTTCGCGCACTCCTATGGCGTTTCCCACGCTACTCCTTGTTCTTGCGCTGTCTGTTTTTGCGGTGACCGCGGACGATTCTGCCGGTCCGAAGAAGTCCGCCAAGAAGAAGAACAACAAGAAGTCCGAGGCAACGGAGACGGCGAAGTGGGACGTGGAGAAGCCGTCGGACCAGACCTTCGAGCAGGCGATCGACGCGAAGGAGGGCACCTGGATGAATCTGGACGTCAGTCCGGACGGGAAGGAGATCGTGTTCGATCTGCTGGGCGATCTCTACCTCATGCCGATCGGCGGCTCCGATTCGCCGCGCAGGCTGACTTCTGGAATCTCCTGGGACATGCAGCCGCGATTCAGTCCGGACGGGAAGTCCATCGCGTTCACCAGCGACCGCACGGGGAAGAACGGAATTGGCGGCGACAACATCTGGACCATTTCACGTGATGGGAAGACCACGAAGCAGATTTCAACGGAGACCTATCGTCTGATCAACGGCGCGGCGTGGCGGCCGGATGGCGAATACATCGTCGCAAGGAAACACTTCGTCAGTCGGCGGTCTCTCGGCGCGGGCGAGATGTGGCTGTTTCACAAGGACGGGGGAACAAGCGGACTGCAGTTGACCAGGAAAAAGAACGATCAGAAGGACAGTGGGGAACCGGTGTTCTCGCCGGACGGAAAGTATCTTTATTACTCCGAGGACGCTTCGCCGGGCGCCACCTTCGAATACAGCAAGGATTCCACCGGGCAGATTTACGTGATTCAGCGGATGGATCTGGAGAAGGGCGAGAGCGAGCGCCTGATCAGCGGGCCGGGGGGAGCCTGTCGGCCGACGCCTTCGCCGGACGGGAAGACGGTGGCCTTTGTGCGCCGCGTGGACGGAAAGTCGGCCCTGTACCTGTTTGATATCGCCTCCGGCGCGGTTCGGATGGTCTACGGCGATCTCGAGCGCGACATGCAGGAGACCTGGGCGATTCACGGGGTCTATCCCTCGTTTGCCTGGACTCCGGATGGAAAGAGCATCGTGCTCTGGGCGCGGGGCAGGATTCGTCGGGTCGATGTGGCGACGGGTAAGGCGAAGGTCGTTCCCTTCCATGTGAAGGATACGCGGACGATGGTGAAGGCGTTGCGCTTTCCGCAGAAGGTCGCGCCGAAGCGATTCGACGTGAAGATGACGCGCTGGCTGCAGACCTCGCCGGCCGGGGACAGGGTGGCGTTCCAGGCTTTGGGGCGGATCTATCTGCGCGGGCTTCCGGAAGGCGAGGCCGCGCCGATGACCGAGCAGCGGGATCACTTCGAGTTCTTTCCGAGTTTCTCGCCCGATGGGAAACGGATCGTTTACGCGACCTGGAATGACCAGAAGCTGGGCACGATTCGCATCCGGACCATCGAGGGCGACAATGCCGGCAAGGAAACGGTCGTCGTCAAGCAACCGGGGCATTATGCGGCGCCGATCTTCTCGCCGGATGGGAAGACGATCGTCTTTGCGAAGCTGGGCGGCGGTTGGTTGAGGAGCCCGTTGTGGACTCGGGAGAAGGGGATCTATCGCGTGTCGGTCAAAGGCGGCAAACCGGAGCGGATCACCAAGACCGTAACGAGGGCGATGTTCGGTCCGGAAGACGACCGGCTTTATCTGACTCGAACCAAATCGGATGGCGGCGGCGACAATCGGCAATTGTATTCCGTCGATCTGTCCGGCAACGACGAGCGCGTTCATTTCACCAGCAAGTGGGGCGTTGATTTTGCCTTGTCGCCGGACGGGAAGTGGGTGGCGTTTGTCGAGCGGTTCAATGTGTATGTGGCGCCGTTTCTCAGGACCGGTCAGACGATCTCGGTCGGGCCGGGGACGAAGTCGCTGCCCTTGAAGAAGGTGAGCAGCGGCGCGGGCGAGTGGATTCACTTTTCCGGGGACAGCCGGCGGCTGCATTGGTCGCTCGGGCCGACGCTTTACACGCGGGAGTTGAAGGACACGTTCGCGTTTCTCGAAGGGGCGCCGGACAAGCTGCCCGAGCCGGAGACGACCGGGGTTCATGTGGGCTTCAAGGCGAACCATGCGAGGCCGCGTGGGACCGTGGCCTTGGTCGGCGGACGGATTGTCACCATGAACGGCGACGAGGTCATCAAGGATGGCGTGATCGTGATCAAGGGCAACCGGATCGCGGCGCTCGGAAAGAAGGGGGAGGTGGCGATTCCGGAGAAGGCGCGGAAGATTGATGTGTCGGGTCAGGTGATCCTGCCGGGCTTCGTGGATACGCACGCCCACGGCGCGCAGGCGCGGGACGGCATCACGCCGCAGCAGAACTGGGTGGACTACGCGCGGTTGGCCTTTGGCGTCACGACGATCCACGACCCTTCCGCCAACACACAGGACATCTTTGCCGCGAGCGAGATGACCAAGGCCGGTGTCATCGTTGCGCCGCGCACCTTTTCGACCGGGACGATTCTTTATGGCGCCGAGGGTTCCTACAAGGCGGAGGTCTCGAGCCTGGATGACGCGTTGTTTCATCTGAAACGCATGAAGGCCGTGGGAGCATTCAGCGTGAAGAGCTACAACCAGCCGCGTCGCGACCAACGCCAGCAGGTCATCGAGGCGGCGCGGCAGTTGAAGATGATGGTCGTGCCGGAGGGCGGGTCGTTGTTCATGCACAACATGACCATGATCGTGGATGGCCACACCGGCATCGAGCACAGCTTGCCTGTCGAACTGGTCTATGACGACGTGCTGGATCTGTGGCGGAACACGGGCGTGGGTTACACCCCGACCCTGAGCGTGGCCTACGGCGGTATCTGGGGTGAGAACTACTGGTACGACATTGACGAACTCTGGAAGCACAAACGCCTGACCGGCTTCATTCCGCCGCATGTGCTGAATCCGCGGGCGCGGCGTCGGACCAAGGCGCCGCTGGAGGACTACAACCACATCCGCCAGGCGCGCATCGCCCGGCAGGTCGTGAACAACGGCGGTCTGGTCCAGGCCGGCGGGCACGGGCAACTGCAGGGCATGGACACGCATTGGGAGATGTGGGCCATGGTGCAGGGCGGCATGACGCCGATGGAGGCGCTGCGTTGCGGAACCTCGTTCGGCGCGAGATATGTCGGGCTCGATGGCGATCTGGGTTCGTTGGAAGAGGGCAGGCTGGCGGACCTGATCGTGATCGAAAAGGGCAGCGATCCGACGAAAGATATCCGGCATTCCGAGCGCGTGCATTACGTCATGGCAAACGGACGCCTCTTCGACGCGCGAACCATGGACGAACTGACGAAGAAGGGACGCGTGAAGCGGAAGCCGTTCTACTGGGAGAATCTGCAGGGCGGCATCAGCGCCTTGCCGACGGCGTTTGTCGGATGCGAAGGCTGCGGCGTTCCCGGCGCGGGCGGCTGGATGAGAAACACGGCGAAATAGGCGGGTTGGAATTGCCAATCCGCGGGTTTTGGGCGTTCGATTCCCCATGGGAGAATCGTACGGTTGAATTCAAAGCGATGAAAAGACGGGTTCAATTCCTGCTTTGGGTGGGCGGCGTCAGCATGGTCCTGAACACCGTGCTCTTTTACGTCGTGGAGTCCGGCAGGAATCCGGTGATCGACAATCCGGGCGACGCTCTCTGGTGGTGGCTGGTCACGTCGACAACCGTCGGCTATGGCGACATCGTGCCAGCCACGGTTCCAGGCCGATGGGTGGCGGGCCTGACGATTGTGACGGGGTTTTATCTCTACACCAACGCGGTTGCGATCATTGCGGAGTCTGTTCACTCCTTTCTGGATCGCCATGAAAGAGGACGCGCCCAGGTGCCAGCGACCGGGCACATCGTCATCTGCGAATACACGGCGATGGCGGACGAGTTGATCCAGGACCTGCCGAATGTCCCGGAGTTGTCCGATTACGAGGTGGCGATCATCAGCGACCTGGTCAAACGGAACCCGTATCCGGAGCATCACTTTGTCTCCGGTGTGCCGATCAATCCCGCGGCGCTAAAGAGAGCCAATGTGGAACAGGCCGGCATCGTCTTTGTTTTTGCGAACATCCGGTTCGCGGCCCCGGATGTAAAGACGCTCCATGTCGCCTCGCGCGTCAAGGCGCTGAACCCGAAGGTTCCCATCATCGTCGAAATGGTCCACCCCGACAGTGAACTGCTGCGGCACGCGCCGTCGAATCTGATCGTTCTTCCGAGCCGGGAAGTCATGAAGTATGTCCTGCAGGACAAGCCGTTCAATCCCATGAAATGGATCTGGGACTCGGTGCGCGAACGCGGACAGGCGGACGAGGCTGTGGCCTGGGATCCGTCGATCTAGGGGCGGGATCCCGTTCCGGACTTCAATACCCCCGCACGCTCATCCTGACCGCGTAGAGTGATGTCCGCGCAGTGATGAAAAGGGTGTCGCGATCGGGGCCGCCGAAGCAGACATTGGCGGGGCGTTCGGGCGTTTCGATCGTGTCGATCTGCTGACCCGCGGGATTGAAGACGAGGACGGCGTTGCGCGTGAGGTAGATGTTCCCCCGATTGTCGATGGTCATCCCGTCGGAGCCTTCCGTGCAGAAGAGTCTTTTGTTCGCCAGGCGGCCGTCGGGCTGGATGGTGTAAACGTAGGTCTTGTTGTCGCCGGGATCGGCGATGTAGAGCTTCGTTCCATCGGGCGTTCCGATGAGGCCGTTGGGCTTGACGAGGTCGTCGGCGACGCGGCGGCAGTATTTGCGGTTCGGCGAAAGGTAATAGACGTGGAAGCCGTCCTGTTCGAGGCCGTCCATGTTTCCGTAGCGAGGGTCGGTGAAGTAGACGCCGCCCTTGGGGTCGATCCAGAGATCGTTCGGGCTGTTCATGGGGCGGCCCTGATAGACATCGATCAACGTTGAGGTGTTCCCGGCCATGTCTGTGAGGGTGACGCGTCGGGCTCCGCCCTCGCAGGAAAGGAGGTTGCCGGCCTCGTCGAAGAAGTTGCCGTTGGCGCGTCCGGTGTTCTCGCGAAAGGTCTTCAAATCGCCGTCCACGGTCCAGATGTGGATCTTCTCGTTGGGGATGTCGGAGAAATAGACGTTGCCGGCGGTGTCGGCGGCGGGGCCTTCGGTGAAACGGAAACCGCCGGCGAGTTTGGCGACGTGCTTGTCCGGCGCGGTGAGGTCGGAGGTGGCGCAACCGGCGGCGTATGAGGCAAGGAGGCAGGTTGCGGCGATCTTGAAAAAATATCTGAACATGATGCGGAATTAAAGGCGCAGGGCGATGGGAGGGGAAGCCTCAAATCCCGGGGTTGGAGCGGCGGAGCATTGCTTGGCCCTGGGGATGACGGACCGCCAATGCCGAGCAATGCTCGGCGCTCCGAAAGACAAAGGAATGGAAATGGGTGGAACCGGCGTCCCGCCGGTTGCCTCGGGCGTCTCGCCCGAGGCGCAGCGCGCCCGACATTCCCATTGACTGGCGCTTGTCACGAGAACGTCCGCCTTTCCGAGGCTTGAACAGGGCGGGAGTCGCGGCCCAAACGCCCGGCAATGCGTGGTCTTGGGCGCAAGATCTCGGCGAGACGCCGAAATCAACCGGCGGGACGCCGGTTCCACCCGCAGCCGGGACGGCCGCTCTACTTCCCCTCCGCCGTCTTCCCGTCTTCGTCGAAAAACTCCTGGGTGACGACGACGCCGTTGGTCAGCGAGACGCGGGCCTTGAGATTGCCGTTGGTGTGCCAGGCGAGGGACTCGCCGTGAGGTTTGCCGTTTTCCATCGGCACCTGTTGCGACAACTGCCCGTTCTCGTGCCAACGTTTGAACTCCCCGTGCAGTTCGCCGTCGACGATGTGGGCTTCGGAGAGTTTGGAGCCGTCGATGCGCCACTTGGTGCGTTTGCCATGGGCCTTGCCGGCGTGGAAGGGTTCCTCGATCTGCAGTGTGCCGTTGGTGAACCAGCCCAAGGACATGCCTTCGAGCAGGCCGGCGGCGACGTCGGTCTGAGATTTCAGTTTGCCATCGCGGTAGTATTCCACGACCTGGCCGGTGAAGGGTTCGCCTTCGCCGTTGGCGTGGATGAGTCCGTTGGTCTTGAAGGTGTCGGCAAGCTCGATCTGAGGGGGCTTGGGGGCGGCCGGCGGCGGCGGTGGCGGTTCCTCCCTGGCGGGCTTGAGCAGGAGGAATGCCACGGCGAGCGCCGGGATGAGCCAGAGGAGATTCCTGACTGCGCCGGGTTGTGATTGTGATCGAGGTTGTTTCATGCGCCTGCGGGAGAGGCTATCACGATGGCGCCGGGGCGGCGCAAGCAAAGCGTTTGGACAGTTCGAGCGATCCGCCGGCGCGGACTATTCGGCGGCGAAGGGCAGGATGTTTGAAATGACCAGCAACTGGATGATGCCCACGACGGACATCGCGCCGAGCAGGCGGGTCCAGGTCTGCAGGGTTTCCTTTTCAGTGAAGCCGCTGAGGCGGCCGACGACCCAGAAGGCGCTGTCGTTCATCCAGGACAGGGTGAAGGAGCCGAAGCCGATCGCGAGAAAGATGTACATCGGGTGATAGGCCAACGCGGACCCGTCGCCGATGATTTCGGCCATCATGAGCGAGGTCGTGATCATGGCGACCGTGCCGGAGCCCTGCGCGATCTTCATGATCGAGGAAAGCAGCCAGGCCAACAGGATGTAGTTCAGGTTCATTGCCTCGGCGAGGGCCTCGACGGATCGACCGACGCCGGAGTGTTTGATCATCGCGCCAAAGGCGCCCCCGGCGCTGGTGATCAGGATGATGACCCCGGCAGTGGACAACGGTTGGCCCATGACCTCGCCTAGTTTGTCGAGCGACATCCGCTTTTGGCGGGCGAGGACCCACAAGGCGATGATCGCGCCCAATGTCATGGCGAGATTCTTGTTGCCGATGATATCGACCATGGCCCGGGCCTTGGCGAAGCCCTGTTCGCCCCCGAACATTTCGACGAACCATGGCATGCTTCTGGCCGCCAAACCGAAGAACGAAGCCAGTGAAATCAGCGCCACAGGGAGAATGACCGGCAATGCGGACAGGGCGAAGGACGGGGTTCTATCCTGTGGGGCGGGGGAAGCGCTGTCCGCATCGGCCAAGGGGCGATCCAATTTGATCTGTGCGTCGATGCGCCGGCCCAGCCAAAGCGTCACCCAACAGGGCAGGATACCGGCCAGGCAACCCGCGATGATCGACCAGCCGAGATCGAGACCGAGATTCTCCGCCATGATCAGCGGTCCCGGAGTGGGAGCGACCAGCGAATGCGTCAGCACGCCGCCGCCGCAGATGGCCATGACGTAGAGCAGGTAGTTCTTTCCGGTGCGCAGCGCCAGGGCGCGGGCGAGCGGGATCAGCAGGAAGAAGACGGTGTCGAAGAAGACGGGGATGGAGAGGAAGAAGCCGCTGGCCAGCAGGGCCAGGGCGGCGCGTTGTTCGCCAAGGACGTTCAGCAGGGTCTGCACAATCCGGTCGGCTGCGCCGCTTTCCATGAGGCAGACGCCGATGACCGAGGCCACGGCGATGACGTAGGCGATCTTCCCGGCCGTGACGCCAAGTTCGATCATCGGCCATTCAAAGGCCTGCAGTACATGGCTCAGTCCCTCCTTGCCCTCGATGATCGGAAGGCTTTCGGAAAGCAGACCGGCGAAGACAGCGGCGATGATCAGCGCGAAGAAGGCATGGACGCGCAGCTTGACGATCAACAGAACGATCAACCCGACGCTCAGCGCAAGGATGGCGAACGGCCAGTAGGAGACGCTTTCGTTGCCCATGGGATTGGGGGATTGATACAGGGCGGGGGCGGGCGCGGCAATGAGGTTGTTCTCGGTTCGCGGTTCCCTGTTCCCAGTTCGCGGTTCGCGGTTCCCAGTTCGCGGTTCGCGGTTCGCGGTTCTCTGTTTGCGCGCTCGTCGCGCCGAAACGGCGCAGCGAAGACGAATGCGTGCTTGTCGCGCCGTAGCTGAGAGGCGAAGGCGGATTGCGTGTTGCGTGTTGCGTGTCTGATCGTGGCGCTGGAAGGTCCGTCGAGTCTTTGATTCGAGAACTGCGAACCGAGAACCGAGAACGGGCCATGACGCGCGACGAGATTGAGGAGTTGTTTCACCCGTTGGTCGCGCGGTGGTTTGGTGATTCGTTTTCCGCGCCGACGGATATCCAGGCGCAGGCGTGGCCGTGCATTGCCGGCGGGAAGCATGTCCTGCTGACGGCTCCGACCGGCAGCGGCAAGACATTGACCGCCTTTCTCTGGGCGTTAAATCAACTCCTTCGCGGCGAGTGGCCGGATGGTGGGACGCGCGTTCTCTACGTCTCCCCGCTCAAGGCGTTGAACAACGACATTCAACGAAACCTGATCCGGCCGTTGAACGAGTTGCGGGATGTCTTTGAAAAGGCGGGGGAGCCCTTTCCGGAGATCAGGGCGTTGACCCGCAGCGGGGACACGCCGCAGATCGAACGACAGCGGATGATCCGTCGTCCGCCCGAGATCCTGATCACCACGCCCGAGAGCCTCAACCTGATGCTGAGTTCGCATGGGGGGCGTTCGTTGCTCGGTGGCTTGCGGACGGTGATCCTCGATGAGATCCACGCGGTCGCGGGAACGAAGCGCGGGGTCTACCTGATGTCGGCGGTGGATCGGTTGGTCCGTCTGTCCGGCGAATTTCAACGCATCGCCATTTCCGCCACGGTGAAGCCGATGGATCGGGTGGCGGCATTTGTCGGCGGTCTCGAGCTTGATGGCTTGCCTGAGGCTCCGGTTTACACGTCGCGTCCAGTCGCGACGCTGCAGTCGTCGGCGAACAAGGTTTACGACTTCAAGGTCATCTTTCCCGAAAGCGCGGCGAACAAGGCTCCCGAGGACAAGATTTGGGAGCCGTTGGTGGATGAGCTGAAGGCGATCATCCACGAGAATCGTTCCACGCTCATCTTCACCAACAGCCGGGCCTTGTCGGAGAAGATCACCTTGAAGATCAACGCGGGCGAACCGGAATTGTTGGCCTATGCCCATCACGGCTCCCTTTCGCGCGAGATCCGGACCACGGTCGAGGCCCGGTTGAAGGCCGGGGACCTGAAGGCGATTGTCGCGACGACCTCGTTGGAAATGGGCATTGATATTGGCGCGCTGGATGAAGTGGTCCTCCTGCAGGCGCCGTTGTCGGTGTCTTCGACGATTCAACGTCTTGGGCGCGCGGGGCATCAGGTGGGCGAGGCGAGTCGGGGAAGGTTGTTTCCCACACACTCGCACGATTTCCTGGAAGCGGCCGTTCTGGCGGACGCGGTGCAGGAGCGTGAGATTGAGGCGGTCCGGCCGGTCGAATGCCCGCTGGACGTGCTGGCGCAGGTGATTGTGTCCATGACGGTGACCGAAACCTGGGATATCGATGAGTTGTTTGCCTGGATCCGCACGAGTCATCCCTATCGCGATCTGCAGCGGAACTACTTTGATCTGGTCTTGAACATGCTGGCCGGGAAGTACGCGGACACGCGGATCCGGGAGCTCAAGCCTCGGGTCTCGATCGACGCCATCGATGGGACGGTCCGTGCGCGCAAGGGGGCGGCGCAGACCCTGTATTTTTCGGGCGGAGTGATTCCGGATCGCGGTCACTTCGCGCTGCGGTTGAATGAGACCCACGCGCGGATTGGCGAACTGGACGAGGAGTTTGTCTGGGAGGCGACGGTCGGGCAGACCTTCACCCTGGGGTCGCAGGCGTGGCGCATCGAGCGCATCACGCACAACGATGTGCTCGTGCGCCCGGGCAGCCCCAAGGCGGTGGGCGTGCCGTTCTGGCGGGGCGAGGTTTTCAATCGCGATTTCCATTTCTCCGAGAGGATCGGCGAATTCCTGGAAGCCGCGGATGAACGGTTGGGGGAGTCGGAATTCAGACAGGAACTGGAGGGTCGGCATCGTATGAACGACATCGCCGCGGGGGAGTTGGTCCGATTCCTCCGGCGGCAAAAGGAGCAGACGGGCTGCGCGCTGCCGCATCGGCGGCATGTGGTCGTGGAGCAGGTGGCGGCTGGGCCGGGCGGCGCGCCGGGGCATCAGATTGTGTTGCACACCTTTTGGGGCGGGCGGGTGAATCGGCCCTTGGCGTTGGCCTTGGCGGCCGCATGGAAGGAGCGCATCGGCGAGCGCATCGAGATCCATGCAGGCAACGACTGTATCGCGCTGGTCCTGCAGCAGGAGGTGGACGGGGCGGAATTGTTGTCGATGGTGACGCCGTCCAACGTGGAATCCCTGTTGCGCGATCAACTGGAGAACTCGGGCTTCTTCGCCGGCCGTTTCCGCGAGTGCGCGGGGCGGGCCTTGTTGGTGACGCGGCAGAAGTTGAGTCAGCGACTGCCGCTCTGGTTGAGCCGGCTGAAGTCGCAGAAACTGCTCGAGGCGGTCATGGATCTGCCGGATTTTCCGATTCTGCTGGAGACTTGGCGGGAGTGCCTTCGGGACGAGTTCGATCTGGAGAACCTGCGCCGTGTTCTCACGGAACTGGAGACCAGCGGGATTGCCTGGACCCAGGCGCGCACACAGAACCCGAGCCCCTTTGCGCAGGGCGTGGCCTTCGAGCAGATCAATGACTACATGTATCGCCAGGACGAGCCGGCTGTTGGGGCGGTGGCGTCGAATCTCAGCGAGGAACTGCTGAAGGAACTGGTCTTCGGCGGGGCAGGGCGGCCTGCAATTCCGGAGGAACTGGCCCGTGAATTTGAGGCCAAGCGTCAACGGACGGCGCCGGGTTATTCGCCAGCGTCGGCGGAGGAGTTGTTGGACTGGGCGAAGGAGCGCGGAGTGATCCCAGCGCCGGAATGGGGGGAGTTGGGGAGAAGCATAAGCCTCGACCACGGCGGGGATCTGCGCAGTTGGCGGGCTGATCTCGGCGACAAATTGATGGTGGCCGAGGAATACCGGGCGGTTGTTGCGCGGGAACGATTGGATGCCTATGAGAGTCTGAGGGACTGCAGAAGCCTGGAGGCAAACAGCGCGGTCGCCGGTCTGATTCGCGACTGGATCTCGTTCTACGGTCCGCGTCCGGTGTCGTTTCTGGCGGACACGATGGGAGTGGACGCCGAGCGGGCGTCGGATTGGTTGGCTGAACTGGAATCTGATAGATCCGTTGTGGTCGGGGAATTGACGGACGGGGCGGATGGACGCGAATTCTGCGACGCCGCGAATCTGGAGACCTTGTTGCGCTGGCGGCGAGCGGCGGAGCGGCCGGTGTTCGAGCCGCTGGAGGCAAAGTGGCTGCCGGTGTTTCTGGCGCAGTGGCAGGGGGTGATCGGCGGCGACGATCGGGAGGACGCGCTGGTCGAAGCCATGGAGCGCATGGTCTGTCTTCCAGCGGCGGCGGGATTGTGGGAAAGCGAAATCCTGCCGGCGCGGAAGCATCGTTATCGCACGGCGGAACTCGACGCGGCATTGAACGACCTGGAGCTGGATTGGGTCGGGACCGGCGAACGCGAAGTCGCCTTCTGCTTCGAGGATGAACTGGATCTGCTGGGGCCCGCTCAGGATACGGAATCGGCGACCGGCGATCTGGAAGAACTGTTTCCCGACGCGAGGGCCCGCTACGATTTTGGCGCGTTGCTCAGTCGCAGCGATTCCGGGGCTTCCAAGGTCGCGGAACGGCTGTGGTCCGGAGTCTGGGCGGGGCGGGTGACGAACGATTCGTTCGCCGCCTTGCGAACGGGGATTCAGAACAACTTCAAGGCGGACATCCAGTCGGCCCCGCAGACCGCGAGGCAGCGACGCCGACGAGGGTTTGGAGGACGCGTGGCTATGAGCAAGTGGAAGGGCTCGCTTCCGTTTGCCGGGAACTGGCGGTTGCTGGAGGCGGCTGGCGAACCGGATCAGGGGCGGGAACGCGGTGATGAGTCTGACAACGAGACGCTCGATCCACTTGAGTTGGCGGAACTGAACAAGGAACGCGTGCGGATCCTGTTGGATCGTTGTGGTATCCTGTTTCGTGAGCTGCTACAGCGCGAGGCGCCCGCGTTTCGGTGGGCTTCGGTCTTCCGGACGCTGCGCCTGATGGAGTTGTCCGGTGAACTTCTCTCCGGCTGTTTCTTCACGGACATTCAGGGGCCGCAATTCATCTCGCATCAGGCCTTCCGGGAATTGAAACGCGGTCTGCCGGACAACCGCATCTTCTGGTTGAATGCCTGCGATCCGATTTCGCTGTGCGGGGTGTCGGTCGATTCGTTGAAGGGCGGGTTGCCGCGGCGGATTCCCGGAAACCACATCGTCTATCGCGGCGCGGAAATCGCGGTGGTTTCGCAACGGCAGGGAAAGGCATTGACGATCAATCTGGAACCGGACGACCCGGATCTGCCGGAATGTCTCGGCGTGATTTCACATCTGCTTCAACGCGACTTCCAGCCGCTGAAGCGGATTAAGGTCGAGACGATCAATGATGAGCCTGCAGTGGAAAGCGACTTTGCGGATTTGATCGGCAGACAGTTCGACGCGCAGCCGGATGGCGGGGCATTGACGCTGTATCGGCGGGTGTAGGGGGCTTTTGGAAGGAGCGCGGACATCCTTGTCCGCGTATTGGATTGACTGCAAGCGATCAATCTTCAATCGGAACCAGTTTGAGCCGACGCACGTCCATGACCGCGTTTTTGGCTTTTTTCACCGGCTTCAGACGGAGGGTGTGCCGGCCGGCGTCACCGAGCGTCAGTGTTCCGATCTTTCGTTGCTTGAAGTTCTGGAAATGGCCGGTGTCTTCGACGGTGAAGTTGAAGGTCGAATCGCCGGCGCGGACCTCGACCTCGCTGCCGCCCTGGCCGGCGCCGCAGCCCTGCCAGATATGGACGGTGTATTTGCCGGGCGGGGCGTTGAAATGCCATTCGCACCAGTCCTTTTCATCGGCCCAGTAGCCGACGGTGTTCTTGTGGGGTTGGGGTTCGAAACGCAACAACCGTCCGTGCGTGACGGCGTCGTAGGCGTGGAGGTTCACGTTTCCGTCCTCTTCCGATTGGACCACGCGCGGTTTCTTCGGCAGGTAGGGGGCGCCGTCCTTGATCTCCACCACAACGGTCAAGGGAGCCTTGGCGGACTTGGGCAGTGTGACGGCCCAATGATCGATCTCCGGCCAGAACCGCAGCGGTTGGCGCTCCTTGTCGCCCACGAGGTAGACAGCGCCTGTCCGGTTGTTGAGGCGGGGCACAGACAGCTTTCGGTCCTCGGGGATCGTCGCAGCGTTCAGTTCAAGTCGCCCGAGTCTGAGTTCGATTGCCCCCCAGTCCGTTTTGAAGGGGAACGCGTTGGAGGTTTTGACGTGGAAGGAGAGTTCGGTCGTGTCCGCATTGATGGACGCGCTGAGTCGTCGCCCGTCGGCGTCGATCTGGATCGTGCGAACGGATTCGATGGTCGGAACGAGTTCGCGGGTCTGCGACATGACATGGATGTCCACGTCGTATTTCCCGGGAACGGGGCCGTCCTGCGGCTGGATTGAGAACCGGCTGTTCCGCAGGTAGCCGGGGACGATCGGGGCGTGGGGATTGTTGACGGGGGTGAAGGTGATCCAACCGCGGGCAATGGGGCTGCCGTCGATGGTGATGTCGCCTTTCAATGGCATCCGTTTGGCGGCGGTCAGAAAGCCGTTTGTGCGGAGCCAGTCTTCAAGCCGACGGCCCCAGGAGTTCAGGACGGGAGAGCCGGTTCCGAGTCCGAGACCATGCTGACCTTTCTGGTAGATGTGGAGTTCGGCGGGGACCTTGCTTTCGCGCAGGGCGAGGTAGAACAGGACGTTGTTCTCAGCCGGGACGCCCGTGTCGCCGCCGGTGTGGAACAGGAACGAGGGCGGGGTCTCGGCGTTGACCTGCTTTTCATTGGACATGAGTTCGACGAGCTTGGGATCGGGGTTGGCGCCGAGCAGGTTTTTCATCGAGCCGCCGTGCATGTGGCGCTTCTCGGTGAAGGTGACGACGGGGTAGCCGAGAATCGCGAAATCCGGGCGGCAGCTTTCACGGTCGACGGGATCGGTCGCGTCAGCCTTTCCCCGATGCCAATGCGTGGCGAGTGAGGAGGCGAGATGGCCGCCTGCGGAAAAGCCGATGACGCCGACACGCGACTTGTCGACGCCGTAATCCCCGGCGTGGGCGCGGACGAACTGCACCGCGCGTTGGGCGTCATTCAGCGGCGTTGGATGACGGTAGTCGGGAGAAAGGCGATAACGCAGCACGAAGGCTGCGACGCCGAACCCGTTGAAGAACTGGGCGACCTGTTGTCCCTCATGATCGATGGCGAGTCCGCGGTAGGCTCCGCCCGGGCAGATGACGACTGCGGCGCCGTTGGCTTCGTCCTGATCCGGAAGGTAGGCGCGGAGGGTGGGGTTGTGGGCCTCGCCCTTGCCCTTGGCTCCCGGCGCGCCATCCGGGTAAAGGGGCGTGGGTTGGGGGCCGTAGTTTGGGGCGACCTTGGGCGCGGCGGAAAGTGAGGCCGCGGTCAGAAGCAGGGCTGCGGAAAGTGAGGTGCGTTTCATATGGGTCCCATAGGTCGTATAGGACCGGTAAGACTTAGGCAATCCTTCCGATGTTTTGGGGCGCCTGGGAGAAAACTGAACGTCAAACGATCAACTTTAAACTCTCAACTTCAAACCGACCCTTGCGCGCTACGCGCGGATTTCCTCGTTGAGAGTTTAGCGTTTAAAGTTGGACGTTGAGCGTTCGTCTTCAGTGGCCTTGCCGCTTATCCCGCGATCAATTCCTTGATCGGGCGGCCCTGGTCGACGAGGACGGTGGGGCGGCCGTTGAAGTCCTCGATCAGGACCTTGCGGCCGTCGATGCCGAGGTGGTGGTAGATCGTGGCCAGAAAGTCCTGCGGCCCGCAGCGGCGTTCGATGGCGTCCTCGCCCTTCCTGTCCGTGGCGCCGATGACCTGACCGGGTTGGATGCCGCCGCCGGCCCAGATGTTGGAGAAGCCCCGCGGCCAGTGGTCGCGGCCGGGTTGCTTGGTTCCAGCGGGCGCGCTGGCGTTGCCGGCTCCGGTGCTGGGTTGGAAGTTGATCTTGGGCGTGCGGCCGAATTCGCCGGTGACCACGACCAGCACGCGCTTGTCGAGGCCGCGCTCGTAGATGTCCTCAATCAGCGCGGTGACGGCTCGGTCGTAGTTTTCGGCGCGGAAGCGGAGGGCGTCGAAGACGTGGTGGTTGACCGCGTGGTCGTCCCAGTTCT
>JAYPEY010000042.1:19148-45662 GCA_038126035.1 Verrucomicrobiales bacterium | reverse complement strand
GGACGTAGACGGCCCGATCTGAGCCCGTGAGCCTCAAGGCTTCCGTCTCGCCGGCCAGCAGCTTCTCAAGCGCGTTCTGCGCCTCCTCCTGCGCCTTGTCGAGATCCGCGAACTTCTGCCGCTTGCGTTTCGTTCCAAGGTAATAGGACAGCGTGAACTGATCGGTGCCCTTGTTGGGCGTTCTGTAGATCTTCACGACGCATCCGCGCTTTCGATACTCAATCGGGAAGCGTTGCGGAGTGGCGCGGTTGCGGGGTGTGGTCTGGGGAGCTTCGGTCGATGCGATGCTTTTCACGGTTGGGTTCTTGTCACCAACCTGTCACCACGACGGGCGCGTAAGCGGAACCAAAAGCCCAAAAATCGCTCAAGAAGAGTGGTAGCTTGGCTGGGACTCGAACCCAGAACCAACGGCTTAAAAGGCCGCTGCTCTACCATTGAGCTACCAAGCCACTGAAGGAGTGAAATCCGATTTCGAATTTCAAGGGGCGGGAAGCTAGAGCAGGGGCGCCGGGCGCGCAAGCCCTTTCTTGGGGCAATTCCCGTTGCAATTCGGCGATTTCCGGGGAAGCGGTTGGCGCGGCCGCCTGCGACAGAATTGGCGCTGGATGATTGACAAGCGGCGGCCGACGTCCACAATCGCCGCCCGTTTTTCGGAAACCCGCTTCAGGGCCAGTCTTCCGGATGACGCGAAGGCGCGCCTGGCTCTCCTCCCCATTCGGCCCCGTTCCGGGAGGCCGCCGCCTATGAAACGACTGTTCCGCGAATGAACGACGAATCGAACAATGCAACCGCCGGGTCCGGCTCCCGCGAACCGACCGCCTGGCCCGGTGTGATCCGCAAGTACGCGCGCTTCCTGCCCGTGACCGACGCGACGCCCATCGTCACGTTGAACGAGGGCGGCACGCCGCTCGTGCGCGCGGAGAACTTCGTCGAGAGCATCGGCGGGAAGTTTGAGCTGTATCTCAAGTATGAGGGCCTGAATCCGACCTGTTCGTTCAAGGACCGCGGCATGACGATGGCGTTGTCGAAGGCGAAGGAGAACGGGGCGAAGGTCGTCATCTGCGCCAGCACCGGCAACACCTCGGCCGCCGCCGCCGCCTATGCCGCCAAGGGCGGCCTGAAGTGTGTCGTGCTGCTGCCCAACGGCAAGATCGCCCAGGGCAAGCTGGCCCAGGCGCTGATGTACGGCGCCGAGACCATCGCCATCGAGGGAAACTTCGACGACGCGCTTCGCATTGTCCGCGAACTGGGCGGGAAGGACGGCTACGAGGTCGTCAACAGCGTCAACCCCGTCCGCATCGAGGGGCAGAAGACCGCCTCCTTCGAGATCTGCGACCAACTCGGGCGCGCGCCGGACTTTCATTTTCTCCCGGTCGGCAACGCCGGCAACATCACCGCCTACTGGAAGGGCTTCAAGGAATACTACTCCGTGAACCTCGCCGACCGCCTGCCGCGCATGATGGGCTGGCAGGCCGCCGGCGCCGCGCCGATCGTCGATGGCGCCCCGGTCGCCGAGCCGCACACGCTGGCCACCGCCATCCGCATCGGCAACCCCGCCAGCTGGAAGCAGGCCGAGGCGGCAGCCGGCGAGTCAAACGGCCTGATCCGCAAGGTCACCGACGAGGAGATCGTCGAGGCCTACAAGCGCGTCGCCCGGACGGAGGGCATATTCATTGAGCCGGCCAGCGCGGCCTCCCTGGCTGGGCTGACGATCGCCGTCGCGAACGGCGAGATTCCGGAAGGCAGCGTCGTCACCGCCACGATGACCGGCCACGGCCTCAAGGATCCCGACCTGGCGATCCGGGAGGCCGGCTTCGAGCCCAAGGTCGTCGCGCCCACAACCGAGGCTGTCATGGCCGCGATCGAAGGCTGAGATGTCGCCGCTTTCGCCTCCGCCGGCAGCATCCGGGGCGCCCCCGATAAAACCACGCAACACGAATCACGCACCAAGCCAGATGGCTCTCATCGTCCAAAAATATGGCGGCTCCTCCGTCGCCGATATCGACCGCATCAGGAACGTCGCCAAGCGCGTCGCCAAGTATCACGCCAAGGGCGACCAGGTCGTCGTCGTGGTCTCCGCCATGAAGGGGCAGACCGATCACCTGATCGGCCTGGCCAAGGAGCTCACCGACATCCCCAGCGAGCGGGAGATGGACATGATTCTCGCCACCGGCGAGCAGACCAGCATTGCGCTGACGGCGATCGCGCTGCACACGATGGGCGTGCCGGCGGTTTCCCTGACCGGAGCCCAGGCGGGCATCATCACCGACCTCGTCCACACCAAGGCCAAGATCCGCAACATCACGCCCGAGCAGGTGCACAAGCTGCTCGACGACGGCAATGTCGTGATCGTGGCCGGGTTCCAGGGGCAGTCTCCCGACGGCTCCATCACCACGCTCGGCCGCGGCGGCTCCGACCTGACCGCCATCGCACTGGCCGCGGCGACGGACGCCGACCTGTGCCAGATCTACACCGACGTGGACGGCGTCTACACGACTGATCCGCGCATCACCGACCAGGCCCGGAAGCTGGAGGAGATCTCCTACGACGAGATGCTGGAGCTGGCCAGCTCCGGCGCCAAGGTGATGCAGTCCCGCTCCGTGGAGTTCGCCAAAAAACACGGCGTCATTTTCGAAGTCCGATCCAGTCTCAACGACAACCCCGGCACCATTGTGAAGGAAGAAACCAAAAGCATGGAGGACGTCGTCATCCGCGGCGTCTCACTCGACAAGAACCAGGCCAAGATCACGCTGGTCAATGTGCCTGACAAACCGGGCGTCGCCGCGACGATCTTCAAGGCCATTTCCGACGCGGCGATCAACGTCGACATGATCGTGCAGAACATCAGCCATGGCAGCGATTCGCCCGCCACGGATCTTTCCTTCACCGTGGGCAAGCCCGATCTCGCCAAGGCGCGTCAGATCATCGGCGGACTGCACGAGGAGATCAAATTCGGCGAGGCGTTGGCGGACGAGGAGATCGGGATGTTGTCGATCGTCGGCGTCGGCATGCGCAGCCACACCGGCGTGGCGACAAAGATGTTTGAGACGCTTTCCAACGAGGGAATCAACATCGAGATGATCTCCACCAGCGAGATCAAGATCTCCGTCGTCGTGCGACTGGAGGACGGCGAACGCGCGGTCAAGGCCGTGCATGCGGCGTTTCTGGAAGGGTGAACCGGATGGGCGTGGGATCCATGTCGGCAGCCGGTTGCCAGTCCGAGCGAACCCACACCGATTTCATCCTCATTGTCCGCTGCGCGGGAGGATGAAATATCCCCTCCCTGGAGGGGACCAAATCTGTGGCATGCCATCGCGCAGGTCCCCTCTGGGGAGGGGATATTTGCCGCCGCCGACGCAGTCGGAACCAAGGCGGCAAATCGGGGTGGGTTCGTCCGGACTTGCCCCTGGCCCAGCCCCCTACTTCTTTTTCTTTTTGTTCGTCCGTCTGTCCCAGTCCTCGAACCGCTTCTTCAGCTCCGCGGCCTTCTGCGGGTTGGACTCGACCAGATTCTGCAACTCCGTCCCGTCCGGCGTGAGTCTATAGAGCTCCCACGGCTTCTTGTTCTCGCTGACGAGCTTCCAGTCATCCACGCGCACGGCCCTGCCCTTGGAGTGCTTCCAGAAGTAGGTCTGGCGTCCGGGCGCCTCGCCGCCGTTCAGCGCGGCGACCAGGCTGCGCCCGACGTGCTGGACGATCTTGTTTCCATTGAACATTTTCGGATACTTCACGCCGGCCAACTCGATGAAGGTCGGGAGCAGGTCGGTCACGTGGCAGACCTGTCCGGTGATGTCGCCGCGGGCGGAAATGCCTTTGGGCCAATGCGCGATCAACGGGCTGCGGATGCCGCCCTCGTGGTCGTGCTGCTTGAACAGGCGGAAGGGCGTGTTGCTGGCGTTGGCCCAGCCGTATCCATAGCTCTGGTAGGTGTTTTCCGGGCCGGGCATGACGTCGGGCAGATTCCCCGGAATCACTGGGCGGCCATCGCGGGTCTTCGCCGGCAGGTAGGCGCCTTTGCGGCCCCTGGTGTATTCCACGTGGCAGCCGCCATTGTCGTTCTGATAGAGGATCAACGTGTTGTCCAACTGGCCGCGACTGCGGAGCAGTTCCACGATCCGGCCGATGTTGCGATCCATGGAGGTCACCTGCGCGGCATAGACCTCCATCCGCCGCTCCTGCCAGGCCTTGTGCTTCTCGTCCTGCCAGGCCGGAACCTCCGGATGACGCGGCGACAAGGGCCACTTGGGATCGACCAGCCCCATCTTCTTCAGTCGCGAGTGACGTTGCCTGCGCAGTTCGTCCCAACCCATGGAATAGCGCCCCTTGTAATGCGCGATGTCCTCCTCCTTCGCATGCAACGGCCAGTGCGCGGCCGTGTAGGCGAGGTAGAGAAAGAAGGGCTTGTCCGGCGCCTGCTTGTGGGCGTCGTTGAGGAAGTCGATCGCGTTGTCGGTGATGGCGTCGGTATAGTAGTAGTCGGGGTCCTCGCGGAACTCGTTCTCCACGTTCCTGTCGTCCCGGGAAAGCGAGGCCGGGGTGAAGAACGATCCCGCGCCGAGGTAGGTCCCATACCAATGATCGAAGCCGCGGTCGTTCGGCGAGCCCTCCCTGCCCTCCTCGGACAAGTGCCACTTGCCGCTCATCAAGGTGGTGTAGCCCGCCTGGCGCAGGAGTTCCGGCGCGGTGACGCAGTTGCGGCTGAGGCTGGATCCCTGTTTGGCCACGCCGGGATAACAGCCCGTCATCAGGCTCGCCCGCGCAACCACGCACATGTTGTTCGAGTAGTAATTGGCGAAACGCAGCCCGCCCGCGGCCAGCCTGTCCAGGTGCGGCGTCTCGATCTCCCCGCCATAGCAGCCAAGATCCGAGTAACCCATGTCGTCGGCGATGATCATGACGATGTTGGGGCGGGCGGCGGCGTGGAGGGCATTGGCCAAGACGAACAGTACGACCAGGGAAAGAATGCGACCAGCAATGAGACGGATCATGAGCGGAGAATGCTCAGGGCGGCGGGCCGCTGCAAGCCGTCACTCGCCACGACTAGTAGCGCGGCCGTCCCGGCTGCGGGTTCCTGCGGCGTCCCGCCGCAGGTTGGCGGACGACCGTGCGCAGGCGCCAGAACGGTCGAAATTCAACCAGGCTGACGCCCCGCCGACGTGAAACGGGATGAATCCCGTTCTACTCTCCCGACTCACAATCCCGGGATTGGATCTCCCGGTTGGACGTCCTTGCCTTCCCAGTTGATCACGCCGTTCTCCTTGTAGATGAGGATGCGGGAGCGGCTGTTGGGCGCGGGGGGACGGTTGTCCTTGGGCAGGAACTTCTTGTGCTCGGCGATGACCTTCGCGTACTTCGGATCGCCGGCGAGGTTGGTCCACTCGTTGGGATCGTTCTTCATGTCGTACAATTCCTCGGCGCCGTCGCCGTAGCGGATGTAACGCCAGTTCTCGGAGCGGATGCCGTGGTTGTTCGCGTTGTGCGTGGTGATCGCGGGCCACTTGCGCTCGGCGTTGGCGTCGCGCAACTGCGGAATCAACGAATGTCCGTGCAGGTCGTTCCTCTTCGGCAGGCCGGTGAGTTCGACCAGGGTGGGATAGATGTCCAGCAGTTCGGCGGGCTTCGTGCAGCGTTGCCCCGCCTTTACGCCCGGGCCGGCGAAGATCAGCGGAACGCGCGTCCCGTCGTCCCAGAGCGTGTTCTTGCCGGTGATCTCCTTCTCGCCCAGGTGCCAGCCATGGTCGCCCCAGACAACGACGATCGTGTCGTCGGCATGGCCGCTCTCCTCCAGCGCATCGAGCACGCGGCCGAACTGCGAATCCATGAAGCTCACACAGGCGAGATAGGAGCGGACGATGTTCTTCCACTGGCCGACCTCCTCCAGCCACTTGAGCCGCACCTCGGGCAGATACCAGTGCAGGTACCAGGAGGAGCGCGACGTGTCCTTGCGGTCGTCGCGCAGAATACGCGGAACCATGAGTTCATCCTCCGGATAGAGATCGAACCATTTCTGCGTGGCGAACAGGGGCACGTGCGGCAGGAAGAACCCACAGGACATGAAGAACGGCTCGTCCTCCGGCATGCTCTTCAACTTCTCCGCGGCCCAACTCGCACAGATGTAATCGCCCTTGTCCTCGTCCTTGTGCGGGAAGGTTCCCCAGTCGACAAGGCGATGATTGCCGAAGGGGGTCTCGACGAGTTTCCCATCGGGCGGAAAGGGCTTGCCCGTGGCGCCGGGGCCGATCTCCTGAAACTCCTTGTCCGTCTTCTGCCGCCCATAACCGCCATGGTAGATCTTGCCGGTCGAGTAGGTGTGATAGCCGTGCTTCTGCAAATATTGCGGCAGGCTGACGAGATCCTTGAACTCATCGACATTGCGGATCCACGGCGCCAACCCGTAGATGCCGGTCGAATCCGGCCGCCGCGAAAACATCAGGCTCGTGCGCGACGGATTGCACAAGGGCGCCTGGCAATGCGCATTCAGGAACGCCGTGCCGCGACGGGCAAGCTTGTCGATGTTCGGCGTGTAGGCCTGCGGATGACCGCCCAGATAACCGAGCCAGTCGTTCTGATCGTCGATGGCGATGAAGAGGATGTTGGGCTTCTTCGCCGCGAAGGAGGACACCGTGACCAGGGAAAGAAACAGGACGCAAATCAGTTTTCGCATGGAGCGGATCATGCCGGGCATTGCGTCTGGGGCCAATCGGAAAAAGACCGCCGATGGAGACCCGGCTCTTGGAATCTCCTGTTTGCGCGCGGAATGGCGCCGTGATAGCGTAGGCGCCATGGAAACAGCCGTTTCTCAGAATGAGATTTTGGACCGGGTCATCAGCGGGGAATCGCATCGGTTGACAGCCGATGGCGCGCGCGCGCTGCTTGAGATCGGATTCAACGAGACGGACAAGGAGCGGATGCGCGCGCTCGCTGAGAAGAACCAGAACGACACGTTGTGTCCGTTGGAGCGCGAAGAGCTGGCGAATTACCGCCAAGTCGGGAACGTTCTGGCTTTGCTCCATTCGCGGGCTCGGTCGGCGTTGGACTGAAGGCGCGTTTGAACAAGGAACTTTCCAGCCTGGTCCGGGAGAGGGCGAACCATCGCTGCGAATACTGTTGGATGCCGGAATTCGCACATCCAATCCCCTTCGAGATAGACCACGTCATCGCAAGGAAGCACGAGGGACAGACCGTCGCCTCGAATCTCGCCCTCTCATGCTTCAACTGCAATTCGTACAAGGGGCCGAACATTGCAGGCGTCGATCACGCGTCAGGCGACATCGTGAGATTGTTTCATCCGCGTAGCGACAGCTGGGACGAACATTTTCGGTGGGAGGAAGCACAGCTCGTCGGAAAGACCGCGATCGCCAGAGCGAAAATTCACGTCCTTTCCATCAATCACCCGGACCATATTGCGCTCCGGCTGGCCTTGATGGAGGAAGGAATCTGGCCGGTTACTTGAATTACTTCGCGTAGGCCTTCCAAGCCTGCTCGATCTTCGCCGCCTTGGCGTCGCCCTTGTGCAGGATGACGCGGTGGCGCAGCGTGATCTTCTCGCCCTTCTTCAAGGTGAAACCGCCGTCCTCCGCATTCTTGTCCAGGCTCTTCGTCCCGAATGGATTGGCGGTGAACAAGCCGTAGGTCCGCGCATGCCACGGGGTGGGATGGCGGAAGCTGCCCGGGTGATTGAGGATGGAAACACCGAGCGTCTCGCCCTCGACCGGCCCCCAGTAGCTGACCCATTCGGCGCGCTTGCCCCAGGCGTCGCCGTCCTTGTCTCCGCGGCTGTTCAGGATGCGGCCGCCCTGCTTGCCGGTAATCGACATCGAGGTCGGCACACGCACGCTGAAGCCTGCGTCCTTCTTGTCGCTCAGTTCCACATCCCCATGGCTGGCGATCAGGGTGACATCGAAGTCAATGGCCCGCGCATTCTTGCCGGCGGTGAAGGTGATGGTGCGCTCATCGGAGAGCAGCTTGGAGCCGTCGGAGCCGACGTAGTCGTTGACGCTGACGATGACCGCCTTGTCCTTGTCGGCGTGCAACTTCTTGAACCTGCGGTGCACGGTCGGCGCGAGGCCCTTGAGAAATTTCTCCAGGTCGGCCTTCTTCTTGTTCTTGTAGCGCTCCTCGCCGGTCATCGGTTCGTGCCAGGTGTCAAAGCCGCCGATGCCTTGGTGGCCGAACCAGATGGAGCGGTGATGCGGATGGTCGTGCTGCTCACCCTCGACCTTCTTCATCGGGTAGTGGCGCGTCATCGATTTGCCGGTCGGTCCGATGACCGGATAGAGGAACGGCTTGTTCCCCTGGTCGAGCACGTATTTGGTGAAGAGCCTGCCGTCCAGATTCACGGTCAGACCGCTCTTGGTCTCCTTGATTTCAAAACCTTTCCCAGCGGCCTGGGCGGTGGACAACGAAAAGCCGACAAGGGCGGCGACGATGGCAAAGCGGATGGAATTGGGGAGTGGGGAATTCGTTTTCATGTTGTTCGGGAGAATTGACGCCGAATGTGGCGGTTCTCTTCGAGGAGATCAACGGTTTCGTTGCGGGAAGAACGGAGATGAGAATACGAGGTTGGAGCGCGGCTGTGTCAGAGACCAGCCGCAACAACGCTGTTCGTGAGGGCGGCCGGGAGCGCGCTGGATGCGATTCTGTATTCCAGACTGCTGCGGCTGATCCCGAAGACGGGACACGGCCGCGCTCCGCAAGTCGTTTCCGATCACCCGCGCGGCGTCGCTACTCCGCCGCCAGCTTCCGTTTCCAGAAGGCCTTTTGCTTTCGGAAGGCGCTCCAGCAGTCGGGGAGTTTGTCGAAGGATCTTTGACGATCTTTTTCCGCACGCGCCATGAGCGTCGCTATCCCCGGTTGGAGGCCGGAGGGAGCGTCCAATTCGTCGCATAGGTCGCGGGCCACGGTCACGTCATTCACCCGGCCCAACTCCGTCTGCAGCGACTTCAGGGCGGCTCCGTAGTCTCGACCGGAGGCGCCGGGAAACGATCCGGCGAAGAAATCCACCGGGTAACGGTGCTTCTTCACCACGATGCGCAGCCTGTGCAGTTCCGTTGGCGACAGCTCGTGGAATCTCCTTCCCTTGTCCAGCGCCTTGCGACGGGTGCGTTGCAGGGCCTCCTTCACGAAATCATCGATTGGCCGTTGCATTTCCCGCAGTTGCTTTGCCGACAAGGCGTCCCGCCAGCCGCGCCGGACGATCCACGAAAGCAGCTCCTGCGAAGCGCGACGATGTTCCCTGCCTGCGAGGTGTCCGCGCAGGGCGGCATAGGCCTCTTCCCGTCGAATGGCCGCCAGTGGGCGCAGCTCCAGGAATTGCGGCTCGATTCCAGGCTTTCCCGCGAAGCGGTCGATCCGGTCGCGTATGAAGACATCCCAGTCGCGCGCGGGGCCGAGTCTCTTCAGCAGGGGCGCGATCGACCCGCCGCACGACGCGACGGCCTTGGCGGGGACGAGCGGCTTGAACAGGCTCAGGCAGGCGCGGAAACGCCGCAGCCCCACGCGCATCTGATGCACGCCCTCGATCTCGTCGGACTCAAGGATTGCCCGCTCGTTGGCGAAGGCGTGGCGCGCGCATTCGGACAGGAAGCCTTCCAAGACGTCCTCCGCGGACTCGCCACGAGTCGCCCGCCGGTTTCGCTCAAACACGACGGCCGGCTTCTTCATACGGCATCCGGGATCGGACCGGACTCGCGGGGCGAAGGCAACCGCCGGTTTGACTCAGTTCACCTTGATCAACTCGATCTCGAAGATAAGCGTCGCGGCGGGCGGGATCGTGGGCGGGCGGCCCTGGGCGCCATAGGCGAGCTCGTAGGGAATGTAGAGCTTCCACTTGTCGCCCTCCTTCATCAACTGAAGCGCCTCGGTCCAGCCCTTGATCACGCCGGTGACGGGAAAGGTGGCCGGTTCGCCGCGATCGACCGAACTGTCGAACTTCGTGCCGTCCACCAGCGTGCCGGTGTAGTGGGTGGTGACGTTGTCCTTGGTCGTCGGCGTCTTGCCGGAGCCCTGCTTGAGGACCTCATACTGCAGCCCGCTCTTGGTGACGACGACGCCCTTGCGCTTCTTGTTGTTCTCCAGAAATTTCTTTCCAACCTCGGCCAGTTTCGCGGCCTTGGCCTCCTGCTTGGCCTGCATGGCCTGTTGAAAGGCCTGCTGCGCCGCGCTGACCTGCTCCGGCGTCAGCTTCGAGTCCCTGCCCGCCATGCCATCCTTGATGCCGGCGATGAAGGCGTTGAAATCGAGGTCGAGGTCGTCCCGGTGGAAGCCGGAGCCGATGTTGTGGCCGATGATGTAGCCGACCTTCTGCTCCTGGGACTTGAGCTCGGGCGAGTCCGCGGCGAACGCGGCGCAGGTCATGGCGGCGGCCGCCAACGCGGCCAGTAGGATCTTTTTCATGGTGTCGATGTCTTGCGTGTTCCGTCTCGCAAAACACCTTGAACGGGTCATGTCCTGCAAGCGGCGGGCACGTTATCAGCGAATGAGGCCCGGTCAAGCGGCGAAGTCGAGCGCGCGGGGAACCATGGATGCTGAAACAGCAATGTGGCGCGGACGGGGTGTTGAAACAGCGCTACAACGTTGACACGACCCCGCATTTGCCGGCCAATTCCCGTCGCCATGAGATTATCCGCGCTGCTGCTCGTTTTGTTGACGCCCGGTTTCTCCGCCCCGGCGGCGCAACCCTCCCCAAAACAACTCCAGAACTGGCTCAAACGTTTTCCCGACGCGGACGCCAACGGCGACGGCAGGCTCACCGCCGAGGAGGCGCTCGCCTTCCAGAAGAAGATGCGGGGCGACCGGCGACCGAACCGCGGCGACAACGGCGGCCGCGGCGCGCCGCGCACGTTCCAGGTCGATCCCGGCTGGGGGAAGGAGCGCTTCCCCGAGCACGCCGTCGCCTACAAATCGCCGGAGGAGATCCTGAAGATCTACGCCGCGCAGGTCGGCGAAAAGAAGGCGCTCGTCTCCTTCGACATGCCGGCCGACGGCGCGTTGCGCATCGTGGGCACGGGGCACAGCTTCATGGCGCCCGGCTACAAGACCTTTCCCCTCATCGCCCGGGCGGCCGGGATGGAGCAACCGCTCTACACCCACACCGGCGGCGGCATGACCGGCTCGACTCGTTACAAGTGGGAACAGGAGAACGGCATCTTCCAGTTCGACAAGAAACCCACGCCCAAGCTGCTGGCGTCCATCGCCAACGCCAGATGGGACGCCATGATGTGGGGCCCCTACTTCAACGACCGCCCCGAGTATTACACCTGTTGGATCGACTTCTGCCTCAAATACAACCCGGACATGAAGTTCTTCCTCTCCGATGCCTGGCCGCAGCTGTACCAGCTCGGCGAGATTCCCAAGTCCGAAGACTTCTTCACCGAAGCGGTCATGGACAGGCTGGGCCGGGAACGGACGGCCAGCTACCAGGAACTCGTCGACGGGTTGAACAAGAAGTATGGCCGACGTGTTTTCATCATGCCGACTTCCGACGCCATGGTCTTGGCGGCCAAGCATCTCATCCGCGGCGAGCTTCCCGGCATTGAGGGCATGCACAAGGTCGTCGGCGGCAGGGAACGTTCGCTCTGGCGCGACCAACTCGGCCACCTGGGCCCCGGCTTCGACCGATTGGAAGGCTACGTCTTCTACGCCACGATCTACGGACGCTCCCCCGAATTGATCAAGACAGGCATCCAGTTCCGCGACAAGGGCGACTTTCCAAGCGACGCGCTGGACGCCGTCTTCCGCAAGATCGCCTGGCAGGCAGTCGCCAACAACCCGCTCTCCGGCGTGCGCGACAAGGACGGCGACGGGATCCGGGATTAGATGCGGGCTTTCTGAAACTCTCCAACGTTCAGACGGACGAGTCTCAATCCACTTCCGGCGGAACGGCTCCGTAAGACCAGGGCCCGGTGAACTTCATCGGATTCTTCGGCTGGGGCAACCCGCCCGGCTTCAAGGACCTGGAGAGTTCGATGCCGGCGTCGCGCATGCGGGCTCCGGCGTCGGGAACCAGATTGCTGTAGCCGGTCAGGCGGGTTTCGTAGCCGCCGCCATTCGGGCCGAGCGCCTCCTCAGTGGGGACGTAACCCACGAGCATGTTCGCCAGACTGACGGGCCAGGTGAACGGGAAAGGACTGGCCTTCTTCTGGTCGAGGCCGAACTGGCAGAAATACTCGGCCGGGGTGGTGAGAAAGACGGCCGGGCCGATCTGGATCGCCTGAACCTCCACCCGGCGAACCGGCTCCTTCGCGATGAGCGCATCGAGCAGCAGGATCTCCTTGGCGAAGATCCAGTCGGTGGTGTTGTCGGTCGGTTTGCGCGGCCGGCCGGCGAGTTCCTTCGCGGCGGCCAGGCGCTTCACGCTGGGCCTGCGACGCGGAATGGCCAGCGTCTTCAACTTATGATCGATGGCCGCCTCCGTTCCGCGAACCTGCATCTTGAGCAGGACCTTCGCGGCCTCGGCCCCAACGCTGCCGCCAACCTTGATCGCCGCCTCGCCGCCGGTCTGGCGGACCGGGGAATTGTTGTCGACCTGGGTGATGTCGCCGGAAGCCCCGTTGAGAAAGCACACCACGATATCCTTGCCCATCACTCCGCGTAACGCCTTCTCGAGATAGTGAACATAGTTCGCCGAGATGCCGCCGGGACTGGTCGTCGCGTGGCAGGCCCAGTTCACCACGCAGCCAAGCAGTTCCTTGCCGTCCGCGCTCCAGGCGCCGATCACGCCCACTTCGGGGTCGATGGGGCCGGCCGGTTTCAACATGTCGGGATTGCCATAGCGCGGGTGCGTGTAGGTGAGCCCGTTCTTCATGTGAAAGCGGCGGTTGAACTGCACGTCGCCCTCGTGGCCCCGGCCAAAACCAATCTGCGCCTCCTGTCGCTTCTCAAAGGCCTCCACAACAGCCTCGACGATCCCCTGCTCCATCTGCTTCAGGTAAACCGGATCGGCTACGGACGACTGATTGTAGGCCAGTTCCTGAATCCACTCGCTCGCGTGATCGAACTCGCCGGGAAGGATCATCCCAACCGGCCCGGAACTATGGCTGTGCGACGCGCCGATCAGCACGCCCTCCGGCCGAATGTCCGTCCTGGACGCAATGGCCGCGCGCACGCGATCCACACTCGGCTTGCGGATGAACAGCGCGTCCAATCCGACCAAGGCCACGGCCTTGCTCCCGTCGTCGAACACCGCCGCCCGCGCCTTGCAGGCGTCATGGAACGTGCGATGAAAAACCTTCCCGTAGCCACCCGGCCGTTCCATGCCGATCTTCGGGGTAATGTCGCGTTCGGCGAAGCCGGCCTTGATGGGGGCTGCGTAGGAGTGAACACATACGACACTCGATGCGATGAGGATGAGCAGACGTTTCATGATTTGGGATTTCATTTGGAGACAAGGGGCATTGGTGGCGAATGACGCTTCCGCTTTCAACAATCCAAGCCAGCCGGATCACGCCTTCTTACCCGGGTCCACTTTCCGGTAGGCCTCCACGACGGCCAACTCGCCCTCCCTGCCCTTCATGGAATTGCCGTGCTCCATGCCGACAATGCCTTCGAAACCGCTGTTGTGGACGTGTTGAAAGACCTTGGCGTAGTTGATTTCGCCGGTGCCGGGCTCCTTGCGTCCCGGGTTGTCCCCGACCTGGAGATAGCCAATCTGGTCGCGACAAAGATCGAAGAGCGGGATCAGGTTTCCGCCGGCGATCTGTTGATGATACAGGTCGTAGAGAACCTTGCAGTTCGGATGATCCACCGCCTCGCAGATCAGAAAGCCCTCGGTGACCGTCTGGAGAAATGAACCGGGATGATTGCGAAACCGGTTCAGGGGCTCCATCACCATGGTGATGTTGTGCGGCTCCACGATCTCCGCCCCACGGCGCAGAAGTTCGATGCAATTGGCGAACTGAATCTCCCGAGGCCAGCGCGGATCGACCTGGCCGGAAACCAAGGTCATGTAACCCGCGTTCACACGTTTGCAGACTTCGACGGCGTCCTTGATCTGCTGCAGCACAAGATCCCGGGCCTTCTTGTCCCTGGATGCAAAGTTCAATTCGCCGATCCCGGTCTTGGCGGAGACGACGCCCATCCGGATGCCAAGTTTTTCCATCTTGGCGGCGACCGCCTTCTGGTCCGCGAGTTCCCGCGAGCCCATGCCGTTGTCCTCCCAGGCGCGGAACCCTTGATCGTAGGCGAACTGCAATTCGTCGGTCAGGCCGCCCGGCGCGGAATGCTTGAACATCCCGAAGTGGGGCGCGTAGTTCAGCGTGAAGGCGGGCGATGCCGCCTTGGCCTGGCGGACTGCAGACGTCAACGCGATTCCGGCAAGGGCCGCGGAGCCGTTCCTGAGAAATATGCGTCGGTTCATGCAACGATGATGTTTCAGATTCACTGTAAGTGGAAGCATTCTCCGCAGGCGGCCTGTCCGGCGGGGGGATCCGGCAACGCCATCCGCCGTCCCCTGCGTCCAGGCAGGTCCCCTCCCGCGGAGGGGCGGCTCGATCCTCCGGCGAAGCCGAACAGGAGGATTGAGCCGGGGTGAGTTCGCCCAGCATGACAACTTGCACTACACGCAACCCGCGTATCCCCTGCCCTGCAAGAGCGGATACTCCGGTTGAGGATTCGCGGTGTCCGTCCACTTCGATCGGGCGGACATGTAATGCACCGCCAAGCCCCTTCGCGGTCGGTCCGTCCGGTTCGGCCCCGAGCGGTGGACCAACATGCTGTGATGAAAGGAGCAGCCGCCGGCGGGCATTTCGATCGCGCGCTGTTCTGATTCCGCCTGCGGAAACGCCTGCTTGTCCACCCGGTCGCCCAACTGCCACGGGCTGTGCTCAACCAGGCCGTGCTTGTGGCTGCCCGGGATCACCCACATGCCGCCATTGTCCATGGTGACGTCGTCGAGCGCGGTCCAGCAGGTGACGAGCGCCATCGGTTCGATGCAGAAGTAGGCCGAATCCTGATGCCAGGGTTTCTCCACGCCGCCCGGCGGCTTCATGAAACACTGGCTCGCAAACAACTTGATGTCCGGACCGATCAACGACTCCACGATGTCCAGGATCGCAGGATGCTCCGCATGCTCTCGAAAGACGGCGTCGTTCTCTGCGCAACGATTGATCTTCCGAATCGCGTCGCCGCCGGGTTCGAACTCGATATCACCGGGCGGATAGCCGGGGACCTCCCCAGTGGCGACCTCCTCCATTCGTTCGCGAAGTCGGGCAACGTGATCACCGGACAGCAGGCTTTCCATCACGACATAACCCTCGGACTGGTATTGCTCGGCGGCGTTCATCGAAGGGTGATGAGAATCGCACAAGGTCGTTCAATTCTTCTTCAACCGCGCCTTCTCCTCGGCCTCGCGCTTCTTCACGTCCTCGGGATGCTTGGAGAAGGATTCGAAGACATCGCCGATGACCTTGTCGGCCAGGCACCCGAGCTCGCGAAGGATGACGGGCTCCGCTGTCGGCGAAAGCGGAGAACGATTGGGCTCGTAGCCGCCGACCTCGTAGGAGTCTGTTGTCGCAATATAGCCGAGCGCGCCGTTGGCGTAGCCCAGCACGATGGGCGTGGCGCGCGGGCCGATGGCTTTCTCGATCGCGAAACCATATTCCACCATCGGTTCGCCGGGCATGCAGAGGAACAGATACGGCCCGACTTTCATGGCCATCAACTCGGCGTCGATCATGGCCTCCTTGCCGGGCAGTTGCACCACAGCGCTGGCCACGCGGATGGGATAATACGTCGGCCGTTGGCGCAGCTTCTCCCGACGAACGCCGTCAGCCAAAGTCCGGACGACGGCGCCGCCCAGGCCGCGACCGGCCCATTGCATGTCCGCCTCGTCGGCGCAGCGATAAGGGAAACCTGGGAGGTTCGGCCGGATGTCGCCGCCGCAACCCTGCAGGAAAAGCGCGCTGGTCTCATTTTGGTAATTCGATTCAACAAAGGTCTGCGCGTCACCCGGAAAATCCGCGCTCATCTTCGGATAGCCCTTGGCATAGGGCTGCGTGCCCTTGTCACCCCAGGTGAAGAAACAGGGATGACACACCGCGTGCATCAACACAGCCACGGGCGTGAGCGAACGGCCGTCGTCGAAGCGCAGGACCTTCACGCGCGGATCGTTGGGGCCGTCCGGATTGAGCGACACCACCGCACGCCCATTGATGACCTTGCGCCGGTTGATGTTGAAACGGATCTCATCCTCGCCGTAGCCGATGGACACCTTGCGCATGTTCGCCGCGGCCTCGTTCGCCGCCCTGCCGACCTTGTCCGCCACCTCGCGCACGTAGGGCGAGTCCTTCTCGCAGGGCGGGCCGGAATGATTGTGCGAGGCCGTGACCATGACATTGGCTCCGGGAACGCCGGCGGCGGCCTCGACCTTCTCCCGGACAAGTTTCACCATCACATCATAGGCATTGATCAGGTCCAGGGTGACGATCGCCGCCTTTGTCTCGCCATCGTCCAGGATCAACACGCCCGCCCGTAGTGGATCGCGCAGCCCGGTCACCACGCGCCGATGACCGACGGTCTCAATGCCGGCGACCTTCGACGGCGTGATGTCCGCCTTGGCCACGCCGGCGCGGAGATTCGATTGCACGGGAAACCCGCCGTCCTTTACCTGGGCCGAAGCGCCGCCGCAAACGAAGCACGCGCCCAACAAGATCATCCTGAAAATCATGAGTTGGTTCTACATCAACGCGGGATCAATGCACGCCAATAGCATGCGGGTGGGACGCGCCGGCTCCGCGAAAGTTGCACAATTCCAAAACCAGACGAGGTGATGGGCGGCCGGACAACCCGGGTAGGGTTGCGCTGCGGAGACTGTCTCAAAAATCCAAAATCTTGGTAGATGCCGACGTGAGTCGGCTCATTTCAGAGCGAATTCGTAGATTTGAGCGGACTCACGTCCGCTGCTACCACCTTTTGAGACAGCCTCTGCGGCGCAACGCATTTCAAAGCCCCGTAGGCGGTGACACCGCAATAACGCCCTTCCGATTCCCGCGTCGCTTTCGTCCCTTCAGGACGTCGATATGGGTTGCGGCGCAACGCAACCCTACCGTCCCTTCCGATATTCCTCATACCTCTTGGCCACCTCGCCCGCCTCGGCGTCGCCGTGGTGAAAGTAATACCGATGCCGCAACTCCAAACTCTCGCCGGGAGCGATGGTGTAGTCGCCGTTGCGTGAATTGCAGGCGGGGCATTTGTCGCCGTAGGGACGGCAGGAGGTCTTCGGCGGTTTCTTGAAATCGGGATCGAAGTGATCCTGTCCGAAACGGTTCGCGGTCAGCAGACCGTAGGTGCGGGCGTGCCAATGCGTGGGAAAGCGAAGGTTGTCCGGATGGTCAAAGATGGCGACGCCGACTGTCTTTCCGCTGGCGTCGGGGCCGGAAAAATCAACCCATTCCGCGCGCTTGCCCCAGGCGTCGCGGTTCTTCTGTCCCCGGCTGTTGAGAATCGTTCCGCCCACCTTGCCGCCGGCATTGTCACGGTGACCTTCAGCCTTCATGGTCCCGGCCACACGCACATACATGCCGCCGTCCTTCATGTCGCCGAACGTGACCGGCTTGTCGCCCGCGATCAGTTTGATGTCATAATCCATGAGCGTCTGGCGATTCTTCAGCGGAGTCACCCGGATGTGCATGCGTTCGCGCAGGACGAGCGTGTCGCCGTCGAGCCAGCGGTTCCAGACGACGAACTCGCCGATCCTGCCGGAAACGAGCTTCTCAACCTTTTCCAACTTGATCTCCGCGTTGGACAACTCGCGTTCCCGCCCGGGCCGCCAATACCAGAAATTGAGTCCATTCACATCGCTGTGGGCAAAACGCAGGGACCGGTGATGCGGATGATCCTGCGATTCGTGCGGGACGCCCTTCTTCATCGGAAAGTTCCGGGTGACGCCCTCGCCATTGGGGCTGATCACCGGATAGAAATACGGAGCCAGCCACTCCTTGTGCCGCCATTCGGTGAACAACTCCCCGTCGATCTCAATGCGGATGCGATCGTCAAGATCGGCAACGCGCACTTCGGCGGAGGAAAGAGCGATCGGCGAGGCCAAAACAAGCGCCAACAGGAATAGTCTTCGGAATGCCATGGAAGGGTTTCTACAGGAGCGGCGACGCCTGATGCGAGCATTGAATACGCAGCGCAGCCGCGCTCACCTAGAGCGCGGCGGCCGGAGCGCGGCTGTGTCGAAGACCAGCCGCAGCATTGTTGGCGACAAAGACGACTCAGTCAGGTTCCAGGCGCTCCCGAACCGGAAGCTGCTGCGGCTGATCCCGAAGACGGGACACAGCCACCTTTTTGCAAAGGCGGCTGCGTGCTCGCCCCTTTTCTATCTGCTTGATCCTTGGCGCCGGGCGGGCACACTCCCGGCATGACCTCAGAAAAGCGCCTTACCCGCCGATCCTTCCTCGCCGCCTCCACTGTCGCCGCCCTGACCGCCCCAGCCATCGTCAGCGGGCGCAACCTCAATTCGAAGCTGCAGTTCGCCGGCATCGGCGCCGACGGCAAGGGCTATTCAGACATCCTGCAGATCACCAGCCACGAGCGCCTGCACAGCGTCGCCTTCTGCGACGTCGACCTGAACCGCACGGCCAAGGTGAAGAAGAAGTTTCCCGAGGCGAAGATCTTCCAGGATTACCGCGAGATGTTCGAAACCCTGGGCGACAAGGTGGACGCGGTCACGGTATCGACGCCGGATCACACTCACGCGATCATCAGCCTGGACGCCATGCGTCGCGGCAAGCACGTCTACTGCCAGAAGCCGCTGACCCGCACCGTCTGGGAGGCGCGGCAGATGCGGCGGCAGGCGAAGAAGTCCGGCGTCATCACGCGCATGGGCAACCAGATCCATTCGCACAGCGCCTATCGGACGACGGCGCATCTCATCCACTCCGGAGCGATCGGCAAGGTGAAGGAGGTCCACTCCTGGATCGCGGTCACCGGACACGGCTACAGCGGGCGGTTGCAACGCCCTTCCAAGAAGGAAAATCAGCCCGCGCCCAAGGGCCTCAACTGGGACCTGTGGTTGAGCGTCGCGCCCGAGCGCCCTTATGGCGGCAATCGCGTCTACCATCCGTTCACCTGGCGCGACTGGCAGGACTTCGGTTCCGGCGCGCTGGGCGACTTTGGCTGTCACCTGCTCGATCCGGTCTACACCGCGCTCAAGATCAAGGGCGATCCCATCAGCGTCCGCTCGGAGAATACCGGCATGAACAACGAGGTCTGGCCCGCTCGGCAGAAGGTGGAGTTCCTGCTGCCAGGCACCGAGTTCACGACGGGCGAGAAGTTGAAAATCACGTGGCAGGACGGCGGACTGCAACCCGACGACAAGATCGCCCAACTCGCCGAAGGCCAGCAACTGCCCCGCCGCGGCGGCTCGATCCTTGTCTGCGAAGGCGGCAACCTCGTTGTGCCGCACGTGGCCATGCCCTTCCTCAACAAGCCGGACTTCAAAATCGAACCGCAACCGGACCTGAATCACTACCACGGCTGGGTCGACGGCTGCCTCAGCGGCAAACAACCGAGCGACAGCTTTGAATACGGCGGCCACCTCACTGAAGCCGTGCAACTCGGCAACGTCGCCGCCCACTTCCCGAAAGAGACCCTGGAGTTCGACGGCAGGAAGCTGAAGATCACCAACAAACCCGAGGCGAACAAATACCTCACCCGCAGGTATCGCAAGGGCTACACGATCAAGAAGGTCTGAGCGGAGACGGTTCCTTCTTCACCCCGCGACTCATTCGGATTTCAACCCGACCGTGTTCACCGCGATCACGCGATACCTGTGCTTTGCGCCGGCCTTGGCGGTTTTGTCGGTGAATTTCATTTCGACCAGCGGCGCGGTCGGCGTGTCGCTGTATTGCAGCCCCTGAAAGATCGGGCGACCAAACCGGTTCTTCGCCTCCTCGGGCACGGTTGCGATCTGTTTTCCGTCGCGCTCGATGATGAAATGCGCGAGCCCGCTTTCAAGATCGGCTTCGGCCTCCCAGGTGAGTTGAGCGCCCTTCACTTCGAGCTTCGTGGGCGCCGGCGGCGGGGTCGTGTCCGGTATCTCTGTGTCTTTCACGTACTGCATCCACGCCTGCGCAACGGCCTTGCCGGGCAGCCAGATTGATGCGGCCTTGTCGCCGCTGAACTTGTTGGCCGGCGTCGCCTTCGTCCCCAACAACGGCGCGAGCCAGGCGCCCCTGGTCGGCATGGGGCTCAACGCGGCGCCGGGTTTCTTCGACAGGCGCGCGGTCAGGCAGGCGTCGAGCCACTGGATCGCCATGTAGCGCTGATTGCCGCACTCATGCGCGGTCAACGGATCGACCGCCACGCCAATCAAGGCGCCCTTGCCGCGCATGGTCTTGAAGAAGCGTTCGTTGGCGGGCCAGACCCCGGCGAAGCGTCCGTCCTTCACCGTGACGCCCTCCTTCGTTCCCGGGTTGCACATGACCGGAACGCCCAACGCCGCCTGCGGCAACTCATGCGGCTTGATGGTTTCCCGCTTGGGATCCGATTCCAGAAACGGCACGCCGGAGCGCAGCCAGGCCGCGGCCACGCGCTCCGGATGCAGCATGACCATGCCGCCTGCCCAATGCCCCCCGCCGCTGTGCCCCCAAAGAGCCCAGGGAATTTTCGCAAGTTCGGGGTGGCCGCATTGCTTCCCAAGATCGGCCAGGGCCTGCTGAAACTTGGCGCTCGAGCCATTGCGAGGATCGCACCACATCTGGCAGTTCGCCGACTGCGGCTGCTCGTAGGACGGCGCCATGAGCGCGCAATCGTGCTTCTTCGCCAGCGCCTGCCAGTGCAGATCGAAGGCGCCGGTCTGGCCCGACTTGCAGGAACCCTCGCCGCAGCCGTGCTGATGCACGACCACACCACGCAATGTCTTCACGCCCCTGGGAATCCAGACCGTGTATTGGACCGGGAAAATCAGCTCGCCCGGCTTGTCTGACGCCTCGTAGCGAATGCGGTAACAGGGCGGCTCGACCGACGGCGGATTGTCGTAGGGCGGCTGTTGGGCTGAGACGGCAGTCGAAAGAATGAAAAGGCAAAGGAAGATTTGACGCATGGTGAGATAAAGGAATCTCAAACCGGGAACGTCGAGACAAATTCCCATTTGCCTGACAGCAACCGCCCTCGACAACCCGCGACCTCGTAGCCGCGACCTTCAGGTTGCGCACCGAGCGCGTCGCGCGAGAAGTGAAACCCGCGACGCCCCCAACGGCTCACTTCCCGCGTTGGAACGCTCGCGGCGCAGCCTGAAGGCTGCGGCTACGGGCCGACGAAATCAGATGACCGCAGTCGCGCGACTGCGCGTTACGCCCAATGCGCCCGGCGATCCTCACTTGTCTGAAACGACCAGGCCACAATCCGGCTTCGCTTCTGGCCCAGACTGATCTCGATGATCCGAGATTCCTGCGCCTTCACCTTTCTCAGCGTCCGCTGAATGCCCGGCAGGTTCTCGCGCTTGGAAACCATCGTGCTGAACCACGCTGCCGCCTCGGGCAGTTTGGCGCTTTCCCGGATCATGCCGTCCAGAAACCCGGCCTCGCCGCCTTCACACCAAAGTTCGGTGTCGCTGCCGCCGAAGTTCAACGTCGCTTCGGCCGGTCGTTTCCCTTCGAGGTTCCGCAGCTTCCGCAGCGTCCCTTCCTGCGCCGCCTCCCTGGATTCGTGGAACGGCGGATTGCAGATCGTCAGCGCAAACCGCTCCTTGGGCCTGACGATTCCCTTGAAGAAGTTGGCGGGGTTCTTCTGCAGACGGCTTTCGACATTGTTCTTCAACCGCGGGTTCGCCGCCGCCAGTTCCTTGACCCACTTCACCGAAACCGGATCGATGTCCGCGCCCACAAACTTCCAGCCATATTCTGCCGAACCAATGATCGGAAACACGCAATTCGCCCCGACGCCGATCTCGAGAACCTTCACCTTCCGTCCACGCGGAACCTCGCCCTCGTCATCCTCTGCCAGCAGATCCGCCAGATGATGCAGGCATTCCGCCCGTCCGGGAATGGCGGGGCAAAGATAGCCGGTCGGAATGTCCCAAAGCGCGACCCCGTAATGATGAATCAGCAGGGCGCGATTGAGCGCCTTCACCGCCATCGGATCGGCGAAGTCAATCGTGTCTTCCCCGGCGGGATTCGATCTCACGAAGCCCGCGAGCCCAGGGCACGACCGCAGCAACGCCGCAAAGTCGTAGCGATCCCCGTGCCGGTTCCGCGGATGCAGATCCTTCTCTCTTTGATGGGTTGGGTTGGATTTCCGGGACATGGATTGACGGCGAGTGTATCAAACCGGCGGAGACAAGGCGAATCCTGCCCCTCCTTGACATCCCTTCCCCCTTGCGCAAACACTCCCCGCCCTATGTCGGACAAGCATGACAACGCATTGATGGAAAAGATCGTCTCGCTGTGCAAGCGGCGCGGTTTCATTTTCCAATCGTCGGAGATTTACGGGGGCATCAACGGCTTCTGGGACTACGGTCCGCTCGGCGCCGAATTGAAGCGCAACGTCAAGGACACCTGGTGGAACGACATGGTCCACAAGCGCGAGGACATCGCCGGCCTCGACGCCACCATCATCATGCACCCGGACATCTGGAAGGCCAGCGGCCATGTCGGCACCTTCAGCGACCCGATGGTGGACTGCAAGACCTGCAAGGGCCGTTTCCGCGCCGACCAACTGGAGGAGACCGCCTGCCCCCAGAAACCCAGCAAGTGCGTGGCCGACTGCGACGGCGAGAAGACTGAGCCGCGCGATTTCAACCTGATGTTCAAGACCTACGTGGGCCCGGTCGAGCACGAGGACAATGTCGCCTACCTCCGCCCCGAGACCGCCCAGGCCATTTTTGCGCAGTTCAAGAATGTGGTGGATTCCTCGCGTCAGAAGGTGCCCTTCGGCATCGCGCAGGTCGGCAAGGCCTTCCGCAACGAGATCAACCCCCGCAATTACACCTTCCGTTCCCGCGAGTTCGAGCAGATGGAGATCGAGTTCTTCATCCGGCCCGACGAGGTCGTCGAGGCAATCTGCGAGTCCGTGCAGGAGCCCGGGGAAAACGACAAGTGCGCCACGCCGGATAAAGCGTGGGGCTGGAACGCCTGGCACAAGCACTGGTTCGAGGCCCGCCTGGACTGGTACGAAAGCATTGGCCTCCCCGCGGAGAAACTGCACATCCGCTGGCAGACCGCGGATGAGCTCGCGCACTACGCCAAGGCGACCGCGGATGTGGAATTCGATTTCCCCTTCGGCCAGCAGGAACTGGAGGGCATCGCCGCCCGCGGCAACTACGACCTTTCCAAGCACCAGGCCTGCTCCGGCAAGCCGCAGATCTACTTCGACGACGAATTCCAGGCCGCGATCAAGCAGCTGGACGAGGCCAAGGCGAAGGAGCTGGCCGAATCCTACAAGGCGGCCCGCATCAGATATTTCCGCGCGGCGATCGAGGATTCCATGACCGACGAGGAGAAGGCGGAGAAGGAAGCCTACGCCCAGAAGGTCACCAAGGACGACGTCGCCCAGTTCCTCAAGGGCAACTACATCCCCCACGTCATCGAACCCAGCGCCGGCGCCGACCGACTCGTGCTCGCGCTGCTCTGCTCGGCCTACGACGAGGAGACCGTCACCGACGCCAAGGGCAAGGAGGAGACCCGCGTCGTCATGCGCTTCAGCCCGCGTGTCGCGCCCATCAAGGTCGGCGTCCTCCCGCTGTTGAAGAACAAGCCCGAACTCGTCGCCAAGGCGAAGGAGATCAAGGCCATGCTCCAGCCGTTGATGACCGTCTTCTACGACGAGACCGGCGCCATCGGACGTCGCTACCGTCGCCAGGACGAGGCCGGCACGCCCTTCTGCGTCACCATCGATTTCGACACGCTCGGCGACGGCGAGGACAAGAGCCTCGAAGGCACGGTCACCCTGCGCCACCGCGACTCCATGGAACAGGAACGCGTCAAGATCGAAGACCTGATCGGCATCCTCGCCCCGCAGGTCCGCTGAACCATGACCCCGGCCGAAGCCAACGAACTTCTCGGAAAGCTCCAGGCCGGAGAGATTGATTCGCCCGAGGTCATCCGCGCCTTCCAGGCCGAACCCATTGCGGATCTCGGCTTCGCCCAGGTGGATCGTCAGCGCGAACTCCGCTGCGGATTTCCAGAGGTCATCTTCGGAACGGGCAAGACCGCCGAGCAGATCGCCGAGATCGGCCTCTCCATTCTCGACAAGGCGGACCAACTCCTCGTCACCCGCGTCGAACCCGCCGCCGCCGCCTTTGTCTGCAAGCGCCTTCCCGACGCCGTCCATCACGAGGCCGCGCGCTGTCTGACGGTGGAAAGGAAGCCTCTGCCCAAGCGCGCCGGAACGATCGCCGTGCTCAGCGCCGGGACCAGCGACATGAAGGTCGCCGAGGAGGCCGCCGTCACCGCCGAGATCATGGGCAACCATGTGAAGCGGATCTACGACGTCGGCATCGCGGGCCTGCACCGACTGCTCAGCAAGGCGGACGAACTGCGCAAGGCGCATGTCATCGTCGCCGTCGCGGGCATGGAGGGCGCCCTGCCCAGCGCCGTGGCCGGCCTGGTGGACAAGCCCGTCATCGCGGTCCCCACCAGCATCGGCTACGGAGCCAACCTCGGCGGCATCGCCGCCCTGCTCGGCATGCTCAACAGCTGCGGCAGCGGCGTGACCGTGGTCAACATCGACAACGGCTTCGGCGCCGCCTACGCCGCCAGCCAGATCAATGCCCTGGCAGGTTAGCGAAGTTCCCCTCTGGGGAGGGGATATTTCATCCTCCGGCGCAAGCCGAAAATGAGGATGGGATCGGGGTGGGTTCGCCCAAACTGACAACGCGTCTCCGAAGACAGAAGCGGCTTCACCTTTCTGCGCCTATTGCGCATCTTTGCGGATCCACCAGATGAAAACCCTTTACCTCGACATCTTCAGCGGCATCAGCGGCGACATGTTCCTCGGCGCGATGATCGACCTGGGCGTGGACTTTGCCGCGCTTGAGAATGAGTTGAAGAAACTGCAGGTCGACGGCTACCGCCTCCACAGCGCGCGGAAGCAAAAGGCCAACATCGACGGCGTGAAGTTCGACGTGGAACTGCTTCTGATGCCGATCAGCAATCCGGCCGCCGGCCTCAGCCCCGCCGTTCACGACCACAGTCACGAGCACGCCCGCGACTTCGCCCAGATCAAGGAACTCATCCAGGCCAGCGACCTCTCCGACTGGGTGAAGGAGAAATCCATCGCCGTCTTTCATCGTGTCGCCGTGGCCGAGGGCAAGGTCCACGGCATGCCGCCGGAGGATGTTCATTTTCACGAAGTCGGCGCCGTGGATTCGATTGTCGATATCATCGGCGCCTGCATCGCGTTGGAGATGCTGGGCAGGCCGCGCGTGCTTTCGGCCCCGGTCGTCGAAGGCACGGGCTGGGTCCTTTGCGCGCACGGCCGCTTTCCTGTTCCGACCGCCGCGACATTGGAGATCCTCGGCGCCCGCGGCGTCGCGGTCACCCAATGCGAGGAGCAGTCCGAACTCGTGACTCCCACCGGCGCCGCGCTGCTGGCGGAGTTCGCGGAATCCTTCGAAGGCATGCAGGGTCTGATCCCGGACAAGATCGGCTACGGTCTTGGAACCCGCGACTGCAAGACCCGACCCAATGTCCTCCGCGCCTGCCTCGGTGAGTCCAATGCCTCCGACGGCGCCCCCGCGCTCGACTGGGAAACCGACCGTATCGTCGTCCTCGAAACCAACCTCGACGACATCAGCTCCGAGGTTCTCGGCCATTTCATGGAAAGCGCGCTCGCCGCCGGCGCGCTCGACGCCTTCCACACGCCGATCCAGATGAAGAAGAACCGGCCCGGCGTGCTGTTGTCTGTGCTTTGCGCCGAAACCGACGCCGATCGCTTCACCGAATCCATCCTCCGCGAAACCACCGCCTTCGGCGTCCGCCGCACTATTACCGAACGCCGCAAACTGAAACGCGAGACAAGAACCGTCGAAACCGAGCACGGCCCCGTCGAAGTGAAGATCGGCCTGCTCAACGGCAAGGCCATCCAGGTCGCGCCCGAATACGAATCCTGCCGCGCGCTCGCGGAGACGGCCGGCGTGCCGTTGAAAGTCATTCAGGCCGCCGCGTTGAAGGCAGTCGGTCAGTGATCAGTATTCGGAACGCAGTTCCCAGTTCCCAGTTCCCAGTTCCCAGAAACCAGGACCCAGCGCCCAGCCCCATGATTGACAAGGAACTCCTCGAGATCGTCCGTTGCCCGGAGACGAAGCAGAAGCTGACGCCGGCCGACGACAAGCAAATCACCGACCTGAACGCACGGATTGAAAAAGGCGAGATCAAGGACCGCGGCGGCGAGGCGGTGAAGGACAAGATCGACGGCGGCCTCGTCCGGGAGGATGGACAATTTCTCTACCTCATCCGGAACAACGTCCCGGTACTGTTGATCGATGAGGCAATCCCGCTGGCGGAGAATTTCAAGGAATTCCAATCGGGACCGTAGCCGAGACCTTCAGGTCGCGGCTACGAGGTTGCGGCTACG
>JAYPEY010000042.1:15131-19048 GCA_038126035.1 Verrucomicrobiales bacterium | reverse complement strand
GCGGCTACGAGGTTGCGGCTACGGGCCACTCTCACCTCACCCACTTGTCCAGAAACCGAGTCACCAACTTCACCCGCGTCGCATCATGGAACGCCTTGCCCCCATGCGCGGCGCCGTGAACGACTTCGAACGTCACCTGCAATCCCAGCTCCTTGTATTTCCCGTGCAGTTCGTGTGACTGGTTGATCGGCATCTGCGGATCCTGGTCGCCGTGGATGAGCAGCAACGGCGGGTCGTTCCTGTCCACGTGAAACACCGGACTCGCGAGCCTCGCCAGATCGGGAACCTCCTCCGGCCGGCCACCGATGAACAACTCCAAGGCCGGCACACGCACGCTCAATCCATGCGGCGTGGACTGGTTCAGGATCGTCATGAAGTTGCTGGCCCCGTAGTAGCTCACAACCGCCTGCACGTCCGACGATTGATCCAGATTCCCGCCGACATCGCCCTCCAATTCCTTGTGTCCGTTCGTCGTGCCGACCAACGCGACCAGATGCCCGCCCGCCGAGGCCCCGGCAATGCCGATCTTCTCTGCATTGAAGCCGTAGTCCTCCTGCTTCGCGCGGAGAAAACGGATCGCGCCCTTGATGTCATGGATGGCCGCGGGGAACTTCGCCACGGGCGAAAGCCGGTAGTCCACGCTGGCGACTGCATAACCCTCGCGCACGAGATCCGTCAACGGCATCCTGTCCTTGGAGCCCGCCCGCCATGCGCCGCCATGCACCCAGACGATCAACGGCGGATTCCTGGCGGCGTCCGGCAGATACAGATCCAGCTTCAGCTCATGTCCATCGATTTCCGCAAACTTGATGTCCTTCATCTTCTTGAACGAACTGTCGGCGGCAGGCGCCGAAGCCGCCAACGCGCCGAAGCTCAACACTCCCAGCCAAAATCCGATCCGGTTCTGCATGCCCGACAGTTTGGCGCATAAGGCGGGACGTTCAATGTTCGATTGGCGCCAAGCGGCCGGAGCGCGGCTGTGTCGAAGACCAGCCGCAGCCGCGTCGGAAGCGACCCAGCCGCGGGGCCACAGCCGAGCCTTCCGTGTTCGGAGGCTGCTGCGGCTGGCCCCGAAGACGGGACACAGCCGCGCTCCGCATGCCAACGCAAAGCAAACGGGATGAATCCCGTTCTACACTCCTTCCGGCCAATCGTAGCTGCCCGGCTTGATCAACAATGCCGGACCGCCATCGGTCGGTCGCAACCAGGAAAGCCCCTCAATCGCGCCGATCGTTTTGAACCGACTCCACCCCATCGCATCGATCACCGCCCGCGCCGTGGCGCCGCCTTCGATCAGGAGCCTGTCCACTCTCGGGATCATCAGCACGCACTCAACGGCTTCAGCCAACAGTCGGAGCAGATCATCCGGCCCCATGCCCAGCTTCTCCGACCGCCCGACTGCGATCATTGCCATGCCTCCCAAATTGAATGAGTCCCAGACCTTGTCGGCCCATCCGGATGTCAGGGCGAACCTGGACACGTCATCAATCTCCATTGCGAGCAACGTCGCGGGTATCGGAAACACCGGCACACCGGCGCGAATCGCCTGCTCGCCTCGTCCGGCAGCCCAGGCCGCCGCGCTGCCGCAAACCAGCAGAACGGATTCCAAAGGGCCGGCCGGCGGCATCGTCACAGGCGACGACGCCGGCGCCACGCGACGATCCAGCAACGCCCCGAAAAACTCCGCCCCGCCCGCCGGCAGAACATCTCCATCCACCTCCTCCGCGCGCTTGCTCAGATCTTCCACCGAGGTCACATCAGGAACCGTCACCCCGCTTCCGAATATCGCATCCGTCGCCCGCACGGAAGACGTCCCGCCGCGCTTCGAAGGCCCCAGTAATTCCAGAACATTCGAGGTCCACGCCGGATGCGTGGGGTCGTTGGCAAACTCCGTTTCCGCCAACGCCACTCCGTTCACGAAACACTCCCCGCCCCGAATGATCCGCCCGCGCGAAGGATTCGCCGGAATCAACAGTCCCCGGCGTTTTCCCGTCGCCTTCAGGATACTGTCGATTTCCGGGATGATCGCGCCGCGCAGGACGGAATCCGTCTTCTTGTAGATCAATGAGGCGCCAGCCGCAGCAACCTCGCGCGCGATTTCCTCCACGCGAGCGGCGGCCTCGTCGGGAGGCAACAGACGCGTGTTCGTATCCAAGGCAACGACCTCCGCCTCCGTCGACGGATTGAACCGCGTCTGAACCTCGGCCAGGAAGCCGCGCTCATGCGCCACGCCGGCCAGTTCAGACGCGCCGGATATGTCATCCGCAATGACAACGATCACGGGGACAATCGAAAACGCTCTTCACTCATTCGCAATACAAAACTCCGCTGGCGGGCCGATTTGGCGCACTTCGCCGGAATTTCTCGTCCATTTCGTCCCAAATCACGCCGACTCCAAATCACCCAGACTTTTGTAACGTGTTGATATTGAACAACAACGATACAACATTTGTCTCTGGCACAAATACTGTTCTCAAACAGACGAGAATCCGGAACCGCGATTTCGGAACGGATTGAAACGAAGCGACACTGACAACGATTTCGAAAGGCAAGACGATGTTGGGACTGATCATTGCAGACTACTGGTGGGTTGTGATTCCCGGGCTGCTCCTGGGGCTCTATGCCCAGTTCAAGGTTTCCTCGACCTACAACCGCTACGCGCGGGTCGCCTCCGACTCGGGCATGACCGGGGCCCAGGCCGCCCGCGCCATACTGGATGCCGCCGGCCTCCATGACGTGCCGATCCATCCAACCGGCGGCCACTTGACCGACCACTACGACCCCGTTCGAAGGCAGTTGGTCTTGTCGGAGGAGAACTACGCGGGCCGCTCCATCGCCGGGATGGCGGTCGCGGCCCATGAGGCCGGACATGCCCTGCAACACCAGGCCGCCTACGCGCCATTGCAGTTGCGCATGGCGATCGTGCCCATCACCAACTTCGCCAGCATGGCCTACATGGGGATCCTGCTGTTCGGCATGTTCACCGGCGCGCTTGACATCGCGTTGCCAATCGTGATTGGACTGTTCAGCGTCATCACCCTCTTTCAGTTGATCACCCTGCCCGTGGAATTCGACGCCAGCGCCCGCGCGAAGAAATGCCTGGAACGCATGGGATTGATCAGCGACCGCGAGCGGAGCCATGTCGCCAGCGTGCTGAACGCCGCCGCGCTGACCTATGTCGCCGCGCTCGTCAGCAGCGTCCTCCAACTGCTGCAACTCGTGTTGATGGCGCGAGGGCGGGAATGACAACGCGCAGGACCGCACGATTTGCGACAAGTTGGGTGGAAATCCCCCGCCTTCTTGCGAAGGCGGCTACACGTCCATCAATTCCACCGTGTGCGCGTCAGCGTCATAAAGCGCCCAGGTGGGATCGCCCTTCATGCCCATGAGTTCACCGGGATTGACGAGCCAGTTGTCGCCGACTTTCTCCACGCGCTTCGTGTGGTCATGACCGTAGCAGGTGAGGTGGAGGTTCCCTGATTCAGCGATGCGACGCGCGGGTTCCGGGTAATGAATCATCGCAACCCTGCGCCCACTCAGTTCCAACTCCGCGTAAATGCCGTGCAACTGAACCCGGCCTTCATGCCCGGCGGCGTTCTGCGTGATCAAACGGCCGTCGGCGTCGTTGTTGCCGAAGATGATGTGGATCGCGCCGGGGAAGCCCTTGGCAAGGTGATGAATGATGAAGGGCGCGCAAAGATCCCCACAGTGCAGGAGCGTCTCCGCGCCGCTGTGACGAACGGCCGCCAGGGCCTTGTCGAGATTCCAGATGTTGTCGTGGCTGTCGGAGATGATGGCAATCCGGCTCATGGCCTGTCTTTTAGGCGCGGCGGAACGTCGCGTCAAAATCAAACAGCCCGGAAGACCAGGCTCGGGCGCAGCGCGGCTGTGTCCCGTCATCGGGACCAGCCGCAGCA
>JAYPEY010000042.1:0-15031 GCA_038126035.1 Verrucomicrobiales bacterium | reverse complement strand
GCCGCAGCAAAGCCTGGAATTGCGTCAGACCCCGGACAGGCCGCACACTGCGCCCATGTCATTCGCCCATCTGACACTGGCCACGCGCGACGTGGAGAAGTCCCGGGAATTCTATGGCGCCACGCTTGGCTGGCAGCCGGTCAACCGCCCCGGCAACATCGGCCGCGAAGCCGCCTGGCTTGCCATGGGGCCGGACCAGGAGCTCCACCTCCTGCGCGTCGATGATTTCGAGCCCTCCCCCTTCGAACGGGAATTCGGCCGCCACGTCGCGGTCAATCACCCGCTCTCCGATTTCGCGGAACTCAAGGAGCGACTCGTCGAACACGGGGCCGAACTGATCGCCCCCATTCGCGAGACGCCCTTCGAACGCTTCTTCTTCCGCAGCCCGGAAGGATACGTGTTTGAAGTGGTGGATGCGGACCGGGAACCGGAATAGGACGTTCGAATTCCAAATCTCGAAATCCGAAACAAACCCGAATTTCGAAACGAAACGCCCGACGCCGCCGACTCCAGAATGCCTGAGCATGTCGTTTGAAGCCTTCGTATTTCGGATTTGTTTCGGTTTTCGGATTTCGAGATTCAAAAATCGGCAACCCTCATCTCACCCCGGATCATTCGAGCCCTTGACCGCCTTCATCAGATCCGCGCTCGTGATCGAAGGGCACCAGTATTTCTCGATGTGCTCGACGATCAACTCCACGCCGCGGGCGTGACTGACGAACGGTTTGTCGCGCGGATCATAAAGCGCGTCGGTGAGATCTCGGCACAGGGCGACGTTGAATCCGAGCTTTACCATCATGCGGATTCCGAAGGGCCGCCCCAGGACGCACATGTTTGTGTGGACGCCCATCAGGACCACGTTGCGGATTCCCTCCCGCTGAAAGACGTTCCACATCTCCTGACCGCTTTCGCTCACGCCGTCCCAACCCACGATCTTGATGGCCGGGTGTTCGCGTCGGTCGAAATCCGGATGCGGCGCGGGCGTCGGATCGTCGCAGCCATGGACCGCGCCCTCGACGCGATTGTTGGCCTCGACCGGCAGTTCCGGTTCGCGTGACGGATCACATTCCCAGTTGCCCGAGATCTTGACGGGCGCCTTGACCGGCGCGGCCTCCTTCATCCGTTTGCGAAAGGGCGTGTCCTCGTAGAATTTCTTCACCCCGCCGCTCGGCGCATGAACGATGAACGCGCCGTGGTCCCGCGCCTTGCTGATGGTCTCGTTCATGCGGGGCGCCATTTCGCCGGCGCGCTGCTGAGCCATCTTGCAGGGGTGTTCCGTCCACATGTCACAGATGATGATGGCGGTTTCGGAAGCCTCCCACTCCTCCTCCCGGATTTCCGGCGTGTAGACCAGGCCCTTGGGGGCCGGCTCCGCGCAGGAGCGCATCCGAAGACGAAACCGACCGGGAACTTCCGGCATCGTTCGGGTCACAGCTTCCACCGCGCTGATCGGAGTGGACGCCAAAGCGAAAACCCCGGAAGCCAACGCGGTTCGCTTCAGGAATTGGCGGCGATCGAGGGATTTCGGGCAGTTCATGAAGTCACAGACTAGACGAAGTCCGGGTTCGATGGCAATCGTCGCCGATTCAGTGGCAGGCGGGATGGATCTGAACGGAGCGCGGCGGTGTCCCGTCATCGGGAACGGCCGCAACGCCTCGCGATGCAGACCTGCGCCTTCTGCACAATCAATCAGTGACGTTGCTGCGGCTGGCCTCCGACACAGCGCGCTCCGTTCCCCCTTCAAAGGACCTCGCTCAGCATGGCCCAATCCTCCATGCCATCGTGCCAATACAAGGCGTCTTCGGAGAAAAGACCTTCCTGATGCGCGCCCCACAAACCGGCCAAGGTGTAAGGGCCGTATTGCAGGCCATGGTCCTGCACCGTGATCTGCGCGTCGGGCGGAATCGTGGCGGTCCAGGTGAGCTCGGCCTTCCTCGCGATCGCCTCGGCGCGCTCGCGCGACTCTTCCTGCTGCAGCCACTTCTTCAGCCCGGGCACGGCCGCCATGCCGACCAGGAAACCTCCGATGTGAGCCCCGTAGGCCACGCCGCCGCCTTCCGCCCCATCCCCGCTTAGATCGACCGCCAACCCGAGCACATCCATTCCGAACCAGAAAGAGATCACCAGCCAGGCCGGCAGGAAGAAATCGCCGGCAAACACCCGAAAGAAGAAGATGAAGAAATATTTGAACTCGATCTGCCGGTTGTGCAGCAACAACACGAACGCGCCCATGCAGGCGGAGATGGCGCCCGAAGCGCCCACCAGCGGAATATCCGATCCCCGCGAGACCGCCACGTGCGCAACTCCCGCGATCACTCCGGAGATCAGATACATCGTCAGGAATTTCCCCCGCCCGACGATGTCCTCCACGCAGGCCCCGAACAGGAACAGGTAGATCATGTTCCCGATCAGGTGGAAGATGTCCGCGTGCATGAAGCAATGTGTGAGATAGGTGTGCCAGGCCGAAACTGCCGGAACCAGGCCAAACAGTTGGTAGCCCCGATCACAGGCCGACTCGGCGGTGAAGTACAGGATCATCATGACGAGGTGGATCGCGGTGTTGATCCCCATCAGGGTGAAGGTGACCACCGGCATGCGCCGGGCCTCGTATTCTACGCCGACTGGAATGATGAACATGATCGGAATACTGTTGTCGCGAACCTCCGTCGCGATTCCCTGAACTGCCTTGTGCTCCGAGCGTTATCCAAAACCACGGCCGGCGGCAATTCCAATTGCCGACCGGAAATGGAGCGCCCCCCGAATTGACGAACCGAATGAACCTTTCCAGTATCGGCGGCGCTTGATCGGTGGATTCCGTCTAAGAATCCGAGCTCGTCAACGTCGTAACAACCGGAAGCCACATCCGTCCCGCCATGAATACCGTCTTTCCCCCCAGTCGTCCCCAGCCACGCCCGGAGCGCCGAGCATTGCTCGGCATGCCCCCGCGACCGGAACCACAGCCGGGCAATGCTCAACGCTCCAATCGGACCAGGTCGCTGCGCGCGGTGCAGACGGCGCGCTTCGGCAGCATTCTCGTCGCCGCCGCGCTCCTTGCCCCGGCAGCCTCGTTCGCAGCCGACTTCGATCAGGCCAGCGCCCAGGCCGAAGCGCTCTTTACCGAAGGCTCCTACTCCAAGGCCCGCGAAATCTACCGGGGCGTCGAGACCAACGGGCTTTCGCAGGCCAACCTTCGCTGGCTGCAGTTCCGTCTCGCCGACACGCAATGGCGCGCCCACGCATCGACCAACAACCGCGACAACACCCCGATCGACGAGGCCCGCAAACAGTTGAACGTCCTCATCCGCGACATCGAGCGCATCGAGGACCGCGACCTCGTCTGGGTCGAGGTCCAGGAGTCGCTGGGCGACCTGCAATGGATCCGGCGTCAGGGCCGAAACTGGGGCGGCGCGTGGGGGCATTACAACAATGCGCTGGATTGGTGGGCCGGTTCGGCGGATCTCGAGACCGCGCGCGCCCGCTATATCTCCATCGTGAAGCGCATCGCCGAACCGCCCGAACAACAGCGGTGGTACTACTACGGCTACTACGGCAACCAGCTTTCTCTCCAGATTCTGGAGAACTACCTGAAGATCGCCCGCACAGCCGAGGACCGGGCGCACGCCCATTACCTCATCGCCATGACCCTGCGAAACCAGGGCGACTGGTCCCTGCGCCGCCGCGTGACGACCGAATTTGAACTGGCCATCGGCGGCGGCCGCGACACGGGCTGGCAGGACGACGCCCTGTTCCACTACGCGCAATGGATGGAAAACACCGGCGTCGTCTCCTTCGACGAGAACGGCGCCTGGAAGACCGAGCGCGACTACGTGAAGGCCCTGTCCCTCTATCGCAGCCTCGTGCGCGGTTTCAAGAAGGGCGAAACCCGCCACTTCGACCAGGCGCAGGGCCGCATCAAGCAGATCACCTCGCCGACGCTGAACGTGCGCGTCTCCAACGTCTTTCTCCCCGGCTCCAAGATCCGCTACTTCGCCAGTTGGCGGAACATTCAGAAGATCGATTTCGAACTGTTCGCCATCGACCTCAGCCGCGACGCCGTCCTGAAGACCAACGGCGACAGCCGCCCCTCCTGGCTGGACAGCGTCGACCTCGCCCGGGCAAAGAGCGTGCAAAAGTGGACCAAGGACGCCAAGGACGACGGAACCCACAAACCCGGTTCGGACTCGCCCTGGCATGACACCGACCTCGATCCCGGCGCCTATGTCCTGCGCGCGAAGTCCGGCGCCCTGGAATCCCGCGACATCGTGCTCGTCACCGACGCCACCCTCGTCCTCAGAACCTCCGGCACAGACGCCCTGGTCTGGTTTTGCGATTCGGCCACCAGCAAACCCATCCCCAACGCCAACGTCCAACTCTCCCAACGCTGGCGTGTGAACCGCAAGTGGCGCGCCGCCCGGGAAACCCTGACCACGGACAAGGACGGCATCGCCATGTTCAAACTCGCAGCGCCCTCGGGCAGCGTGGATCTGTTCCTCGGCTCCAAGGCCGGGGCGCGGCAGGCCTTCAGCGCGGGACGCGCCTACGCCCGTCGCGACGGAACCGGCGACGTCTGGCGCATCTACGCCCACACCGACCGCCCCGCCTATCGCCCCAAGGAAACGGTGAAATGGAAGTTCATCGTCCGCGTCCACGAAGGCGGCGCCTATTCCACGCCGGCGGACACCGAGATCCGCTATGAGATCCGCGACGCACGAAACTCGAAGGTCGAGGACAAGAAGGTGACGCTGAACGCCTTCGGCTCCGCCTGGGGCGAACTGGCCCTCACGGAAAAAATGCCGCTGGGCGTGTATCGCATCCAGTTCTTCCACAAGCGGACCGACGGCAGCGAGCGAAACCTCGGGCAGGCAAACCTGTTCCGACTCGAGGAGTACAAGCTGCCCGAGTTCAAGGTCGCCGTCGAAACGCCCAGGGAGAACGGGCGGCCGAAGATCTACCGCCTCGGCGACAAGATTAGCGTCGATATCCAGGCGGACTACTACTTCGGCGGTCCGGTCTCCGAGGCCAAGGTCGAGGTGCACGTGCGACAGAAGCCCTTCTGGTTCCGACACCAGAGGCAACGGGATTTCCCCTGGTTCTATGACGACATGGCGGGCAACCCTTCCCAGTTCGGCAACCGTGGACAGAACGTCCACCACGAGGTCGTCAAGACCGACGCCAACGGCAAGGCCACCATCACCTTCCAATCCGCCAACAACACCGGGCAGGACCACGAATACGAGATCGAGGCCCGCGTCACCGATTCCTCCCGCCGCGAGATCGTGGGCCAGGGCAGCGTGAAGGTGACGCGACAACCCTACCACGTCTTCGCCCGCGCGGAGCACAACATCCATCGCCCCGGCCAGAAGGTGGAGGCGACGTTCACCGCGCAGGACGCCAACAACCAACCCATCGATGTGAAAGGCAGGGTGAAGGTGGTCCGCAAGGTCTGGCGCGAAGTCTGGATCTCTCCGGCCGGCGACGAGGTCGCCGACGCTGAACTCCGCGCGCTTAAGGAGGCCGCGGTCTTCCCCCCGCTCCCCGGCGCGCGCGGCCGACTGCCCTGGCGCCTGAAATCACAGGGCTATGAAGACGAGGAAATCCTCAACCGGGCCCTCGACACCGGCGCGGACGGCGAGGCGACCTTGTCCTTCACGCCGGACAAGGAGGGCTATTACTCCATCGAGTGGACCAGCAGCAGCGCAATCGTCCCCGATCCCCAGGGCCGCCCGCCCTTCCCCATCACCGCCCAGACCGCCGTCTGGGTCGCCGACCGGAATTCCACCCTGCTCGGTTACCACAGCGACAACGTCCAGATCATCGTCGACAAGGACACCTTCCGCGTTGGCGAGACGGCGCCGGTCATGCTGCATGCGCCCACGAGCGACCGCCATGTCCTGTTCTGCGTCGAGGGCGAGAAACTCCACAGCCATCAGGTGATTCACATGGAAGGCACGGCCAAGCTGGTCCCGCTCCCCATCACCGAGGAACACGTTCCCAATGTCTTTCTCAATGCGTCGACCGTCACCGAAAACCGGGTGTCATCCGCCCAGGAACAGGTCATCGTGCCGCCGACAAGGAACTTCCTCACGGTCGAGGTCGAGTCCGATCGCGAGGAATACCAACCGCGCGAGGAGGGCGAACTGACGCTGACCGCGCGCGACCACGAGGGCAGGCCTGTCGCCGCCGAGATCAGCTTCGGCCTCGTCGATGAATCCGTGTTCTACATCCAGCAAGACTACGCCGGCGATCCGCGCAAACATTACTACGGCACGAAACGCGGCCACCGCATCCGTTCGCGAAGCTCCTTCAACGACAAGGGCTACATCCGCTACCTGCTGCACGAGAAATACGGACACGTCGACGAGCGACAACTGCCCTGGCTGCTGATGCAGGAAGCCTCAGGCGGCCAAGGCGGCGGCGGCGGTGGAGGGGGAGGCGGCGGCGCCGTGGGCGGCGGTCTTCGCGGTCTCGGACGCAGAGCCGGACAGTTGGCGACCAACGGGGCCGCATGGGATTTCGACTCCGGCGCCATGGTTGCAGCCGACGCCATGCCGATGTCAGCCGCCGCCCCGATGATGGAGGCGCCCGAAGGCATGGCCATGGACGAGGTCAGAAGCTCCTCCGGGCGCCAGGTCGGACGCGCCGGAGCCTCGATCGCAATGAAGCGGAAGGCTGAGGCAGCGCCCGGCGAACCCGCCGTCATCGTCCGCAGCGACTTCCGCTCCACCATCTTTTGGCAGCCCGATGTCCGGACCGACAAGAATGGCCAGGCCAGGGTGAAGGTGAAATACCCGGACTCCCTCACCGGCTGGAAAGCGACCGCCCGCGTCGTGACCAAGGGCAACCAATTCGGCATCGCCAACACGGAGACGCGCACCAAGAACCCGCTCATCGTCCGCCTCCAGGCGCCGCGGTTTTTCGTCGCCGGCGACAGCGTCATCGTCTCGGCCGTCGTCAACAACAACACCTCCTCCAATCTCACCGTCGGCGCCACTCTCGAAACCACCGGCCTGAAGATCGAGGGGTTCGTCCCCGAGAAACCGGGCAAGAACACCATAAAGCTCAAGGGCTTCGCGGTCACGCCCTACCCCATGAGCCTGCCCAAGGTCGGCGTCGGCGGCGTCGCCGTCGCGCCTGGCGCCGAGAAGCGCGTCGATTGGCTGGCCACGGTCGAGAAGCCCGGGGAAGTGAAGCTCCGCGTCATCGCCCGGCAGAACGGCGGCTCGCTGGCCGACGCCATGGAGAAGACCTACACCGCGCACGAGCACGGCATCGAGAAGTTCGTCAGCAAGTCCGGCAAGGTCCGCGGCAAGGATGTGACCATCAACCTGAACATCCCCAAGGAGCGCAAGGCCGACTCGACCTCCGTCACCGTCCAGATCGCGCCCAGCATGGCGGTCACCATGCTCGACGCCCTGCCCTACCTCATTCACTACCCCTACGGCTGCGTCGAGCAGACCATGAGCCGTTTCCTTCCCGCGGCCATCACCGCCAAGACCCTCCGCGACCTCGGTCTCAAGCCCGAGGACGTCATGGGCCGCGTCTTTGGCGGCGTCGAACTGGCGCACGTCGCCAAGACCCAACCCAAGGGCCGCCGCGACCTCGCCGAACTCGACGCCATCACGAAACAAAGCCTCGAACGCCTCTATGATTTCCAACACGGCGACGGGGGCTGGGGCTGGTGGAAACACGGAAGCAGCGACCACTTCATGACCTCCTACGTCATCTGGGGCCTCGCCCTCGCCAAGCAGGCCGGCATCGAGGTCAAGGACAGCTCCCTGAACCGCGCCATCAAGTGGCTCGACAAGGAAATCGTCGAACAGGAGAACAACTTCGACAATCAAGCCTGGATGCTCCACGCCTTGGCCTCGACCAAGACGGGCGGCTCCAACGCCCAGAGCGCCGCCTTCGCCAATCTCTGGAAAAACCGCGCCCGCCTCAACGCCTACTCCCGCTCACTCCTCGCGCTCACCGCCCACTACTTCCAGGACGCCGAGAAGGCCGAGGTCCTGATCCGCAATCTCGAGAACGGCGTCAAACGCGACGACCGCCCCGATCAATCCGTCCTCATCGCCGATGATCCTCTCTCAACTCCCAGCTCTCGAGGCTCAACCATTGCAACAGCCCACTGGGGCGAGGACGGCATCTTCCACCGCTGGTCCGACGGCGGCGTCGAGGCGACCGCCTTCGCCCTGCGCGCATTGCTCGCCATCGATCCCGAAAACAAGCTCGTGGAGCCGGTCACGAACTGGCTGATCAAGAATCGCCGCGGCGCGCAGTGGAGCAACACCCGCGACACCGCCATCGCCGTGCTGGCCATGAACGATTACCTCCGCGCCAGCGGCGAACTCGAGGCCGACATCGAATACACGCTCACCGTCAACGGCAAGCGCATCGTCCAGCGTTCGCTCTCCGGCGCCGATGTCTTCAACGCACCCAGCCGTTTCGCCATCGACCGCAAACATCTCCGTGACGGCGTGAACAAGATCCGCATCAGGCGCAAGCAGGGCGACACCCCGCTCTACTTCGCCGCCGAGTGCGAATACTTCAGCCTGGAAGAGCCCATCCCGGCCGCCGGCAACGAGATCTTCGTCCGCCGCGATTACACCAGACTCGTCGAGACGCCGACCCTGCTCAAGGGACTCGCCTACAGGAAGGTCCCGCTCAAGGACGGCGATACCGTGCAAAGCGGCGAACGCGTCGAGGTCGTCCTCACCATCGAGGCCAAGAACAACTACGAGTATCTCGTCTTCGAGGACCTCAAACCCGCCGGACTCGAAGCCGTCCAGATCCGCAGCGGCGAGTCGATGTTCCTCGAGGAAATCAACGCCGGCGAAATGAAGCGCCGCTTCACTGGCAATGGCCGCGTGCGGGAGGTCGCGAAGATCGACGATCCTTTTCTGCCGCCGCCGGTGTATGGGAAACGCCCCGTCCGCGGAGAACGCCGCTGGGTGCACCAGGAACTGCGCGACCGCAAGGTGGCCCTGTTCGTCGACAAATTGCCCGAAGGCGTCTGGGAACTCCGCTACACCTTCCGCGCCGAAGTCCCCGGAGCGTTCCACGCCCTCCCCGTCCTCGGCCACGCCATGTACGTCCCCGAAATCCGCTGCAATGGCGATGAGATCAGGGTGACGGTCTCGGATGGGAAGGATTGAGCCGGTTGCGGGGCGCGTCCACAGGGCTTGGGTATTTGCCGGATGGTTACTAGAATGCGCCCATGTCTGACGCGCCCGCCGAAACGCCTGAACCGAAGAACGACTGGAGGGAACGGACCTGGAACATCCTGTTCATGTCCGATACGCCGGCCGCCAAGGCCTTCGATGTCGTCCTGCTCTGGTTGATCTCCGCCAGCGTGCTCGTCGTCATGCTGGAAAGTGTGGACTCCTTCCGCGATCGTCATCTGAGCGCGCTGCGAATCGCCGAGTGGGTCTTCACGATCATCTTCACGATTGAGTATCTGCTGCGGCTGGCCGTGACGCGCAAACCCGGGCGCTATGTTCGCAGCTTCTTTGGCATCGTGGACCTCATCTCCATCCTGCCGACCTACCTCGGACTGCTGTTGACCGGCACGCACTACCTGATGGTCGTCCGGGTGCTGCGACTGTTGCGCATGTTCCGCGTGCTCAAGATGGTCCACCACATCGGCGAAGCCAGCTTCATTCTCAATGCGCTGATCCGCTCACGTCACAAGATTGGCGTCTTCCTGTTCGGAGTGGGCGCCGTGGTCTGTGTCGAGGGGACGTTCATGTATCTGCTGGAACACGATCACGGCAGCGGCTTCGACAACATCCCCCAGTCCATCTACTGGGCCATTGTCACCATCACCACCGTGGGTTACGGCGACATTGCCCCGGTCACCGTGCTGGGCAAGATGATGGCGTCGGTGATCATGCTGACCGGATTCGCCATCATCGCCGTGCCGACCGGCATCGTGACCGCCGAGTTCAGCCGCGGGGCGAACCGGAGCCGGGACAATCAACGCAAATGCCGCGAATGCGGCTGGGAAGATCACGAGAGCCGGGCCAGGTTCTGCCATTTGTGCGGCTGCCCCCTCGACTGAACGGGCCGGCAACATCCTCGCCCCTACTTCTCCACAATCTTCAACTCGGCGACGTATCTGCCGACGACGTTGAAGAACAGGGTCGCGCCGCTGTCCTCGCCGGCGGCGTCCAATTCCAACGGCAGTTCCTGGTAGGTCTTGGCCTCCTTCAGCTTCAGCGTGGCAATGGGCTTCTTCGGCTTGCCGTAAACCAGCAGGGTTGCCTTGTCGCCATCGAGCCTGGCGGCAAGCAGATAGGCGGTCACCTCGCCATCCTCCTCGTCGGTCGCGATCGTGACCTCGCGCAGGTCCTTGCCCGCGACCTTCGAGCCATCGACCTCGGGCGCCAGTCCGCGCATCCAGAGCTGCCCGATCGGGATCGGCTTGCCGCCTGACTTCAACGGCTCCCTGTTCTTCAGCCGCTTGTCCGGAATGACCAGCGCGCCGAGGTTGTTGGAGCCGGTCACCAGGTAGGGTCTCCCGATGTCCGGCTTCACCTCGATCTGCGGATTCTCCTGTGCGGGGGACTTCTCCGTGAGCAGGCGCGCTGCGTTCTGCGCCTTTTCCAAGGGCTGGTGATCCTGGGCATGGCCGGCAAACGCAATGCCGGCCGCCAGGGCAAACAAGGTCAGTTTCTTCTGAATCATCATGGTTTAGCGGATGCCTTTCGGCGCATTGTTGATTGAGACGCCGACGACGCGCAACAGTTACGCCTTCTTCCCAGGTTTCGTTTCCTCATCCGTGGGTCGGCTTTGCCATCCGTGGGTCCGCTTTGCCATCCGTGGGTCGGCTTTGCCATCCGTGGGTCGGCTTTGCCATCCGTGGGGATATCCCCGAAACCGCGGCCCTGATCGCGATCGCCGCCGTCTGATCGGGTGAAATCAGTTGCGGTTGCGGCCTTCAAGCCCGACAATCCGGCCTCATGTTTTTCGGGACGCTCGTCTTCTCCGGCAAGGACTGGCTGCTTCCCGCGGCGATCCTGGTCGCCGTGGCGGCGGCAATCCTCGTGTGGGGCTATCGCCTCGCGCACGCGGACCGGAACATCCGGCTCACCTGTTTTTCCCTGAAGCTGATCGGCCTCATCGCGTTGGGTCTTGTGCTGCTGGAGCCGTTGTGGACGGGCCAGCGGGCCAAGCAGGGCGCCAACATCTTTGTCATCCTCGCCGACAACAGCCGCGGCATGACCATCAAGGACGCGAACGCGGCCACATCCCGAGGCGAGGCCATGCGCGACATGCTCACTTCGGACATGGTCACCTGGCAGACGCGGCTCAATGAAGACTTCCAGGTCCGGCGCTACCTCTTCGATTCCCGACTGCAGTCGTCGCGCGATCTTTCAGAACTCGTGTTCGACGGGCGCGCCTCGTCGCTTGGCTCCGCCTTGAACACCATCAAGGAACGCTACCAGGGCCAGCCCATGGCGGGCGCGCTGTTGTTCACCGACGGCAACGCGACCGACCTCGGCGAAGGCGAACTCGACTTCGAAGGTCTGCCGCCGATCTATCCCGTCGTCATCGGGAAGGACGAGTCGATCCGGGATATCTCCATTCAAAACGTGGCCGTGACCCAGACTTCCTTCGAGGACGCGCCGGTCACGATCCAGTTCGAGGTCGAGGCCGCCGGATATGCCGACACCAACATCGTCGCGCGTCTCATCGATCAGGCCGGCGAGACCATCCGCAAGGAAACGCAGCCCGCGCCTGAGGACGGACGCACGGCCATGTTCCGCTTCCGCATGCGCCCCAAGACCGCGGAACTCTCGTTCTACCGGGTCCAGGTCTCCGTCGAGGATGAAGGGGAATTGTTCGCGGAACCGGAGAAGTCCTCCGAAGCCACGCTCGCCAACAACAGCCGCGTGATCGTGGTCGAACGCGACCGCGGCCCCTATCGCGTGCTCTACGTCTGCGGACGCCCCAACTGGGAGTTCAAATTCCTCAACCGCTCGGTGATGGAGGACGACCAGATCGAAATGGTCGCGCTCCAACGCGTCGCGCGACGGGAGCCGAAGTTCGAATTCAAGGGACGCGAAGGCGAGAATTCGAACCCCCTGTTCAAGGGCTTCGACAAGACCAACGAGGAAACCGAACGCTACGACCAGCCCGTCCTCATCCGTCTCAATGTCCGCGATGAGACCGAACTGCGCGACGGCTTCCCCGACACACGCGAGGAACTGTTCATCTACGACGCCGTGATCATTGACGACCTTGAAGCCGGGTTCTTCACCTACGACCAGATGAGCCTGCTCAAGGACTTCGTCTCCGAACGCGGCGGCGGATTCCTCATGCTCGGCGGACAGGAGTGCTTCCAGCAGGGCAAATACGCCAACACCCCGATCGGCGACCTGCTCCCCGTCTATCTCGATTTCATCAAAGACACCAGCGCGCTGGACCGGCTCGAATTCGCGCTCACCCGCGAAGGCTGGCTGCAACCGTGGGCGCGGCTCTACGAAACCGAGGCCGACGAACGCGACCGCATGCAACGCATGCCCAAGTTTCGCGTCATCAACCGCGTCCGCGACACGAAACCCGGCGCCAGCGTGATCGCCGAGGTCATGGACCAGGAGAATGAAAAGTATCCGGCGCTGGTCGTGCAACGCTTCGGACGCGGACGCGCCGGCGCCGTCATGCTGGGCGACCTGTGGCGCTGGACGATGCACCGGGAGGAAGGCGCCCCCGACGACCTCGGCAAGATGTGGCGACAGACAATCCGCTGGCTGGTCTCAGACATCCCCCGCCGCATCGAACTGGAATCGAAACCCAAGGCCGGCGACCCCAATCACGCCTTCGAACTCCTAACCCGCGCCCGGGACAAGAAATTCGAACCGCTGGACAACGGCAATGTGAAACTCAGCGTGGAGCCCATCGTCATCGGCGGCGGAGCCAGGACCGCCGGGGACGCGCCCGAGAACACCAGCACAAACCTCGTCAAACTCGCCCCCGAGCCTTCACTCGACGAAGCCGGCCTCTACGAGGACAACTACGTCCCTCGCCAGACCGGCGGCTTCAAGGCGCAGGCGATCGTCACGGATGAAAACGGCGTCGAGGCGGGCCGCGCCGAGGTCGGCTGGACGGTCGATTTCGCCGCAGATGAGTTTCGCTCCCTCAAACCCAACCGCGCCCTGCTCGAAACACTCGCCCGCCAGACCGGCGGCGAGGTGGTGAATTCACGCGACCTGTCCTCCTTCGTCGCGACCCTCCCCAATCGCAAGGCGCCGGTCACCGAGAACTGGTCCTTCCCCCTCTGGCACACGCCCCTCGTCTTCCTCTTCGCCCTCGCCTGCTTCATCGCCGAATGGGGAATCCGCCGGTGGAAGGGGCTGGCGTAGCTGAAGAAGACGAACGTTCAACGTTCAACCTTGAACGCCAAACGCTCAACCGGGCGCGCGGAACTCTCCCCGTAGAATCGGACGTAAGTCCGATCAAATCTAATCTCCTCGCCGGCTTTGAAGTGATCGAACTTACGTTCGATTCTACGTGGCGTTGGGGAGACGCGCCGCTTGTCTTATTCCTTCCGCTGTTTCGCCAGCCACTTGAGCGCGGCTTCGTGGACGATCTCGTGACCGCCTTCGAAGATCGTGACGCGGGCGGTTCCTGAGCTGCGGCGGAACAGGACCGGCCGTGAGCCGTAGGACCAATCCATTTCCTTCTCGTCCGCCAAGACCCCGGGGACCTTGCGCTTCGTCGTGAAGAAGTCAATCTGCTCCGGCGTGAGGCGGTCCTCCTCTTCGGCCACGAGGTTGAAGGCGTTCAGGGTATGGCTGACGGGCACACTGCCAGTGTGGCCGTCGTGGATGCCGGCGTTGATGTCGAGGGGCACGCCCTTGGCCTTCGGGAGATGGCTGGACGCGGAGCGCCTGCGGCATTCCTCCTCGGCGGCGGAGCCATTCTCGGGAACACCGCCGGCCGCCTTGACGATGTTGTCGGCATATTTGCGCTTCGCCGCCCGGCATTCATGATACCAGGCCTTGAGGTCCGCGATGGGCACCCAGGAGGATACCCCGGCCCAGATCTCCGGCGCGCGACCGGCCATCAGCAGCGAGCCGTAGCCCCCGCCCGACACACCGACCAGGTAGATCCGCTCTTCGTCCACCGACGCGTTCGCCTTCGCATATTCGACCGCGCTGATGATGTCCTGCACGACGAGTTCGGAGCCCATCGCCTGCGGCGTCCAGTTCGGACCGCGGAAGTTGGGATGGATCATGATCCAGTCATGCTCGATGCACCAACGCCCGTAGGCGGCCCCGGCGGTCTGCTTGTAGTTGCCGGACCAGCTGTGCAGCGCAACCAGGAGAGGGCGTTTCTTCTTCGAGCCTGAATCGTAATACAGCGCCGGCTGGTCCGTATTGTCCGCCGCGCTGGGATAACGGATGTCCTGTACGACTTCAGGCCAGGGCTTGGGTTTGGGTTTGGGCTTCTTCTCCGCGGCGGCGGAAGGGAAAGCAAGCAGACTGAAACAAATCAATCCGGCCAGGGTTGCGATCGGAAGCGCAACTGAGACGCCTGTGCATCGCTTCGCTCGCGCTGGCTGAGAAATGGGCAAACCCGTCCGCCTTCGCCATTCAGCTACGGCGCGACAGGCAGGTTTGCCCCACCGTGCTTGTGTGTTCATGTTCCTTCCTCTGTTGTCCGACAATACTGCCATTCGATTTTCACTCATAACGCAACGCCTCGATGGGATCGAGCCTGGAGGCTTTGATGGCGGGGAACAGACCGGCGATCACGCCGACCAAGGCGCTGAAGGCGACCGAGATCATCATGGCCCCCGAGGTGATCACCGGGGTGTTCGATGTCGGCGACATCATCTCAAGCAGCTCCACCAGGGCATAGGAAGCGCCCAGACCGGCCAGGCCTCCCAAGAGCGCCAGGGCCATGCTCTCCACCAGAATCTGCAGGAAGACAATCCGATCCGTCGCGCCCAGGGCCTTGCAGGTGCCGATCTCGCGGATGCGCTCGTTGATGCTGGCGAGCATGATGTTCATGATCCCGATCCCGCCCA
>JAYPEY010000041.1:0-46462 GCA_038126035.1 Verrucomicrobiales bacterium | reverse complement strand
TCGCCCCGTTGATCTGGTTCCCCACCCAGGTCGAGATCCTGGAAAACCACGCCGAACTGCGGATCGAACGCGACCGTCAACGCATCAATGCCCGGGCGCTGTCGCTTCTGATGGGCGAGGACTCCGGCTCCTCCGGCCAACTCAACGACCTGCTCGCCCAGATTCCGCCGTCGCCATTCGATTGGGACAACGTCCAACAGATCGCGGACACGCTGCACGACACCCTTCCGGCGCTCGACATCCGGGGCCTGGCCGGTCATCCCGCGACACAGGATGACGAAGCCATTGCAACCGAACGACGCAGCTTGAAGATCGGCGCGAACGACCTGAGCGTCCATTACTCCTGCGCCCTCGCGTTGATTCCCAACTCCCCCGACACCCGCGGCGTGTTGACCGAACTGAAGCAGATCGCCAACCGCAACGCCTTCTCGCCTCCGGTCGCCGCCCTGCTCGGCGGCTCTCCCGCCGGACAGGCGCCGGGATCGGACCGCCCGATCAAACATCATCAGGCCACGGCGCTGAGCGGAGCCCAGACCAAGGCGCTGATATCCGCCGCGCGAAATCCGCTCACCGTCCTGGTCGGCCCGCCCGGGACCGGCAAATCCTACACCATCGCCGCCATCGCGCTGGACCACATCCTGCGCGGCGAGCGGGTCCTGATCGCCTCCAAGATGCCGCAACCACTGGCGGTCATCGAACAGAAGATCGCCGAACTCGCCGGCGATTCCGCCTTTGTCGTCAGCGGCGGCAGGGCCAACTACAAGAAGGAACTCTGCCAGTATATCGAGGACATCCTGCAGGGCTACGGCACCGCGACCCAGTCTCCCGAATCCGGCTACACCAGCTGGTCCAAGGACAACCTGCTCGAACTCCTCCACCAACTCGACGAGAACCACGGCCACATCGAGGCCTTGGAGAAAAAGCTTCAGGAACGCACCGATCTCGAACTCGCCTGGGGAGCCGCCGACACCGACCAAGGCAGGGGTTTCCTTCGCCTCATCCACCGCGGTTTCAAACTCTGGCAGGCGGATCGGAAACTGGATCCGCTGAACAACTACTGGAACGCCCTGGCCGCCTACGAGGAACTGCTCGAGAAACAGAAACGCGACGTCGTCACGGTGCTGCAGTACTCTATCGGGGCCTGGCGACAGCTCGCGCTCAAGTCCCGCCGCAACGATCTTCGCCGACTCTCACGTTCCCTCCGCGCCCGCACCCATCGCAAGCAGGAGGAATGGTTCGACAAGATCGACCACTCGATCCTGTTCCGCTCCTTCCCCATCTGGATGGTCCCCCTCGCCAACATGGCCGAATGCCTGCCGCTCAGGAAGGAGACCTTCGATCTCGCCATCGTCGATGAAGCGACGCAGTGTGACATGGCCAGCGCCCTGCCGGTGTTTCAACGGGCCAGACGCGCCGTCATCACCGGCGACCCGAAGCAGCTTCGCCACGTCTCCTTCCTCTCCCGGGAACGGCAACGCCTCATCGGCGCCCAATACGGCCTTTCTGAAGACGAACTTGAGATCCTCGACTTCCGCGAGAAAAGCCTGCTCGACCTGATGAACGAACGTATCGATTCGCAGAAGCAGGTCATTCTGCTGGACGAACATTTCCGCAGCCGCCCGCCAATCATCGCCTTCAGCAACCGTGAGTTCTACCGCGGCGCATTGAAGGTCATGACCGAACGCCCCGGCCCATCAAATGTTCCGTCAATCCTCATCCGCAGAACCAACGGCGTCCGCGAGGAAGGCGGACGCAACCCCGTCGAAGCCGGGGCCTTGGCGGCCGAACTCGGGGAGTGGATCGAAAACGAAGTCGAACTCCCCCGGGGCGTCTGTCACAGCCTCGGCGTTCTCTCCCCCTTCCGCGATCAGGTCGAGCGCCTCCAATCCATCATCGCGCAGCGATTCACCCCGGCCCAGATCGCCAAACACGACCTGATCGTCGGCACCGCACATGGTTTCCAGGGGGAGGAGCGCGACATCATGTTCCTTTCTTTGGCACTGGATGCGGGAAGTCACGCCGCGTCATTCCGCTTCCTGAACCGCCCGGATGTCTTCAATGTCTCGATCACACGCGCCAAGACCCTGCAGATCGTCTTCTGTTCCGTCACCGAACGGGAGGCTCCGGCCGGCAGTCTCCTGGCGCGCTACCTGGGGGCGACCGGCCGCGGACGAGAAGAACGAAAGCCCGGCGTCGCCCGCGACGCCTTCCTTGACCAGGTTGCCGCCGCCCTGCAGATCAACGGCTTTCAAACCTGGCCGGCCTTCCCCGTCGCCGGACAGACAATCGATCTCCTGGTCGAACGCGACGGCGCAACGCTTGGCATCGACCTCATCGGCCACCCCGGCCCCTACAAGGACGCATTCGAACTGGAACGCTACCGCCTGTTCCGTAGAGCCGGCCTTCGGTTGTTCCCCCTGCCCTGGTCCGCCTGGAAAAAGAATCGAGAAAACTGCCTGACAGCCGTCATGAATTGGGTATCCTCCAACCCAATGCAAGGAAACGCCCTCGACCATCGGGGCTGAATCAGGTTCGCAGCGCATGCCGGTTCGAACTCTCAAGAAAGTTCTTGTTCTCGCCCGATCCGCTCAGGGAAAACGGGAAGACTCCCGTTCCATCATGTCCGCGCCCTCACTGAGTGACATCCGCAAGGCGGCGACGCGAATCGCCCCCTACGCCTTTCGCACGCCCGTCCTCACCTGTTCCGAGGTCAACCGGATGTGCTCGGCGGAGATCCACTTCAAGTGCGAGAATTTTCAGAAAGTGGGGGCTTTCAAGGTCCGCGGCGCCGCCAACGCGGTCTTCTCACTGGCCGACGAGGAGGCCGGACGCGGCGTCGCCGCCCATTCCTCCGGCAATCACGCGGCGGCCCTTGCTTTCGCCGCACGCCAACGCGGCATCCCCGCGCACATCGTCATGCCGGACAATGCGCCGCAGGCGAAAAAGGACAACGTGGCCCGCTACGGGGCCCGGATCACCTTCTGCGAACCCACGCTCCTCGCGCGCGAGGAGACCCTCGCCCGGGTCGTCGGCAAGACCGGCGCGGTCGTCGTGCATCCCTATGACGACCATCGCGTCATCGCCGGACAGGGCTCCTGCGCGCTGGAATTGATGCAGGACGTCCCCGATCTCGACGTCGTCATGGCCCCGGTCGGCGGCGGCGGCCTGCTGGCCGGAACCGCGATCGCCGTGTCAGGGCTGAATCCCAAGACCAGAATCATCGCCGCAGAACCCGCGAACGCCGACGACGCCGCACGCTCCTTCAGGGCGGGCCATATCATTCCTTCCGACAATCCCCAGACCGTCGCGGACGGCCTGCTGACCTCCCTGGGCTGCCGCAACTTCCCCATCATCATGGATCGCGTCTTCGACATCCTGACCGTTCCCGAGGACGCCATCATCGACGCCATGCGCCTGGTCTGGGAACGGATGAAGATTGTCATTGAGCCTTCGGCCGCCGTGCCCCTCGCGGCGCTGCGGCTGCATCGCGACGCAATCCTGGGGCAACGCATCGGGATCATTCTCTCCGGCGGCAACGTCGATCTCGATCACCTGCCCTGGATGGATTGAATCGCCAAGGCCTCGTGGCCGAGACCGTCAGGTCGCGCCCGGAGCCGGAACGGCCGGAAGTAAAACGCCCCTCCGCTTCACGAAAACAAGAAAGCGCGCCGGAAAACCGGCGCGCTTTCGCGTAGAATGGAATCTGAGGATCGCCCGAAAGGCAATCAGCCCTTCGCGTCGGCGAAGTTCTGGGCGACCTGCGCCCAGTTGACCACGTTCCAGATCGCCTTCAGGTAATCGGGGCGCTTGTTCTGATACCTCAGGTAGTAGGCGTGCTCCCAGACATCGACGCCGAAGATCGGCTTGCCGCTGCCGTCCATGCAGGGGCTGTCCTGGTTCGGCGAGGAGGTGACCTCGAGCTTGCCGTCGTTGTTCACGATCAGCCAGGCCCATCCGCTGCCAAAGCGCGTCGCGCCGGCGGCCTCGATCTTCTCCTTCATCGCATCGACGCTGCCGAAGGCCTCGTTGATCGCTGCAAGCAGCTCGCCTTCCGGCTCGCCGCCGTCCGGCCCCAGGACCTTCCAGAAAAGGCTGTGATTCGCGTGACCGCCGCCGTTGTTGCGGACCGCGCCGCGGATGTTCTCCGGGACGGCGTCAAGATTCGAGACCAGTTCGCAGATGCTCTTGCCCTCGAGTTCGGCGTTGCCCTCGATGGCCGCATTGAGTTTGGCGACGTAGGTGGCGTGATGCTTGCCATGGTGAATCTCCATGGTCTGGGCGTCGATGTGGGGTTCCAACGCGTCGTGCGCGTAAGGCAGGTCAGGCAGTGTGTGAGCCATGATGTTTCTTTGTCAGGTTAAGGTTGAATCAACGTGTGTGTGGGCCGGACCTTTTGCCAAAGGACCGGGGAGAAAACAAGGACGATTCATGCAATCGTGGCCGCCGTCGCAGGACTGTGGCCGACGGACGCGACCGCTGCAGCCGCGTTTCTGCAAACGCGGCTGCTTCGAAGCGCCCCATCCGCAGCTCAATTCGCCGTCAGATCGACAAAGTTCCTCAACAGCTTCAAGCCGACCGCCTGGCTCTTCTCCGGGTGAAACTGGGTGGCGTAAACATTGTCCCGCCAGACGGACGAGGCGAAATCGCCGCCATAATCAGTCCGCGTCGCGACAATGGAGTCATCCGCCGGCTGCGGAAAGAAGCTGTGCACGAAGTAAACATGACTGCGATCGGGAATCCCCCGGTAGAGCGGACAGTCGTCGCGGGCGATCTCGATTTCATTCCAGCCGATCTGCGGCACCTTCAAGCCCGGCTCCTCCCGGAACTTCACAACCTCGCCGCCGAACACCCCCAGTCCCGCGGCGCAGCTGTTGAATTCCTGGCTGCGCTCGAACAGGGCCTGGTAGCCCACGCAGATCCCCAGAAAAGGACGTCCAGTCCCGATGAACTCGCGCGCTGCCTCCAGCAACTCCTGCTTCTGCAGGGCGTTGATGCAGTCGTCGAAGGCTCCAACCCCCGGCAAGACGACGCCGGCGGCGTCCTTCATCCCTTCCGGCCTCGTGACGAGTTCCACCCCCGCGCCGACATGCAGCAGGGCCTTCTGCACGCTGCGCAGATTTCCCGATCCGTAATCCAACAAGGCAATCATCTGATTCAATGCGACTGAGAATGCAGAAAAATCGAAATCCGAAAATCGAAATCCGAAACAAATTCGAAACAAGTTCGAAATCTCAAACCTGAAGACTTCAAACGAAAGACTCACGCCCAATCAACCCGAAACGCGTCAGCCCGGACGTTTCGAAACTTCCTGTTTGGAGTTTTCGGATTTGTTTCGGATTCCGGAATTCGAGATTCGAACTTCCGCTACGCCGTCGCCGCCTCAGCCATCTCACGCTCTTTGCGCAATCGCAACTGCCCACAGGCGGCGTCAATGTCCGTGCCCTTCTCCCGACGGACCGTGACCGGCACGCGATTGTCCTTCAACGCCTGGAAGAAGTCGTCGATCGCCTCCTCCGACGGACGCTCCCACTTGAGTCCTTCGACCGGGTTGTAGGGGATCAGGTTGATCTTCGCGTCGAGGATGTGGGAGATATGCGTGAGGGATCCCACATGCTCCACCCCGTCGTTCACACCGTCGATGAGGATGTATTCCAGCGTGATCATCTGGCCGTGCCGGTCCTTGTAGTATTCCAGCGCGTCAATCAGATCATCCAGCGGGTATTTCTTGTTCACCGGCATGATCTCCTCACGGACGTCGTCCGTCGCGCCGTGCAGGGAGACGGCGAGCCTCACCTGGATGTCCTCGTCCGCCAGCTTGCGGATCTCGGGAGCCAGGCCGCAGGTGGAGACGGTCATCTTGCGGGCTCCGATATTGCAGCCCCACTGCGCGTTCAGGATGAACAACGCCTTGACCAGATTGTCATAATTGGCCAGCGGTTCGCCCATCCCCATCACGACCAGATTATCGACGATGTATTTGGAGACCTTCTTGTTCCGCCGCCCGCCGGCCCGGTTGATCATCATGGCGATCAAACGCTCCTCGTCAGTCAGTTCCGAAGGGTCCGCATGCGGCTTGGAGTTCACCGATTTCAGATTCTCCCCATACCAACGCTCGACCGCGACCACCTGCTCGACGATTTCGTCGACCTCCAGATTGCGCTTCAAGCCGTCAAGACCACTGGCGCAGAACTTGCAGCCATAGGCGCAACCCACCTGGGTCGAGATGCACAACGTGTGTCGATCCGAACGATCGCCATACAATCCCATGCTCGCCGGGATCAGGACGCTTTCGACCATGTTCCCGTCCTTCAACTTCCAGAGAAACTTGTTGGTCGAATCCGCCGCCCCGGACCTCTCCACCAGATCGAAGCCGTAAAGATCGAACTCCTCCTGCATCTTCTTGAGCAATTTTGCCGGAATATTGCTCATCCGATCCCAACTCTTGATGCGCTGCCGATACAGCCACATCATTATTTGAGTCGATCGATACCCTTCGAAGCCCCACTCCTCCAATGCATCCTGAACATCCAGCAGATCTAGTGATTTAATGTCGCACTTCATGTTTTCAATACAATGCGCGGCACACTCACGGAAGGCAGTCCACAGAGCGATGCACAACTTGTTTCAGTTAAACGGACGCATGAATTGATTATCTAAACGCGACACTTATTCAAGATAATCAATGGTTTACGTAAAAATTCTCCACGTATTCCTGGACCATTCTCCAAGTGTTGTATTGATGGTTCATGGTTGCCATGGCGTGACGGATCTTTTTGATCCATTGGCGCGGCAGCCCCGCTGAATCACGCTGGTAGAAGCAGGGAATGACCTGCTCGGTAAGGGCGCGGTAGAGGTTCTCGCTGTCGATCCGGTCCTGCTCCTCGATGGAATCGGGATGGGAGTCCTCCCCGATCGCAAAGCCGTTTTCACCGTCGTAGCCCTCGCGCCACCAACCGTCGAGAATGCTGAGATTCAGACAGCCATGCACGGTGCACTTCATGCCGCTCGTGCCGGAGGCCTCCAAGGGGCGACGCGGATTGTTGAGCCAGATGTCGCACCCGGAGACCATCTGGCGCGCGACGTGGACATCATAGTTTTCCAGGAACACCAGATGCCCGTTCAAATCGCTGTGCTTGGCCAGGTGAATGATCTTCTGGATGAAGCGTTTGCCCTCGTCGTCACGCGGATGCGCCTTGCCCGCAAAGATGAACTGCACCGGACGCTCCTTGTCCTTGGCCAGGTTCACGATCTGCTCAAACTGCTCAAAAATGAGCGGCGCCCGCTTGTAGGTCGCAAATCTCCGGGCAAAGCCGATGGTGAGCGCGTCGACGTTCAACAACTGGTCAAACGCGATGAAATGCTCGCGGTCGACGCGGTGCCCCTGCAACAACAACCGACGGCGGCTGAATTCGATCAATTGGCGCCGCAGGCGATAACGCAACGACCAGATCTCCTCGTCCGAGATGAATTCCGGATCCTCCATCCGCTTCCAGAAGTCGGCCGAATTCCATTTTGATTCCAGGTTCAGCTCGCCCCCCCGTTTCCAGAAACGGGTCTGCTCGCCTTCCACCGATTCAATATCCTGAATCTCCTCCCGGCCGTTGCCGTCGCCTTCGTCCAGCTTGCGCCGCCAGAATCGCCGCACCGTGCCGACCATCCAACCGACAAGGTGGATGCCGTTGGTCACATGCCCGATGGGGACCTCATCAACCGGCTTGTCCGGATACATGCACTGCCACATCTCCCGGCTCACCTGACCGTGCAGTTCGCTGACGCCGTTCGCCGCGCGCGTGGTCTTGAGCGCCAACACCGTCATGCAGAAGGTCTCGCTTTCGTCATCCGGATCAACCCGCCCGAGGGCCATGAATTCCTTCTGACTGATGCCCAGATCCTTCGGGAAGAAGTGGGCCGCGTAGTCCATCAGGTCAGGCGTGAAACGATCGTGCCCCGCGGGAACCGGGGTATGGGTCGTGAAGATGCACTCCTCCTTCGTCGCCGCCAAAGCCGCCGCAAAGTCCGAGCCCGCGGCCAGCTTCTCCCGCATCAACTCGAGACTCAGGAAGGCAGCGTGCCCCTCGTTCAAATGAAACACGGACGGCTTCACGCCAAGTTCGCGCAGCAGTCGCACTCCGCCCACGCCCAGGAGGATCTCCTGCATGATCCGGGTCGTGCTGTCGCCGCCGTAGACCCGCAGCGTCAGCTCACGATAATGCTCCTCGTTCTCCGGCAGGTTCGTGTCCAGCAGATAGACAGGACAACGGCCGACGTTCACGCACCAGGCGCGGAAGTAGACCGTGCTCATCGCGATCCTCACCGAACAGACAACCGGCTCCCCCTTCGCGTCCAGAACCGGCTCCAGCGGCAGGTTCCGCGGATTCAACAGCGAATAATACTCCGTCTGCCAGTTGTCCTGGTTGATCGCCTGTTGAAAATAGCCTTCGCGATAAAAGAGACTGATCCCGACAAAACCGATGTCCAGGTCGCTGGCGGATTTCGCGTGATCCCCGGCCAACATGCCCAGACCGCCGGCCGCGATGGGCAATGTCTCATGAAAACCAAATTCAGCGCTGAAATAGGCGACCGGATTCTCGCGCAGCTCCGGGGCGTTCTCATCGCCCCAGGTGTTCTCCTCCTCAAGGTAGGCGTCAAACTTCCTGAGGACCGTCCGCACACGATCCGCAAACCCGTCGTCCAGCAACCGCACCCGCAACTCGTAGTCCGACACCTCGTGCAGGACAGCGACGGCGTTGTGATACAGATTGCGCCACGAACGAGGCGACAATTCCTGAAACAGCTCCTGCGCCTCCTGGTTCCATGTCCACCAGAGATTGCGGGCCAGACGGTTCAAACCGGCGACCAGTTCGGTCGCGTCATTCCGATTGTTGTTTTCTTCCCTCATACAAAAGTCCAATTTTTCGTGAAAAATCCGGGTTTTCCGCCAAAGATCGAATCGGCGGAACGCGGAAGCTAGAGACCCGGCCGCGCCCCAGCAAACAAATTCTTGCAACGATTCGGAAAATCCGTTTGGCGCTCCAGCGACCTTCCAATAGCCTACCTCATCGGCGCCGCAATCATGACCTCTTGTTTCTCATCAAAACCATCGATGCAATTCATCGCGCTCTTGTGTTCATTCGTCGCGGCCATGGTCGTCGCCGGGGACAAGCCGCCCGCCGACCAGCCCCCCGAACGCCCTGACGCCTCGGCTCTAAAACCACTGGATCCCGGGGTATTCGATCTCCGAGGTGTGACACTGGACAATGCCCGTCAGACCGTCTCCTTCCCCGCCGCCGTCAACATGACCTCCAACCTCGTGGAATACATCGTCGTCTGCGACGACGGCAAGACCCACGAAAGCCTGCTCAGGACCTCTGTCGAACCGCAGGACATCCACGTCGCCATGCTGCTGATCGGCGCCCAGGGATCGCCTCCTCAGAAAGCAGCGCCCCCCGACGAGGACAAGGTCCTGCCGGGCGACAAGGCCCGCGTCTGGATCGAATGGAGAAACAAGGCAGGCAAAAGCGAACGCGTCCGCGCCGAAGACCTAGCCCTCAACGACAAGACCAAACGCCCCATGAAACACGGCGACTGGGTCTACAACGGCTCCTGGATCTTCAACGGACGTTTCGTCGCCCAAACCGAACGCTCCATCGTTTCCATCATCTTTGACCGCGACGCCCTCATGAACAGCAGACACCCCCAACGCGGCGACGATGAGATCTGGTTCGCCAATACCAAAAGAATCCCGAAGCTCGACCATCCCGTGCGCGTCAAAATCGAATTGTTGCCGTCGGCCGCCTCGACAACAAAGCAATGACAGCCCGTATCTTCCGTCAAAACCCTGGACCACTCCGAACAATGGCCTCAAGGATTCATCAAACGCCAACGACGCCCCTCCTGTCGCCGACCAAAGACTGCCATCCCTCTGGCCATTCGAGGCGGATTACGAAAACACAGAGAGCGCAGAGAACCACAGAGAAAGGCCGGGATTGGACTCCGTGGTTCTCTGTGTTCTCGGTGGCCTCTGTGTTGAAGAAGCGCCGCCCCCGCCCCGGGTCGCGCCCGTGTCGCTCCCAGGCGTTCGTCGGGACATTCGCGCTTGCCGCCATGATGTTCCTGGGGGGGAGCCAACCGTCCCGCGCCCAATCCGCCGAAAACCTCTCGCTCAAGCTGGAGATCAAACGCGCGATCGACAAGGGGCTCGACTGGCTCGCCGCGAACCAAAACGAAGCGGGCTGGTGGTCCACCGAGGATCATCCCGCCATCACCGCCCTGGCCTTGACCGCCTTCCAACGCGAGCCCAGCAACTACCGCAAGACCAAACACGCGCGAATCATCGAGAACGGTTACTTCCACCTGCTCAGCTGCACGCAAGAGGACGGCAGCGTCTATCGCAAGAAGGAACTCGTCACCTACAACACCTCCTGCGCCATCATGGCGTTCGTCTCGGCGGACAACCCCGACTACGACATGACCCTGCGCAAGGCCCGCAACTTCCTCGTCGGCCTCCAATGGGACTTCGACCAAAAGGGCAAGCTCGACAACCCGCTCGATGGCGGCATCGGCTACGGCGGCCGCTACCCCCACTCCGACATGTCCAACACCACCCTCGCGCTCGAGGCTCTTTACTACACCTCCCATCTCGTCAGCGAGGACAAGAATGCCGACATCGAGATGAAGAAGCTGAACTGGGAGGCCGTGCGCCACTTTCTCCAGAACAGCCAGAACCTTCCCGCGGTCAACGGTCAGAAATGGGCCTCCGACAATCCCAAGGACAAGGGCGGCTTCGTCTACTTTCCTGGCAACACCAAATCCGAAACCGTCACCCTGCCCGACGGCCGCCAGGCCCTGCGCTCCTACGGCAGCATCAGCTACGCAGGCCTGCTCAGTTACATCTACGCCGACCTCAAGAAGGACGACCCGCGCGTTGCCGCCGTCTTCGATTGGCTGCAGAAGAACTACACCCTCAAGGAAAACCCCGGCATGGGCGCGCAGGGTCTGTTCTACTACTACCACACCATGGCCAAGGCCCTCGCCATGCATAGAGTCAATGAACTCCCCACCGCCGACGGAAAAAAGATCGATTGGCGAAAGGACCTCGCGCTGAAGCTCATCAACCTCCAGAAGACCGACGGTCACTGGATCAACGACCAGCACGCCCGCTGGTGGGAAAACGATCCCGCCCTCGTCACCAGCTACTCACTGCTCGCGCTGGAGGCGATCTATCGGGATCTGTAACCCATCCCGGCGCAACATGCGCCACCAAAGGAGGGGCGACATTCCTGTCGCCCTGCCCGCGCAGCGGGCACAAAGGCTCCAAGCACATCCCAAGAGCCCCGATGAAATGCCAATTCCCGGCAACACTCCCTTCGGACAACAAACGGGCTGAAAGTCCGACCGCACAAAGCCCGGGCGTTCACGCCTGGGTTCATCGATCGCTACGACACGCGGCCTGAAAGGTCGCCCGTAACGTGTCGTTTCCATGGCGCGCGCGACCTTTCAGGCCGCAACCGTTACCGCCAACCATCTAGGCCTCAAAGGCCTTGGCTTTGCGCGCATGGGCTTTCGACCCATTGACTTCAATCCGAACTAGCATCACGATGCCCGCATGAGAACAACATTAAACATCAGTGATGCCACCCTGGCCGAAGTTCGCGCTCTTGCCGCGGAATCCAACCGCCCTCTACGGGAAATCCTCGAGGAGACACTCCAACGCGGCTTGGCCGCCAATCGAAGCAGGCGCAAGCGAGTCAAAATCGAACCCGCAAACGTCGGGATCAAACCGGCCTATCAAGGCATGAGCATGAACCAGCTCTACGATCAGTTGGAGGCGGAGGATCGGCGCCCGTGATCGTTCCCGACGCCAATCTGCTCATCAACGCCTACGACCGGAATCCCCCCTGTCACAAGGCAGCGCGCCAATGGTGGGAGGACGCGCTATCCGGCGACGAGCCCGTCGGAATTCCCTAGATCGTCCTGCTCGCTTTCACCCGCATCCTCACCCATCCCAGTGTCGCCAGCGAACCACTGACATCCGAAGAAGTCCGCGCCCGGGTCGATCAGTGGTTCGAACAGAAACACGTCCGACTCCTCAACCCCGGTCCCGAATGCCTGCGCAGATTCTTCGAGTTCCTTCAGGAAGCCAGACTCGGAGGCAACCTCAGCACAGACGCCCTCATAGCGGCCCAAGCGGCCGAGCACGGCGCGACCATCCACAGCAACGACCGCGACTTCGACCGTTTTTCCGGAGTTCGTCGGGTCAATCCTTTGGAGTAAAGCTTCTCAGAAGCGGAGGAAGCCACCCAAGGTGGGGCGGTATTCCTGCCTGCACAGCAGGCCAGTGGCGCAAGGCAAAGCTCTCCACACCTGACGGCCCGCCTGCTTTAAACGCGCATCTCTGGCCCTTTCAGGGCCACGGCGACAGGAATGTCGCCGCTCCTTGGTTCACCTAAATGACCACAGCTTCCGCCCCTCCGGCCAGGCCCCGTCGTTCATCGGCATGGGACGCAGCTTCTTGGGATCGATCACCACGTGCTTCACACGTCGACGCTTCCAGGTGTAGGTCGCATGGAGCAGGCCGTCGGAAGTCTGGATGATCGCGGGGTAGGAAAACTCGGCCTTCTCGTGCTCGAGTTCCAAGGCCGCCATCCAGTTCTCCGCATCGCCTGAGACGGAGACATTCAGGCGTCCGCGCCCGCCGGTCTTGCGGGTGGTGTGGTTGTAGATGATGACGTGTGTGCCGTTGTCCAGGGTGACGGTGTCGAAACCCGCGTTCGGGTTCGGGAGCTTGGACGCCTTCATCAATGACCAGACAATCCCGCCGTCCTTTGACGTGACTTCCGACGCGACATCCTCCTGCGTGCGGCACAGCGCCTTGATGCTGCCGTCGGAGAGGCGCAGCAGGGCCGGCTGAATGGCGTTGAACTCATCCTTCGTGTTGACCGGCCCAATCTTCCGCCAGGTCTTGCCGTTGTCGGAGGTGATCTCAAAGTGCGCCACCCAGCCCGTCTCCTTGTCCTCCGTGCTGGAGCCGCAGAGGATGTCGCCATTGGCCAACTGGATCGGCTTGTTCTTCACCGGGCCGAGGATGTCCTCCGGCAGGCGTCGCGGCTCGGACCAGGTCCGGCCGTTGTCCTCCGAGGTGATCAACTCACCCCACCATTCGCGCGGGCTCGGACCGACCTTGTAGAACAACAGCAGCGGGCCCTCCTTTGGTTGAAACAGGACGGGATTCCAGCAGGGATACCGCTTGTCCTCGTGTTGAATGCCGTTGACCAGTTCGACCGGCTGCGTCCAGCCACGCGGCGTCAGACGCGAGAACCAGATCCCCACGTCCTCGTGCTTCTCATGCGTCCCGCCAAACCACGCCACGACCAACCCGTCCTCGGTCTCCTCGATCGTCGAGGCGTGGCACTGCGGAAAGGGCACGTCCGTGAAGACAAATTCCTCATGCAACAATCCCGGCTTGCCCACGACCTCACCGTCGTATTTCGGAAGGTGACTGACGCAGCCGGTGAGCATGATGGAAGCGAGGGTTAGAAAGGAGGCGATGGTTCGTTTCATGGATCGTGTTGTAAGTTTAGTGCTTGTCGCGCCGTAGCCGCGAGGCGAAGGCGGATTGCGTTCTTGTAACGCCAAAGTTGGAAAACAATTGTAGAGCTGCGCTGCCTGCCGCCCCATACGGTCAAGCACGCGCCAAGGTTTTCGAGCGCAATCACGAAACACGCTGCACGCCTCACTCCGCCCGCGGGTTCTTCGCGTAATAAAGGTAGCCATCCTCCGCGCCGACCAGCGCATCGGGAATCCCGTTCCTGTCCCAGTCCACCACGGTCGGGCTGGAGGTGTGACCGGAGATCTTTCGCGCGTCGATCGGGCCCATGTTCTTCAGGACCGTCTTGCCGTCCTTTTCGCCGAGGTTGCGATAGAAGTCGGCGTTGACGCTGTTGAACAGGATGTCCAAGCGCCCGTCGCCGTCCCAGTCCACGACCTGGATCTTCCGACGGCCGCTGCCGCCGGCGCGTCCGCGGATCAGGTTATGCTGATGTCCCTTCTCGTTCACAAAGATGTTTTCGCCAGGCAGCAGCACGAGCTTTCCGCCTTTCCTGGCGCGCTTGAAAAAGGCCAGGCGACCCTCGTGATCCAGCATCACGATATCCGTCAGACCGTCCTTGTTCCAATCCACCGCCATGGGCGTTGTGCGCCATTGGGTGACAAAGTTCTTCCCCTTGGGGTCCCACCAGTTCCACTCCGGCTTCGGAGCCTTGCCCTCCCATTCCACGGTGATGGGCTTGGCCGCGGCCAGCTTCGGATTCCCCTTCGAACCGACGTTCCGATACCAGACGATCTTGCCCCAGATGGAATTGACGATCAGGTCGAGGCGACCGTCATGATCCCAATCCGCAACGGTCTGCGTCGTGTAGCCCCACTTGGCCTCGCAAGGCCCTTGGATGGAGCCGTTCGGGCCAGCCATGATCCGCAGGGACTTGCCTCCGGCTTCGAGATACCTGGCACGCGCCCACTTCGGAGTCGCGCCGCCGCCGAGATTTTCAAAGAACGCGACGTAGCCCGCCGTGTTGCCGCAGATGATGTCCTCGTCGCCGTCCCCGTCCCAATCGACGCCAAAGGGCGTGGCCAAGGCGCCAAACTTCACGTCCTTGGCCTTCTGCTGGAAATACACCGGCTTCTTGAACACAGGCATGCCCCGCCTTTGCTCCCCGGTGTGCTCGATCAGGGCCACTCGGCCGTCCTCATCGCCGCAGATCAAATCCATGTCGCCGTCCTTGTCCCAATCGAAGGCCACCGGGACGATCATCTGCAGATCCATGGTCAACAGCCCCTTGCCGAGACGGAGCTTCTGCCCGGCCTTGTATTTGGGCTCCGTGCGCGTGCCGGTGTTCTGGAAATAGGTGAATGTGTCGCGAAACTCGCCGCATAGGAGGTCCAGATCGCCGTCGCCGTCGAAGTCCGCGAAGTTCGGTGAAGGCCAGCCGTAGACATCCACCTTCATCCCGCCAGCCTGGACAAACTTCGCCTTCTCGTAGGCGGGCTTGTCATTCGTCCCGGTGTTGCGCGCCCAAAGCACGTAGCCGTGCAAAGGCCCATTGGTCCAGCGCCCCTTTTCATTGTAGGCGTCGTCCCAGCCGTATTCGGTCCAGTCGCCATAGCCGGCGATGACGTCCTGATTTCCATCGCCGTCGTAATCCACATACTTCCACTGCCGCGCGCGCAGCTTCTTGTTGGTGTAGACCTCCTTGTCCTTCAGCGGCAACGCGACACGGGTGTCGATGCCCTTCTTGAAAAACTCCTTGTGCTCAAATCCCGGCGACAACACCCGGGGCTCGCCGTCCACGTAGGACACCTGCACATTGTGCGCGCCCTTGCTGATCCGCACCGGCGGCTCAAATACCGGCAGCTTCTTCGCGCCCTGTTTATTCTCAAAGAAATAGGTCCCGTTGAAGGGCTTGTCAGGACACACCACCACCAGATCGTTGTCGCCGTCCTTGTCAAAATCCATCGGCATCGGCCAGGCCCACAGCCCGACGCCCAGATCCACGACGAGCCCGGGATTGTTGTATTGAATGCGCCTGAGCTTGCCGTCGGCCGCTTGGGAGGCAATCACGCCGCCAGACAGAACAAGGAAAAGAAAAATGGAAATTCGCTTCATTGTGATCGGGTATTGAATCGCGCGCATGATGCCGGTCAACGGCGCGTTGGCAAACCATGTTTTGCGCCGGGATGCGACAAAGCAGATTGGCGCCCCAGAAATTCGCAGGCACAATCCACCCAGCAAGCATGAGATCGCCCGCCACCAAAGAGAGGATTCTTCAGTTGATCGAAGGCGGATTGATCGAACGAGCCAGGTTGCTGGATTTGTTCCAACAGATTGAAAACCAGCTCATCCGCTTCCCTGCCATCGACACCACCAAGTTCCGACAGGCGGTAACCACGGCCTGCGAAACGAGGCCATGACCGCATCCGATGCCTCCTTCATCCGTTGCCTTGAACTCGACCGGTTGGAACGGGAGAAGGAAGACGATGGGCCGGATGAGGCCTGACCGCCTGGAGACCGCTTCACCGAACGCCAGATGGAAGAATCCAACTCAGCCACCTGCTTCTGTCCGTCCTGCGAGACCGAGATCGAATATCCGATCGATTGGCAGGCCACGGTCATCGAATGCCCCGCCTGCTCCGAATCCGTGCTGCTGCCGGAGGAAGAGTCCGCCTCGACGGAGGACTTCACATTTGGAAGCCTGGCGGAGGAGGTCCGGTCGCTCGATCTTGAACCCCTGCCGCGAAGTTCCTCCTTCTTCTACAAGATGGCCCTCCTGTTCGGCGCCCTGATGATGCTGCTGCTTATCCTGGTCTACGTTTCGGTGATCGCCGGAACAGGCTATGGCGTGTGGCTGTTCGCGGATCATTTCCGCTTTCTGTTCAAGCTGACAGGAGGCGTCTGTGGAATGATCATCAAGATGGCCTTCTATTTCGGGGTGATCCTTGCCGGTGCGGTGGTCATCATCTTCATGATCAAGCCGTTTTTCTTGCGACGGGGCGACCATCAACAGCCTCTGTCGCTGAATGCCGCCAGCGAACCGCTTCTCTATCATTACATCTCCGAGATCTGCGGATGCGTGGGCGCTCCGGAACCCAGTCGGATCGACCTGACCTGCGAGGCCAACGCCGCCGCATCGTTTCGCCGCGGTTTCTTCAGCTTCCTTGGGAGCGATCTTGTTTTGACGATCGGACTGCCGCTCGCGGCCGGCCTTTCCGCCAAGGAGCTTGCCGGCGTGCTCGCCCATGAATTCGGGCACTTCAACCAGGGCGTCGCCATGCGGCTCAGCTGCATCATCCGCTCCATCAACCGCTGGTTCACCGAGATCGTCTACTATCGCGACGCCTGGGACGACTGGCTCGGCGACTCTTTCGAGGAATCGGAGAACCTCTTCACCACCATCCTTTTCGGAATCGCCTTGGCCGCGTTGGGGTTCACCCGCCTGATCCTCAAACTCTTCATGTTTACGGGACACGCCGTAAGCTGCGCGTTGCTGCGACAGATGGAATACAACGCCGACGTCTCCGAGATCCAGTTGGCCGGCTCCGAGTGCTTTGAAGCCACCGGTTTCAAACTCAGCCTGATGGACATCGTGACGGGAAACGCCTACCGCGACATGCACGCAAGATGGCTCTCGCGGAACGAGTTGCCCGACAGCATTCCCGAGATCATCGACCACTACGCCGCGAGCGTGCCGGAGGACCTTCAATCTGAAATCAAGGACGCCCTGTTCCTTGAACCCGGCGGATGGTTTGAAACCCACCCGTCCTTTGCCCAGCGCGTGAAACAGGCGCGCCGCCGGGACGAACCGGGCATGATCGATCTGAACTGGCCGGCGCGGGACCTGTTCGAAAACTTCCCCGTCGTTTCCAAACAGGCGTCGCGAATCCACTACCGCGAGGACCTCGGCGTGCCCCTCGCGCAGGTGAAATTCTATTCACCGGATCAGGGGTGAATCACGCGCGTCAAACCGACCAGAGTCTCCGTTGGACAAGCCGCACGTATAGGAGCCGGTCCGGCCTTCGATCACGTTTCCGTGATGATCAACAAGGAATTGCCACGAACACCGCTATTCGATGAGCGGAAGCGCTGAGAGGCAGTCACGCCGTCAGCTCATCTCCACCGCAGCCTCAAGTTGACATCAAATTGATGTCGTATAGTATTTCCTCCATGACCAAGACGCAGATCCAGATCCCGGAAGACCTTGCGACAGAGTTGCGCGCCTTCGCCAAGCGTCGGGAATGGTCGCTGGCTGAGACGTTTCGCCGCGGAGCTGAACTCCTCCTTCAGGTCTATCCCGAGCCTCCGGTCAAACCGTCGGACTCCTGGAAGCCGCCAACCTCTTCCTCGGTGGGTTGGAAAGGACTGAGTCCCGAGCAATTACGAGAGGCAGCGTTCAACGACGCCGATCCCGACCTCGCCTGACTTGGGATCGCCCATGCTCTCCATCGACGCCAACCTGCTGCTCTACAGCTACTGCGAACCGTCCCCCTGGCATCGCGCCGCGCGGGACTTCATCGAAGATGCGTCACTCCGGGAAGACGTGGCCCTCAGCGAATTTGTTCTCAGCGAGTTCTACCTGCTGCTACGTAATCCTGCTGTCCTGTCCCGCCCCCTCTCCGCGCCCAGGGCGGTCACGGTGATTCACTGCTACCGCCAACATCCCCGCTGGAAGGTTCTCGGTTTCCCTCCGGCCAGCCGTGAAATCCACGCCGAACTCTGGCGCGCCGCGGCCCTCCCCGGATTCGCCCGCCGTCGCATCTACGATGTCCGCACCGCCCTCAGCCTCCAGTCCTTCGGCGTCACCGATTTTGCCACCGCCAATGTCAAAGATTTTCGGGGACTCGGATTCGCGAAAGTCTGGAATCCAGTCACTTCACCGGAATCCGCCGCATAGCGCCCATCCACCTTATGAAACGCACAACCATCCTGCCCCTGGTCCTGGCCTCCATCTTTGTCTGGACGCTCCCGCCGACATCCCACGCCGAACACGACGGCAAGATTCAGATCCTCCTCCTCGGCGACAGCACGACCGAGGGCAGCATCCCGCGAAAACTGAAACCCGAGGGGCCGCACCTGGAGAAGGTCATCGAGATGCTCCTTGCCGCCGAGGGCGACCTGCCGCCCTGCCACGTGATCAACTCCAGCCTCAGCGGCGAGTTCATACGCCGGCTGCTGGACTCGGGCCGCTACGGCCGCAACGGCGAGAAGCTCCCCGGTCTCGACTACATCTTCATCCGCTACGGCCTCAACGACCGCGCCCGCCGCGACAACTTCAAGGTCAACTTCCCCAAGGACTTTCACGAACTCATCGCCAAACTGCGAAAGGACCACCCGAACGCCCGCATCATTCCAATGACCGTCATCCCCTTCTCGGGCGAGGAGGCCAGCAAGGAAATCAACGACCTCATCCGCCAGGTCGCCAAAATGGAGAAGTTGGAGGTGTTCGACATCTATCCCCGCTACGCCGCCGAACTGAAAAAAGGCTTCAACATGCTCAACTACCGGCGCTACCCCGTTGAGAAGGTCCCCGAGAAATACCGGGACCTGGTGAAATCCCGCATCCAGGGCGGTCGCGTCGTGGTCATGGACAACGAACTTGACGCCATTCTCGGTCACCTTCCCGGCTGGACCTCGGACCGACACCCCAATCTCGCCGGCTACAACGTCATCGCCGACGAGACCGTGAAATACCTGGCTCCATTGCTCCGGAAACGCCCGACTGCGAAATAGCGGCGGCCAATCCCTTTGGCGATCAATGGTGGGATGCCTTGGGCAGTGGGGGCCTTCAGGCCTTGTCTTTCCCCAAAAGGTCTCGAACTTGGACTCGGCTCAAGCCGAAGGCTTGAAAGCCATTAGCCCGGGGTTGAACCCGCAACCGCGGGTGATACCCCGGGACCAGCCCCCCGATTTCGTCTGCATCCTGGAAGGATGCCAGCCAGGCGTTCGAATCGTTGGTCATCAGTCAAAGCAGGCTTCACCGCTGGCATCCCTTCAGGATGCAATTCGCTTTTTGCCCGAGATCCGGTGGTAGTGTTCGTTCCTCACTGCAACCACCGGCTAATGGCTGGCATGCCTCCGGCATGAACCGGCTGCGATTCTGACTCACTTTGAAAAGATGTGGGTAATGACAAGGCCTTCCGGTCGCTGAACCTCCCAACCGCCGGACAGGCATTGGTGGAATCCCCACCCCCCCGACGAATCCAGGCTTTAGCGGCGTGAATGCCGCGCTCCGCACACGGCCCCTCGTCCCTGTTTCGATCACACCCGCTTGTCCGCCTTCATTGACAGTCGCCGCGTCGATCTCCAGATTCTCCCGCATGAGATTCAACATCTTCATCTGTCCCCTGCGCGCCACGGCTAGCACCGCAACGCTGATCCTCTCACTGATCACAGCCACCTCGGCACACGCCGCCGATTCCTGGCCCGATTTCCGCGGGCCGTCGGGCGACGGCCACGCGGCAGCGCCCGGCGACAACAAGGTTTACGGTGTCCCATTACATTGGAGCGAAGAGAAGAACGTCATCTGGAAGACCGGGATCCCCCACCTCGGACTCTCTTCGCCCGTCGTTCTCGGCGACCAGGTCTGGCTGACCACCGCGACCATCGAAGGCCATGACTTTTTCGCAATTTGCGTCGATGCCAAGACCGGGAAGGTCCTCGCCAACAAGAAGCTCTTTCATCGGGACACGCCGGAGGATCTCGGCAACGGCCGCCGCGACAACAGCTACGCCACACCTTCCGCCGCCATCGAGGACGGACGCGTCTACGTCCACTACGGCAGTTCCGGCACGGCCTGCCTGGACACGAAAACCTTCAAGGTCATCTGGAAGCGCAACGACATGCCCTGCAATCACTACCGGGGAGCGTCGTCCTCTCCATTGATCTTCAACAACCTGCTCATCCTCACTTTCGACGGCGCGGACCATCAGTATCACATCGCGCTGGAGAAACAGACCGGGAACACGGTCTGGAAAACGGACCGCTCCGCCGAATGGAACGACGAGCACATCGAAAAACAGATGGTGAAGGACGGCGACTGGCGCAAGGCGCACAGCACCCCGCTGATTGTGAATCACAAGGGCAACCCGCTCATGCTCAGCGTCGGGGCCAAGGCCGCCTACGGTTACGACCCCTTGACCGGCAAGGAACTCTGGCGCGTGGATCATCCGGCCTATTCGGCCTCGCCGCGCCCGCTGTTTTACAAGGATTCCGCCATCTTCGTCACCGGATTCAGCCGCGGCGCGCAGATGTGGTCGGTCCGGGCCGGCGGCAAGGGTGTGGTGAACGACACGCACATCAACTGGCAGATCGACGCCCCCTTCCCAAAATATTCCTCCCCCATTCTCGTCGGCGATCTGATCTACATGGCGCTGGATGAAGCCTTCCTCGCCTGCGTCGATGCCAAGACCGGGGAAACGGTCTGGAAGGAGCGCGTCGGCGGGAAGTTCCGCGCCTGCCCCATCTACGCGGACGGTCGGATCTACTTCTTCAGCCTGGAAGGCGCCACCACGGTGATCGAACCCGGCCGTGAGTTGAAGGTCGCCGCCACCAATCAACTGGCCGACAACGCGCCTCGCGATGATCCCCGCCGCGGCCCCGGCTTCATGGCCTCACCCGCCGTCGTCGGCAAGGCCATGTTCGTGCGCACAAGACATCATCTGTATCGGATAGAAGAGCGGTAGAAACGAACGTGAGTCGCCATCACCTGGCAAATGAGGTTTGATCGAACTTACATTCGATTCTACTCCGTCGACATCTCCCGTTTGATGCGCAACAGCCGGCGTGGGTAATCCGTGTAGATCCGATCCACGTTCATTTTCAGAAACCGGCGCAGATCCGTCTCGCTGTTCACCGTCCAGACCCCCGCTTCAAAACCCGCCGCCTGAATCTGCCGGACCTTTTCCGGCGTCAGGGCCTTCTCATTGAGGACCAAAGCCTCGAAACCGCGCCGACGGGCAATCTCCAGGTCCTCGGCCAGGTCCGACATTCCCCGGTCCCAGAACACCGGAATCTCCGGCGCCAACCGCTTGACCTCGCTCATGTAATCCAGATTGCCGTCATTGAAGCCCGCCCATTGCTCGGCTCCCATCCGCCGAACCAGCGCGACAGCGTCCGCGACACAATCCATCTTGGGCTGGATCGAAACCCGGGTCCGCCGCTGCGTCATGACCAGTTCCAGAACGTCAGCCAAAAGTGGGATGCGGGCGGGCGGACATTCCTCAAGCGTCTTCCCCCGCCGCTTGCGGAAGTCCGTCGCGACATCGACCTTCAGCAATTCAGCATACGCAGACTTCATAACCTCCAGGTTCCTGTCTCCAACCCGCCCTGTGCTCAGGTCATGAATGACAACCAGCTTTCCGTCGCGCGTGCGAAGAACATCCAATTCGATCCAGTCCGCGCCGGACTCAATGCCGCTGCGAAAGGCCGCCATCGTGCACTCGGGATACTCGCCTGAATTTCCGCGGTGCGCCGTGACTCCGTTGTTCCGGAAACCCGCCGGTGCGATATCGATTCCCATCGCCGCCCCGCCCCTTCGCCAATCCGCGGCTCCGACGCGCTTCATCGTCTTGGGTTCGATCCAGATCGTATGCGCGTCGCCCTGTTTACTGGCGGAGCTTCGCGCCTCCACCACGTGCCCCATCTTCCGCAGGGCCTCCATCGTTTCCTTCGAGATCCGTTTGTCGAATGTCGACACCGAGAGCTTGTCGGGAAACCACTGATGGTGCACGCGCTCGACCTCGACCGCCTCGGCGACCGGCATGCCAAATTCCAACACATTCAGGACGACCTGCATTGTCGTGTTGATGATCGTCCGCCCGCCTGGACTGCCGGTGACGAGAACCGGCCTGCCGTCCCTGGCCACGATCGTCGGCGTCTGTGAACTGAGCATTCGCTTGCCGGGTCGGATGCGATTGGGTTCCGTGCCGATCCTTCCATTGCGATCGGTTTGTCCGGGAAACCAGTTGAAGTCGCCCATCTCGTTGTTCAGCAGAAACCCCGCGCCTGTCACCACGATACGCGCCCCCCAACTCGCCTCGAGAGTCGTGGTGTTCGCCACGGCCATGCCCGATGAATCGACCACCGAGAAATGCGTTGTCTCCGGGCTCTCCGGCGCGAGCCTGATCTCCGGCGCCAACTCCTCACTCGGCGTGGCCCGCGCGCGATCAATGCCTGTCGCCAACCAATCGGCATAAGGTTGCGTGACCAGGGTGCGGGGAATCGACACAAAGTCCTGATCGCCCAGATACAGCGCCCGATCGCAAAAGGCGCGCTTCATCGCCTCCGCCATGAGATGCAGCGTCTGCGGCGACCATCGATCCCGCGAGCGCAGATCCAACGCCTCAAGCACGTTCAACATCTGCGCCAGACAGGTCCCGCCCGAACTCGGAGGCGGCGCGCCATAAACGTCGTAGCCGCGAAACTCGCCGCGAACCGGCTCACGCACCTTGGCCCGATAACCGGCGAGATCTTCCAGCGAAATAATCCCGTCACCGCGCTTCATCTCGGCGACCAATGCCTCAGCCACCTCGCCCGTGTAAAAACCTGCCGCGCCCCGGTCGGCGATCGTCTGCAACGTGGCGGCCAGATCCTTCAGAACAATCCGATCGCCGACCTTCCATTCTCCCCCGCCCGGCTTGCCATAGACCCGCCGAAACTCCTGCTGATGCCTCCCCGTCCTGACCGATTCGTAGCCCAGCACGGCATTGATTGACCGCACGAAATGTTCGTCCACCACAAAGCCTCCGACCGCCAGTTTCACCGCCGGTTCGACGAGGCCTTTCCAAGGCAGCTTCCCATACCGACGGTGCGCGACCTCCATCCCACTGACCGTCCCGGGAACGCCGACGATCTTGTGCGTGTGACGGCCGTCCTCCGGCGTGAACATGGTTTCTGAGGCCGTCGCTGGCGCCGTCTCCCGGTAGTCGATGCACACCGGTCTCCGCCCGTCGCCGGGATGCACCATCATGAAACCGCCGCCGCCAATGTTCCCCGCCTCCGGCCAGACCACCGCCAGGGCGAATTCCACCGCGATCGCCGCGTCCACCGCGCTGCCGCCCCGCCGCAGAATCTCCACGCCGACCTTCGTCGCGTGCGGACTGACCGAAACCACCATCCCGCCATCCGACTCAACAGGCTTGATTCGCGGGGAAGCAGCCCCGATCACGACGAATCCCAAAACAAGGACCGCCGCGCAGCCCAAGACTCTCATCCTCACAGAGGCCACAGAGAAACACGGAGGACCACAGAGGGAGATCTGTCTTTTCTCTGTGGTTCTCCTTACCTCTGTGGTCTCTGTGTTAAAGATTGCGCTCATCGAATATCCCTCTGCCTGATCTCCACCCATTTCGTCGTCACATTCGAACCGGTCGGCACGTTCCAGGAAATCCGTCGCCCACTTGGACCGGAAACCCGCGTCCTGTTGCGGCGCAATCCGGCGTCGTCCTTCCAGACGTATTCCACCTCAAGCCCGCCTTGATTGTCCGTCTCATAAACCAGATGCGCCTCGGCGCGCATGTAGCGCTTGCCGCCATCATTGCGAAAGCGAACCAGAACATCGCCCCTGACCGGCTCAGGCAAGTCGACCGCACCGTGACAAAAACTCTGCGACCAGAAGTCGCCCGGCTCCTCGCCGCGGCGCGGGACACTCCAGTCCTTTATGACAGGGCTCCAATTCCGGCCGCCATCCACTGAATACTCGATCTGGTATTTCACCCGCGGGTCCGGCGGGTTGCTCGACGCCACATGCGCCGCAGCATGAATCGTCCGGACCGGTTCGTTGCGGGGAGACTTCAGTTTCAAGGTCACCCGAGGCGAATCGAAAGCCCCGGCGACCACATGCGGCGCCGCCTCCGCCCTGCCCGGTCCGGCCGAAACCACCGCCGCTCCCGAAGCCTCAAACTCGACCTTCGTCCCCCCGTCCCTCAAACGAGGCAGAATCGAGGCGTTCAACTGGCACACCGTGCGGATCTCGACCTCGGCCGCAGCCAGGGCCTTCGCTCCGGCTTCCAATCGCAGCCAATACTGCCGCCTCCCCTTCACATGATCCGTCAGATCCGGATTCCCATCCAAACGCCCCCCATCAATCCAGGTCGCGCCGCGATCGACGGAGACGGCGACGGCACAGTCCGCCCCGCCCCAAACGACCAAACCATTCCGGCAACCGCCCTTGTAGATCCCCCAGGGGCTGTTGTCCGGCGGCGTGGCGCCAATGATGTAGGGCGTTCGAAATTCCAGAACCACGAAATCATCCCCCTCCTCCACCACGCCGTCCTTGTAGCCATCGGCGCCAAATGGTGGTTTCCACACGTATTCCGCATTGCCAAACCGCGCCTGTCCATTTCGATGCGGAGCGCCCGACTTCGAGCCGTGCATCGCCCCCGGTTGATTCACCCAGGTTCGCGACCGCTCCGGCCCCGGGATCCCCTCCGTGTTGTAGTTGCGCCCCCAGAAGACAAATGTCCCGCCATCCTCCAGTCCCGGTTCAAAATAACGCCTCAACCGCTCCCCCCATCGCAGACCCACCATCGGCGACGGCCCCGCATAACCGGCCAGATACTCGGCCACCGCATACTTCGCGTAGCTCCCGCCGTCATTTGGATGCAGGCCACAGACCAACCATCCGCGTTGCCGGTCGCCCAGACGATTCCGAACCGTCAACCGCCTGAAATCCTCGCTCACCTCGCGCGCCGAAAGCAGCCGCCTCCCGGTCTCATCAAAGATGACCGTCGACAAATCGTGATCGAGCAACGCCCATCGGCCGTCTTCATAAGCGCCGCCCGTCAGAAACACCTCCAAGGCATTGTGCGCCTGCATGCCAACGCCCCGACTCCGACCATGACCCAGCAGCGCGTCCAACTCCGCCGTCCATTGCGAGTGAGTCGTCCCGCAAAGACCGAAACCATACGCGAACAAACCGTTCCAGTATTCACGCGGCCGAAGGTCCCGCCCCTTGTTGATCCCCTCGCCCCACGGATCCTGCTTGCCCGTTTCGCCGTGCCAATAATGCGTGTTCCGCCAATACCACGCCGCCAAGGCCTTCTGCTCATCCGTGACCGGCCTCCCGCCGATCTCGCGTTCATAGACCTCCGCCTGGGTCTTGAACAACCGCTCAAACGTGGAGATCGCCAACTCGCCCGGATACCAGGGATGATCCGTCCGCAACTGCGGATCGCCAATCGCGGCGTTCAGCGCCTCCGCCATCAGCAGCAACGCCCCGAGAACTCCAAAACGCACAGAGATATTCAACAGTTTCAAATCGACCAGAAACTAACGACCCATCGCCCCAGACGCCAGTTCCCAGTTCCCGGTCACACCAGTTTGACGCCCCACGCACCACGCATCCCGGATCCCGCATCCCTCACCCCGCATCCCGCATCCCGCATCCCGCACCCCGCATCCCGCATCCCGCACCCCGCATCCCGCATCCCGCATCCCGCATCCCGCATCCCGCATCCCGCATCCCGCACCCCGCATCCCGCACCCCGCATCCCGGAATTCCGCGCCCATCCGCGTCATCCGTGTTTCAATCGGCGCGCAATGAAGACCATCGGCGTCATCGGCGGCATGAGCTGGCATTCGACCGCAACCTGCTATCGACTGCTCAACGAAGAGACCAATCGCCGCCTCGGCGGGCTTCACTCCGCCCGCATCGTCCTGCACAGCGTCGAATTCTCCGAAATAGAAGCTTGGCAGCGCAACGACTGCTGGGATCCGATCGCGCGCGTTCTTGCCCAAGCCGCACAATCACTGGAGCGGGCGGGCGCCGACTTCATCATGATCCCCTGCAACACCGTGCATTTCGTCGCCGACGAGGTGCAACAAGCCATTGCCATCCCCCTGCTGCACATCGCCGACGCATTGGGCGAGCATCTGACAGCCAATGGCGTATCGAAGGCGGCTCTCCTGGGAACGCGTTTCACCATGGAGTCCGGCTTTCTACGCGAACGATTGCAGGACCGCCACCGGATCGAAACCCACACCCCGGCAGAATCGTACCGGGCGGAAATCAGTCGAATCATCTATGAAGAACTGGCTCACGGACACGCGACCGACTCAAGTCGCAGGACATTTTCCAGGATCGCCGCCAGGCTCGTCTCCGAAGGCATTGAAGACGTCATCCTCGGCTGCACGGAGCTTGCGATGCTGGTCGGCGACGATGACGACCCGCCCCGCTTCCACGACACTCTTGAAATTCACGCGAAGGCCGCGGTTGACATGGCCTTGCCCTGAATTCACCCATCACCCCCCGGTCGCCAAGAAACCCGTCGACACCGGAATCCGCCGCTGGCATCTTGCGCACGATTTCACCAAAGTCATGCGCAAGTTCATTTCACTCGTCATCGCCGGGACCGCCCTGACGGCCGCAACGTCCACCGCAACCGCCGCCGCGGGCGGTTGGGTCAATCTCTTCGACGGCAGGTCGCTGGACGGGTGGATCCAGCGCAACGGCCAGGCCAAATACTCCGTGGAGAACGGGGCCATTGTGGGCCGCACCGTGCGCAACACGCCCAATTCCTTTCTCTGCACGGAGAAGCATTACGCCAACTTCATCCTCGAACTCGAATACAAGGTCGATCCCCGGATGAATTCCGGCGTGCAGATCCGCAGCCACAGCCTGAAGTCCCTCAAGAACGGCCGAGTGCATGGCTACCAGGTCGAGATCGATCCCTCGGACCGCGCGTGGTCGGGCGGCATCTACGACGAGGCGCGCCGCGGTTGGTTGAATCCGCTCAAGGACAATCCCGCGGCCCAAAAGGCCTTCAAACAGAACCAGTGGAACCACTACCGCGTCGAGGCCATCGGCGACCGGATCAAGACCTGGGTGAACGGCGTTCCCGCCGCCGATCTCCATGACGCGCTGACCCCGAGCGGTTTCATCGCCCTGCAGGTGCACAGCATCCCCAAGGACAAGCCCGAGGGCATGGAGATCCGCTGGCGCAACATTCGCATCAAGGACCTCGGCCCCGCCAAGCCGCTGCCGCTCTTTGACGGATTGACGCTCGAGGGCTGGGTCGATGGCGGCGGCGCTCCCGTCAAGGCGGGAGGCTGGGTCGCCTCGGATGGCGCGCTGCATCTCAAGGGCAAGGGCGGCTCCATCTACACCGAACTCGAATACGGCGACTTCGAGCTCAACCTCCAATGGAAGATCTCCGAAGCTGGCAACAGCGGCATCAAGTATCGGGTGAAGAAATACGGCTCCGCCCTGCTCGGCCCGGAATACCAGGTCCTCGACGATGACAAGCACCCTGACGGTCAGAAGCGCGAGGGACGCCGCAAATCCGCCGCGCTATATGACCTGTTCAAGTGCAACGACCAGAAACAGCTCAATCCCGTCGGCGAATGGAACCAGACGAAGATCATCGTCCGCGGTTCCAAGGCCGAACATTGGCTGAATGGAAAGAAGGTCCTCGCCTACGACACGCGGAGCGAGGCGTGGAAAAAGGAACACGCGGAGAGCAAGTTCAAGGGATTGAAGGATTTTGCGCAGACCCCCTGGGGCCGGATCATGCTGCAGGACCACAACGACAGGGTCTGGTATCGCAACATCACCATGAAGCCGCTGCCGCCGCTGGATTGAAACAGGTCAGATGTAATACATCTCCTGCTTGGCCGCGCCTTCCTCCACCAATTTCTGAAAAGTGATGCTGTCCGCGGCGTCATCCAAGGCCGACTGCAGTTTCTCCCAGGCCCCGCGCAATTCCTCGGCGCAATCGGAATCGCTCAGCCCCGAGGAATCGAACACCTGCCCATGGATGCATCGAAGGACATCGCCAAGCGAAATTTCGCCCGGTTCGCGGGCCAGCAGATAACCGCCCTCCTTCCCCCGAACGCTGCGGACGATCCGTTGTGATTTCAGTTCAATCAGGATCTGGACCAGATACTTCGGCGGGATTCCCTGCTCCGCCGCCAACGACTCCACCCGCACGGCCTTGCCGGCATGGTGCTTTCGGGCCAGACCATACACGGCGCGCGCGGCGTAATCGCTTTTGACGGAGAGTTTCACGGCCCGGACGTTAGGAATCGTCGCCGCTTTGCGCAAATGGAAAACCGCGCGCCCGTCGATTTCGGAACCTCCATCCCGGCGAACTTTCACCCAATTGAAACGTGCGTCGGCGCCCCCCGGCATCGTAAACTGTGCGGCAGTGCAACTGGACCTGCTGTTCAAAGAAGAGCCGCCGCAACGCAGACGCGAGGACATCCTCGTCGTCGCGTCCCGACTCGTGCCCGTGAAGTTCGTCCGCCACCGGCGCGCCAAACATTACATCCTGCGCGTGCGCGACGACGGCTCCGTCCGGCTGACCGTCCCCTGGTTCGGTTCCAAACGCGAGGCTCTCGCCTTCGCCAACACACGGCTGGACTGGATCGAGAAGCAGCTCAACGGGGCCATGGAACACGCTCCCGGCGCGCGGGAATGGGACCATGGAACGGAAATCCTCTTTCACGGCGCCGCCGTTGCGCTGGAAGTCGATCAGTTGGACACCCGAAGCCGGATCCGCTTCGCGGACCACTCCTTCTCCGTCAGGGGCCCGGACTTCAACGTCAAGGAGGCCACGCAACAATTTCTCTGGAATCTCGCTAAACCGGAGCTGTCCCAACGCACCCTGGAACTGGCGGCCCTGCACCGCCTTGAAGTCCGTCGCGTCAGCGTCCGCAACCAACGCGCCCGCTGGGGCTCCTGCTCGGCGAACAAGACCATCTCCCTCAACTGGCGCTTGATCCAGACCCCGTTTGCTGTGCGCGACTACGTCATCATTCACGAGTTGATGCACCTCCGGCAATTGAACCACTCCAAGCGTTTCTGGGCTCTCGTCGAATCCGCCTGCCCAGGATACCGCGAGGCAGAAAAGTGGTTGAAGGAAAACGCCGGGTTGCTGAAGTAGGGGCGCAGGTCTGAAAACAAACGACACAGGAAACGCCGAACACGCGGGGCTTCGCTGCGCTCGCACGCTGAGAAATGGGTATTGCGGCCTGTCCCGCCGTAGCTTCATGCGAAGGGGGACAGCAATACCCCACCTTGGTGGGACAAAGCTGCGGCTTTGCCCATTTTTCAGCCAGAGCGGGCAACGCGATGCGCAGACGTCCGGTCTTGAAGCGCCAATGATCTGAACCGCGCCTCAGACAACGACTAACGTCCGCGCTCCGGCGCCTGATTCGCCACCGCCTCCAACTCTTCCCAACGCGCGTAGAGTTCCGCCGCAGCAGCCTTGGCCTTTTCCAGTTCTTCCTGAAGCTCCTTCGTCCGCCCCCCGTGCTTGGTGTGAAACTCAGGGTCCGCGAAAACACCCTCAATCCGCTCCACCTCGCCTTCGGCCTCCATGATCCGCTCCTCCATGCCCTCCAACTCGCGTTGTTCCTTCCAGGTCAGCTTGCGCGGGCGGGGCGCATCCCCGGTCGGCAACCGCGCCGCCTTGGCGGTCTTTTCATACGCCTTCGCAGTTTCACGCGCCTCCGCCTCGGCGCGTTCCTTCTTCTCCAGGTAGTAGTCGAAATCGCCCTCGCTGAACGACACCGTCCCATCGCCCTCAAAGGCCAGGACTCCGTTGCAGACACGGTTGAGAAAATAGCGGTCGTGACTCACCACCAACACGCAGCCCGGAAACGACATCAACGCCTCCTCCAACACGCGCAGGGTCGGGAGATCCAGATCATTGGTCGGCTCGTCGAGGATCAGGAAATTTCCGCCGCGTTTGAGCACCTTGGCCAGAAGCAGACGGCTGCGTTCGCCGCCCGACAAGGCCTTCACCTTCACCCCGATGCGATGATCCGGGAACAGAAACCGCTTCAGATAGGCGCGCACCGAGATGCGTCCGTTGCCAAACGGAACAAACTCCTTGCCGTCGCTGGCCTCCTCCAGGAGGGACTTCTCGTCGTCCAATTGCAGGCGCGTCTGATCGACGTAATTGAACTCGGTCAAGGCCCCGCTCTTGATCGTCCCCTCGCAGGCGGCCAACTCGCCGAGGATCAGCTTCAACAGACTCGTCTTGCCGGCGCCATTGCGTCCGACCACGCCGATCTTCATGCCCCTTTCAAAGTTGAACGACAGGTCGCTGAACAACCTGCGTCCGGCGATCTCCACCGCCGCATTGTTCAACTGCACAATCCGATTGCCCAACTGACCGGGCGGCGGTATCACCAGGTCCATGTCCACCTCGCGCTCAGGTCCATCCTGCGCCTGGGTCTCATAGAACTTGTCCACCCGACTCTTCGCCTTCGTGCCGCGCGCCTTGGGGCCGCGCCGGATCCAGTCCAGCTCCCGGCGCAGAAAACTCTGCCGCTTGGCCTCGGTCGTCTCCTCATTGGCCATGCGCTCGGCCTTGGCCTCCAGGTAGGTCGTGTAATTGCCCGTGTAGGTGAAACAGCGGCCGTTGGCCACCTCCACAATCGTGGAGGTGATCCGATCCAGGAAATAGCGGTCGTGCGTGACCAGAAGGAACGCCCCCTTGAAGCCCGTCAGGAAATCCCCCATCCAGTGGATCGATTCCGTGTCCAGGTGATTGGTCGGCTCGTCCAGGATCAACAGATCGGGCTGCGACACCAATGCGCGACAAAGGGCGACGCGTCGCATCTCGCCGCCGGAAAGTCCCTTCACCGTGCGCTCCGCAGGCGGGGCGTTGAGGTGACTCATCACCGTCTCAATGCGGTTGTCCAGTTCCCAACCGCCCAGCGCCAGAATCTCCTGCTCAAGACGCTCATGCTCCGCGTGATCGACATCCGGCGATTCAAACTGCTCGATCAATCTCAACACGTCCGACGCCCCGGAGCGGATGTTCGCCTCGACCGTCGCGGATTCGTCCAGGGTGAAGGTCTGCGAAAGGTAGCCCACCCGCAGCTCGCGCTTCCTCCTGATCTCTCCGGAATCGGGCTGAAACTCCTCCGCCAGCAACTTGAGCAACGTGGACTTGCCGCAACCATTCCGCCCCACCATGCCGATCCGCTGCCCCGCGCAGATGTTCAACGACGCGCCATCCAGCACAACCTCGTCGTTGTACCGCACCGTCAGTTCCGTGGCGTTGATCAGGGTTGGAGCTGTTCCGTTTGACATGTTTCTCGGTTCGCGGTTCGCGGTTCTCGGTTCGCAGGAAGCGGGGAATGAACTGCATTACGCCGAGGAATTCAATTCGGTTCTCCAGTTCTCGACTACTTTGCCATTTGCCATTGTTCATTGACCCGCTTGGTTGACGCCTTAGCATCAAGACCGCCAAGTATGACATCCGCTCGATTTACGATCTTCTTCTGCTGCCTCGGCTTCGCGATTTCTGCGCTCGGCGGAGCCGAAACACCCGCTTACCCCGATCCTGAAGATGATTTCAATCCGGGTTTGCTCATCTTCGTGGTTTTCTTCTGCTCAGGCGTCCTGTTCCTGGTCGGATTCGGAGCTGTTGTCGGCGGTTTTCTGGCCATGGTCATCGCAACGGCCGTGGCCATTGGGGTCGTGTCCTCCTCCGCGCTTGTCGCAATCGTCAACAGGCGTTTTTCCTCGGGGTTCCGGGCATTGCGCTACCAGATTACAGCCCTCGCCGTCCTGCCATGCGGGGTCGGCGCCGTTTGGCTCGGAGCAAAGCTCCTGAACATCAATCTTGCCTCCCCGCATGTCATAGCCACAGGCTCGATCACGGGAATTGCAGCCGGAGTTCTTATGGCGTGGATCCTCGACCGCTTCACGCTGTTCGCCATCCATCGCTTCGCATCCCGCATCCCGCATCACCGCGCCGCCTTCACCTCAAACCCATGTTGCGAAATGAACTTCGCGACTTTCGCCTTCACACAGACCTGTTTCTTCCGGAACGGGTCGCGATAAATCACCTTTGCCGCGCGCAGGGCCAGGGCCTGTTTCTTTGCCTCGGCCTTGCCGTAAATGGGATCATGCAGGACCGGATGTCCCGCTTCCTGCAAATGCACGCGGATCTGATGCGTCCGGCCCGTCAGCGGTCTCGCCTCCACCAGGCTCCTCCCCTCTTCCCGCTGCAACGTCTTGAACTGCGTGACCGCATCGCCGCCCTCGATTTCGTCCACGCGCATGACGCCCTTGCGTCCCTTCGCCGGGCCGATCGGCGCCTCGCAGGTCCACTCGTCCGCTTCCACCTCACCCTCCACCGCGACCAGGTAGACCTTTTCCACCTCGCGAGATTGAAACAATCCGCTCAGGGCCTCCAGAGCTCCTGCGCTCTTCGCCAGCAACAACACGCCGCTCGTATCCGCGTCCAGACGATGCACAAAGCGCAGAAAACGGATGTTCCGCGACCTCGCCCAATAGTCGCGGTGGTTGACTGACGATTCCAACGCGGCCTGAAGATTGCGCCCGGTCTTCTGCCAACTCGTCGGCGCGCACATCCACCCCGCAGGCTTGTCGATCGCCAACACCGCATGATCCTCATGGAGGATTGGAAACAGCGTCCCGTTGGGCAGTTCGATGTTCATGGGCTTGGCCATGCGGCGATCATGCGCGCCCGACACATGGCCGGGCAAGACAACTTGCCTTTGCGTCGCCGCCCCCATCGCCTACCATCCCCCCATGTCCGACACCCTGGTCGTCAACGAAGTCTATCTGAGCCTGCAGGGCGAGAGCTCCTTCGCCGGGCTGCCCTGCGTCTTCATGCGACTGACCGGCTGCGACCTCCGCTGCTCCTATTGCGACACCGCCTACGCCTTCACTGAAGGCTCCAAGATGTCTCTGGACGCCATCGCTGATCGCATCAACGAACTCGCCAAACCCTACGAATCCGCGGCGGCGGGCCATCGCCTGCCCCTGGTCGAACTCACCGGCGGCGAGCCATTGCTGCAAAAGAACACCGCCCCGCTCATGAGTCGGCTCTGCGACGCCGGTTACACCGTTCTCATTGAAACCAGCGGCGCGCACGACATCACCCACGTCGATCCCCGCGTTCATCGCATCATGGATCTCAAGGCGCCGGGCAGCGGCGAATGCGAACGTAATCGCTGGGAAAACCTCGCGGACATCCGTCAGACAGACGAAATCAAATTCGTGCTCGGAAGCCGCGATGATTACGAGTGGATGAAACGGGTCATCGCCGACCACAATCTCGCGGACAAATGCCCCCTGCTCTGCTCCTGGGTGGCTCCGCTTCTGGACCATCAAAAGGACAGGTCGCTGAAGCCGACGCCGACGGCCGCCGCCCCCATGACGCGGACCGAACTCGCCGACGCCATCATCGCGGACGCCCTGCCCGTGCGCTTCCAACTCCAGATGCACAAACACGTCTGGCCTCCAGACGAACGAGGGGTGTGAGGCTGGGCCTGTCCCGCCGTAGTTCGGGCTTCGCGGAACGAAGGGGGAGCTTGGTTCTCGGTTCTCGGTTCTCGGTTCTGCGCTGTGCCATCTGCCATCTGCCATTGGCCATTGGCCATCTGCCAGGACGGCGCTCCAACTGTTTGACTTGAAGCCCGCCGCCTCGACCGCTTCTATCCCCTTTTTCCTTTGAGCGCCAAATCCCAATCCATTCTCCGCACGCTTCGCGACCATGAATCGCGCAATGTCACCTTCTGTGATCCCGAAGGCGGCTGGCCCATCGTCTGGAAGCGCGCCAAAGACTGTGAAGTCGAAGACGTGGACGGCAGGCGCTATCTCGACCTGACAGCAGCCTTTGGCGTGGCGGCGGCCGGGCACGCCAACGAGCGCGTCGTCGAGGCGGCCAAACAACAGATGGACGACCTGGTCCATGGCATGGGCGACGTGCATCCGCATGAACCCAAGGCCCGCCTCGTCCGCGAATTAAGCCGGCTTACCTTCGAACGTTGGAGCCGCCGCAGCAAGGAGGATGCCGAGCCGCCCGTCCTCGGCAAGACCCTCTTCAGCAACTCCGGCTTCGAAGCGGTGGAGTCCGCGCTCAAGACCGCCATGCTTGCCACCGGCAGGAAGGGCGTGATCGCCTTCGAAGGCGCCTACCACGGCCTCGGATACGGCGCGCTCAACACCACCCATCGCGGCCACTTTAGAGGGCCATTCCAGACACAACTCGGCGAATTCGGCTACTTCGGCGTCTTTCCCGAGAAAGAGCAGGACCTTGCTGTCGCGGAGCAAAGCATCCGCCGGCATTTCAATCAAAGGGCCATCGGCGCCCTGCTCGCAGAACCCATCCAAGGTCGCGGCGGCGTCCGTGTGCCGCCCGAGGGGTTCCTCCGGATGCTGCGCCGCGTCTGCGACCAATACAAAGCCCTCCTGATCGTGGATGAGATCTACACCGGTTTCGGCCGCACCGGCAAATGGTTCGCCTGCGAACATGAGGAGGTCATCCCCGATCTGATCTGCCTGGGCAAGGGACTCACCGGCGGCTTCCCTCTCTCCGCCTGCGTGGGCCGCGCAGACGTCATGGACACGGCCTGGCCGGAATCCGAAGGCGAGGCCATCCACACCAGCACCTACCTCGGCCACCCGGTCGGCTGCGCCATGGCCCTGGAGCAGATCAAGGAGATCAAGCGTCTCAAACTTTCAAAACAGGCTGCGCAACGGGGCCGCCTGCTGCTGAACCTCCTGAAACATCCGCCCCTGCCCATCGCGGGCTACCGCTTCGAGGCGCGCGGCCGGGGACTCCTCGCCGGCCTCGAGATCTCCCACGCAGACGGATCGCCCGCGACGACGGAATCCATCGAGATCATGAAGCGCATGCTCGCCAAGGGATTCATTCTCCTGCCCGAGGGCGAACACGCCAATATCATCAGCTTCACGCCGCCCTTGATCATTTCCGATGAGCAGATCCAGCAAGCCGTCGACGCGCTGCACGAGACGATCGTCGATGTCCTGACACAATGACTCTTTCCGCGATCAAGGCGCTGCTGCGCCAACATGACATCCAACTCACCCGCTCGCTGGGGCAGTCGTTCATGCACGACGAAAACCAGATCGCGCGCATCGTGGAACTGGCGGAGGTCGGGCCCGAGGACAATGTCTTCGAAATCGGCCCCGGTCTCGGTCCGTTGACAGAAGTCCTGCTGGCCCGCGCGGGGAGCGTGTTGGCGATCGAGGTCGATGCCCGACTGGTCGAGATCCTGAAGGTCCGTTTCACGGACAACAAGGGCTTCGGGCTGATCCACACCGACGCGCTCGAATACATCCGGGAAGGCGACGTGGACTGGCGGGATTGGAAGCTTGTGGCCAACCTCCCCTATTCCGTGGGCACGCCGATCCTCGTGGACCTGGCCGCGCCTGGCGTCGGCCCGCGTTCGATGACGGTCACCCTGCAGAAGGAGGTCGTCGACCGGATCGCGGCGAAACCGGGCAGGAAGGCCTACAGTCTCCTGACGCTTCTGCTCAACGCGACCTACGAACCGGAGGGCGAATTCCTGATTCCGGCCGGCTGCTTCTTTCCGCCTCCGGCAGTGGACAGCGCCTGCATCCGCCTCACCCGGCGGGAAACGCCGCTGGTCGACGCCGCCCTGTATCCGACCTTCGTCAAGGTGGTGAAACGCGGTTTCTCCCAGCGCCGAAAGATGATGCTCAAGCTGCTCAAGCAGGACTGGACCGCGGAGAAACTGGCCGTCGCCTACGGGGCTGCCGGCGTCGATGAAAAGATCCGGGCCGAGGCGTTGACCATGGAACAGTTCGTCAAACTCGCCCAATCATTGGCGACGGGCTGAGTCAACCGGACTGCAGGCTTTCCAACAACGCCACCACCTTGTTCTTGGTGAACCAGAGCAGGACGCCCACCGCCAGGACCGCAATCCCGTTCTGCCACGGCCGATTCCGATGCTCGCCGACGATGCGTCGATCGTTGGCCATGACGACCAGGGTGATGGCAACCAGGGGAACCGCCAGGATCGTCATCCGCTGCGCCCAGACAATGGCCCCGAGCGGATCGGTGTTCGACAAGCCATAGAACCCGACGCCCAGTCCGACCGCCATGGCCAGCGTCGTGAACCACCGATTCTTCATTGAGTTCACATCCGAACCCAGTCCGAAGCCATCGGCCAGCAGACCGCCGCCGATCATGGCGTTGATCACGGTCGACGAAAATGCCGCGGCCAGGAACCCCAGACTGAACACCACCTTGCCGGCCCCGCCCATGAGCGGACTCAACTGCTCCGCCAATCCGGCGGCGTTCACGATCGCCTCGCCGCGCAACACGATCGCCGAGGTCATCATGATCATCATCGACACACAGACCAGAACCGAGATGCCGGTCAACGCCTCCCGCGTCGCAATGCCGACCTGCTCCTTCCGCCAGCCCTTCTGCTGGGCCAACGTGGATTGATAGAGCGCGGCAATGACCGAGAACGTCGTGGCCGTCATGCCCGCCACCAGACCGGCGTCCTCCGGCAGCCACATCTTCGGAACCAGCCCGCCGACAAACTGCGCCAACTCCGGCGTGGCCGCGATGAGGGCGACGAACGCAATGGCCGAAACAGCTTTGACAACCATCGCAGCGGAGGCGTTCTTCATCCGCCATCCGGCCACGAAGACCACAACCAGGAACAACGCAATCCCGAACATCGGAACAGCCACGGTCAGATTCAACACGAAGCAGCCCAGCATCACCGCAACCAGCGCGGTCATCACCTTCTCCAGGGCCCGGTACAGCTTCTTTGCGCCAAAGACAAAGATGAGCGCAATGACTCACACAAACGCCATCCACACGTTAACAGACATTCCCGTCAAGGATTACAAAGCCCTCGCGCAGTCAAAGTAGTTGCACGACTGAAACGCGGCGGCGACAGTGAACGACAACGCCCCGCAGGCGACCGCAAGCCACCGCCCGTAATGCCGGGTCATCAAGGTGAGCGCGGACACCTCGTTCAACACGCCGATCCGCGCGGCCATCGAGGTGAACAGCATCATGAACACGCCGGCCAACACCAGAGCCCAGACCAGATCCGGCCCCATCTTGGCCCCGACCTTGGACGCAATGGTGATGCTGCCCGGCCCGATCACCACCGCGGCCGTGATCAACCCCGGCCCCAACTGCTTCCAGAACGGGGTGGCCGTCTTCGCTTCCGTCGCCCCGGAGTCCGGAGCCTGCTCTGTTTTCGAGTTTTCGTCGTCCATGATATCGGCATTCTCGCGGGCTCGCCGCGCTTCTCACAAAGGAACGGTGGAAGACAACGTTGTTTCCCCCGTTCACACAACCAGAATCGCATCCCGTTCAGAAATCAGAGCGCGGCTGTGTCGTCCCCGCTTGCAAGTCCGGCGCCCGGAGATACTATCGCCCAATGATGTTCCCTGCCCGAATCCGATCCCACGTCCTGTCCGCGCTGGCGGCGGTCTTCGGATTCACCTCGCCCGCTTGGGGCGCCGAATCAGAGTTCGCAGCGCCCCGCCCCGTCAAAGGCCTGGCCGCCCGCCCGTTCGCCGGGCCGCAACACTTCACCAACGCAACCGCCTTCACCCTGGACGCCAAGGGGCGGGCGCTCGTCGCGGAGAGCGATCGCTTCACGGCCAACGCGCTCAACATCACCAATGTCCCCGGCTGGCTGACCAATTCCATCGCGTGGACCAGCGTCGAGGAACGCGCCGGGTTCCTCGAGTCCCAGATCGTCCCCGACAACCAGGATCTGCCCGAGTCGCTGCGCGCCGATCACAACGGCGACGGCGAACTCAGCATGGCTGACCTGGAAACCGGCCTCCAGCGCATCCGCATCATTGAGGATTCCGACCAGGATGGCATGGCCGATCAAAGCCGCCTTCACACCGAAGGCTTCAACTCCTTCCTCTCCGGAAACATCTCGGGACTGCTGTTCCGCACCGGGGCGCTCCACGTCGCCTGCGCGCCCGATCTCTGGCTCATTGACGACGCCAACTTCGACGGGGAGGTCGACAGCAGCGTCGCCCTGCATCACGGATTCGGCATCCGACTGCCCCGCGACCGACGAAACATGACGGGGCCCGTGATCGGCCTGGACGGGCGTATCTATTGGGCTGTTTCCGACCAGGGCTCGCACGTTGAAACCTCGGATGTCATCTTTTCCGCAACCGACACCGGCGCGATCTATCGCAGCGAACTCGACGGCTCCCGGCTCGAGTTGTTCGCCACCGGCTTCCGGAATCCCCGCGGTATGGCCTTCAACGAGGTCGGCGATCTTTTTGTCTACGACTCCGGGACGCCTGGCGAGAATGGCCGCCTCATCCACGTGTCCGAAGCCGGCGACTACGGCTGGCGGACCGGCTGGCGCATCCTGCCGGGCGGCGGGCCATGGTCGCTGGAGCAACTCGGCGGCGACCTCAGCGTCAACACCAGCCGCCACATTCTGCCGCCCGTCCTGCGCGCCGGAACCGCCCCCGCAGGCCTGGCCTGGCACGACGGCGTCGGTTTGCCGGCCGCCTTTGCCAATCGTTTCCTCCTTGCCGACGCCGCCAACGGCGGCCGCATCCAGGCCATCCAGCTGAAACCCCGGGGAGCCTCCTACGAACGCGCCGACACCCGGGACGTCGCGCGCAATCTGGAGGCCATGCAGGTCCAGATCGCGCCGGGCGGCGAGATCATGGTGTTGGGCCGGACCCAGGGCGACGAAACCCAGCGCATCTGGACAATCACCGTCGACGGCGGGACCAAAGGACCGCTGGCCGAAGAATGCCGGACCATTCTTGCCAGGGGCATGCTCCACCGATCAAACAAGGAACTTGCCAGGTTCCTCGAACACCCCGCGCGCGCCGTGCGCCAGGCGGCGCAACTGGAACTCGTCGAACGCTGCACCCGACGGCGGTATCAGTGGAAATCGCTCGAACTCCGCTTCGGCGGCGGCCGCGCATTCACCACCCTCTCCAAGGTCGCCAGACGCGACCCGACACGGATCGCACGGCTCCATGCGCTCTGGGGACTCGCCCACGTGCGCCGCCTCGCGCCCAAGAACACCCTCATCGATATCACCCCGCTCTTCTCCGATCGCGATTCCGAGATCCGCGGCGCCATGGCCCGCATCGCCGGTGAAACCAGCATGCCAGACGCCTTCGATGCCGTCGTGAAGCTGACGCAGGATCCCGACAATCGCGTGCGGTATGCCGCGACCATGAGCCTCGCGCGCTTTCGGGATCCCAAGGCCATCACGCCCATCATCACCATGCTCCGCGAAAACCAGAACAACGACCCGCTCCTGAGACACGCGGGCGCCGTGGCCCTCGCCAGCATTGGCGGACCAAACCGCCTGCTCGCCGCCGCCCATGATCAGGACGCCTCCATCCGCCTGGCCGCAGCGCTGGCCATGCGACGGCTTCGCGACCCCGGCATCACGCTCTTCCTCAACGATTCGGACGCCGCCATTTCGCGCGAGGCGGCCCGGGCCATCTACGACCTGCCCATCGAATCCGTCAGACGGAACCTGGCCAGTCGCATCACCCAGCTCCGCTTCTCCAACGCCACCGCCCGCCGGATCATCGCCGCCTGCCGCCTGGAAGCCGACACGGCCTCGGCGCGAGGGTTGTCGGAGTTCGCCGCCAGCGATCTCGTCGGTGAGGAGCAACGCGTCGAGGCCCTCAGCGCCCTGCGGCATTGGAATTCACAATCGCCGGTCGATCCCGTCACCGGACGCCATCAACCGGTTTCACTCCGCCGCGCCAACCTCGCGCCCGCCGAACACCTCGCCCCGCACCTGCCACGACTGCTGTTCACCGGACCGACCAATGTGCGCATCGCCGCCGCCCAGGCCGCCGCCGCCCTGCAAATTCAGGAAGCGGGCGACTCCCTGGAGGGCCTGGCCGCCGATCAAGGGGCCAATCTCGCGCTGCGTATGGCCTGTCTCCAAGGCCTCGCCACCATGAACCACCGCCTCCTGCCCCAAGCCCTCTCCAAGGCCGTCTCCGACCCCGCGCCAGCCCTGGTCAAACTCGCTCAAGAGATTCAAACCGAGCGGTCAGAAAATTAGAGTATTGGGGAGTAAGGGTATTGGAGAGTAAGGGTATTGGGGTGAATTTCTGCCATCTGAGATCTGAGATCTGAGATTCCACCCCGCATCCCGCATCCCGCACCCCGCATCCCGCACCCCGCCGCCTATCCCTCCAGAGACCCCTCCGGCCCCTTCCAAATCAACCGGATCGAATCCAGGCGGAGCCGCGCGCCGAAGATTTGTTTTCGCAGCAGTTCGATCTGCGAACCGACCGCCTCAATCTCCTCATCCCGGATGTGGTCATTGACGCGCTGCAGCGCCTTCAGGCGATCCACCTCCGCCCGGAGCTGCGATTCCATTTCAGCCAGAGCCGCCGACTTGAGATCGGCGGCCTCGGCATCCGCGAAACCGGCGCCGGCTTCGAGCATTCCGGGCAGCAGGTTCCGTTTGAAATCCCCATTGTCGATGATCGGATAGATCGAACCCCGGCCCAATCGCGCAGACAACAGTCCTCGCGAAAAGTCATCCGTCCGGTTTTCCCGCTTGTGATCCACCACAACACGAATGGGCGTGGTCGGCATGAAGCGGTCCATCTGAAGCCCTCCCGGAGCCAGGACTTCGACGATAAAGACCGCTTCCAACAGGATTGACTTCGCGCCCTCTTCGGTCCACACGCCGAACGCGCAATTCCCCTGCCCGGATCCCAGCAGCAATTCCATCGATCCCGTGACCATTGGGTGATCCCAGCTCAGGAAGGTCACGTCCTCCCGACTCAGCGCGCGCTTCCGATCGAAGGTCGCCACGCAGCCTTCCTCAGGCAGCCCGGGAAAGGCATCCGTGGTCAGCCCCCCGGCTCCCAGCGCATAGGTGCGCGCGGCCATCTCCTCAATCTGGACGCCGAAGTGATCAAACATCTCCAGCAGGAACTCCTCCAATTCGGCGTCTTCATCAGCCCGTTGGATGGTCTCGATCACCTCCCGCGCCGGCTCCGGCTTGTAGGAACTCAGTTCGAGCAACCGGTCGCGTCCCTTCTCCATCAGGTCGTTCAACTCGCTGCGCGCCTCCGCCGTGGCCTCCAGCAACCCCTCCAGTTCCGCCTCTGCCGCCTCGGGGTCTGTGGGATACTCATGGGCCAGGTCATACGCCTGCCGACCGAACCGCTTCAACATCTCATTGCCGCAGGCAAGACTCGACTCAAACCCGGCCAATCCCTCGTGATACCAGCGCACCAACGCCTCCTGGGGGCTGCCCGCGACGAATGGGACATGGATCCTGATGTCCTCCGTCTGCCCGATTCGGTCCAACCGTCCGATCCGCTGCTCCACCAACTCCGGATTCAAAGGCAGGTCGAACAGGACAAGGTGATGAGCGAACTGGAAGTTCCGCCCCTCGCTGCCGATCTCCGAACAGATCAGGATACGCGCGCCCTCTTCTTCAGCAAACCACGCCGCGTTGCGATCGCGCTGCACGAGCGTCAGATCCTCATGAAACATCGCCGCCTTTACGTTGATCCGCAGCCGCAGCGCGCGCTCAATCGCCGCGACCTTCTCCCGGGTCCGGCAGATCAACAGGACCTTCTCCTCCCCCAACTCGCGCAACAACGCCGCCAGCCAGACAATGCGCGGATCGCTCTCAAAATCGGGCACAAACTCCAAGGCCGCGTCGCCGGAATCCACCGCAAACTCCGCCGCCAACCGGTCCAGGATGTCCGCATCGTCCTTCGGCCGCGCCAAGGGAACCAGACGCGCCTCGCGCACGGGAAAATTCTCCATCGCCGAACGGGTGTTGCGGAACATCACACGCCCCATGCCGTGCCGGTCCAGCAGTTCCCCGATCAACCGCTCCCTCGCCCCTGTGTCGCCTCCGTCAATCGCGTCACAACGCGCATCGACATCCTGTCGCTCAAAATGGAACACGGCCGAAAGCGTCTCGCGGTCCGCCGCGGACAACGGCTCCCCCGCCAGCAGCCTTTCAGCAATCGCCACCACCGCCTGATGATGCCCGGCCTCCTCCGCAAATTTCTCGAAATCGTGGTAGCGGTCGGGATCCAACAGCCGCAACCGGGCAAAGTGACTCTCCTCGCCAATCTGCTCCGGCGTCGCCGTCAGCAACAACACGCCGTCCGCGTGGGCGGCCAGTTCTTCGACCAGGGAATATTCCACGCTCGCCCCCTCCGGAGCCCACTCAAGGTGATGCGCCTCGTCCACGACGAGAAACTCCCACCCCGCCTCCACGGCCTGCCGCGCGCGGTTCTCGTCCGCCGACAGGAAATCCAGAGAACACAACGCCAGTTGATCGTCGAGAAACGGATTCGCATCCGGCTCATTCGCCTCGATCGACGCGCAACGCGCCTCGTCGAAAATGTTGAACCAGATGTTGAAACGACGATACAGCTCCACGAACCATTGATGCACGAGCGAATCCGGAACCAGGATCAACGCCCGATCCACCCGACCGCTGACCAACATCCGGTGCAGTATCAGCGCCGCCTCGATCGTCTTTCCCAGCCCCACCTCGTCCGACAACAGGACCCGCGGAGCCTGCCTCGAGGTCACTTCACGGGCGATGTAGAGCTGGTGCGGGATCAGGTCGATCCGGCCGCCCACGAATCCCCGGGCCTTTGATTGACGCGCCTCCCGCTGTTTTTCCAGGGCATCCAGCCGGAGATCGAACAAACGCGGTTCGTCCGCCTGCCCGAGCAGGAGCCGATCCTCGGGCCGGCTGAAACTGATGGAATCGCACAACTGCGCCTCGGGAACCTCCCGGCCTTCCCCTGTGTAGGTGATCAACCCTCCCTCCTCGGTCACGGACTCCACCACAAAGCTCTCGCCATCGTGCGCCTTGACCGAATCCCCCTCGCTGAACCTCACCCGCTTCAAGGGCGCGCTTTCAGCCGAATACTGGCGCATGTCGCCGCTTGCCGTAAACAGAATGCCCACGCAGCCATCCTCCACACGCAAAACCGTCCCCAACCCAAGTTCGGGCTCGGCCTCGCTGATCCACCGTTGTCCGGGAGTGAAAGGCATGTTTCTGGGTTCTGGGTTCTGGGTTCTGCCATCTGCCATCTGCCATTGGCCATTTGCCATTTGCCATTGGCCTCAGGCGCAGGGCGCGGAGTTATAGTAATCGGCGGGCCGCGCGCCAATCCAATTCCCAAAGCCCGGCGATCCTCCCGACTCCCCGCGGCCCCGCCTACTCCGCCTGAATGCGGATCGTCCCCACCTTACGGCGGTAATAGACGCGCAGGGTCACCTCCGAATCCTCGATAAACCGGCTGAAAAGGGCCGCTTCTCGCGCGCTGCGGACCGGCATGTTGTTGATCCCCACAATCACGCCGCCCTGCCGCAACCCCGCCGCGTAGGCGCGCGAATTCTCAGCCACCTCGGCGACCAGCGCGCCATACACCCGCCCCGAAATCCGGAACTGCCGCCGCGCATAGCTGTCGAGTTCCGCAATCTGCACGCCGTCAAAGGGATTCGCCGCCGGCCGCGTCGGTTCTGACGGAACACCACCCGAGGAACCAAAGCCCGGCAACTCGCCCAACGAGACATTCACGCTCATGGGCGAACCATTTCGCACGATCTTCAACGCCACCATCGACTGCGGCTTGTTCCTGGAAATCAACAGCCGCAACTGACGATCCTCGCGCACGGCCGTCCCGTTGATCTGCACCACGACATCCCCGCGTTGCAGCCCGGCCAACGCCGCCGGAGCCCCACCCTCCACATCGGCAATGATCGCGCCGCCGGAAAACGGAAAATCGATCCGTTTGGCTTCCGTCGGCGTCAGGGTCTCCACCTGGACGCCCAGAAAACCGCGCACGACACGCCCGTCCTCGATGATCCGCTTCATGATGTGCATGGCCTGGTTGCTCGGCACGGAAAACCCCACCCCCTGATTCCCTCCACTGCGACTCAGGATCGCCGTGTTGATCCCGATCAGCTTCCCATCCGTGTTCACCAGGGCTCCTCCGGAATTCCCCGGGTTGATCGAGGCGTCGGTCTGGATGAAATCCTCGTAGTCGTTGATGCCGAACCCGCCCCGCCCGACGGCGCCGACGATCCCCATGGTCACGGACAACCCGACGCCAAAGGGGTTGCCGATCGCCAACGCCACGTCGCCGACCCTCACCTGGTCGCTGTCCGCCGCCGAGATCGCGGGAAGTCCGCGCGCGGCGATCTTCAACACCGCAATGTCTGTCTCCGGATCGGCCCCGACAAGCTGCGCCGCGTAGGCCTCCCCGGTGTGGGAGGTGATCACCTGGATCTCATCGGCGCCCTCGATGACGTGGTGGTTGGTGAGGATGTAACCTTCGCTCGACATGATGACGCCGGATCCCAAGCCCTCCTCCTCGCGCTCCCGCCGACCGCCAAAACGTCGCAACGTGAACCCCGGCATCTGCTCCATCACACGGGTGGTGGTGAAAATGTAGACCACGCTGCCCGCCGCCGAGTCCACCACCGGACTATAACTCGTCGTGATCGCCTCCCTTGCCGTCCCTTCGTCGGGCAAGGCGCGCGCGACCGCAGGCCCCGACGCAACAGCGCGGGCATCGCTGGAACCGCCGGCAAACCGGAGCGCGCCGGAGATCAACAAGCCCGCGACAACGCCCAACATCGCCACGCAGCCAAACAACAGAAAATCTTTGAACCGGGTCATATTCCAACAAACTCAGACGCAATCTCCGCCGGACAGGTTGCAAACTCAAACGAAATCTCCGATAGACCGCCCCCATGACGCAGCCCCGGTCGCGCAGCCCCATAATCGCCCACAGCGAGGACATCGCCGCGCCGATGCATATGATCTTGTCGTAAATGGAACCAATCCTCCCATACCCCCAACACGCATGAAAACCTCCCCCATCCTTGCCGCCGCGTTCCTGACCGCCATCGTCGCTTTCAACGCGACCGCCGCCCCCCGCAATGCCGCCGCTGCCGCCTACCTCGAAGGCATCCAGAAGGGCGGACTGCAAATGCGCGACATTGGCCGCATGAGCTTCGGCCCCAAGGGGCTCCTGCTCGTTTCCGACCCCTCGGCCGCCGCCGTCGTCGCCATCAACACCGGCGACACCGGCCCGGTAAGGAAACTCAGGCAGCGCGTCGATGACATCGAAGGCGTCGTCGCCGGCAGCGTCGGGGCGCCGCGCGACAAGGTCCGCATCATCGACATGGCCGTAAACCCCGAGAGCGGCCTGATCTACCTCTCCATCAAGGCGAACAACAAACCCGCCATTCTGACCGTGGACGCCGACGGCAGGGTCGCCGCGCTCGACTTCGCCAAGGCCGCGCACGTCAGGGCCACGCTCCCGACCAAACAGGGCGTCCGCTTCGGGCGCATCACCGACCTCGCCTTCACCGACAAGCGCATCGTCGTCGCCGCCACCGCCAACGAGGAATTCTCCAACAAGATCTACACCCTGCCCCTGCCGTTGAAACACGGAGAGGCCGCGGATTACATCAGCGCAGAGACCTACCATGTCGCCCATCGCCGCTGGGAAACCAAGGCTCCCATCCAATCCTTCATCCCCTACGAGGAGGACGGCAGGGACTACGTCGTTGGAGCCTTCGCCTGCACGCCCGTCGCAAAGTTCCCCATCGACGACATCAAGCCCGGCGCCGAGATCCGCGGAACCAGCGTCCTCGAACTTGGCTCCGGCAACCGACCGCGCGACATGTTCACCTACACCAGCGGCGGCAGGACCTGGGTCGTCGCCAACACCGAACGCTTCAAGAAGAACCTCTTCGGCCCGAGCAAATACTGGGGCGCGCGCATCGACATGAAATACCTCGAAGCCGATTCCCCCGACGCCACCAACGAGAAGGCGCCCCGCCGCAACGTCAAGATCACCGCCGGCGAGAACGCCAAAGGCATCGAGGTCGTGCAGGAACTCTTCGGCGCCGTCCTCGTCAGCCAGCTCGAGAACAACGAAATCGTCGTCGTCCGCGAAACCGGCGACAAGAAGGCCTTGGAATTGGCGCGGCTGCCTTGAGCGGCCACGATCCGGACCAACGCGCAGATTTGAACACAGAGGACACAGAGTTCACTGAGAACCTCAGCGACGCGACGCAGCCCCCGCTTCTCCGGAGCGCCGAGCATTGCCCGGCTTGGGCGTGGGGCAACAGCCTATGCCGGGCAATGCTCGGC
>JAYPEY010000040.1:29894-46553 GCA_038126035.1 Verrucomicrobiales bacterium | reverse complement strand
GCGCGAGTGGCGGAATTGGCAGACGCGCCAGATTTAGGTTCTGGTTCCCTCGGGAGTGAAGGTTCAAGTCCTTTCTCGCGCACCATCTTCCACCGCTTGACATCAGTTTGCGGAAGTCGTGAGAGTCCTTGTCTCATGAACCGAAGAAAGTTCCTCCACTCCTCGGGCGCATCCGTCGCCGCTTTCACCATCCTCCAGGCCGGCTCGGCGCGGACCTACGCCGCGAATGAAAAGCTGAACATCGCCGCGATCGCAGCGGGCGGGAAAGCGGTGTCGGGGATTGCAGGGCTGGCGTCGGAGAACTTCGTCGCGTTGGCGGATGTGGATTGGGCGCGGGCGGCGGGGACCTTCAAGAAGTATCCCAAGGCGCCGCGTTTCAAGGACTACCGCGAGATGTTGGACAAGCACGGGAAGGAAATTGACGCGGTGATCGTCTCGACGCCGGATCATCATCACTTCCACGCCTCGATGGCCGCGATCCGCATGGGCAAACATGTGTATTGCGAGAAGCCGCTGACGCATTCGATCTGGGAGGCGCGGACGCTGACCGAGGCGGCGCGCAAGGCGGGTGTGGCCACACAGATGGGCAACCAGGCGCAGGCGAACGAGCAGACGCGCGTCGTGCAGGAATTCGTGATGGACGGCGCGGTCGGACAGGTTCGCGAGGCGCATATCTGGACGGACCGGCCGGCGAAGGGTTTGTTCGGCGAGTACTGGCCGCAGGGCGTCGGCCGTCCAAAGGAGCAACCAAAAGCGCCGGGCAGCCTGGACTGGGATCTCTGGCTCGGGCCAGCTCCGGAGCGGCCGTATCATCCGGCCTACGCGCCGCGCGTGTGGCGCGGGTGGTGGGATTTCGGCACGGGCGCACTGGGCGACATAGCCTGCCACTTTTTCGATCCCGTATTCCGCGCATTGAAGCTCGGCGCGCCGGAGAGCGTGGAGGCGACCTCCACCCGCATCAACGAGGAGACCTATCCGGTCGGCTCGACGATCACGTATCACTTTCCGCAGCGCGGCGACATGGCCCCGGTGAAGCTGGTCTGGTACGACGGCGGTCTGCGTCCCGCGCGTCCGGATGTGGTGACCAAGGGCGATGTGATGGGGACGAACGGGTTGCTGCTGATCGGCGACGACGGGGCGTTGTTGTCGGATTGGAACCAGTGGCGACTGCTTCCGGAAAAGCGGGCCAAGGCCTATGGCGCGCCGCCGAAGAAACTCAAACGCTCGCCCGGGCATCACCAGGAATTCATCAACGCCTGCAAGGGCGGCGAAAAGGCGGGATCGAATTTCGACTGGGCCGGACCGATGACGGAGACCGTGCTGCTGGGCAATGTCGCGCTGCGGCCGCAGCTTCGCGAGGATCTCACCAAGGACCGGCTGCTCTGGGATGGGAAGGCGATGAAATTCAGCAACCACGAGGGCGCGAACGCCTTCCTGCGGCGGGAGTATCGCAGGGGTTGGACGGTTTGACGGAGGGCGTGGAACCGTCCCGCACGCGGGACCGTTTACCGCGCCGGACCGCGGCTCTGTGAGCCGCGGCAACCTCCGGCCTGCCGGCGCGTCGATCCCGCCCTTGGCCAGATTGTCTCCCTCGTCGCAGCGGGTCGCAGACCCGCGGTCCGGAAGTGAGCGAACTCACGTTCGCTGCCACGGGGCGATTGGAGCCGTCAATCCCGTTTGGGCGCGGGCATGTCCCTGCCCATGGAAATGTAGTTCCACAAGGCGTTGATCTGCGCACCGGTGTCGCCGCCTTCGATGTCCTTCAATGCGGAGACGCCGTCGGGCCAGAAGACCGGCATGCGCGTGCCCGGTTTGACCCTGCCCGGATCGCGCAGGTAGCGGTCGAACCAATCGTGGTTCAGGCGCGCCGCCATGGCCGTGAATTCGATGCCCGGGACGGCGACGCCCGGGGCTCCCTTGAAATCATGGCAGCTGACGCAGCCAAGCCCGGCCGTGCCGGCGAGCGTCTGCCCGCTCCTGGCTGAGGAATCAGAATACGTCGGGGCGGAAGTTGAGGCGTCCTTCCGATCGAGCGAGACCAGATCGGCGGTCAAGGGCGCGGTGATCTCCCCGCCGAACTGCGGCATCCGCGTCTTGAGGTAGGGGCGCACGCGATGCTTGTCGCCGCCGACAATCTCCGTCAGCGCCTCCGGTTTCAGCTTGCCGCCGACCCCGTCCAAAGAAGGCGGCAGGCTGCCCTCCGCGCCGATATCCTCCGCCAGGCGCGACTGGAACCAATGCTTCTCGGCGCCATCCGGTCCCCCGACGCCGTCGCGTTGATGGCAGGCCTGGCAGTTGAAGCGGGCCAACCCCAGGGCGGCGCGTTGTTTGACGCTTTGCGGCGCGGTCAACGCCGACTTGCCGCGGACGAGCGACTTGAGCGTCTTGCGCTGTTCGTCGGAGAACTCGTATTTCGGCACGCTTTGTTTCACGTGGTCGCCGGTGCAGCCGACGATGGAATAGACCTTCAGCCGGTCGAAGGGTTTGGCGGTGACCATGGGGCGGATGTCCTCGAGTTTGTGGCAGGCGGCGCAGCGCAGGGCCGAGAACATCTGCCGCCCCAGCTTCACCTTCTGCGGATCGAGTGTGATCCCGCGCCAGCGAAGGGGCATCATGACCAACCCATTGGGAATGGTGATTCGCTGTTCGGGGACGGGAGCCCATTCGCCTTGGGCGTTCCGCCATTCCAGTCTGATGGGCGATGGGCCGACGCGAAGGATGGAGAGCGCGGCCGTTCCGGCGTCCATGGCGGCGGAGCCCTGGGCTGAGGCGGCGCCGGATTCGACTGCGAGAACCGGTTTTCCGTTCACCGTGAGACGCGAACCGGCGCCGCCGGACAGGCGAAACCGGCGTTCGCCAGGTTCGAAGACAGACAACCGTCCCTCGTAAAGCACAGCGCACTTGGAACCCGAGGAGGCCAAGCCTTCCACGTCCGCCGCCAGGCCCTTCACCGTTCCGCTGAACGTCGGCTGGACCTTCCTGACATCGGCCGTCGCGACATCGATCACCTTGAAAAAGTCATAGGCGAACCCGTTCTCGATCGGGGCGTTGGGTTTGAGCAGTTGCTTGTTGCCGATCTGTCTGCGCAGAAGGTAGGCGGCGATGGCGCGGGCCTCGCCGGCGCTCAGTCCGAGGTCCGGCATGCGGCCAGCGGGACGGGCCTTCAAGGGGTCGAGCAGGAATTCGGTCAGGGGATCAATGCCTATCTTTTCCTCCAGCAGGCCCAGAGGAACGGTCGGCGATGGCGCGGGTTGTCCGTTCTGCGGGGGATGGCAGGCGACGCAGCCCACCGTGTGGTAGAGATGGTCCCCCGCCGCAATCAGGGAGGCGTCGGCCGGTTCATGGCTCAGTTTCATCACGCCGCCGCGCGCGATCAGGAAGTGGGTCAGGTAATCGATGACCGGATCGGAAGCCGCATTCTCGGAGGCGTGGAAGACATTAGGCATCGTGACGCCCGGCTTCATGGATTGCGGGTTGGCGAGAAATCGTTCCAGATACGATGGCGCAATACGGGCGCCGATCCGATCAAGGTCCGGGGCCTGCTTGGTCGGGATGCGCGCGCGGATGGCGTCGGACGCGGCGTGGCAGGAAAAGCAGTTGAGTTCGCCAAGCAACAATTCGGCGGCGGCGGTCGATTCCAAACCGTCGGCGGGTTTCAGCCATTCGGTTCCCGGAACGGCCGGAGGCTCGGCGCACGATCCCGATTGCGTGTGAAGACAGCAGACGCCAACGGCCAGAGCGATCTGAGCGTTCCGTGTGAGAGTATGAATGGGGTTGGTCACGGCTGGATTGGGATGCATTTAACACGTTCGAGCGCCAACAGCCACGCGGATTTTGACTTCGTGTGAACGCGGGCGCACGGCGCCGTGAGTTGCATGCATGCTGGGCAATGCCCGGCGCTCCAGTCGTCGACAGGCGCCCGTTGCCACGAGCAGGAACGAAGCGGCGGTCGCCCTTCGACGACCGCCGCTGTTGAGGGAGTCGATTGTCCGCGGACTCAGGCCGCGTTGGCGCCGAGCATGGCGTCGAGGTCCTGACGGACGCCGTGGATGGGCTTGATGTCAAACTTCTCAACGAGGACCTGGAGCACATTGGGCGTGATGAAGGCCGGAAGTTTCGGTCCGAGGCGGATGTCCTTCACGCCGAGGTGGAGCAGGGCGAGCAGGACGCAGACGGCCTTCTGCTCGAACCACGAGATCACCAGCGACAACGGCAGCCCGTTGACGTCCGTGCCAAAGGCGTCGGCCAGGGCCTGGGCGACCTTGATCGCGGAGAAGGAATCATTGCACTGACCCATGTCGATGCGCCGCGGAATGCCGCCGATGTCGCCCATGTCCACGTCGAGGATACGGAACTTGCCGCAGCCGAGGGTCAGCGCGACGGTGTCCTGCGGCATCATTTCAGCGAGATCGGTGTAGTAATTCCGGCCCAGTTCCGAGCCGTCGCAGCCGCCGATCAGGAAGAAGTGTTTGATGGCGCCGGACTTGACCGCGCCGATCACGGTGTCCGCGATGCCGAGCACCGCATTGTGGCCGAAGCCGACCATGAGTTTCTTGTTCTCGCCCTCGTCGGTGAAGCCGGGCGCGGCCAGCGCGCTGTCGATCACGGCGGAGAAGTCCCCGTCGGCGATGTGGGTCACGCCGGGCCAGGCGACGAGGCCGCTGGTGAAGATGCGCGCCTTGTAGTCCTCGCGCGGTTCCTGGATGCAGTTGGTGGTCATCAGGATCGCGCCGGGGAACTGGGCGAACTCCGTGCGCTGCCGCATCCAGGCGCCGCCGTAGTGGCCGACGAGGTGTTTGTACTTCTTGAGTTCCGGGTAGCCGAGGGCCGGCAGCATCTCGCCATGGGTGTAGACATTGACCCCCTTGCCCTCGGTCTGTTTGAGCAGCTCCTCCACGTCCTTGAGGTCGTGGCCGGATACGAGGATCGCCTTGCCGGGAATGTGCCCCCAGGTCACCTCGGTCGGCTCGGGGTGTCCATAGGTCGAGGTGTTGGCCTGGTCGAGCAGCGCGAGGACCTTCACCGCCGCCTCGCCGCAGCGCATGTTCATGGCGAAGAGTTCATCGACGGTCGGCTCGGGCCTGGTCACGAAATCCATCGCCTCATGAATGAAGGCGTAGACCTCGTCGCTTTCCTGCCCCAGGGTCCGCGCATGCTTCGCATAGGCGGCGACGCCCTTGACGCCGTAAATGAGCAGTTCCTCCAGACCGGTGATGTCGGAACCGAGGGTCTCGACGCGTTTCTGGATGCCGACGTTCTCACCCTGCACAATCAGGCCATCGAGATCGGCGGCCGGCTCCCAGCTGGCTGATCCGTTGAGGGACTCGGGCTCCTTGCCGGCGTCGGCGCAGGCCTTGTTGTAGCTCTCGCGGGCCTTGTCGCGGATGGAGGCCGCCTCCTTGAGAATCGACTGCAGCCGCGCCGGATCGAAATTCACATTGGTCACCGTGGTGAACAGCGCCTCCAGGGCAAAGACATCGACGTCCTTGTCCGAGACCCCGAGCGCGCGGGACCGATGCGCAAACTTGGAGATGCCTTTGGTCGCGTCGACCAGAAGATCCTGCAGCGCCGCAGTTTCGGGATTCTTACCGCAGATGCCGGTGATACAGCAGCCGGTCCGGGACGCGGTTTGTTCGCACTGATAACAGAACATGGGATTCGCTTTCGTAGGGGGTTGTTTCTCTTGGCGGTCGCGCCAACCGGCTGCGACATGGAGATTGGAAGCGAAATGGGCGCGAACCCACTTCCCCCAAATTGCGCAACGCCGCCCGGGAGTTGTTTCCGCCATGCGATGCCAGGGGAGAGGAAAGCGCTTTGTTCCCGGTCAAGACCTTGCCCGTGATAAGGGGAACGAAATCCCAAGCTCCAAGCTCCAAGCTCCAAATCCCAAGGAACCGCGGTTCATCGGGTGGTCAATCAATCCGACGAATTGCCCGTTGCCCATCTTCGACGCCCAGGTTCGGTGACGATCGCCGCGGTCAGACAAAGCAAAAATTGCCCGCGCAAAAACAATTTTGGCAAAGCGGTAAATTCGAACGAGAGCGAAACTGCGCCCACAAGTCATGATTCATATCAGCGTTCTCTATTGTGGATTGGACCCCCCCAGCGCGCCGCACCGATATGGGCGCAAGATCACCCAGATTGATCCGCCCGAGCATCAGCGGATGAAGCAGGCCAAGAGCGCCAAGGAGCGCCGGCCGATCGTCGTCTGGAATCTCACCCGCACCTGCAATCTCAACTGTCAGCATTGCTACACCGCGTCCGAGGCGAAGAGTTATCCGGGCGAACTGACGACGGAACAATGCAAGGCCGTGCTTGACGACCTGGCCGAGTTCAAGGTGCCGGCCGTGCTGTTTTCCGGCGGCGAGCCGCTCGTGCGCAAGGACGTGTTCGAACTGGCCGCCTACGCACGCGAACAGGGCCTGCATGTCGTGCTTTCCACCAACGGCGTTCTGATCACCCGCGAAATCGCCGAGAAGCTCAAGGAGCTGAAGTTCGCCTATATCGGCATCAGCCTCGACAGCGCCTTCCCCGAGGTGCATGACAAGTTCCGCGGCATGGAGGGCGCCTTTGAGAAGACCATGAAAGGCTTCCGCCATTGCGTCGACGTCGGCCAGAAGGTCGGCCTGCGGCTCACCCTGACCCGCGAAACCTGCGAGAATCTCGACGCCATCTTCGACCTCATCGAACGCGAGGGCATCAACCGGGCCTGCTTCTATCATCACTGCCCGGCCGGCCGGGGCAAGGACTTGTATCGCATGGACCGCGAGCAGACGAGGAAGGCCATCGACACCATTCTCGATCGCACCCGCGATCTGCATGAGCGCGGCAAGCCGGTGGAGATCCTCACGGTCGACAACCACTGCGACGGCCCTTACATGTGGATGAAGATGATGAAGGAGGGCCATCCCCGCGCCCAGCAGGTACGCGAGATGCTGGAATGGAACGGGGGCGGCCGCTACTCCAGCGGCGTCGGCATTTCGGACATCGATTTCCTTGGCAACGTGCACGCCGACCAGTTCTCGATGTTCCGTTCCTTCGGCAATGTGAAGGAACACAAGTTCTCCGAAATCTGGCAGGACGAAAGCGACCCGGTCATGGCCGGACTGAAGGAGCGGCTGCCGTTGCTGCAAGGCCGCTGCGCCGACTGCAAGTTCAAGAACATGTGCGGCGGCGGCCTGCGCGCCCGGGCGGAAATCGTGAACGGCGATCCCTTTGCGGAGGACCCCGGGTGTTACCTGACCGACGAGGAGATTGCCGGGACGTTGTAGGGAGGCGGCGTCTTCAATGCCAGGACAGCGCCTGCGGGGCTGGCCCCTCCGGGAAGGAGGCCGGCGAATGAATCCTGTTCATCGTTTCCTGCGGGCTTTCCTTCGCTGCGCTGCCATTCTTCAGGCCGACGGTTGCGCCCGGCTTGACAAACGGGAAATACCGTCTCTCTTTCCCATTTGAGCGCCAACCTGGCCCGGGGGCTTCCCGGCCCGTTGCGCGCCATCGCCATCATGAACATTGAGATCGATCCCGGACAATCGCAGGCCGTCGCCCTGGACTGGGGCGGGCGGATCATCGCGGCCATCCTCATTCTGATCATCGGCAGATGGACGGCCGCGTGGATCAGGAAGGTCTTCCAGCGCACGTTGGAGGCGCGGAAGGTCGACCAGACCATTGTCAGCTTTCTCGGCAACATGGGCCACATGCTGCTGATGACGCTCGTCGTCCTGATGGCCATCGGCAAGTTGGGCGTGAACACCACCTCCTTAGTCGCCGTGGTCGGCGCGGCGGGACTGGCGGTCGGCCTCGCCCTGCAGGGCTCCCTTTCCAACTTCGCCAGCGGCGTCCTGTTGATCATCTTCCGCCCCTTCAAGGCCGGCGATTATGTGGAGGCGGGCGGATCCGCGGGGACCGTCGAGGAGATCCAGGTCTTCTGCACCAAGATCCGCACCGGCGACAACAAGCAGATCGTCATCCCGAACTCCAGCGTGCTCGGCGGCAACATAGTCAACTACTCGGCCAAGGAGACGCGCAGGGTCGATCTGGTGTTCGGCATCGGCTACGACGACGATCTGCGCAGGGCCAAGTCGCTGTTGCAGGAGATTGTCGGAGCCGACGAGAGGATACTCAAGGAGCCGGAACCGCTGGTGGCCGTCACCGAACTGGCGGACAGCAGCGTCAATTTCGTCGTCCGCGCCTGGGTGAAGACCGGCGACTACTGGCCTGTCCATTTCCATCTGCTGGAGACAGTGAAGCTGCGGTTCGACGAGGAGGGCATCTCCATTCCCTATCCGAAGCGGGACGTGCATCTCTACCAGGAGAAGCCCGCCGGCGGCGATGGAGCCGCTTCCTGAATTGTTGAATAAGGGGCCCTCCCCGGGCGTTTCCTATGCAACCGCGTTGGCTATAATTTGCACAAAAGCGCTGGATTCTTGCCGTAATCGGGGCAGGATTCCGGTTCTTGGGCCCGCGGCGGCAAAACCGAACCATGAACTATTCGACCAGAAACAGGCGCGGTCTGATACTGACGGCGGCTGTTGTGATGTCTTGTCTTTGGGGAGAAAGTCTCTTTGCCGGGGAGTCCGGCGGAGATGGAGCGGGCTTTCAGTGGGTTCCATTCCTCGCGCCGTTCCACAATGTCATCCTTCATCTCCCGATCGGGTTCGTGCTCCTGTCCTGCCTCATTGAGGCGCTCCAGTTTCGCCGTCCCAGCGAGGATGTTCGTTCCGTGCTGGGGCTGGTTCATATCTGCAGCGCCGCGGCCATGGTGGCCACGGTGGCCCTGGGGCTCGCGCGGGCCGCGGAGGGCGGCTACGAGGAGACCACGCTTTCCGCCCACAGAATCTGGGGCATCGTGGCGGGCGTCCTGACCGTGCTGGTTCTGGGGACGCATTTTCTAGGGTTCCGGAAGGACGCCGCGAAGCCGCCATTGCAGATGGCATACCGGTTCATTCTTGTCGCCAACCTCGGGGTCATGTCCGTCGCCGGTCATTATGGCGGCAACCTCACCCACGGATCGGACTACCTGGTCGCCAACGCCCCGGACTTCGTGAAGAACCTGCTCGGCGAAGGCGAGGATGAAGGAATGCCCGGGGCCGACGGCGGGTCGTCGGGCGAACCCGGGGAATCCGGGGAGGACGAGGACCGACTGGCGCATTTCAAGAACCGCGTCTGGCCGGCCCTGGAAGCCAAGTGCCTGAGTTGCCACGGGGAAACAAAGCAGAAGGGCGGCTATACGCTGACCGACAAGGAAATCGCCTTCAAGGGCGGCGACAGTGAAATCGCGGCGATCGTTCCCGGCAACCCGGCCAAGAGCCTCCTGGTGGAATCCATCATGCTGTCGTCGGAGGACGATTACGTCATGCCTCCGGACGGCAAGGAGCCAATGACATCGGACGAGATCATGGCCATCATCGAATGGATCCGCGACGGCGCCGTCTGGCCGGAAGCGCCCGCGGAATAGGTCTCATTCTTCCGTCGGCAGGTAGCGGAGGAATTCCTTGAGTATCGCGCGCTTGGTTGATGCCTTGCGCACCTTGTCGTCGAATCCCTTGATCGCAGATTCTTCCATCGTTTCCCGGAGTTCGGCGATCATCTGGACGCAGATTCCATCTTCCTGTTCAAGCGCGAGGTTCAGCGCGTTCGCGCCCTTTGCCTTCGCGTCCTTGAGCAGCTTGACGGCGGTCTCGCGGGGGCTTCGGTAGGAGCCGTCGCCATCGGCGTCGAGGTAGACCGGATTTGTGGCGGCGAAGGTATAGGCCTCCTCGGTCGCCCAGGCCGGATCCGTCACGGGGTCGCCCAGGACAACGCAGACCAGCCAGGCGTCGTGTCGGGGGGCGGCCAGTTTGAAGCGGAGGTTCAGGTCGGTGGTCCTGCCGGCGACAACCGGGACATCCCGGGTTTCGACGGCGACGCCGTTCAGGTAGATCAGCGCCTTGCGCGGCGCGCCCCATGATGGGGCGGCGACGCGGAGATCGAGCTCAAGCGGCGCTCCCCCGACCCTGACCGTGTGGCCCATGCGGAACGTCCGGTTGACCTTGAGGTCCGTGACGATGCCCATGCTGATGGTGGTGTCGCCCTGGAGAAAGGCGTCGCAGGCCTCGCCGACATCGATGGCGCCGGGATGTCTGGCGGAACTGCGGACATAGGTGCGGCCCTGGCCGACGATGTTGCCGACCGTGTGCGAATCCGAAGAGCCGACCGCGGTGATCTTCTCGCCGTGGTTCAACAGGGAGAACCAGTCGCGGCACAGATAGAGCGGGTCCGGCTGCAGGGTGCCGGAGTTGATCAATTCCATGGCGTCGAAGGTGAAATCGCCGCCGCTGGCGCGCTGGCCCGAAGCGCGGTTCAAACCGAAGCGTCCAAAGGGGCCGCGCGGAATGTCCGGCCATCGGGGGTGGTTGAGAATGACCACCCGCGCGCCCTTGGCGCGGATGCCGGCGACAAGCTTCTTCCAGTCTGCCACGTCGTAGGGCGGAATGTCCTTGCCTGGCGGAAGGGGGAAGCTGTTGAAGTGTCCGTTCTTGGTGGTCACTTCGTTGCCGGTCACCGCCGTGAACCGGCCGTTCAGTTTCAAGGCGGCCTGGTAGGGCTGGTAGTCGGTCTGGTGATTGTGGTCCGTCGCGACGGCGAGTTCCACATCCTCGGCGGCGAGCGTCACCATGCGCTCCTCCACGGAGGAGTCGCCGTGACCGCTGAAGGTCAGCGTATGGATATGGGTGTCGGCGGCGACGAAACCCGGGGTCTCGATCTCGCGACGCAGCGCCAGCCGGACCGAAGGCGTCGAGCCCGGGCGGACCTTGATGCGCTGCTTCGCCATGCTCCATTCCGCGCCGTGGGTGGCGGCGACCCAATAATCGCCCGGCGGCAATTCCAACGACGTCGTTTTGCCGAGCGTGTAGAGGACGCCCTTGCGGACGGCGGTCTCGGCGGATTCCGCATGGTAGATGTCGACCTTGTCCAGCTTCAGGTCCGTCACCGTGATGCGAACCGGCAGGAACTCCCCGCTCGCCTCGTCGATGGCGGTCACCTGGACCGGCTGGAGATCGAGCAGTTCGCGCAGCGAGGCGTCGTAGAGCGTCACGCCGCCCACGGTGATGTCGTCCTTGGAGCGGCTGGAGATGTTCAGGATGTTCGGGCCGTCCTTCAGCGCGCCGGCGGGAACAGGGTAATGGCGCAGGACCCGATCCTTGCCCTTCTTCAGTTCACCGATCCTGCGTCCGTTCAGCCGGAGAATCCACGGGTTGTCGACATCGCGATGGGTGAGGCCGAGGAGCTTCTCCTTTTCATTGGCCCCGGCCTCGAACCGGATGTCGAGATTGAAGCCGCCCGGTTCCTGCGGCGCTTCGGGCCAGTTCTTGACGACATTGTCGCCGAGGTGGTGAAACGCGGGATCGAGAACGCGACCAGGGGGCAACTCCGCGGCCATGGCGCTCCCAACGAGCGCGAGGAGCGGGAACAACACGGGAAAAGCGAAGGAAGGTTTCATCAGCGCACCGTGACGAAGTCGCTGTGATTGAACAGCGTCATGACGAGATTCTGTCGCGCGCGGCGCGCCGGATCGGGCGCTGTCGAATCAGCCTTCCCGTCTTTGAGCCAGTCGGATTGTTGGTTCAGAAAATTGTCACAGATCCCGGACTCGTCGTCGGTCGGCTCGCGGGAAAGCACGTGCAGGAAGGCCGCGCGGATGAAGGTTTCATTGTCGGCGCAGCGGCCGCTCAATTCATCGGCCAACGAGCGCGCGTGGGTGAAGGTGAGCCGGCTGTTGGCGAGGGCCAGGGCCTGGTGCGGTTGGACGGTCCTCTTTCGCTCGTAGCATTCCACGACATTGGGGCCGTCGAAGATCTGCAGGAACTCCACGAGTTTTTCATGGGCGTGCCTCAGATGGATGCTGCTGCGCCGGCTGGTCTGCCCCTGGGTGTTGGGGATGTCGGGGCCGCCCATCGCGCTGTCCAGCGAACCGCAGATGTGGAGCAGGTTGTCGCGCACGACCTCGGCCTCCATGCGGCGCGAGTTCATTCGCCAGAGCAGCTCGTTGTCGGGGTCGATGGCGGCGTTGTCGGCGTCCGGGGTGGTCGCCATGCGGTAGGCGGCGCTGAGCGCGATGAGCTTGTGCATGGCTTTCATGTCCCAGCCGCCCTCCATGAACTCCGCCGAGAGCCAGTCGAGCAACGCCGGGTGCGTCGGCGGCGCGCCATTGGCTCCGAATTCGCCGACCGTGGGCACGATGCCCGAACCGAAGCGGCGCAGCCAGATGTGGTTCATGGCGACGCGGGCGGTCAGCGGATTGGCGCGATCGGTCAGCCAGCGCGCAAAGGCGCTCCGTCGCCCGGTGCTGGTCGGGGAATACTTCACGGTCTTGCGCGGCGTGTAGGCGACCGTGACTTTCTTTGCCATTTCGGCCTTTGCCGTCTCCATCGCCTTGCCGGCCGCCTCTCGCTTCTTCTTCGCCGCAGCCAGGGCGGCGGCGGACTTCTTCGTTGCCGAGGTCGCCCTGCCCTTGGCGGCGGCCTTCGCCTTCTCCAGGGCGACGCTCGATTTGGCCTCGGCGGCCCGGGCCGCCATCAGACCATGTTCCGCCCCGGCCAACGACGCCTCGCGTTGCAGCTTCCGGGCCTTCATGGCCGCGTCCTTCCACTCGTCGCCGCCCTTGCCCCCGTCATCTTCAAGTCGTTCGACCTCCAACGTCGCCGCCAACGCCGCGTGACGGGACCGCGCGGCCTTCAGCTTGAGCCCGGCCAGCTGCAGCGCCTCCAAGCCCGCCTTTTTCGCCTTGAGGGACTTCAAGGCCGCTTCGGCCCCGGCGACCAACGCCCGGCTTGCGGCGTTCGTCTCCGCAATGACAAAGGGCCGCTTGTCCGGCTCGTAGGCGAACCTCGGAAGCGCGACCGATTCCGGCTCGAAGGCGCCGCCGAAAATGGCTGGAACGCCCGGCTCGATCTTCCGGTCCTTGACCGGATGCCGCTCGTCTCCCCGCTTGAGCAGGTAGACCGTGGCGGAGGGATTCTGCTCGTAGGCCCGCGGCAACCCGTCCTGCAAAAGGTCCGGCTGGCCGGGCAGACGTTCCGTGCGGACGCCGTGCGGCGCAAAAATGGCGCGCACACGGTAATACTCCTCCTGCGGAATGGGATCGTACTTGTGTTCGTGACACCTGGCGCAACCGAAGGTCACCCCCATGAAACCCTGCATCGTGTGGTCCACCAGATCAGTCAGCCATTTCTCACGACCACTGGCCTTCCAGTTGCGCGCGATGAAACCCGTCGCCCGCAGCGCGTCCTCATCCAACGGGGCAATCTCGTCCGCCGCCAGCATCTCATGGATCATCCGGTCGTAGGGCTTGTTCGCGTTGAGGGATTCCACGATCCAGTCACGCCAACGCCAGATGTGACGTTGGCTGTCGCGGATCGCCTTCTTGTAGCCGGCCCAGTCGCTGTAGCGCCACACATCCATCCAATGCCGCCCCCAGCGTTCGCCGTAGCGGGGATGCGCCAGCAACCGGTCCACGATCTGTTCGTAGGCCTCGTCTGAGGGATCCGCGACGAAGGCCTTCACCTCTTCCGGCGAAGGCGAAAATCCGATCAGGTCGAGATGGATCCGACGGATCAGGACTTCAGGACGCGCCGGCGGCCGCGGTCGCAGACCCCGCGCCTCATGCCTTGCAGCGATGAACGCGTCGATCGGATTGCGCGCCCATGCCGCATTCGCAACCGCCGGAACCTCCGGTCGCCTCACCGGCTCGAATGGTCGCCAGGGATACAGCGATCGCCGATGGCTCTGAAAAGCCGTCAACCGGGCGGTGAAAGTCTCCAGGACGTGCGGCGTCGGCTGGTCCTCGGCATTGCCCGGAAAGGTCCCCAGCAGCAACTCGGTCAGGTTGTCGATGCCGTCGCCGTCGGAATCCTCCCGCGCGGCGCGTTCGATCCGATCGCCGATCGAAGGCGGCGCCTCGCCCACGACAGCCCTGCCCAGTTCGTGCAACCGGTCGCCAAAGGCGTTGTGGGGAAATTCTGCCAGGCTGTCGGCGGCATGGTCGCCGCCCTCGACATGACAGGTCGAACAGTCGTCCAACCGACCGGGAAGAAACCCGCCGAAGTGACGCCTGAGCGCAAGGCGGTTCGCGGGCGTGGCCGAAGCGGACGCCGACAGGACAACGAGCGCGGCCAGCGCGGCCGCCAGCTTCGAACATCGAATGCCTGTCATGCGTCTGTCTCTCATGGGCGCCGAAGCCGGAGCGTCCGGCATTGATTGCCGTCCAACACCAGGTTCATGTCGCTGAGTTTCTTATGAGATCGCCGCAGACGTGTCAACGGGGCTTCGGGTTTCGTTCCATCGCTCTGTGTCGTGACATCCACGGGAGGCGGGCCTGTCCATTGGCAGGTTCGTTGCCCCCCGGGATGGGCGGGCGGACATTTGGCCGTTGTCACAGGCGGCCGACGGCTTTTATGGTCGCGTTCCTGGCAGCGGCGACGCCGCGTCCAACCTCATGACGACGACGGGATCCTTCATTCGAACGCCGGACCGGGTCGCAGCTCTGGCGATCCTTGCGGTTCTGTTCCTCCACGCCATCCCGACGGTTGCCGCCAGATCCCACGTCGTCCGGCGCGGAGAGACGCTGGGCGGCATCGCCACGAAGTATCGTGTGTCCCTGTCCGACCTGATGCGGGCCAACAACCTCAAGTCCAAGAACCGCATTCCGGCGGGGCATCGGTTGACCATTCCGGAGAAGGACGCGATCAAGCGCGCAACCCCGCTGCCGGGAGCCCGGCACACCGTGCGCAAGGGCGAGACGCTCAGTGTGATCGCGGATCGATACGGAACCAGCGTCCGGAACCTCGTCGAATGGAACGGGCTGAAGTCTTCCAGCCGGATCGACGCCGGCCAGAGTCTGGTCGTCGCGGCGCCGACCGCCAAACCGGCCGCGTCCCCGGCCGCGCCCCCCGCCAGCCCGGCCCCGGTTCCGAGGACGCATGTCGTCCGAAGGGGCGACACGCTCAGCAAGATCGCGGAGCGTCATGGCATGCGGCTTTCGACCCTGGCCAAGGCCAACGGAATCCGCTGGCCTTACCGCATCACAATCGGGCAGAAGATCGAGATTCCCGGAGCGGGCGCAGCCTCGAAGGCGGCCTCCGGCTCCCGCTCCGCCGAAACCACGCGCATCATCGTGCAGAAAAGGGAGACGCTCGCGGAGATTGCCCGCCGCTACGGCGTCACCGAGAAGATGATCGTCGATTACAACGGACTCTCCGATCCGGATCAGATCAATGTCGGCCAACGCCTGATCATTCCCGGGCGCGACGCCGCGCCAAAGACCGACATCAACACGGAGCTGAAGCGCGCGCTGGATCGGACGCGGGTCCGCTCCGGACGTTGGAAATACATCGTGGTCCACCACAGCGCGACCAAGGACGCCAGCCCCAAGGGGATGGACGCCTACCATCGCGCGCGCGGCATGGAGAACGGGCTCGCCTACCACTTCGTCATCGGCCGCGGCGGTCAGATGCAGGACGGATCCACCTATGTGGGCAACCGCTGGAAGAAGCAGCTCGACGGCGGGCATCTTGCCAAGGCGTCGCTCAACGCCCGCTCGATCGGCATCTGCCTGGTCGGGGATTTCACGAAACAGTCGCCGACCTCGCTCCAGATGCGCAGCCTCAACGGCCTGGTGGATTATCTGCTGGCCAGATGTCGTTTGAAGCCCGACGCGGTGAAGACGCACCGCCAGATTCATCCGGGGCACACCGCCTGCCCCGGAAAGCGCTTTCCGGCATCCTCCTTTGCCGCCAGTCTGAAGAAGCGAAACTGAAACGAAATCAGCCAACCTACGCGCCCATGAAGATGAACTTGATCGCCTCCGCCGGCCTTTCTAACGTCGACGCCATGAAGGCTCCATCCCAACCCCGGCGCCCCTTCGCCGGCCCCCTCTCCATTCTCGCCATCGTCTCGCTTGCCGTGATCGACGTCGCCGCCGCGCCCGCCGCCGCACGAACGCAGGCCGTCCGCGAACACGCCGAGCGCCAGGCCATCAAGAACGACCTCAAACGCGTGCAGTCCGACGTCGCCGAGCTCATCGACTCCCAGAATCAGCTCCTGCGCAAGCTCAGCGACCTGGAGACGATCGTGAAGACCCAGGCCGATGAAATCCGCAACCTGCGCTCCGATCTCGCCTCCGAACGCGCCAAGGCGGCCTCCGGATACGCGACCGTCGAAAGCGTGAACACGCTCACAGAGAAGCTCCGGGAACTCGACACCAAGCGCAACAAGGACGCCGACCTCATCGTCAAGGAGCTCGGCCGCATCTCGAAGGAATACCAGACCTCGCTGGACCAGTTCGACAAACGCTCCGAGCTGCTCAACAAGCGGCTCACCGCCGTGGAGCGCGGAATGGCCACGCGCCCCGCGTCATCGCCGCGGAGTTCCACCCCCGCGCCGCCGCCGTCCGATCTCAAAGGCTGGAAACACACCATCCAGGCCGGCGAATTCGTCGGCCGCGTCATCGCCGCCTACAACGAGGCGTGGAAGGCCAAGGGCGGCAAGGGGACGATCACCCTCAGCGACGTCAAGAAGGCGAACCCGCAGGTCGATATCGACCGCGTCCAGGTCGGCCAGGAAATCTTCCTCCCGCAACCCGGGCAGTGATTCCGGTTCACGGTTCACGGTTATCTGTTCGCG
>JAYPEY010000040.1:14975-29794 GCA_038126035.1 Verrucomicrobiales bacterium | reverse complement strand
TTCGCTGTTCTTGGTTGCACATTCCGCATTCCGAACTCCACATTCAAATGTCTGACGCGCCCCAAAAGAAGAGGATCCGGTGGCTGGTGTGGTTTCGCAAATGGCACCTCTATCTGGGCTGTTTCTTCACGCCGATGTTGATGTTCTACCTGGTGACCGGCGCCTACCAGACGGTGAAGGAGGACCGGCTCAAGGAACCCGGCGAGGCCCAGACCTTCTGGCAGAAGGCCCGGGTCGTGCATACTGATTCCATTCTCCCGCCCAAACCCGCGGACAATTCGGCGGTGAAGGAGCTCGAAGCCTTGATCGCGTCAGGCGCGTCGGCGGAGGAGGTGCAGGCGTTCGTTCAGGAAAAGGGTCTCGCCGGCGGCGAGTCGAATGAGGAGACCAGGTCCCGCCCCTGGACCTATAAATGGCTCGCAATCCTGATGTGCGCGCTCGCGGGCGCGACCATCGTCCTGGGCCTCGTCCTCTCCTTCAAGACCATCAAACGAAAATGGCTGGTCGCCGCCGTCCTCGCCGCCGGAACCCTGCTTCCCTGGATCATGCTCAAGATCGGGCAGGGCGGTCTTTGATGGCGGGCAGGCGGTCTACTCCGCGGACTCCCCAAGTCCAAACTGCTGACGCACCGCCCCTATCGGAACCTGCGCCCATGCGCGTTCATGCAGGTAGTAGACCAGGAACTTCGCGACAAACTCCACCGCCCCAATCTGCAACGCCGGCTTGATGTCTCCGGTGATCGCCAAGGCGATCAGGATCGTCGTCCCCGTCGCCAGAAAACGCCAGGTCAACCCCTTCAGCACACTGCGAAGCCTCGATTCGCGCCTCGCGTCCGTTCTCATCACCGTCGTTGCATTCATCGCCGACAAACATGCCTTGAATGAAACATAAGTAAAGAAGTAATTTTAATAATGTTTAAGTGTAACGCGGATGATGCCGCTTTCAGGAGGTAGATTCGGCAAGGCATCAGGGATTTAGATGAAGCGAATCGGGCATGGATGCGTCTTTAGGGTTGTATTCCTGCCTCAAAATCGGGCAGATTCCGAACTCGCATTTCCTTTGGGGGCTTTGCCGAAACGCGACACAAAACGCAAATGCAGCCCCAAATTACAGCAACAGACGACATGGAGATGTTTCGGGATCTGGTCGAGCACTCTCCCGAGATCATCCAGAGCATCGATCCCGACGGTCGCTACCTCCACGTGAACGAATCCTGGCGCTCGACGCTGGGTTACACCAATGAGGAGGCCCGGAAGCTGAGTGTTTTCGAGGTGATCGCCCCCGACCACCACGAACAGTGCCTGAGGCGGATGGAACAGGTCTTCAAGGGCGCCACCGTGCGGGATATTGAAACCAGTTTCATTGATCGCGAAGGCCGGCGCATCGATGTCATCGGGAGCATCAGCTGTCGCATGGCCGAAGGGAGACCGGTCGCAACCAACGCGGTCTTCAGTCTGGCGGACTCCCTGGGACGCGCCGGCGACAAGGCCGATGCCGGCCCCCATGGTGGTCTGCAGCTGGTGCGGTGCGACCAAGCAGCCGGACGGGAGCTGGGAATACGCCAACATCCCCCTGACGCCCAAGCTTCGGGGAACCGTCTCCCACGGACTCTGCGACGACTGCGCGAGCAAGGCGCTGGCCGACCTTGAGCGGGACCGGGCCTGACCGGCGCCGGGCGGATTTGTTCCGTCGGAGGCCGATCGCAACGCCGCAGCGATTGGAACGCGCAAAAAAGGGTTTTCATCAGCGGCAGACTTCCTACACTCGGCCATTCCCATGGCAGTCAAAAAGAAACCAGCGCCCAAGAGGAAACCCGCCTCCTCGAACCGCAAGGGCGTTCTCGGCGGCGGCAACTGGATCATCGACCAGGTGAAAATGATCGATGTCTATCCGGAACCCACAATGTTGGCCAACATCGACGGCAAGACCCAGCAGGGCACCGGCGGCGCGCCGTTCAATGTGCTGGTGGACCTCGCCAAGCTCGGCGCCAGGTTTCCCCTCTACGCCGCTGGCGCCATCGGCAGGGACGAGTTCGGCCAGGAGATTCTCGACATCTGCAAGGCCAACAAGATCGACGTCAGGAACCTCAAGCCGACCAACGAGGCGCCCACGTCGTACACCGACGTCATGACCGAGACCAAGGGAGGACGCCGCACCTTTTTCCACAATCGCGGAGCCAACGCCATCTGGGACGGCTCCAACCTCGACTTCAAGAAGAACAAGGCCCGCATCTTCCATCTCGGCTACCTGCTCCTGATGGATGCGCTCGACGCCAAGGACCGGAAATACGGCACCAAGGCCGCCGCCCTGCTCGCCAAGGCGCAGGAGGCCGGCATGAAGACCAGCGTGGATGTCGTCAGCGAGGACAGCGACCGTTTCTCCAAGATCGTCGCGCCCGCCCTGGCGCACACCGATTACTGCATTCTCAACGAGATCGAGGCCGGCAGGACCACCGGATTCAAACTGCGTGAAGCCGACGGCTCCCTCGACACCGTGGCCGTGAAACACTCGGCCGGCGCGCTGTTGCAGCTCGGCGTCGGCGAGTGCGTCGTGATCCACTTCCCGGAAGGCGGGTTCGCCCGCACGCGCGACGGCAAGGACTACTGGCAGAGCTCGCTCAAACTCCCGAAGAATTACATTGTTGGTTCCGCCGGCGCCGGGGACGCCTTCTGCGCCGGGACGCTTTACGGCCTCCACGAGGGCTGGGACCTGCAGAAATGCCTTTTCACCGGCGTCTGTGTCGCGGCGGCCTCCCTCTCCGACGCCACCTGCACCGGCGGCGTCAAGTCTCTTGCCAGCGCCGAGGCCCTGGCGAAGAAATACAAGCCCGGCAAACCGCTCGAGCCCGAGTATTGAGCCGGTGTCGCGCCTGCAACGTCGGTGGGGCGGAGCTCCCGCCGACCTGTCGCGGCGAACCAATGCGAAGACGGAGCCGGACGACGGAACTTGCAGACCAGCGCGCCGGATTGTTGCAGGCCCGGCTCAGCAGGAACATCGCCCCGCCATGTCGTCAGTCCGCCCCCCGCGCCGTCTTCAATTGCCGCTGCCATTCGCAGCGCGTCCTGTGCTAGGTTGATCCCGTTCATGAACTGTATCCGCGACGCCATCACGATTGTTCTTCTCCTGACGGCAGGATCCCTTTCCTCGCCGGCGGCCGCCGCGGATTACGCCAGGGACATCCTTCCGCTGCTGCAGACCCACTGTTATGACTGCCATGGCGACGGCGCGCAGAAGGGCGGCGTCTCCTACGACACCTTCGACACGCCGGAAAAGCTGCTGAAGGACTTCGATCTGTGGAGCCGTTCGCTCTCCCAGATCAGCTTCGACAACATGCCGCCGCCCAACAAACGACAGCTGACGTCGGCCCAGAAGAAGCTGCTGCTCGACTGGATCGAGCGCGATGTCTTCAACGTCAACTGCAACAATCCTGACCCGGGCCGCGTCACCATCCGCCGCCTCAACCGCACGGAATACAACAACACCATCCGCGACCTGCTCGGCATCAACTTCCGGCCCGCCGACGACTTTCCGCCCGACGACTCGGGCTTTGGCTTCGACAACATCGGCGACGTCCTCTCCATCTCGCCGTTGCATCTGGAGAAATACCTCGCCGCCGCGGGACAGGTTCTCGACAAGGCGATCGTCGTCGGTCCCGCCAAACCGAAACTGACGCAACTCGACTGGGACCGGCTGCGGGGCGGACGGGAGACGGGCTCGGCCCGCATCCTGGTCTCAAGCGGGGCAATCGAGGCGGAACATCGCTTTCCCGCGGACGGCGAGTATCGCTTCAAGGTCCGGGCCTACGGCGATCAGGCCGGCTCCGAACCGGTGAGGATGGGCTTTCTGCTGGACGGCCAGGCCTTGGGCGAGGCAAAGGTGCCCGCGCGCCGCGGCGACCCGGGCGAATACGAAAAGACGGTCACCGCGAAGAAAGGCGCCCGCCGGCTGGCCGTTTCCTTCCTCAATGACTACTACAGGCCGAACGGCCCCGGGCGCGGCGACCGCAACCTGATCGTCGAGTCCTTCTCCATCATCGGCCCGCTGAACCAGGCGCCGCCGGAGCCGCCGCCCAGCCATCAGCGCATCTTCTTCAAGCCGCACAATGTGAACAACCAGGAGCAGGTCGCGCGGGAGATCGTCGGGGCCTTCGCGCGGCGGGCCTTTCGCCGACCGGTCAGGGACGACGAACTGGACCGGTTGATGGCCTTGTGGCTGAGAGCGATCAAGCGGGGCGATTCCTTTGAAGCGTCGGTGAAGCTCACGCTGCAGGCCGCCCTGAGTTCGCCGGCATTCCTTTTCCGGGGCGAACTCCAGCCCGAGCCGGACAACCCGAAGCGCATTTATCCCATCGACGAACATGCGCTGGCCTCGCGCCTTTCCTACTTCCTCTGGGGCAGCATGCCGGACGAGGAGCTCAGCGGCCTTGCCGATCGCAAGCGCCTGCGCGCCAACCTCGCCGAACAGGTCTACCGCATGCTGCGCAGCAACCGTTCGCTCGGCCTCGCCGACAGCTTTGCCCTGCAGTGGCTTCAGGTGCGCAACCTCGACCTGGCCGAACCTTCCGAAAAACACTTTCCTGAGTTCGACAGGGAGCTGAAGGAGGCCATGCGGATCGAGACCGAGATGCTGTTCAAGCGCATCGTGCGCGAGGACCGCAGCGTCCTCGAGTTCCTGAACGCCGACTACACCCATCTGAATGCGCGCCTCGCGCGACACTATGGCATTCCCGGCATTGAGGGGGACAACTTCCAGCTCGTTTCCCTGAAGAACACGCCGCGACGCGGCGTGATGACCCACGGGAGCATTCTCACCATCACCTCGAACCCCACGCGAACCTCCCCGGTCAAACGGGGACTCTGGGTCATGGAGAACCTGCTCGGCACGCCCCCGCCCCCGCCGCCGCCCGATGTCCCCGAACTCGAGGAGGACAAGGCGGTCACCGGCGAGACCCTGCGCGAGCAGTTGGAACAACATCGCGAGAAACCCCTGTGCAAGGCCTGTCACCAACGCCTCGACCCCATCGGCTTCGGCCTCGAGAACTTCGACGCCATCGGGCGTTGGCGCGACTCGGACCGGGGACTCAAGATCGACTCCGCCGGCGAACTGGTCACCGGCGAGAAATTCAGCGCGGCCACGGATCTGACCGATGTCCTGGTCAACCGGAAGCGCGACGAATTCGTGCGCAACCTCGCCCTGCGAATGCTCACCTTCGCGCTCGGCCGCGGCCCAGAGCACTATGACAAGTGCGCCGTCGACCGGATCGTCCGCGAGATGGAGCGCAACGATCACCGCTTCTCCTCGCTCATCCTCGGCGTCGTCAAGAGCGTGCCCTTCCAACTCCGCCGCGGCGAAGGAGCCCGGGATTGAGAACCTCATCGAAGCGCCCCGCGTTTGGGTAACATTGGGCGGTTCTTGTCGCCGCTTCGTAATCCTCGCGACACAGGTTCGTGATCGGGGTATTGTTCAGGTGGAGCCGGACCGTGATGAATGTCGAAGATCTACGCGCGGCGGAGTTCGCGCACAGCCGGACTGTCGATGAAGCGTTTGAAAGGCTCGCTTCCACGCCCGACGGCCTTTCGCGCGCCGAGGCCGCGCAGCGGCTGGCGGACTTCGGGCGCAACGCCCTTCCCACCGCGGCGTCAGCCTCCCTGTTCGGCGTGTTTCTCCGTCAATTCCTGAGTCCCCTGATCTATGTCCTCCTCGCCGCCGGCGTGGTTTCGCTGGCCCTGGGCGAACGGACCGACGCCCTGTTCATCTTCGCCGTGCTGCTGATCAACGCCGTCATCGGGACAGTGCAGGAATATCACGCGGCCCGCAGCGCCGAGGCCCTGCGACGGATGGTCAGCAGCCAGACCCAGGTCGTGCGCGAAGGGGAGTCTTTTGAAATCGATTCCGAAGAGCTTGTGCCCGGCGACATCGTTGTCCTCGCCGCCGGCGCCCGCGCGCCCGCCGATATCCGCCTGAAACACTGCCTCGGCCTGCAGATTGATGAATCGCTTCTCACCGGTGAATCGGCCCCGGTCGACAAGAGCGCCGGCCGCGTTCTGGATGAGGAGACCGAGGTGGCCGACCGGGTGAACATGGCCTTCGCCGGCAGCATGATCAATCGCGGGCGCGGGACGGGCGTGGTGGTGTCGACCGGCGGCCGGACGGAGGTGGGCAAGCTCGCCGGTTCACTGGCCGAACGCAAGGAGCCCAAGGCGCCGCTGATCCGCCGCATGGAGCAGTTCACCATCCGCATCGCCATGGCTCTTGGCGTGATCATCGTCGTGCTGGCCGGGATCAAGCTGGGACAGGGCGCCGGTTGGCATGAAGTGTTCATTGTCTCCGTCGCGCTCGCGGTGTCCGCCGTCCCCGAAGGCCTCCCGGTCGCTGTCACCGTGGCCCTCGCCATCGGAATGAAACGCATGGCCCGGCGAAATGTCATCGTGCGCAAGCTCGTGGCCGTCGAGGCGCTGGGCTCCTGCACCCTGATCGCCTCCGACAAGACCGGCACGCTCACCCTCAACGAACTGACCTGTCGCCGAATTTCGCTCCCCGGCGAAAACACCTGGCAGATCACCGGCGAGGGGATTGTTCCGGAGGGCGCGATCGCGACCCCGGATGGCGATCCAAACGAAGCGCAGGCCGCGCGCATCCGGCGCCTGTCGGAGGTGGCCGCCCTCTGCAACGAGGGTTTCCTCGGATTGCGCGACGGCGAATGGACCACCCATGGCGACGCAGTGGACGCCGCATTGCTGGTCATGGCTCACAAGGTCGGCGTCGTTCAAGCCCGGACCCTGGAGCGGCAACCGCTCCGCGAGTCCATTCCATATGAATCGGAACTCGGATTCGCCGCCACCCTGCACAACGCCGGTTCCGATCATCGGATCTGCGTCAAGGGCGCCTTCGAGTCCATCCTGCCCATGTGCGACTTCATGGCGGGTCCGGATGGCGATCGTCCCATCGACAGGGAGGCCCTGCGAACCGCCAGCGAGGATCTGGCCGCCGCCGGTTGCCGCGTGCTGGCCTTCGCCGAACGAATCTACCAGCCGAAGGAGCCCTTGGAATTCGCGGAAAACCACCTTGATGAAATGGTCTTTCTCGGGCTCGTCGGCATGATCGATCCGCTGCGTCCGGAATCGAGGCAGGCCGTCGCCGACTGCCGCGCCTCGGGCCTGGAGGTGGCCATGGTGACCGGCGACCACCCCCGCACCGCCCGCGCCATCGCCAACGACCTGGGTCTGCTCGACGCGGAGGACACCGTGATCACCGGCCGTGAGATCAAGGCCATGGCCGCGGAAGGCGCCGCAGACGCCGGGTCCATCGATGACGCAATCGGCAAAGCCCGCGTCTTCGCCCGCGTCGAACCACGGCAGAAACTTGAGATCGTCGACTCCTTCGCGCGACAGGGACATTTCGAGGCGGTGACCGGCGACGGCGTCAATGACGCGCCCGCTCTTGCCTCGGCCCATGCCGGCGTGGCCATGGGCCGGCGCGGCACGGACGTCGCCCGCGAGAGCGCCCATCTCATCCTCACCGACGACAACTTCGCCAGCATCGCCGCGGGCATCGAGGAGGGGCGCATCGCCTATCGCAACATCCGCAAGGTCACCTACCTGCTGATTTCCACCGGCGCTGCCGAGGTGGTCATGTTTGTTCTCGCCATGATCTCCGGACTGCCGCTGCCCCTGACCGCGGTCCAACTGCTCTGGCTGAACCTGGTGACCAACGGCATTCAGGATGTCTCCCTCGCCTTCGAACCGGGGGAAGGCGATGAAATGAATCAGCCGCCCCGCCCGCCCAAGGAGCCGATTTTCAACCGCGTCATGATTGAGCGGGTCGTCGTCGGAGCCCTGGTCATGGGCGGTGTGGCGTTCCTTCTGTTCTGGAATCTGATCCAGGCCGGCGTCGGGGAAACCTCAGCGCGCAACAGCGTCCTGCTGCTCATGGTCCTCTTCGAGAACGTGCATATCGGCAACTGCCGTTCCGAAACCCGCTCCGCCTTCGCGCTGAGTCCGCTGCGCAATCCCCTGCTGCTTGTTGGCACGATCGTCGCACAGCTGATCCACATCGCCGCGCTCTACCTGCCGGGCATTTCCACCGTGCTGGAGACAGCGCCGGTTCCGCTCGAACACTGGGGCAGGCTCCTCGCCCTCGCCCTCAGCGTCCTCGCCGCGATGGAGATCCACAAGTTCATCCGGGCCATGCGACGCCGGAGAACAGGTTGAAATCATCCTGACTCCCGGCCGGACTCATCCCACTTTCAATCATGCCCGCGCCCCGCCATTGCGCTCCGCCCATTCCTGTTGAATACTCACGCCCGTGAAACGCGTTTCGGTCACTGAATTGACGGACAAGCTGGTCGCCTCCTACGCCAAGGTGGGCGGGATCAACCATGTCGACGGCGTCAACCTGCCCTCCAAGACCAAGATCGCGCACATCTCCCGGCAGTTGCTGCGCCTCCTCTTTCCCGGCTTTTTCGATCACAAGCAGATCCATTCCTCCGAACTCAAGATCGAGACGGCGATGCTGATGGACGAGGTGAAGAATGACCTGGAGGACGAGATCGCCAAGTCCGTCGTCTATCGCGCGCCCCAGGGCGCTGAAAAGGACAATCCCCGCGAACTTGCCGACGCCGTCACCTGTGAAGTTCTGGGCCGGCTCCCCGAGATCCGCGAGATCCTGCAGACCGACGTCGACGCCGCCTACAACGGCGACCCCGCCGCGGTCAGTCGCGACGAGATCATCGTCGCCTACCCCTTTGTGGAAACCATCGCCATCCAGCGGTTGGCCCATGAGTTCCATCGACGCGACATCGCATTGATCCCGCGCATCATGACCGAATGGGCCCACGACCGGACCGGCATCGACCTGCATCCCGGCGCGAAGATCGGAACCCACTTCTTCATCGACCACGGCACGGGGACGGTCGTCGGCGAGACCACCGAGATCGGCGACCACGTGAAGATCTACCATGGCGTGACCCTCGGAGCGAAGTCGACCTCGCGGGTGGATGAACTGCGCGGCTCGAAACGCCATCCGACGCTGGAGGACAGGGTCACCGTCTATCCGGGCGCGACCATCCTCGGCGGCGACACCGTCATCGGCCACGACAGCACCATCGGCGGCAATGTGTTCATCATGGACAGCGTGAAGCCCCGGTCGCTGGTCATCTACGACGGCCTCGACATGCGGGTTCTCGACAAGGAGAGGAAGCCGACGCAGGACCAAGATTTCCAGATCTGAAGGGCGCCGCGCTTGACTTGTGTCGCCGCGCTTTTCAAGCTCCGCCGCGATGTCGGCGCTGCGAGTCGAATTCCACCGGGACGCGCCCTTTCTCCCGGAGCTGGGGCTGTGGTTGGATTCCCGGGACGCCAAGCGCGGTGATGAGCGGGTCTTTGTCAGCCACGCCCACGCCGATCATCTGGGCCGGCACCGGGAGGTGATCCTCAGCGAACCGACGCACCTGTTGATGAATGTCCGGGTCGGCGGCGGCCGCCTGGCCCACGTGCTGGACTTCCGCCAGGCGGCGCCCTTCGAGTTCAAGGGGCGCCGATTCCAGATCACCCTGCTGCCCGCCGGACATATTCTGGGCAGCGCCATGGCGCTGATCGAGTGCGACGGCGAATCGCTGCTCTATACCGGCGATTTCAAACTGAACGGCGGTCTGGCCGCGGAGGCGTGCGAACCGGTCGAGGCCGACCGCCTGATCATGGAAACGACCTTCGGCAGGAAGCAGTATCGCTTTCCTCCCGCCGGGGAAACCATGGAGGAGATCCGCCGGTTCTGCCGCCGCCGGCTGAAGAAGGGCGAGACGCCGGCCCTGATGGCCTATTCCCTCGGCAAGAGCCAGGAGCTGCTGCTGGGCCTGAAGGACGACGGCTTCCAGTTTGTCGTGCATCCCAGCGTCCACGACATGAACGAGGTCTACCGCGAATGCGGCGTCGCCTTCCCGCGTTACGCCACGATCCGCGACCGACGCATCGACGGCAAGGTCCTGATCTGCCCGCCTTCGGCCAAACTGCCGGTGAACGTCAGCTCGGACGACCGCCTGAAGAAGGCCGTCATCTCAGGATGGGCGATCGATCGCGGCTGCCAATACCGCCACAAGGCCGACGCCGCCTTTCCCCTGAGCGATCACTCCGACTTCGATGAGTTGATCGAGTTCGTACGGCGCGTGAATCCGCAGCAGATCTACACGATGCACGGATTCGTCTCGGACTTCGCCTGGACGCTGCGGGATCTGGGATTCAAGGCGCAGGCCCTGAGCGAACCGGAACAGATGACCCTGGAGCTTCCCGGCGTCCTCAACGTCGAGGACGAGTGGGTGGATTGACCGCGCGCTCCTACTTCAGCACAACGGTCTTGTCCGACCAGAATTTCCCTTCGCTGTTCTCCAGCAGGATTCGCGCGCGGAAGGGGGCTCCGGGCGGATCGGCGCTGATGAGGACCTTGTTCGCGCCCTCCTTCGGCGCGGCGAAGCCGGATTTGCGCTCCCAACGATCCGCAAAGGTCAGACCTTCGGCGGCGCCGTAATGGACGGTGATTCGCGCCCCGGTTCCGACATTCCGGATGTTGAAACCGAGCTCCACCTGCCTGCCTTGGCGGCGCGCGACGACATCTTCAACGGAGGCAGGCATGCCCAGCAGCGGCTGCAAGGCCCCGGGGCGCATGAAGTCGGGAAGCGGGCCTGCATTCCCCGGCGCTTCAACATTGGCGCCCTTGGGAGCCTTGCGGAATTCCCAACCTCCGGTCTGCAGATAGAAGCGTCCATCGTCGGTCAGGCCGCGATCCGTGTGCGTCAGGCCGGTCTGCTTGTTGACATTGCCGTTCCTCATGCGGTCCAGCGGCGACCACTGCCCCTTCGCATTCATGACCCAGCCGCGATAGCGCATCCTGCGCGGATACTCTCCGGTGCGCTGTTTGTGCGGCGGACCCGGAACCTCGACAAAACTGCCGACCCCGAGCGACTTGAGCGGCTTGCCCTTGTTGAATTTCCTCCCCGCGCCGAAGAGCCGCCAACGCTTCTCGTCGGTCGCGTAGAACCAGCTGTAGTAGGTGTCATACTTTGGGCCGGGCTCGACACGCAGGGCGATGGCCTGCCGTTGTCCCTGACGCCCCTTGAGCGGCTCCCAGCCCCGGATCTTGACGCCCGTCCCTTCATGGCCGAACCCGCTGAACTGCGCGGATGGATGGCCTGCCGCGATCAGATGCGAGAGCTGCTCGATGGGCGGCTCCTTCTTTCCGCGGCCGTAGGACCAGAGTGAGAAGTTGAATCCGCTGTTCACCGTCCCGTCGGCCTTCCATGTCGGACCGTAGTAACCGAAAGGCGTGGTGATGGGGCTGTAGAACCCCAGTTCGCCCGGCGCGGCGTCCATCTCCATCACCCAGATCCGGATGTCGCCGCCGGCCTTCGAGGCGCTGAAGCCCGTGTGCGCCGCCGACGGCCGCCATCGCTTCCGCAGAACGGCACCCTCGGCGGACAATTCAATCGCCCGGAACCGGGCCTTGCTCGCGCCCGGGCCCGACTTTTCCAGACGAACGGTGTGGAACCCCCCGGCCAACCGGACAAGCGCCTCCATGCCGACGGCGGGACGCTCGTCGAAGCGCAGCAAAAACCGATCCTTCACACCAGCGTTGTCCATGCTCAAAGCCGCAGCCACCGCGGCGGGTTTGTCCAACCAGACGCCCCATTCCATCACTTCGCCCTGATTCCAGCCTGACACGTGGGCAAAGGACTTTCCGCCATTGAGACTGTCGGCTTCCGCCTTCGGGCCCGCGCCGGCGGCCGAGAGTCCGAGGCGCGGAAAGAAGCCGTTGTTCGGCGTCAGAATCAGTCGCTTGTCCGTCGTGTGCTGGCCGAGATATCGGATGTCCGGCCTGCCCGCCGGTTCAATCCATTCCAACGGCTGCCCCAGCTGACCGCCGGTCGGAGTGGTCGCGGCCATGGCTGTCGATGCCATGAGAAACAATCCGACGGCCGCGATGGTCGACTTCAAGAGCTGTGGTTTCATCAAGGGTTTCACGATCATGCCGGTTGCGATTGGCGCGGTTTCAATTCGATTTCTTGGGATGCGTGACCACGCCGTTGAGGAGGCCGCCGTAATTGGGTCCCGACCAGGTTCCGGCGTAGGTGTTGTCGAAGACCATGACGCGCGCGGAGTAGGTTCCGGCGCCGGGGATCCAGAGTTTGTCGAGTGTGATGACGGGCGTGTCGCCGGCCCAGAGGACATTGACCGGGATCGGCACGGTGATGTCCTTCTTTCCCCACTGCATGCGCGCGCTGATGATCCACTGGCGATCGTTGATCTTCTGCGCGCTGTGGATGGTGTAGGTCTCGGCCTTGGCATCGCCCATCGCGCCGTCCTTTACCAGACACCAGCGCCCGACGAATACGGCGTTCTTCAGCGACGCTTCAAATTTCTTCTCGTGTTCGTTCAGCTCGATCTTGGCGGGCGCGGCCGGCTCGGCGGGCTTGGCGCCGTCCTGGGCGACGGCGCCGTGGCTGAACGCGGCCAGGGCAAGGACGGTGAGAATCCGGGACATTGACTTTTTCATGGGCGTTTGGACGTGGCGGAACGGATGTTGTTTCGAATTTGTTGAAAGAATCAGCTCACTGCAAGCGCAAGCCGCGACGAACCGCAGGTCTGTGCGCATGCCGGTCTTGCAGACGATGCCATGTCTCCCCTCGTTCTCGCTTCGTCCCTTTGGGACTTGAAATGGGACGCCTTCGGCGAGGCGTCCCTACCGCTCCACCGTGACAAAATGGGGACTGGACCAGGCGAGGCCGCCCTGCGCGACGCTGATGTTGCCGGTGTATTGCCGGGAGCTCCCCGCCTGTCGGATCTCCCAGTAGAACCAGTGGTCGCCCTTTGGGAGGCCGGTTTCGACATGACGGATCCTGACTTCCCTGGAGCCCTGGCTCCTGACAACGCGAACCGTCCTCCCGCCATTGGTCTTGAGCGTCGCGGAAAGGATCTCCCTCGTTCCGATCACATGCAGATCAAAGGCGACCGGCGATCCGTCGCTCGTCAGATGCCCGTCGCTCAACCGCCCCTGCATCCGCGAGTCCACCATGATCTTGGAGCCATTCGACGCGAAGCAGCGATGCTGGCGAAGCGCATCCAGAATCGCGGCGTCGGTCAACGCCTCCGCCCAGATGCCGGTAAGCCCGCCGCACAGTCCCGGATTCCGTCGATGCGAATCGCTGGTCCCGACGAATCCCAACCGCTTGCCGGAGTCCAGTTCCCCGTGGAACTTGCCGGGCGCGTCGTAAATGTAGATGCCCCAGCACGAAGTCACCTCCATGTTGGCTTCGACCGGACTGTCGACGATGTCAAAGGTCCGGTGCTGCCCGTTCAAAATGCCCCCGTTCCGGGCGACCGCCTCGATCAACTTCCCAAAGTCGCCGCCGACCTCGGTGTAGCGCACGATGGGACCGCCGGTTGAGGGATAGATGACTGTCCGGTGATTCGGATAGGAATTGCCGCCGGGCTGAAGATAGACCGACTTCCAGGGATCGAAGGCTTTTCCGGGGCGCCCCTTGCGCTGCGTCCATTCATACCCGGGCAGGGCGATGAATTCGCCGGGCTTCGTGAAACGCTGCGAATGCAGCATCCCCAGGTAGTACTCGCCCTCGGTCAACAAACAGCCATGCACGTCGTCGTTGTCCTGCAGGACCATGACGTCGAGCTTCGCGCGGTCGCGGGCATAGAGGACAATCTCGTCCGGTTCGCCCTCGGCGTCGCCCGTCAGGCCGCTGTGGCAGTGCAGGTCCGCCCAGTAGAGTTTGTAGGTCTTGTCGCCGACCCGGATCCCCGGTCGCGACGGATGTTGCGCGTCCAGCAGATCGACGGGTTTGAACTGGTCGCGCCAGTCGTCCGGCGCGTGGGGTTTCGATTCGTCGAGATCGACGGCCACGCGATGATAGGGGCGGATCCAACCGCGGGGGATCTGGGAACCCGAGACCTGGAAGCGCCCGTCGGCGACCCGCGCCGGCCCGGCGACATGGTAGTCGATCAATCCATGATAGAGCTCCCGGGGCTCGCCCCATCGGTCCTGATTGAAGGGCCGGCCGATCAACTGGCCCGCTGTTTTCGTGCCGCCGCCGCCGTGCTCGGTCTTCCGTTCCCAGACCAGCCACATGGCGTCATCCGCCTCGACCAGCATCGGGTGGCGTCGTTTGCCGATGTAGCCGCTGGGGTATTTCTTTCCGGGACGCAGATCCGGCAGCAATCCGTTGAGCATGACCGCGCCTTCGTCGCTGCCCGTCCCATCGCGCACCAACTCCCACCCGCCGTCTTTCCTGACCGAAACATGCGCCGTGTGGAACATGTCGATCACGCCGTCGCCGCCGATCACATCGACCAGCCTCAACCACGCGACGCAGAGACCGTGTTTCCCGGAATGAAGCGGAACCGGCTTGAGGCAGCGCCGCCCGCGGGGGCCGTCGGATGAAACCGTTTCAATCGCCCCGAACGTCGCATTCAACACCCGCCCCCTGACCGAGTATTCGCCATCACGGTATTCATCCCAGAACAGCCAGACTTCGTCGCCGCGGGCCGACAACGCCGGCCGAAATGAGTCCGATCCGGGATCGCTCGCCGTGGCGGCGGCGCGCCAGACTCCGTCAGTCAGTCGCCGCACGCGCACACGCGACGGATGCCCCTCCCCGAATTCCTGCCATGCGACCAGGACCTCGCCTTGCTCGGTGACAACCGCGCCCGGCTTGATGGCGTCCTGGCTCTTCCCCGAATGCACGCGCAACGGGGTCCACTTCCCGCGCTCGAATGACCTCCCCTCGATCCGCCAACGCCCGTCGCGGCGCGCCGCCCAGA
>JAYPEY010000040.1:13697-14875 GCA_038126035.1 Verrucomicrobiales bacterium | reverse complement strand
CCAGATGGCCCAGGCGTCGCCATTCGGCAGACTCGTCGTGGCAACCTGCGTGTCGAAGGTCACCCGCCCCGGATTGACGGCCGGCCCGAACCGCTCGGAAAACCCCTCCGCCGCGACGGCGCTCCCGACAACCACGACCAGGGCGGCCGCAACGCCTGACATGCAGATGCTGTTTCGGACCCGGAAATACGCCGTTTGCGTCGACATGCCGCCACTCCAACGGGGGAACGGGCAGGTTTCAATCCAAAAAGGGACGCCGCAGCCGTTCGGGCAGCCCCGGGGTCGCCCCCGCACATCCGCAGACATGGCCCGCGATCTCACAGGCTTTGCGCCCGATGAGCGGCAACCGGGCGCCCTGCAGCAGTCCCTGCGCCAACACGGCGGTGAAGGCGTCGCCCGCGCCGACCGTGTCGATGACTTCGACCGCCTCGCCGGGAATGTCCGCCACTTCATCCGGCGTCACGAGCAACGCGCCCTTGGGGCCGCGGGTCAGGGCGGCCAGCCGAAGATCGTATCGCGCGCACATGGCCCGCAGCCGGTCCATCTGAAGCGCTCCCCTGCCCTGCGGATCAACAATGTCGATCTCCTCGTCGTTCAGCTTGAGGACATCGGCCAGAAACAGCGAATCCTCGATCACGTCGTCGTTGTAAAAATGCTGCCGCAGATTGACATCAAAGATGCGCAGGCAGTCGTCGCGCGTGGCGGCGACAAAACGCTGGATCACGCCGCAGGACCGGACATCGCGCTGGCCGAGACTGCCGAAACAGACCGCGTCCGTGCGCGCGGCCAACCGCTCAAGCTTCGGATCCCATTCCATTGCGTCCCAGGCGGCGTCCGCGGCAAAGACGTAATCCGCCTTGCCCTCCGGATCCAGGCTGACCGTCACCGTGCCGGTCGGTCGCTCCGGGCGCGCAACGAAGTCGACGCTGACATTCCGCGCGGTCAACTCCTCGACCGCCCGGTCGCCAAGGTCGTCGTTTCCCACGGCGCCCACCATGGCGACCTCCGCGCCAAGCGCCGCGGCATGGGCCGCAAAGTTCGCCGGAGCCCCGCCAAAACAGCTGCGATCAGGAAACACATCCCAGAGAATCTCGCCGATGCCGACGATGCGCGCCGCCGACCGGAAATCACCGTCCATTCCACAAACCTTTCATTCCAAATTCCCCACTCCGCACTCC
>JAYPEY010000040.1:0-13597 GCA_038126035.1 Verrucomicrobiales bacterium | reverse complement strand
TCCCCACTCCGCACTCCGCATTCCCGATTCCGCATTGGCGTCATCCGCGCCGGATCTCAGAGCCTTGGAAACGGATATGAATGCGATAGACGGGCGACTGCCGAAGCTCGATGCGCCCGGTCTCGAGATGGACCCGCTCGGGGATCTGTTCGAGCCGCTTGTCCACCACGGCGTGGTAGCCCCGCTCGGAGAAGATGTCGATCAGCATGGCCAGGGCGAGGGGGTTGTCGAAGACCTCGTCCACGGAATTGACCGAGGCCCGGCCCGAGATGGCGTGGCGCACCACGATCGGCATGAAGCGCTCCTTCACGATCTCCACCACATGGGCGAAGAGCTTCTGATACTCCAGTTCGTAGCGGTCCAGACGGCGCACGAGTTCCTGCCGCGCGTGGACGACGATCTCGCTGGCCAGCGGGATCTGACGCAGCCGGTCAAAGGTGCGTTCATCCAGTTCGAGCGAACTCTGGTACTGGAGCTCGCTGAGGATGTTCTCCTCCACGTCGCTGATCGAACCCTCGGCGTTGATGAAATGGTAAAAGAAGACCTCGCGCAGGGACTGCAGGGCGTCCCAGGTCTTCTCCTTGAACACCCGGTAACGATGTCGGGCGGCGGCCTCGTCGAGGTCCGTGGCGCGCTGCTCCACGAAGTCGCCTTCGCCCCGCGCCCTGACCTTTTCATTGTGCGCCGCGATCTCGCGACCGCGCTTGAGCTGCCGCGCGATGCTGGTGCTTTCCTCGACGAACAGCACCATCGCGTGAATCGTCGGCTTCCGGAAGTGCACCGCCAGGGGCGTTTCGTGAAACTCCCGGTGCAGCGCGTTGATCCGCTCGACCAGCAGCTTCATGCATTCGACCTGCACCTTGGTGCGGGGAAAGCCGTCGAGGATGGCGCCGTCGCGGAACTCCTCGCGCAGCATGTGGCGGAACAGCACGCCGATGACCTCGCGGTCGCCGACCATGTTGCCGGAGTCCTTGAGCTGCCTCGCCTCCGGGCTGCTGAGCAGGTCGCTGACGACGATGGGGGAGCAGGTGAACCCGCGGGCGCGCATGATGTACCCCGTGTTCGTGCCCTTGCCCGAGCCGGGAGCGCCGCCGAGGAGGATGATCTCCTTGGGAAAACGGAGCTGATCGTGCCCCAGGTCCTTCTCCAGTTCCTCCCAGATGGAGTTGAAAATCAGGCGCGGGTCCTTGATCTCAAGGTTCTTGACCTTTCTCCTCCTCTTGGGAGCCGGTTTGGTTTGGGACGGGAGATCTTCGGAACTCATGACAGCCGCAACCTGTTTAACCGACGGCGGCAGCCTCTGGGAAGCGCTAAACGATGCGCCGGCCGGATTTGGCGGCGCCAAGGATCGCACTGCCGGCAAAAGCTCCAGATTCCGGACGCCATCCCGGTTTCAATTCCGCCCGCCGCGACCGTGGCCATGATTTACGTCTCGCGCCCACTCCCGGCCTCCCGTAAAACCCCCGCGTGTTTGAACGGCTTTCTGAACAGACCCGCCACCGGCTCTTCCTGCTGCTGGTGTTGTTCGTCTTTTTCTCCCTGCTGGGAACGCGGGGTCTGAACGAGCCGGACGAGGGCCGCTACGGCGAAATTGCCCGGGAGATGGTCCAGACCGGCAACTGGCTGGTCCCGCACATCTGGTACGTGCCGCACCTGGACAAGCCGCCCATGACCTATTGGTGCGTCGCCGCGTCCTTCCAGCTGTTCGGGGTCAGCGAGTGGTCGCTGCGCCTTCCCCTCGCGCTCGCGGGCCTCAGCGGCGCCTGGGCGACCTGGCTGTTGGCCCTGTCCATCGCCGGCCGCGGGGCCGCGCGCTGGAGCGTCCTGATCCTCAGCGTCTCCACCCTCTACGTCGCCATGGCCAGAATGCTGACGACGGACATCTTCCTCACCCAGTTCGTCGCCTGGACCGTCTATTTCTTTTGGCGCGGTTGGCGGTGTCTCGATGTGTTTGCGAGCGCCGACGAGGGGGAGCGCAGCCGGGCGGGCAGGCGGTTCGTCGGCTGGCAGGCCGCGATGTGGGCGGCGATCGCCGGCGGCTTTCTCACCAAGGGGCCGCTGGCGTTGATTCTTCCCCTGTTCGCCGTGGGGCCGCTGCTCTGGCTGCGGCGTCGGGAGGGAATCCGCTGGAGCATGCTGACGCTCGGAACGCTGGTTGGGTTGGCCGTCTTCAGCCTGCTGGCCCTGCCCTGGTACCTGATGGTGTTTCAGGCGGAGCCGGAGTCGTTCCGCTTCATGGTCGTGGACCAGGTCGTCGGACACGCCACGGGCGGCGGGGCCAAGAACCGATCCAAACCCTTCTTCTTCTTCTTCGGCATCCTGGCCATCGGGTTCCTGCCCTGGACGATTCTCCTGGGCTGGCTGTGGCGGAAGGCGCACTGGCGGAGCCTCACGGGCATCCGGCGGGAGGCCTGGGCCATGTTGTGCGGCTGGGCGCTGCTGACGTTCGCCATGTTCTCCATCAACAGCTCGAAGCTGCCCGCCTACATCCTGCCGATGTTCCCGGCCCTCGCCCTGTTGGTGACGCTGCGTTGGCGCTTGGGCGAAGAGCCTCCAGAGCCGTCCGAACCCGAAGACGCCCCCGCGCCGGCCTGGGTCTGGCGGGCCGTGGGACTCAGCCCCTTTGTCCCCATGATCGCCATGCCGTTGATCTATCGCTTTGCTTTCCGCGTCGATGACCAGAACTGGATCTGGATCCAGGTCGCGATCGCCGCGACCGCCATGATCGCCTTCGGCGTGATCACGCGGACCTGGCCGCCCGACCGATGCCGCCGCTGGGCGGTCGGACTGGGCGCCTTTCAGCTCAGCCTCCTCATCGCCATGGTCCCGCGCGTCGAGATCGAACTCCGCAGCAACCAGACCTTGAAGGAAATCGGCGGCGCCTTGTCCGCGGAATACAACGACGGCGACGCGGTGGTCATCTGGCACCGCCTGCCGCAGGGCCTCCCGCTCTACGCGCAGGACGTCATCACCCCGGACAACCGACCCTACCTCGCCGGTCTCCCCCTGCACCGCATCCCCTTCGAGTACCCGGTCAATCAGGAGCGCCTCGGCGACCTGGTCATCACCAACAACGCGGACGTCGTGCGGATGCTGGAAGGCGATCGTCGCGTCCTCGTTGTGGGATGGCGGAACGGTTTCAAAAACTTCCAGGAATTGACCACGAACGCCAACCTCCGCCTGCTCAAGGAATCCGGAACCTGGGAGCTGTATTCCAACCGCTGATCGCGGAAAAATTTGCGGGCGAAAGTTGTTGAATTCGCTTCCGCGGGGCATAGTATCCCGCTCTGCTTTTTCGGTCGGGGCGTAGCGTAGCCTGGTAGCGCGCCTGAATGGGGTTCAGGAGGTCGCTGGTTCGAATCCAGTCGCCCCGACCATTTTTTCTTTCACCGCGGATGGCGCGGATTTCCCATGACGCACGAATGTGCCGAAACGGGAATGAAGACAAAGGAATGACCGCCCACATTCCCCTGTCTCCGCTCCCGTGTCCTGGTGGCTCCCATAGAGAGGTGTCGCGTCAAGTTGTCATAGACGCGTGGTCGAACTACTCCTGCGGATAGAGCAGCACGCGGTCGTGCACGATGATCGCGAGGTCGTTGCGCCCGTCGCCGGTGAGGTCGGCGATCAAGGCCTCCCGCGGTTCCGGCCCGCCGCCGCGGCCGCCGCGGAATGTGCGCTGTTCGAAGACCTTCCAGCGGTTGCCGGGGATCAACTTGTGCGGCCTGGCATATTTCACGATGTCGAGGTGGTTCTTGGAGGATTCCAGGAAGACGAGATCCTTGACCTTGTCCCGGTTCAGGTCGCCGGTGACCACATCCATGAGAAACCCGTCCTTGATCGGCGTCTCGTAGCTGTCGAGCTCCTCGATCGTCCAGACCTCGCCTGTGAAACCTAGGGTCGCCACGGAATTGACTCCCTGCAACGCAATCGCGGCGCCGCCCTTCCCGCCGGACGCCACTGCGTCGAGCCGGTTGAACTCAAACACCGGCAGCGGCAGGTTGCGGGAGACCTTCCAGACTCCGGCGGCGTCGCGCTCGCAGATCGACAACGCCTTTTGATCGGCGTCGAGCAGGAACAGGATGGACGCCCTGCCCTTGCCCGCTTCGATGGAGGACGCCCCGACGATGCGCGAGCGGCTGCCGGCGCCGTTGATCTGGTCCTTCACCCGGAAGGACCACGAGGACGCGCCCTTTTCCAGCTTCACCGCCCGGACAAAACTCTTTTGCGCGAGCAGAAGCTCCTCCCTGCCGTCGCCGTCCACGTCCATGGCGGCGGCCCAGGGTTGCTCGATGCTGCCGCCGGGGGGCGCGATGTCCAGTTCATCGAACTCCCCGTCCCCGCGGGATCGCAGCAGCTTGATCTTTTGGTAGGGGATCAGGATCACCAGGTCCTTGTCGCCATCCTGGTCGATGTCGTGAAGCAGCATGGCCGAAGGGTTGGAGCGAAACTCCTTGTTCAACTCCCGCTCGGAGGGATCGCCCTTCGCCTTGAGGGAAACCAGCTTCTTCCGGTTCTCGTTCTCGACGATCACTGAAAGCGTGACCGCGTCATCCGCCCGGCGCCTGCCGACGGAAAGAACGATCGGCCGGCCTTCGATCGGCAGCGCGCGCGGAAAGGCGATGCGGCCGTTGTCGTCGAGCCGCGTCACCCCGACCTGCCGTTCCTCGGGGCTCAGCACGAAGATCTCGTCCCTGCCGTCGCCGTCCCAGTCGAGGACCTCGATCTGGGCGATGCCGGTCATGGAGGGGAACGCGCGCGGCGGGGCGAACTCACCATCGGCCTCGCGCAGATACAGCGAGATCTCGCCGTTGTCCGGTTCGGCGACCAGCAGGTCGTCGGCGCCGTCGCCGTTCAGGTCGGCCCAGACGGAACCCCGCGACGGCTTGCCGGTCCGGTTGAGCGGCGTGACGGCGAACTGGCCCCGCTTCAGCCCGGCGCCCAGCGCCTCCGCGGGTTGGCGGGCGAAGTGCGAGATCTGCGCGCGTCCCGAATGCGCGGCGATGGTCATGACTTCGCAGCGATTGTCCCCGTCCAGATCGTCCGCCCAATAGGAGCGGACCGGAGGCTGCGCGAAATGAATCTCCGGCCCCAGACGCCCCTGCTCGCCCTGCAGGCGGAGCCGAAAAGGATTGGCGCTGTCCCAGTTGACCAGGAGCATGTCCTGCCGCCCGTCGCCATTGACGTCGAGAATCTGCACGGCCTTGACCTGGCCGGAGAACGGGATCCGCACGGGAGCGTCCAGTTGCCGTTCCTTGTTCTGGAACCACACGTGGCAGACGTTCTCGCCGATCAGAACCAGATCGTCGCGCCGGTCGCCGTTCAGGTCGCCGTGGGTCAGGCCGTTCGGATTCAGCGGCGCCGACTTGAGCGGCCAGCGTTTCGCCGCCGACCAGCCTTTCCCGTCCTGATTGTACTGCACGACCAACTCCTTGGGATCCCCCCCGAAATAGGCGATGTCCGGACGCTTGTCGCCGTTCAAATCCGCGAGCTCGAGGCAGGCAATCCGCTTCTCGGAGGAAATGGACTCGATGCGAAAGCGCACGTCAGGCGGCAGCTCGTTGACCTCCAGTTCGCCCTTGGAATAGAGGGCATCGGTCATCTTCTCCGTGCCGGTCTGGTTGTAGAGCAGCGTGATCCGGGAGCGGAGATTGTTGACCACCACGAGGTCGCTCAGACCGTCGCCGTCAATGTCCGCCGACCGAAGGTTTGCGATCTGGTTCTGGATGGGGAACACCTCGGGCCCGGTGAAGCCGAACTCCAACGCGGCCGATCCGGCGGAATGGGAAAAGCCCGGCGCGCCCAGCAGCACAGCGAGGACAACAACCGTCGATGCAACCGATCCTTGGGAAATGCGTTTCTTCAACATGGAGGCCCGAGATTAGTCCCCATCAACGCCGGCGCCAACGGGGAATAATGAGGGAGAAAGGCGAACGTCAAACGTCCAACTCTGAACGTCGAACGCCAATGTGGAGTTTGCGCGCATTCTGCTTTGCGGGAGAGCGCCTTGTGCGCAGAGTATGCAACCCATGAGCGAGGGCTCCCCCCTAAGATCAAGAATTCGCGCGCGCCTGCTTGCCGGAGTCGCTCTCTGTCTGACAATTTACGTGGTCTTCGATTGGGCTCCTTGGGAATCGCGCCTTCAAGGGCGAAGACTAGGACAGTGGCTGGAGTCGTTGAAGAGCGGAGACGACCGCGAGAGAGCCGAAGCGGAAGGCGTGTTGATCTACTTCGGGCCGCAAGCCGCCGAAGGGCTGGCGCGCATCCTGGTGTACGAGGAGAGCGCCATGGATCGGAAATACGCCGCTTTCTACCGGGGCGCCCCAGGGCCGCTCGCCAACCTCCTGCCCGAACCATCCAATCACATACTCGCCCAACAGGCCGCCGGTCGGCTCCTCGAGAGCTTGGGCAGCGCCGCCGAAGTCGCATGGCCCATTCTGCGGAACTCGCTCTCAAGCACGAACAACGTCGTGCGCCAACATACCGCGGCCGTTTACACCTCCGTACTCCCCCACGATCCGGAAACCATCGAGGCGATTCTCCGCGCCTACCTGGACGACCCCAAGGGATTCCGTGGATGGGGCTGGTGGAACTGGTTGACCAAACGACATCCTGAGATCATGGACGGCCCCGCTTCGGAGCTTCTGAATGCCCTTGAAGCTGAACTTCAGCAACCGAATCCGAACGCGGAATTGGTCGCTTATTACTGCGCCGATCTCAACTTCCTTGCGGCGGACTCCGGAACGGCGCGGGCGGCCATTCCGATCATGGAGAAAGTCCGCGGCGATCCGTCCCTTCACATCGCCTCATACGCCCACTTCAATCTTTGGAAGTGGGCTCCCGACCGAAGCGAGCAAGAACAACGAACCAAGGTTCTCTCCGAACGAATCCAGTCATCCGAATCATGGCATTGGTCGGACGCGCTCTTTTATGTGGCGCAGCGTTTCACCAAGGATGACATGCTCGATGCGGAAACGATCGCCCGCAGTATCCTGAAGAAGATCAAGGCTGAACCGCGCACGACCAGCCTCGGACTCATGGCATTGGATAGACTCGGCGCCAGCGCTGCCGGCGCCGGAGAGGAGATCTGGAATCAGATCGAACCAGGGTTTTATGACTCCGACGGCAGTCTCGACCACGGCCGCATCAACGCGGCCGTCGCCATCACCGGCCGTATCGAAGACGCCATCCCGACCTTGATCGAGTCGCTTGCATCTCCACAGGGGAAGTATCCATCCTCAAGCTCGCTGCTCGCCATGGTGTCGTTGGCCAGAATCGGCCCGCCGGCCAAGGAGGCCATCCCCTTGCTTCGCTCGAAACTGGAGACGGACGATCACAGCCTCCGTTACGAGGCCGCCAAGGCGCTCTGGAAGATCGCCGGAGATCCGGACGCCCTGTTACCGCTGCTGGAGGACGCGCTGGAACGGACGATGCCGCCAAGTCGCTTTCAACCTCCCGCAGAGACCTTCCTGCTCGCCTGTGAGCTCGGAGAGAAAGCGACATCGTTGCTGCCCCGGCTCATGGAGCTGGCCAACCATCCCCGCACATGGACCCAAACCCGCGAGTGGGCCATCGAGGCGATCATGCAAATCGATCGCGAGGCCTTGAACCGGGTTGACCAACAACGCGTCACGGAAGCGTTACCGCAGATCAAGCGTAATCCTTTGAAAGCTCTCCCTTGAACGCCAATGTGGAGTTTGCGCACGAAGCGCGATGGCTTTCGATGGATGTTTAGAGTTTGAAGTTGAGCGTTGAACGTTCGACTTGCTCCCCCTTCCCCCTCCTCACTCCGCCAACTCACCCAGCATCCCCAGCAGGCTTTCAGCGATCTTTTCGGAGGCGTTGATCTCGAGCGTGCAGCTGCCGAGCCAGGTTTCGTAGCCGCCGAGGCGATGCTGGCGCGGCGTGGGGAGGTAGCCGTAGTGACCGTTGGCCAGTTCGATGGTGAAGGTGTGATGCAGCGGGCTGCGGGCCTTGATGTCGAGGCCGATCTCCACAAAGGTCTCGCAGGGGATCGACGTGATGCCGAGATCGCCGATGCGGATGGCCTGCAGGACGATGTCCTCGGTGTCCGGCCCCTCGTGCAGACGGATGGCCCAGTCGGCATAGGCCTTGGCGCGCGGGGGCAGTCCCTTGTCGCTGGACGCGGCCTTGAATTTGCGCGCGTTGGCCAACACGTCCGGCGTGGGCTTGCGCAGCTTCAGGGTCAGCTCCTTCTGCTTCATCTTCAACGGAACCCAGTCCTTGAACTCGATGAACTCGTGCTGCCGGATCACGGCGTCCGCGCAATCGCCGGCCACGTTCTTGATCTGGACAAAGGGGTCCTTTCGCGGCTGGGGATTGAAGAAGTTGATGTTGTTGATGTCGCCGCTGGTCCCGTTGGACATGATGCCGACAAAGGGTTTCCTTCCATCGGTCTTCGCGTTCAGACGCTGCGCAATCTGTTTGGCGAACTCGCCGAAGTAATCCGCCGAGACACCGCCCGCCGGCACGCCGCCGACGTAATGCAGGGAATAGTTCGCCAGCAGTGAAATGGGCCGCCCGTCCTTTGCCTGCACGGAGATGAAGGACAGGTCCGGATCGGTCGGTCCGGCGGGAATGCGCAGGAGCCCCGGGCTGCGCGAGGGGTTCATGACGACGATGTCATCCGCATTGCCGAAGGGGTTCATGCGCTTCGCCTTGGGAGCCACGTGCCAGCGGCGGTTGAAGACGTGCTGCGGCAGATAGGCCGCGCCGAAGCCGATGCGCGCCGGCTCCAAGTTCGCCTCCGCCTGTTTCACCGCCTCCGCAATCCCCTCGGTCATCTGCTCCAGGTACTCCGGGCTCGCCTTCGTGCCGATGGCCGACCAGGTCTTCGACGCCGGCGCCGAATGCGTATGCGTCGCGCTGACCAGGATGCGGTTCGCCGGGACCTTCGAACGCTTGGCGGCCCGCTTCTTGGCCTCGTCCAGCAGCGGCCGCTTGATCAGGCAGTTGTCCACCACCACGATCGCCAGGCGCGTTTCCCCGTCATCCAGAACCAATGCCCGCGCATGGAGCGGATCGAAGGCCTTGGTCGCCTGCCGATCGGAGAAGGAGCCCACCAACGACACCGGCCACTTGTCCGGAGTGATGTCCACGGCCGCGGCGCCGGCGCGAAAGACCTTTTCAGCGGCTTGGGATTGGGCGGCCAGGAGGAGGAGGAGCGCGACGGCGGCGAGCGAGAGAATCTTCTTCATGAGCGGGATCAGGTTGACGAATTGTTGCCAGCTTAGCGGACGCAAGGGTTTGCGCAATCCTCCAAGTTCGGCTTTGATCCCGACCATGAGAACCGGCCTTTTCCGATCCTTGGCTCTTCCCGCCCTGGTTGCGCTCGCCGCGACCACCGTCTCGCTTCCGGCCGCCGAGGACCTCCCCTGGAAGGCGGGCGTCGCCCGCGCAGTCGTCACCCCGAAAGGAACGATGTGGATGGCCGGCTACGCCTCGCGCAACAAGCCCGCCGACGGAACCGCCCAGGACCTCTTCGCGAAGGCCCTGGCGATCGAGGACAAAGACGGCGCCAGGGTCGTCATCCTCACGATGGATCTCATCAGCGTGCCGCGTCCGCTCCGTGAATCGTTGGAGAAGGCGATCGAGGAGAAGCATGGCCTTTCGCCGTCGTCGCTGATGATCAATTGCTCGCACACCCACAGCGGTCCCGAGCTGCGAACCAAGCGCGTGAAAAACAGCTCCATCTATCCCAGCGTCGCCGAGAAGGCGATCGCCTATTACGAATGGCTGGAAGCGCGGCTCGTCCGGTTGATCGATGACGCCATCGCGGACCTTTCCCCCGCGCGCCTCACCTACAGCCGCGCGCGCTGCGGCTTTGCGATGAACCGCCGCCTGCCCACGGGGGGCGGCTTCATCAACAGCCCCAACCCCGACGGCCCCATCGATCATGACGTGCCCGTTCTTCGAGTCGACGGCCCCGGCAGGAAGCTGCGCGCCGTCCTCTTCGGTTACGCCTGCCACAACACGACTTTGGGCATCTACCAATGGAACGGCGACTACGCAGGCTTCGCGCAACAGTATTTCGAGGAGGACCATCCCGGCGTTACCGCGCTGTTCGTGACCGGCTGTGGCGGCGACCAGAATCCCTATCCCCGACGCGCCATGGAACTGGCGCAAAAGCACGGCCGCTCCCTGGCCACCGCTGTGGAGGCCGCGCTGGACGCCAATCCAAAGACCGTCAATGGCCCGCTCCGAACAGCCTTCGAGCGTGTGGATCTCGACTACGACACGCCTCCCACCCGCGAGGAGTTGGAGGAACGCGCCAAGTCGAAGAACAAGTATGACAGAAGCTATGCGGAGGCCTTGCTGGCCGAGTTGGACGCCAAGGGCAAACTGCGGGAGAGCTATCCCTTCCCGGTGCAGGTGATCCGCTTCGGCGATCTGCTCACGATGGTCGCCCTCGGGGGCGAAACAGTGGTGGACTACTCGTTGCGTTTAAAGAAGGAGATCAAAGGCCCGCAGGTCTGGGTCGCCGGCTACAGCAATGACGTCATGGCCTACATTCCCAGCAAGCGCGTCCTCCTCGAAGGCGGCTACGAGGCCGGCGGCTCAATGCGCTACTTCCGAACCACCCTGCACCCTGCCTACTGGCACGAGTCGCTGGAGGAACGGATTGTTGGGAAAGTTCATGAGTTGAATGAGCAGTTGGGGCGGTGAATGAAAGGGTTTTCCCGCGGAGCGCCGAGCATTGCTCGGCCCCGGCGCTGCTCAACGCAACAGCCGAGCAATGCTCGGCGCTCCGGACTGCGATCCACAGCCCCAACGGGGCGGGACAACAAAGCCCAGGGTGAAACCCTGGGAAATCCGCCCAGACGAATTCAGCCCTGGAGGGGCGGGACAATCCAAGGTTTCAAGGATTCAACCCGGTCGATTGTCCCGCCCCTTCAGGGCTTGGATGATCTTTCGACCAGGACCCGGGGCTCTGGCCCCGGGCTTTGTTGTCCAGGCCTTTCAGGCCTGAAAGGCAAACCTCCTGCAGTCCGAGATGCATTCTTCGTTCAATCGCCGCGTTCCTTTCCAAGATTCGCAAGGGCCGGGCGGGCGGACGGTCCGCTGAAATGCCGCACGCGCAACCAACGGAATGAATTCCGTTCTACGGCGCGAGACCTACCCCTCCAACGACGCCAGGATCTTTGCCGCCGCCTCGGCGGGCGTGCCTTCCTTGGGCTGGCGGATTGGGCGACCAATCACCAGCCAGTCGGCGCCGGCTTCGATGGCTTCCTTGGGGGTGAGGATGCGCTTCTGATCGCCGACATCCTCGCCGGCGGGTCGGATGCCCGGCGTGACCAGCTTGAGTTCGTGCGGCAGAAACGCCCGCAACTGCGCGATCTCCAAAGGCGAACAGACCAACCCTCGCAGACCCGCTTCGTTGGCCAACGCAGCCAACCGCTCCACCTGTCTGCCGACGTCCTGCTCCACGCCCACGCGAGTCAGGTCGTTGGTGTCCATGCTGGTCAGGACGGTCACGCCCAGCACGAGCGGCACTTCACAACGATTCTTCGCGGCCTGTTCCTGCGCCGCCTCTTCGGCCGCGCGCATCATGTCCAGGCCGCCGCAGGTGTGAATCGTCAGCATCTGCACATCCAGGTCCACGGCGGAGCGCACCGCCTGCGCGACGGTGTTCGGAATGTCGTGAAACTTGAGATCGAGGAAGACATCGATCCCGCGCTCGCGGACCTTGCGGACGATATCCGGCCCGCACTTGGTGAAGAGCTCCAGTCCGATCTTGAAGGCGCCGACCTTGCCGGTCAGTTGATCGGCGAGATCGAGCGCGGCTTCCTCCGTGGGTACATCCAGGGCGACGATGATGGGATTGCTCATGGCAGGCCGTGTTTGGGCTTCAGTCCTTCTGATACTCCTTCAGGAAACCGATGAACTCGCGGCGATGATCCTCTTCTCCTGCGAGAATGCCGATGGCCATGTCCTGGGTGACGTAATCCACGCCGTCGCAGAGCTTGATGATCTTGTTGTATTGGGCGATCGCGGCCTCCTCGGCATTGATGACGCCTTTGATGACCGCGACAACGTCCGTGGTGTCGTCGCCCGGCTGCATCGACTCCTGTCCCCGCGGCAGGGCCAGCGATCCGGGGACCGTGCCGCCGATGGTCTTGATGCGTTGGGCGAGGGTCTGGGCGTGCTGCACCTCGACCATGACATCCGCCGCCAGCGCCTTCTTGATGACCTCGGAACGCACGCCGTCGAGATTCACCGAGGCGGCAATGTAGTTCTGCACGGTTTCCAACTCCATCGCGTAGGCAAGGGCGAGTTCCCTGATGATTTCGTCGTTGTTCATGGCTGATAGTTAACACAAGCGTTGGACGAATCCAAATCTTTGGCGCACACCTTCGACTGCCTCTCTCATTCAACACCGAGGTCACGGAGAACCCAGAGGACCACAGAGGGTGAGATCCCATTCTCTGTGGTTCTCCCTTCCTCTGTGTGCTCTGTGTTGAAGGATGGCGCGCGGCCGTATCCCAAATCCTCATTCACGACAACGCGCACCGGAATTCCACCGGGCCAGAACATCCGACCAACAAGAAAGGCGTCCTCCGAAGAAGACGCCTTTGATCAAAAGCTGTGCTGCCCGATCCGCCTCAGTGCGGGTGCCGGCGGCGCTTGACGTGCAGTTGCGCAAGCGACTTGGCTAGGGCCGCCTGAACGGCCGCGGTCTCCTCATCGCTGAGTTTCTCGGATAGTCGCGCTTCAGCCTGCTTGCGGGCCTCTTCCGCAGCCGCCTCGTCGATGGCGTCCGAGTGTATCGCCATGTCCGTGAGGATCGAGACGTTGTCGCCGGTGATCTTGACGAAGCCCTCGCCGATCGCGAGGAAGAAGTCCTCCCTGCCCTTCTTGACCGCGATCTCGCCGTGCGAAACCTGGGTCATGAGCGGGATATGGTTCGGATAGATGCCCATCTCGCCCTCCACGCCGGGAAGCGTGACGAAATCGACGTCGTCGGAGAAGGTCTTCTCCTCCGGCGTGATGATCTCCAATTTCATCGTGGCCATGGGCTGCTTGGGTTCAGGTTTCCGCTTCGATCAATTCAGTTCTTATTCGCTGTCGCCGCCCTTGATGTCGTCGATCCCGCCCTTCATGTAGAAATCGTTTTCGGCGACGTCGTCGTGCTGGCCGTCGAGGATCTCGGCGAAGCCGCGGACGGTCTCCTCGACCGGCACCTGCTTGCCCGGGAAGCCGGTGAAGACCTCGGCCACGGAGAACGGCTGCGAAAGGAACTTCTGGATCTTGCGGGCGCGGAACACGGTCTGCTTGTCTTCCGGCGAAAGCTCGTCCATGCCCAGGATCGCGATGATGTCCTGAAGATCCTTGTAGCGCTGCAGCACGGTCTGCACGCCGCGGGCGACGCGGTAGTGCTCCTCGCCGACGATCTCCGGCGCCAGGGCGCGGGAGGTGGAAGCCAGCGGATCCACAGCGGGGTAGATGCCCAACTCGGCGATGGAACGCTCAAGCACGATCGTCGCGTCAAGGTGAGCGAAGGTCGTGGCCGGCGCCGGGTCGGTCAGGTCGTCCGCCGGCACGTAGACCGCCTGGAACGAGGTGATCGAGCCCTTCTTCG
>JAYPEY010000039.1:35185-47320 GCA_038126035.1 Verrucomicrobiales bacterium | reverse complement strand
TTTCCCGGAAAACCATCTCATTCGCAATGGGCCAGTTCACGGGGGCCCAATCAGATGGAGTTGTATGTGCCGACGCGGCTGCTGGCGGATGAATGAACGCCGTAGCGTAGGCGTCCTCGCCTGCGGGTTCGACGGGCGTCCCGCCCGGCCGTCAGCAACTCGCGGCGAGACGCCGCGACAACCCGCAGCCGGGACGGCCGCGCTACGCCTACTGCGCGAGCAGGACGCCCCTCCCTGGAAAACCACAGTCCCGCTCGATATCCACCAACGGCCGTGGCACATTCTTAATCATGAGTTCGCCTCACTACGTCATGTCGATCGAACTGCTACGGGACAAGATTCCCGATCCCGGACGACACCCTTTCAACATTCCCTCCTTCCAGAATCTCGAACGTCTGGAACTCCATCCCCGCTGCAATTTCTTCATCGGCGAAAACGGATCGGGCAAATCCACCCTCCTGGAAGCCCTGGCCATCAAACTCGAATTCAATCCGGAGGGCGGCACGAAGAACATGCGCTTCGGCACCCGCGACTCTCATTCGGATCTGGAGAAACACCTTCGTCTCGCGCGCCACCCGCAACACCGTCCCTTGGACGGCTTCTTCTTCCGCGCCGAGAGCTTCTTCAACGTCGCGACCCACATCGAGGAACTCGACGACGGCCCCGGCGGACCGCAGATCATCTGGTCCTACGGCAACAAGTCGCTGCACGAGCAATCGCACGGCGAGTCCTTCCTCGCCCTCATGACCCACAGGATCGACGGGCACGGAATCTATCTTCTCGACGAACCCGAAGCCGCGCTTTCCCCGCAACGCCAACTGGCGATCCTTTCCCGGATCCACGACCTCGTGGTCGAACATTCACAGTTCGTCATCGCCACGCACTCACCCATCCTCATGGCCTATCCCGACGCCTGGATCTTCGAGTTCACGAGCGAAGGAATCAGAAAGGTCGAATACCGCGACACGGAACACTACCAGGTGACCAGGAGCTTTCTGGAGAACCCGGATCGAATGCTGGACGTGCTGATGGGGCGGTTGCTTTGAAGCGGGGCGCTTACCCAAGGAGCGGCGGTATTTCTGCCGCCGTGCCGCCGCAGGCCGCAGATGAAACGCGTTGGATCGGAGGCGGCATCGAAATCGACCACACCGCCGTCATGAAAGCCACTTTCGATTCCAAGCCGTGTAGCGGCGCAACGTGAATAGCCGTGGTCGAGGAACGAGGCCACGGATTGACAAGGAAAGAGAAACCCAGCCGCGTAGCGGCGTCACCGTGACACGGGAATGCCACCCCGGCGACCATCGCACAAACATCACTGGCGGTGTCGCCGCTGCGCGGCTCGATGTATTTCCCGCACCGACCGTGGCCTCAGCCGCCACGCGGCTTCAACCACGGCTATTCATGTGGTCGCCGCGCCGCGGCTGACAGGCGTTTTCACAAGTATAATCCGGTGCCCCGTCACCCGGCGCAAGCACAACAGCAGTCTGGAACTGGCCTCCTCCTTCGCGTCAGCGAATTCCAAACCTACGTAGCAGCCGACGTGAGGAGGCTCATTCTTGCGGTCGCACGAAGAGGGAATGAGCTTCCTCACGTCGGCTGCTACGCCCAGATCACCTAATACAACAACTCCGCCAGATCCGTCAGCCACTCGGGATCAAACTTGATGATGGAGCGGTCGTAGGTCATCAGGCCGTTGACCTCGCCTTCGACGTCCGTGGTCTGTGTGTAGACGGCGGCGGCGAGGCCCTGCTTTTTCAGGGCTGGCAGTTGTTCCATCAGCTGCGCGTAGTTGGACTTCAACTCATTTGAAGTCTGGTAGGTGCGGTAGCCCCAGTTGCGCTTGTTCCACCAGAGGTGGCCGCCAACCGGCAGTCCCAAACCGCCGTATTCGCCGAGAACGGAGGCGCGATTGGGCTCCACGTCAAACATGCCGGGTCCGGGGTATTTGTGCATGTCGATCATGTCGCCGCTGCCGCGGTCGGTCCAACCGCTCGCGCCATCGACCAGTCGCGTGGGATCGTAATCGCGCGTCCAGTTCAACACCGCGGTCGTCTCGAACTGCCCCCAGCCCTCGTTGAAAGGCACCCAGACCACGATCGACGGATGATTGTGAAAGGCGTCGATCATGGCTTTCAATTCCCTGCGGAAGATCGCGCGAGCCTCGGCGGGCAGATCGAGATCCTTCTCCGCGCCCTTCTGCAGGTGGTTCGGACCGCGTGCGTCGCCCAGGAAGCCGCTGGGCATGTCCTGCCAGACCAGCATGCCAAGCTTGTCCGCCCAGTAATACCAGCGCGCCGGTTCGACCTTCACGTGCTTGCGGATCATGTTGAAGCCCATCTTCCGCGTCATCTCAATGTCGAAGATCATCGCCTCCTCGGTCGGCGCGGTGTAGAGCCCGTCCGGCCACCAGCCCTGGTCGAGCGGACCGAAGTGGAACAGCGGCGAGCCGTTGAGGAACAGCCGGTTGACGCCAGCCTTGTCCTTCGCCAACTCGATCTCCCGCATGCCGAAATAGCTCCCGACGGAATCGATCTCCTTCCCGTTGTCCAACAGCGTCACCTTGAGGTCGTAGAGGTGCGGCGAGTCCGGCGACCAGAGCTTCGCCCGCCGCACGGGCACATGCAGCAACTGCCCGGCAAGCCCCGTGGTCTCGCCCACCTTGCGGTCGTTCTCAAACGCCTCCGCCTTGACGGCAAGGCTCCTGCCGCCCGGGCTGACATCGACCGTCAACTCCAACTGATTCGACCGGATGTCCGGCGCGAACCTGAGTCCCCGGATGCTCGCGGCCGGAACCGGCTCCAGCCACACGGTCTGCCAGATGCCCGTGACGCTGGTGTACCAGATCCCGCGCGGATCCTTGACCTGCTTGCCGCGGGGCTGCGGACCGTCGTTGCTCGGATCCCAGACCCGGACGACCAACTCGTTCCCGCCGTCCTTGTTCAACGCGTCGGTGATGTCGAAGGAAAAGGGATCATAACCGCCGCGATGTTCGCCGACCTTCGTTCCGTTGACGAAGACAACCGCCTCCCAATCCACCGCGCCGAAGTGCAGCAACAGGCGTTCGTCCGCCTCCATCTCCACGGTGGGGAACGGCTTGCGATACCAGAGATACTTGTCCGCGCCGACCGTCTGCTTCACGCCCGACAAGGTCGACTCAATCGCAAACGGCACAGTGATCCGGGCGTCGATCTTCTTCGGGCGCCCCTTGTCCTTCGGCGCAACGGCGTAATGCCAGGGGCCGTTAAGATTGGCCCAGCGCTTCCGCGTCATCTGCGGACGCGGATACCCGGGCAGAGGATTCATCGGGTCCATGTCGCCCGCCCAACGCGTGACCCGCCCGCCGACCTGCTCCTCCCCGGCCGAAGCCTGCACCGCCACTTCGAGCGAGTGGATCCTGCCGGCAAACGGGAAGTCGCCCTGGTAGTCGCCGACATTGCCCTTCTCATCCAGGCCGACCTCGAGCCCGTCGACCGGTTGCGAGGGAAAGGAGGCGGGAGCTTTCGCAGTCGCGACAACCTTGCCGTTTACCTTGAGCGCCATCTTGCCATCCATCGCGATTTCCGCCTCCAGCGTTACCCTGCCTTCCGGCAGCTTTGTCTTGGCCGCCGCGGTGAAGAGTTGATTCCGGATCCGCGCATGAAACGCGGCCCTGCCCTTGGCGATGCTCAGGGCGTAGCCCACCGCCTGCCCGCCCTGCGCGACGACAACGCCATTCTTGCCGTCGGTCGTCACCTCGGCCTTCACGCGCACCCGGGCTCCGGAGACCTGCGGCGCCGCGCCGCCCTTCAGTTTCGATTCGCGCGTCAGCTTAAAGGTCTTCCACTCGCCCTCGACGACCTTCTCCGTCGCGCCCGGCAACTTGGGCAATTCCTTTCGCCAGGTCAGCAACTGCTCCGACAAACGCTTGGCCACGTCCGGATGTTCGCCCGCGACGTTGTGATACTCGCGGTCGCCGCGCCCAAGGTCATACAGCTCCATGCGCGTGCCGTCGTCATTGATCAGCAGCTTCCAGTCGCCGTCACGAATGGCGAGGTTGGGACTCTGATGCAGGGGATGCGCCGGCTTGAGATACGAACTGTCACGGCCGTACTCCCAGATCAGCGCCTTCTTGCGCTTCGTCGCCCGGCCGAGATAGGCGGCGCTCATGTCCTCGCCGTCGAAATCCACCTTCGGCGTTTCGACATCCGCCAACTTGCAGAAGGTCGGAAAGAAATCCACCGCCGCGGAAACGGTCGATTCATCGACCACGCCCGCCGGAACCCTGCCCTTCCAACGCACGATCAACGGCATCCGGATGCCGCCCTCGTACAGACTCCACTTGCGACCGCGCATGCCGGCGGTCGAACCGGGAGGGGCGAAGCCTTCCTTCGGATAGCGCGGCCAGGCCGTCGGGCCATTGTCGCTGGTCACCACGAACATCGTCTCCTCCGCCAGACCCAGTTCATCCACGGCATCGATCAACCGGCCCAGTTCGTCGTCCATGTGATGCAACACGGCATACATGCGTTGGAGATAGGGATCGGCGCGGAACTTCTCATACTTCGCCAGGTAGTCCTCGCGCGGCTTGTGGGAGTCGTGAACGTCGTTCAACCACAGATGCAGATAGAAGTTCTTCGCCTTGTTGCGCCTGATGAAATCGATGGAGCGATCCACATAGATCCCGGTCTGCTGATGCTTCTCCACGCGGCGGATCTTGCCCTGACCCAGCTTCGCGCTCTGATCCGAAAGCCCCCCCGGAACCAGCAACCGATCGCCCAGGCCCTCGAAGGAGACCAACGACTCGTCAAAGCCGTAGGCCTGCGGCAGCGGCGCGTCATCGACATCGCGCCCGCCGCCCATGTGCCACTTGCCAAAGTGGGCAGTGGCATACCCCGCGCCCTTGAACGCCCGCGCGACCGCCGGCGCCTTGGGATTCAGATAATCCGCCATGCCGCGCGCGCGATTCTTGGCCCGGCTGTTGAGATACGAATTGATCAGATGCCGCGCAGGAAACTGACCCGTCGTGCATGCGACGCGCGAGGGCGAGCAGATCGGCGAATTCACGTAGAACTGCGTGAAGCGGATGCCCTCCTCCGCCAACCGATCGATGTTCTTCGTCTGGACATCCGTGTTGCCCGTGCAACTCAGATCGCCATAGCCCATGTCGTCGATGAAGATGAAGATGATGTTCGGGCGGGCCTGGACTGAACCCGCGAAGGAAAGGGCCACGAAGGCAGAAAGGCAAAAGGAAAGGAGGCGTTTCATGTTGGCGGAGAGCATGCAGAAGCGGGCGAGGTTTGCAACTGCGCGCGCAACCAGTCCGGACAGCTCCAAAGCCGGTGGGGAGAGACTCCGTCGAGCCCACTTCAAAGCTCTGAAGGAGCGCGGGCCAAGGAGGGGCGACATTCCTGTCGCCCTGCCGGCGAAGCCGGCACAAAGGCGCCGAAATTTCAAAGCGTTCCGGGATAACCCAATGCGCTAATCACGACGGACGCTGAATCTGCCCCTTGCAGGGCCACGGCGACAGGAATGTCGCCGCTCCTTGGGAGCAGCCACGAAGCTCGCCAGACAGTCGACCTCAAAGCCGGGGCGGCGCAATTCCGGCTACAAGATTATTGAAGCCGCCCCTACCCCAACCGGTCCGTCGCAACGTGATAGTGCGGATCTTCGGAGACGTTGACTTCGACCAGATCGTCGGCGCGACCAAGCAGGCGGCGGCACTCCTCCGACAGATGGCGCAGATGCAGCCGCTTGTTCAGCGAACGGTAGCGCTCGGCCATGCGCTTGATCGCCTCCAGCCCCGTCTGGTCGTAGACCCGCGTGTAATAGAAATCGATCACGACGTCATCGGGATCGCTCTCCGCGTCGAACAGGGCGTCGAAACTGGTCGCCGAGGCAAAGAACAGGGGGCCATGAAGCTGATAGATGCGCGACCCGAATTCATTCGTCTGCTTGTCGGCAAAAAGATGGGTCGCATGTTTCCAGGCAAAGACCAGCGCCTGCACCACCACGCCCAACAGGACGGCCATCGCCAGGTTGTGAAAGATCACGGTGTAACCCGCGACCAACACCATGACGAAGACGTCGGAACGAGGAATCTTCTTCCACGTGTGCAGGGTGGACCACTCAAACGTCCCGATCACCACCATGAACATCACCCCAACCAACGCGGCAATGGGAATCATCATGATGAATGGCTGCAACACGACCACGAACACCAGCAATGCGACCGCCGCCATGATGCCGGAAAGCCTGCCCCGGCCGCCGGAGTTCACATTGATCAACGACTGCCCGATCATCGCGCAACCGCCCATGCCGCCGAAGAGTCCGCAGACCACGTTCGCCGCGCCCTGCCCGATGCATTCCCGGTTTCCGCGGCCCCGCGTTCCGGTAATTTCGTCGATCAGCGTCAATGTCATCAACGATTCAATCAGCCCCACCCCGGCGAGAATGAGCGCAAAGGGAAAAATGATGGAGAACGTCTCCCAATTAAACGGCGGCAGATCGAGCGCCTTCCGAAAAAAGATGAGACCGGGCAGCCCCGCCTTGGGCGTCTCCGTGATGGTCGCAGCCGCCTCCGCAATCTCCTTCCGGGTCAGCTCCAATTCCCCCTTGGGCGCAGCGCCCGATTCGACCAGGTCCATGCCAACGTCCGCGGCGTGACCGCGGGCCTGCGCGACGGCCGCAGACTTTTTCTCCGCCCGCGCCAGATCCACCTGCCGCTTCTGCAGGTTCGACATCAAAACGTCGCTGACCGTCAGCGCGGCATTCCCTGTTCCGCCGACACGCAGCCGTTCATTCGCGTATTGGTTGATTCCCCAACTCAACCCCGTGACCACCAGGATCGCGGCCAGCGAACTGGGGATCAGTTTCGTCAACCGGGGCAGAAACACGATGATCGCCATGGTCAGACCAATCAGAAGGAACATCAACGCCAACGGGGCGCCGCCGATCGCAGCGAGGTTGCCATCCGCGTCCAGGGTCTTGAAGCTGCCAAACTGCGAGGTGAATATCACGATCGCCAGTCCGTTCACGAAACCGAGCATCACGGAGTGCGGCACGAGACGGATCAATTTCCCCCAGCGACACAAGCCGACCGCCACCTGGAACACGCCGCAGAGAATGACGGCCGGAAACAGATAGGCGATCCCATGCATGGCGACCAATCCCACGACCACCACCGCCATGGCTCCGGTCGCCCCCGAGATCATTCCCGGACGACCGCCGAACACGGCCGTGATCAATCCGACGATGACAGCCGAGTAGAGACCCACGTGCGGCGGAACGCCGGCGACAAAGGCAAAGGCGATCGCTTCCGGCACCAGGGCCAGCACGACGGTGATTCCCGAGAGAATATCGTTTCTGTACGAAGCGGCGCGCTTCGCAAACAAATCAAGCATGGTCTGGATGTCGTAATCAGGGGTTTCTGACGGGCAGAGAGGAAAATGCCCGTCATCCGGCCAACCGCATACCGCGGTAAGCCGCGAAGAGCGGCGGAACCTAGAGACCGCCGATCAGGCGGTCAAACGAATTCAGCGCTGATTACTATTGGCGAAACGGCCGGGTTTCCCGATAACTCCACGACCATGAAATCTCTCCGCACTCTACCCGCACTTTTCACTGCCTTGGCTCTCGCCATCCCCGCCCTCGCCCAACCTGCCGCCGAGGATGCCGGCTTCGAACCGATCTTCGACGGCAGGACGCTCAAGGGCTGGCACAAGAATCCGCAGAAGATCGGCCACGGCACGGGCGGACGTTGGTATGTCGAGGAGGGCGCGATCGTGGGCGAACAGGACCCGCCCGGCAGCGGCAACGGCGGCATCCTGCTGACCGACGAGACCTTCGGCGATTTCGAGTTGACGATCGACATGAAGCCCGACTGGGGCGTCTGCAGCGGCCTGTTCCTCCGCTCCACCGAGATGGGCCAGTGCTTCCAGATGATGGTCGATTACCACGACAACGGAAACATCGGCCACATCTACGGTGAGGGCTCCGGCGCCTTCAACAACCGCCCCTTCGACATCGACGGCGTCTATGACGACAACAAGAAGCTCACCGGCTTCACCACCAAGCCGCACAAGAACGCGCCCGCGGATCAGCAGGGGCACACCATCACCGGCGACGCCTGGGTCAAGGCCTGGAAACTGGGTGAATGGAACACCGCCAGAGTGCGGGTCGTCGGAGCCAATCCGAGGATCACGACCTGGCTCAACGGCGTGAAGGTCTCGGAGATCGACATGAACACCTTCCAGCACGAGAAATACGACAAGAAGAAGGTGGGCAAACTGCTCGGCATCGAGGGCCGGATCGCGGTGCAGGTGCATGGCGGAACCGGCTGGCCCAAGGGCGCCAAGTGCCGCTGGAAGAACATCAAGGTCAAGCGCCTGCCCACCATCCGTCGCGGCTATGCCAACACGCCCGAAGGCGCGAAGGCGGAGTTGAAGGATTTCCGCAAGGAGGCGTCCACGCTCGCCGCGTGGAAGGTCCGCAAGGCGCGCGTCATCGCCGGCATCCTGAAGGGCGCAAGGCTCACCGAACTCCCCGAGCGCACTCCGCTCAACCCGGTCTACCGCAAGAAGCGCGTCTATGACGGCTACCAGATCGAGAACGTCGCCATCGAAAGCTCACCCGGCCTTTACGTGACCGGCTCGCTCTACCGCCCGACCGGATTCAAGGGCAAGCTCGCCGGCGTCCTCTGCCCGCACGGCCACGGCGGACGTTTTCGCTACTCCCGCCAACAACGTTGCGCCGTCCTGGCCAAGATGGGCTGCGTGGTCTTCCAATACGACATGATGGGCTACGGCGATTCCAAGGAGATCGGTTGGAAGCATCACGACACCCCGGAGATCCTGCGCATGCAGACCTGGAACAGCATGCGCGCGCTGGACTACCTGCTCTCCTTCAAGGAGGTGGACAAGAACCGCATCGGCATGACCGGCTGCTCCGGCGGCGGAACCCAGACCTTCCTCCTCGCGGCCCTGGATGAACGCGTGAAGGTGACTGTCCCGGTCTGCCAGGTTTCCGCGCACTTTTTTGGCGGCTGCGAATGCGAGAGCGTGATGCCGATCCACTGGAGCGCGACGCACAAGAGCAACAACGCCGAGGTCGCCGCGCTCGCTGCGCCTCGCCCGCAGCTCGTCATCTCGAACGGCAGCGACTGGACCCAGAACACGCCCAAGACTGAGATGCCCTACATCGCGCACATCTACTCCCTCTACGGCGCGTTGGACAAGCTGGGCGGCGCGCACTTCCCGGCCGAGAAACACGACTACGGCGAATCCAAGCGCATGGCCATGTATCCCTTCCTCGCCAGGCACCTCAAGCTCGACCTCGGCCTGGTTACCAACGACGAAGGCGTCATCGACGAGTCCTTCGTGAAGGAGGAAACCCAGGAGCAGATGATGGTCTTCAACGGCAAATATCCAAAGAACGCCGTGAAGCCGAACACGCCGCTGCCGTGAGGGAGAGTTGAGAGATGGAGTGAGTTGAGGGTTGATAGAAGATCAACAACGCGGAGCGCGCCGGGATGAAGCCGTTGTCTTGCCCCGGATGCAGGTCGGAGGAAATCGACGTGGTATCGGACGCGTTATGGGACGGCGAAAGTGTCGACGGAACACCGACTCACGGGACGCCTCGTTTCGGGATATGCAAACACTGCGGAGGCAGAGTCGGTCAATGGGATGATTCTCCGCCACACATTCCGTCGGATGAAGAATGGCAGATTCACGGGGAATCAGCATTGGAGCACAGGGCGGAACTGGCAGCCGGGCAGGCCCAATGGCCGTTTCTCGACGAAGATGAATTCAAACCAAAAGACGATGTGTAAACGAAACCCGCCTTTCGGGCTGAAGGCCCGACCGCGCAAAGCCCAGGCCTTCAGGCCTGGGAAGAGCGAGAATAAGATTGCGGCCTGAAAGGCCGCGCGCGACATCCGAAACACAATGCCCCGATCCCTCCATTGCAAATACAATTTCGAATTTGATGAACGATATGTTTGGGATTGATCGAATCGCGCGCGGCCCTTCAGACCGCAAACGTTTGCCGCCCTCACCCAGGCCTGAAGGCCTGGGCTTTGCGCGGGCGGGCCTTCAGCCCGCCAAGCTGCGCTGGCGCGCGGCGCACTGCTACATCGCAGGCCTGATTTGCGCATTAACGCCCTCCGTCACGACCGCCGCCTCGCCCTACGACGCCACCGTTCGCCCCTTCCTTGCCGAATTCTGCATCGATTGCCACGGCGGGAAGAAGGTGAAGGGCAAGGTGGATTTCACGAAGATCCAGACGCAGCAGGATCTCGACGCGCATTTCGAGACCTGGGAGGCCGCGATTGCCCGGTTGCGCGAAGGCGACATGCCGCCCGACGCCGCCAAGCAACCGCCGGCCGGCGAACTGCTCAAGATCTATGACTGGTATAAGAAGCGCTTTGTCGAGACGGTCGAGGCCCGCCCCGCGGTCTTCAAGCCGCGCCGCCTGTCCGCCCACGAATACCGCAATACGCTGCGTTCGTTGTTTGGCTTCGATCTCGAGGTCGCGATCATCGCGGCGGAACAGACGCTGGTGGAAAAGTCCCTCGCCCTGAAACTCCTGCCCGAGGATCCCCCCGGCAAGAGCGGTTTCAAGAACGACACCTCGGGCAACCCGCTGACCACCGACATCTGGAACCAATACTCCTACCTCGTCGACACCGCGTTGGAGCAGTTGTTCTCGCCAAAGCGAAGGAAGGAGCTGGAGACGCTGGCGGGGCCCATCAGCGACACCGGTTTCTCCCGCAAGAACGCGGAGGCGCTGATCCGGAATTTCGTTCCCCGCGCCCATCGCCGCGCCATTCCAGACGCCCGTCTCAAAGCGGGCATCGCATTGCTGAAATCAGGAGACCAACTGATCCCCTCGATGAAGGCGCAGATGAAACAGATCCTCATGTCGCCGACATTCATTTATCGGGGACTCCTCATGGATTTGGAGGGCGAAAACGGCGCCGTCGTCGCCGTGGACAATTTCGAACTCGCCGAACGCCTGTCCTACTTCATCTGGGCCGACATGCCGGACGACGAACTGCTGCGCGCGGCCGACGCAGGCAAGCTCTCCGATCCGGCCGTCTTCAAGACGCAGGTCCACCGACTGCTCGATTCGCCCAAATCCCGCAACCTGGCCGAAGACTTCGCGGTGCAATGGCTCGCGCTGAATGAGATCGACCAGTTCCGCAAGCGACAGATCCCGTTGGCCGATGCGCTCAAGTCGCAGCCCATCGATTTCATGCACTACCTGATCGCGGACGACCGCCCCCTGACAGAGTTCATCGATTCCAAGATCACCTTCATCAATGCGCACACGGCGAAGTTCTATCCCAAGGACCGCGGCCAACTGCCAAAGTACCGGAAGCAGAAAGGCATCGAGCAGGAGAGCGTGCCGAATCACCGCATTGAGATCCGGGAAACGAAGGGCCGCGGCGGGCTGCTCACCATGCCCGGAGTGGTGGCGATGAACAAAGGCCCCGTGCTACGCGGGACCTGGCTGCTTGAACGCGTCCTCGGCGAACATCTCCCCGATCCGCCGGCCAACGTCGGCCAGGTGCAACCCAACAAACGCGGCGAGACCCTCACCTTCCGCCAGCGCTTCGAACAGCACCGTTCCAATCCGACCTGCGCCTCCTGCCACGACAAGATCGACCCGCTCGGATTCGCGCTGCAGGCCTATGACGCGGAGGGCGGCTTTGTCTTTCGCGCGGGCTACGCGCCCGGCAAGAAACTGAAGAAGCGGAAGAACGGTGAAGCGGACCCAGGCTCGGAAATCGACACCAGCGGACAACTGCCATCCGGCGAGAAGTTCTCCGATTTCGCAGAGCTCAAACAGATCCTCCTGACCGGCGAAAAGGAACGCATCATCCGCAACATCGTGAAGCGCACCCTGTCCTACGCCCTCGCCCGCAAACTGGAGATCCACGACCAGCCCGTCGTTGAGAAGATTACGAAGAAGTTGGATGAAGGCGATGGGACTTGGCGGGATCTGGTCTTCGAAGTCGCGAGCAGCCTTCCATTTCGGAAGACCATGGTGGATGGGGAGTGAACCCAAGGAGCGGCGACATTCCTGTCGCCGTGCGCCCGCAGGGCGCAGAAAGCCTGGCCATGACCCACGATTCAAATCTTGCACAGCGCCTTCAAC
>JAYPEY010000039.1:0-35175 GCA_038126035.1 Verrucomicrobiales bacterium | reverse complement strand
CCGCGGCCCATACCCCACCTATAAAATACTCCAACCCCCCTAAAAACAACCACCCCCCCCCCGGTGGGGCACCCCCCCCCCGGCCTACCGCAAGGGCGCCGCTCCTTGGGCGTCGCCTCACACCGTAGAACGGGATTCATCCCGTTTGCAGCGCGTCCAACCTGGCACATCGCCGACGAGCGCTCAGAGCAGCGTCCATGCATATCGCGCGACCATTTCCGGAGCCAAGCGAACGGGATGAATCCCGTTCTACGAGCTTCGCCTCCCCTTGACCAACTCCGCCCCTTCCCACATGGTCCACGCTGATTTCCCGAACACGACATGAGCCTGAAACTCAATCGAAGAACCTTCCTGCGCGGCGTGGGCGCCGCGTTGCCGCTGCCCTATCTGAACCTGATGGAGGCGTCGGCCAAAACGACGGATGGCGGCAGGCCGCCCGTGCGGTTCATGACGTTGTTCAAGCCCAACGGCGTCCACCCGCCCTCGTGGAACATCAACGGCGGGACGGAATTCGATTTCCGCATGTCGCCGCTGATGCAGCCCTTCGCCCATCACAAGCAGGACCTGCTGATCCTGGACAACATGGGCGACTTCGGCTTCTCGTCGCACGCCAACTCCACCCGCCGCTTTCTCTCCGGCCATCACCAGAACACGAAGTCGCCATCCGTCGATCAGCTCATCGCCGACAAGATCGGCGGTGACACCCCCCATCGCTCGCTGGAACTGACCACCGAGGGCCTGTTCACCAACCAGATCGGCTGCAGCTACATCTCCTACGACAAGAATGGCGATCCCATCCCGCGCGAGAGCGATCCCCAATTGATCTTTGACCGCCTGTTCCGCAATCCGCTCAGCCATCCGGCCAAGCGCAGGGAAATGGCCAGCCTGCTCGACGCGGTCAACGACGACGCCAAATCGCTCGCCCGCAAGGCCGGCCGCGAGGACAAGGCGATTCTCGACGAATACCTGACGGTCGTCCGCCAGACCGAGCAGCGCCTGGAGAATCTCAACAACGCGCCCAACGCCGGCGTCGATTTCTCCAGGCTGAAACGCCCCGGCCGCGCGGCCAATCTCAACGAGCAGGTCGAGACCATGCTGGATCTGGTCGCGCTGGCCTTGTGGACGGATTCCACCCGCTGCGCGACCTACATGCTGGGCAACAGCAACAGCCGGATCATCTTCGACTTCCTCGGCATCAAGGAGCAGCACCACTACCTGTCGCACTTCTTCCGAAACAACAGCCGTCACAATCTCGACCACCTGTTGAAGATCACGCTCTGGCACATGGAGAAGTTCGATTACCTCCTGAATCGGATGAAGTCCTACAAGGACCAGCATGGGACGCTGCTCGACCACAGCCTCGTCATGTTCGGCTCCGGCATGGGCCACAGCGACAACCACACCGCCACACGCATCCCCATGATCCTCGCCGGACAGGGCAGCGGCATGATCAAGACCGGCCGCTACCTGCGCTACGCCGAAAACCAGCGTGTCGGCCGCCTGCACCTCGCGCTGATGCAGAAGTTCGGCATCGACATCTCATCCTACGCCGATTCCGACAAGCCCCTCCCAGGTCTCGACGGCTCGCCCTTCAAACCCTACCGCGAACGCCCCTTCGAAAGCTGGGTGAAGAAGGACGGCGGAACCATCACCGCCCAGGGCCGCCTGCGCCTTTCCGAGGATCTCAACGAGGCGAAGATCTTCTACATCGACGTCGAAGGAAAACCCTCTGTCCGCATCGAGGTCGCCTTCCGCGACTTTCACGACTTCAACCTCGCCTACCATTGCGGGACCGCCATCAAGCTCACGGGATCCGGCGCCGATCGCGGCGGACAACTCGTCATCACCAAGGTGACGGAGCTCAAGTCGTTGTTCGGCAAGAAGCCCGGAACGCAGAACGGTTAGAAATCAGGGGCATCGTTCTGAAACTTGCCGCTGGCGCCGCCCTTGCAGGGCTTTGAAATGGAACCTTTCCGACTTCGCATCGCTTCGTCGCGACAAGTCGGCGAAAGGTCCCTACCAACCACAGGTAGGGACGCCTCGCCGCAGGCGTCCCACTTCAATGTCCCTTCGGGACAAGCGAATGCGGAAATCGGAACGCGGAGTTCGGAACGGAATCGGCTCCGCATTCCGCACTCCTCATTCCGAATTCATTTCGTCCCTTCGGGACCACGGCGACAAGAATGTCGCCGCTCCTTGATTGGAGCCCGCCGCCCCAAAGTCCCGCCCCGCAGGTCGCCAAAAAAAGTTTTGTCAGTTTCCGGTTTCTGGATCGTCATATCAGGAATTGATGAATCGCATTCCCGCCATCCTTGTCTCCTTGACCCTCGGTCTGGCCGCGAGCCTGCCCGGTTTCGCCGCGCCCGCTTCAAAGCCGCTGGACTACAACAGGCTCAAACCCTTCCTCGAGACCCACTGCATCGACTGCCACGACGCCGATCTGAACAAGGGCGGGCTCGATCTCGACGCGCTGGGCCATGACCTCAATGATCCGGCAACCATGGCCAGGTGGGTGCGCATCCAGGACCGGGTCGAGTCCGGCGAAATGCCGCCCAAGAAGAAGAAACGCCCCTCCGGCGCGGAATTGATCGCCTTCATCGAACCGCTGGCTGACGCCCTGACTGACGCCCATTCCGCCGCGAAGGCCGCCGTGTTGCGTCGCCTCAACCGCGCCGAATACGAGAACACCCTCAACGACCTCTTCGGGACGAATCTCAAGCTGGCGCCCATGTTGCCCGAGGACAGCCTCTCCCACGGTTTCGACAACATCGGCGAGTCACTAAGCGTCTCCCTGCCCCAGATGCGCGCCTATCTCGACGCGATCGACCAGGTTCTCGACGCCGCCATTGAATCCCGGACCGAGCGCCCGAAACCGGAAATCAAACGCGCCAGCTATGCCGATTCCCGCGAGGGCAGGCAGTTCATCCCCAAGCTCTGGAAGAGGCTCGACGACGGCGCCGTGGTCTTCTTCAAGTCGCAGGGCTACCCCAGCGGAATGCTGCGCGACGCCAACATCCGCGGCGAATCCGGCCGCTACAAGGTCCGCGTCACCGGCTACGCCTACCAGAGCGACCAGCCCATCACCTTTTCCATCGGCTCGACCACCTTCGCGCGCGGCGCCGAGAAACCGACCTACGGCTACTATTCCATGCCGCCCGGCAAGCCCACGACCGTCGAAATCGAGGCCTGGATCGAACAGCGCTACATGATCCAGATCGAGCCCGTCGGCATTTCCGATCGCGACAACGAAATCCGCAAGAACGGCACGGACGGTTACACCGGCCCTGGGCTGGCCATCCTTCAGGTCGAACTCGAAGGGCCGCTGATCGAGGAGTTCCCCAGCCGCGGGCACCGGTTGATCTTCGACGGCCTGAAGCGCAGCGAAATCCAGCCGCGCAATCCCAACGACAAGAAGAAGCGCTGGTATCAACCAAGATTCGAAATCGCCACTTCAACACCGGCGCAAGATGTCGTTCCGGCGCTCGAACGAATCGCCTCCGCCGCCTTCCGACGACCGGCGAGCCCGGCGAAACTGGAGCCTTACCTCGGTCTGTTCCAGTCCGAGCTGAAAAACGGCGACTCGTTCGAAAACGCGCTGCGCACCGCCGTCCGCGCGATCTTCTGCTCCCCGAAGTTTCTCTATCTGCAGGAGAAGCCGGGACGACTCGACGACCACGCCCTCGCCTCGCGCCTTTCCTACTTCCTCACCCGCTCCGCGCCCGACGCCGAACTCCGCGCCGCGGCCGATGCCGGCAAACTCGCGGGCAACACCACAGAACTGCTTCACCAGACCGACCGACTGCTCGACAGTCCGCTGGCCGAACGCTTCATCGTCGATTTCACCGACGCCTGGCTCGACCTCCGCAACATCGAGTTCACCAATCCCGACCGGAAGCTGTTCCCCGAATATGACGCCTACCTCCAATACTCCATGCTCAGGGAGACGCGCGGCTTCTTCGCCACATTGCTCAAGGAAAACCTCGGCGTCGCCAACTTCATCGACTCCGACTTCGCCTTCATCAACGGTCGCCTGGCGGAGCACTATGACATCCCCGGCGTCACCGGGCCGGCGTTCCGCAAGGCGCCCCTGCCGCCCGACAGTCCCCGCGGCGGCGTCATGGCGCACGCCAGTGTGCTGAAGGTCTCGGCCAATGGCACGACCACCTCCCCCGTCCTCCGCGGGACCTGGACGCTGGAGCGCATCCTCGGCATCACGCCGCCTCCCCCGCCGCCCGCCGTGCCCGGCGTCGAACCCGACATCCGCGGCGCCGAGACCATCCGCCAACTCCTGAAGAAGCATCGCAGCATGGCCAGTTGCCGGGGCTGCCACGAACTCATCGACGCGCCCGGATTCGCGCTCGAATCCTTCAACCCCATCGGCGGCCACCGCGATCGCTACCGTTCCATCGGCGCCGGCGAGCGCGTGAACACGGAGGTCAACGGACGCCGGGTCAATTACCGCCTCGGCCAACCCGTCGACGACAGCGGCGAGATCGAAGGCAAGGCCTTCGCCAACTTCGATGAATTCAAGAAGCTGGTGAAATCCGACAAGAACGGCTTCGCCCGCTGCCTGACCGAGAAGCTCCTCACCTTCGCCGCCGGCCGCGAACTCGGCTTTTCCGACCGCGCCGATGTCAAACGCATCGTCGCCGAACTGGACAATCAGGGCGACGGCCTGCGCGATCTGGTGAAACTGATCGTGCAGAGTGAGGTGTTTCAGGAGAAGTGAGGGAACTCTGATCGTGAAATCCCAATCATCGCTTTCATCTGAGGAAGCAACAATGCACAACGCGTTGTATGATCAAGCCTGCGCCCTAATCGAAGGCTCAGTTTGGTTGGATGGACGATCGTTTCGAAAACCCGGGTTCCTCGCTCGAAGGAAGCTTCGCAAGGCGATTCTCCTGTTTCAGCGGGTGATCGCTCTGAACGAGCAAAACTGGTCGGCAACGTTCTTGATCGGGAAGTGCCACCAAAGTCTGGGGAATGACAGACAAGCGCTCGAGTGGTTCCTACGTGCGCATGATGGCGATCCAGACCACTCGTCTATGGCCAAGGAAGCTGGCGGCATGGCGGGCCAAATGGGTGATCACGAAACCGCAATTCGCGTCATGCGAAAAGCGGTTGAGAACGATCATGACAACGCCGGACTCCTTGTGAATTTCGGACTGTCATGCCTGATGTCAGACAACGCAACCGAAGCAATAACCGCGTTCGAGCGCGCACACAAACTTGAACCGGAAGCTACAATCAACAAGAGTCTCCTGGAACTGGCGCGGGAAGTTGCTGCGGGCAAACGGCCATGTCCAACCACCGAGAATGAAATCCGCGAAGCAATGTGACGGCGCGCCCTCACAAAGTTCCTGTTTCCGAACGAAAACCACGTCCGCAACGCACTCCGCGCTTCTCCAGCCAGGATCTAGAGACCAGCAACCAGAATCTCTCCAAATGACCTACACCAAACGCATCCACCTCTCCCGCCGCGCCTTCCTCCAGGGAACCGGCGCCGCGATCGGCCTCCCGCTGCTCGACGCCATGACGCCGGCCTTTGCCGCGGGCGCAGCCAAGCCGCCCAAGCGCTTTGTCGCCATGTGCGCGGGCCTTGGCTTCCACGCGCCGTTCCTGTTCCCCAGGGAGACCGGGCGCGGCTACACGCTCACGCCGTATCTCGAAGCGTTGAAAGACCACCGAAATGACCTGACCGTCCTTTCCGGCCTGTCGCACCCCGAGCAGAACGGCAACAACGGCCACGCCTCGGAAATGACCTGGCTCACCTCGGCCAAGCGCCCCGGACTCGCCGGCTTCCGCAACACGATCTCCATCGACCAGCTGATCGCCGAGAAAATCGGCGTCCAGACGCGCTTTCCGAATCTCGTTTTGTCCAACGGCGGCAGTTCCATGTCCTGGACCGCGGGCGGCGTGGCGATCCCCGCCCAGTCCTCGCCCTCCAAGCTCTTCGCCCAACTCTTCATCGAGGGCACGGCCGAACAGAAGGCCGCCCAGGCCCGGCAACTCCAGCGCGGCCGCAGCATCCTCGACACTGTCCTCGGCGAGGCCAAGAGCCTCCACCGCGACCTCGACCACAGGGATCAGGAGAAACTCGATGAATACCTGACTTCCGTCCGCAGCCTGGAAACCCGCCTCCAGCAGACCGAAGGCTGGCAACACAAACCCAAACCGAAAGTGGAGGCCCAGCCGCCCAAGGACATCCCCGATCGAGCCGAGGTCATCGGCACAACCAGGCTCATGCACGACCTCATCGCGCTGGCCCTGCAGACCGATTCCACCCGCACCATCACCTACGGCCTCGGCGGCCTGAACGCCCCGCCAAACATCCCCGGCGTCTCCAACGACTGGCACCAGCTTTCCCACCACGGTCGCGACGAGGCCAAGATCGCCGAACTAAAACTCATCGAACTCGCGGAATTCCAAGCCTTCGGCGATTTCCTCGCGAAATTGAAGAACAAGCACGAAGAAAACGGCTCGCTGCTGGACAACACCATGATCCTCATGGGCTCCAACCTCGGCAACGCCAGCAGCCACAGTTGGCGCAACCTCCCCCTGGTCCTCGCCGGCGGCGGCTTCAGGCACGGGCAACACATCGCCCACGATCCGGACAACAACGCCCCCTTCGCCAACCTCTTCGTCCAGATGGCCCGCCAGATGGGCGTCGAGATCGATCAGTTCGGCAGCAGCGACAAACCGGGCATCGACGGCCTGGAGAGCGTCTGAACATATCGCGTCGAACGTAGCCGCCACCTTCAGGTTGCGCCACGAGCGCGTCCCGCGCGAGAAGTCGGAACGCCCCCTCTCGCCGGCCGACTCGATGCCCGACCTTCAAGGTTCGCATCGTTCCTCGTCGCACGCTGACGCCCGATCTCACGAACCACGCCCAACGCAGCCAGAAGGCTGCGGCTACGAGATTATTGAAAGCGCTCTGGCCTCATATCTTCAGTCCCCCCGCGCTCAAGCCGATACAGTACCGAGCCCGAGTGTCGTCACACGACGCCCGGATCGGCACAAATGAGCATCCGAGCCCTGATTCTGGACGACGATCCCGCCGCGCTTGAGGAAGCGCGCGGCGTTGTCGAGCAGTGGGATTATGCGGACTCGACCATCTTGACCGAATCACCGGACGAGGCGCTCAAGCTCATCGAAGAACAGGATATTCGGGCCATTCTGGTCGATCTGAATCGAACTGCAATCGGCGCCACCGCCTTTCTCGACCAGGTCCGCAAGAAGAGCCCGGAGACCCTGCGTTTTCTCGCCTCTCCCGAATCGAGCGCACGAGACAGGTTCAAGTGCGCCATGGGCTCCCATCTGCCCATCGCCAAACCCTGGTCCCTGGAAACCATCGAAGCCGCGTTTCACCGCGCGGAGGACATGGACCGCATCCTGGGCAAGATCCGAATGCGCGAGATTGTTTCGCGCATCCGCACGCTTCCCACCCTGCCGTCGAACTACGCCCGCCTGCTCGCCGAGGTGCGCTCGCCCAACGCGTCGTCCCAATCCGTCGGTGAAATCATCGCCGAAGACCTGGCCATCAGCGCCAAGTTGATCCAGTTGGTCAATTCGGCCTACTTCGGACTCCAGCAACGGATCACCGACCCCACACAGGCCGTCACCGTGCTGGGGATGAACACCGTCCACTCTCTCGCCCTCAGCATCAAGGCCTTCTCGCGCTTCGACAAGGTCAAGCCTGTCTATCACTCCATCGACAAGGTCTGGCGGCACAGCGTCGAGGTCGCCGAACTGGCCAAGATCCTGGCGGCCCTCGAGGGCGGCAGCCCCGACCTTGCCAGCGAGGCCTATGCGGCGGCGTTGATGCATGACATCGGCAAGCTCGCGCTCGCCGTCAACTTCGACCAGGACTACCGCGACGTCCTCGCCCAGGCCGACGAGAACAACATCCCCCGCGACGTGGCCGAACGGGAGTTTTTCGGTTGCTGCCACGCCGAACTTGGCGGCTACCTGCTGGCAACGTGGGGGTTGCCCATGTCGATCGTCGAGGCGGTGGCGCTTCATCACGACCCGGGCAGATCGAAGGACGAATCCCTCTCCCCACTGACCGTCGTGCACATCGCCGACTGGCTGGTTCGCCAACGAAAGGCCGAGGACGCCAACGGCAAATACAAGCCCCGGCTCGACAACGCCTACCTGGAACGCCTCGGCCTCGACGACCGCATCGGCCAATGGCGCGCGCTTTGCAGGGAATCCAGTCTTCCCCATCCTGATCGCGTCCGACAACCCGCGTCGGCCGTCACAAGACCCGCCTCCGCCCGGCCGCGTTGCCGCCCCAAACCAAAGTCCAGGAAATCGCCCATCGCCCTCTGGAGCGCCATAGCCGGCGCGGGACTCGCCTTCATGTGGCTGTTGGCGGGGTAGCCTTGCGTTCAAACGGCGAAAGAAAACGCCCTCACATTCGGAGCGCCGAGCATTGCTCGGCATGGGCGCCCGCACAGCCCCCTGGGGCGGGACAACCGTCGGTTTCCGACTCGAGCGACTGTCTCGCCCCTTTAGGGCTGATCCTGTTTCGGTCCACTTCCCAGGGTTTCACCCTGAGCTTTGTTGTCCCGGCCCTTCAGGCCTGAAAGACAAAAGCAAGCCGCCGAGCAGAAAGGAATTGCGGGCCTGCTTCAGAGCAAGCCTCCCTTGATCGGTTCGCTACAAATCAACCCACGCGAGGCGTGTTGCCACTGCCCTACGCCATTCAAGGCGTCTGTCGCCCCGCTCCCAGAACCGCCCCCGGCGCGGCCCGGTTCCGCGCCCAGACCAATCGCGATGCGCTCCCCGAACTCGTCAACCAACCGCCGCCGTTCTCATCATAGGCGACCGAGTCGGTGATGTTCACGGAACCGCCGCTGAACTTCACCCCGGACTCCGGCGCATCCACCAGGGCCAGACCGGAGATCTGCGCGCCGCCGCCCTGGACTTGAATCGCCGGCCGATCCACCGCGGCGTCCTGCCCTTCGAGAGTCGCGTCGTTCACCCCGAGCCCGTAGACGCCAACGCCGTTGAGTTGAGACTTTGAGGAGGCCTCCCCGGACAAGGTCATGGAACCCCGCGGGTATTCGCCGGCGGTTTCATCGTCCAGCTTTGGCGAGGAGATTCCCACATTGCGGCTGATATTCACCGCGAAGGCAAGCTGGTCGCGATTGGGCGCGAAGTCCTCAGCAAGCCCCGCCCACTTCGGCGTCTCTTCTCCCTGTGGAACCGGCGTCAAACCGACGCGATTGCCGCGCACGTAATCCACCTGAAGCGACTCCAATTCCTCCCGGGACTGGCGCGCGCCGCCGAGCACGATGACATCGCCCCGCTTCCAATTCGCCGGCGCCGCGTCCAAAGCCAACTCGCGGTCTCCGATCTGCGGAGCCTTGGCCAACAACGCCATTGAGGTCTTCGCCTCGCCGTGCAGTGAAACCTCTCCCAGCGCAATCAACCGCGCGCTGTTGCGTCGGGCCGCCTCGTCGTCGTTGGGATCGGCGAAGGCCTGGATCGTGATCAGCGCCTCCTTGTCGCCGGGAATCGGCGCGTTGGCGGAACCCGCCGCGAGCGTTCCCGATTCATTGACGACCAACGTATCGACCTTGAGCTCCACATTTTCCGTCGGGGCGAGCGTGAGATCTCCGTCGATGCGCAGAGATTTCAAATGATCGGTGTCCGCATCGTTCAACGTCACCGCGACATCCTCGAGAATATGAACGCGGGAGCCGTCGTCCGGAACCTCCCCGCCCCAGACCGCAGGGTCCGACCAAGACCCGCTCTTCACCGCTCGATGCGTGACACGCCCAAGATCGACGAGGGCGAGAAACTCGTTCAGGTCGGTCAACTCCTTCGTGTGAAAACCGTCGCCCATCGCGCTGACCGGCGTTTCACTCCTGGTGGCGGGTAGCGTGGCGACTTTCGGCCTGGCGGATTCGGCTTGAGGGGCCCGTTCCTCCACGGAGTCTGAATCCGAAGAACCCGTCTCGTTCGAAGGCGCGGTCGCGGTTGGCGCGGGTTGAGTTTCTTCCCGACGCAACACGAACAGGAGCGCCATGGCGGCAAACCAAACTCCCAGGAAAAGTAGAATCCGTTTTCTGATCATGGTTGAGAACATTGTTGAAGTTTCAGGGCCTCATCAGGGCTGTCGGAGCGCCGAGCATTGCTCGGCATTGGCGTTCAATCAGCGCTCCCGGCCGAGCAATGCTCGGCGCTCCAAATCCCTGGAAGGCATCCCACGTTCGCTGCAACTCGCTTCATCAAAGAAGAGCCGCCGGGGCCGACTGCCAGCCCCGGCGGCCGCGGGTTTCACATCAGGTCGCTGAATCGAAACCGAGCAGATACAACAGCGCCTTCTTCACCGGACGCGCGCTGTTCCGCTTGCGCTTCTTCACATGGTCCAGCGGTTCATTGGGATCCAACCCAAGCTCAAACAACACCCAGGTCCGGTTGCGCGCGAAGTCCTGCACGAAGAACTTCAGCTCGACGTATTGCGAGCCGTCATCCCGCGTCAGGACCGGCAACCGGGTCAGATGCGACCCGCGGAACAGTTTCCGGAACATCTTCTCCCCGAAACTGTTGTCCGTGATCGTTCCGACAATCCGGAATCCGCGACGAAGATCCAACGGATTGATCACCCCGGGGACCTTGTCTGAAAGGACGAACCCGGGCGGGGTGATGTCGCCGAACACAAGCAACGTCCGCAGTTGATCGTCCGCTGTAAAGGTGAACAGATTCCAACCCTCGCGGATCGGACCGCGGTCGCCTCGGAAGCGTTGCCGCGAACCGTCGTCACCGTAGACATCGTAGACCAGGCGGTAGTCCGTCAGGTTGTTGCTGTAACGCCGACTGCGGATGCGCACCTTGGGCGCGTATTCAATCGGATTGCCGACCAGACCATGGATCAACGAATCCACGAACGCATCCGCCGGAGCCACCGCGTCGCCGATGGCCAACCCGTAGCGCTCCCACATCTGGGCATTGCTCAGGTCGATCAACTCACGCGGGACGTAAGCGGCCGCTGTCTCTGCCGGGAACGGCACGTAATCCGCCGCCTGCGCGTAATAGAACAACTGCATGTCCTGATACTTGATCGTGCCAAGGCGGATGATATCCCGCGCGAACAGACGAGTGATGTCGTTGAACTTCGGACGGAAGTTCGTGCGCAGATACACCTGATGTCGGTCGTGGGTCCGCGCGCGCGAACCGCGGCCATGCGTGCGCTGGGCGACAGTCAGATCAGGAAACTGCACGTCGCCCAGGATCTCGATCAAACGCTCATCATCCCGGGTGGTCGAGATGTTGATGTCCCGGACGTTCTGGTAGACCCCGTCGATCACGCGGTTGTGGCCGCGCAGGGGCATGTCCAATCCGTAGAACCAGTAGCGCAGATCCAGATCGACGAAGTCGATGCTCTTCGTGACGCTGTTGCGCCGCATGGCCCTCCCGCTCGCGCGGCGCGAACTGTTCCCCACGAAGGCGCTGTCTGCCACCGTCAGGTTGCGCGTGTAAGGGATGGTCAAGGCCGTGCCCGCCCAGATCGTGGTTGCATTCTCGATCAGGCTGCGCACGCCGTGACGCGCATTGAGCTGATGGAACTTGGTCTCAATGCCGCGTCGGCAGGCGAACACATAGGCGCCGTCCAGGTGCAGCGGAACGGATCCGACCGGAATCGTTTCCCGTCCCAACGCAATCTCCGGCGCCAGCAACGAACCGTCGAAGCGCGCCGAGCCGATTCCCTCCTCGTCCAACGGCACGGTGAAGAAGATGATCGCCGCGTCCCCGGAGCCGGCCACCAACGCGTCCTTCACGCGAACGCCGCCGCCCTGGAGCCAGAAGCCGTGACCGCTGTGGCCGAAGTCGACCTCCTGCACCACGCCGGCCGGTCTGCGCCGCGCTTCCACGCCTTCGCCGGAACCCGGCATGCGCACCGCAGCGCAGTTGTCGAAGAAGCCCGTTTCATTCCCTGCCTCGGTGAAAAAGGCGGAGCCCACGACGTTGTAGGCCACCGAGTCCGAGCATTCCACATGGCTGCTGTGATTCACCAGGCCGAGACCGGGGCTGTCGACGATGGCCAGTCCCTGCACGATGGCGGCCGGACCAGCCGGGCCGCCCCGATGAAAATGCCAGGCATAACGACCGACCGCGTTGATTCCACGATCCGCAATGCGATGGCCATGCTCATCAAACTCAGGACTTTCCACCGGCGTGCGTTTGTCCGTGCGCCCCAGGCCATAGGCGCCAACCCAGCGCGTGTCCGTCCTGCCCGCGCCCGAGTGCATGAACATCACATGTCCGCGGCTGCGGTTGACCCCGTATTCGTCCGCATGAAACACATTCTCCGATTCGATCACCACGTTGCGCGAGATGTTGATCACAAACGGCAGCATTCCGTTCGGCAGCTGATGCCGATGATTCAACCCACGCCAGCCGGAATCGATGTTCCCGTGGTCGTCCAGCCCCGCGACCGTCACGCGGTTGTTCTGAATCCGCGTGATGACCAGGGTCTCATCGAAGTCGCGACGCGAGTGATTGCCCGGCAGGACCAGCAGATCTCCCACGCTCCAGTTGACCGGCTCGCCTTCGAGATCCAGGTCCTTCTGGCGACGCTTCGCCGGCTTGGACAACCGCGCATGCGGCGTCTTTGCCTGGCCATGCATGACCGCCCTGCCATGGCAGATCAGACCGCGACTGAGTTCGTTCGGATCCCACGCAATGTCGATGGGACCATCGTCGGCGATGATGATCTTTGCGGTGACCCCGGCCTGAACCGGATCATCCACCGTGCCCATCTGCAGCGTTCCCGAATGAGCAACCACCATCGTATCGACCCGGAGGCCGGTATCGACGTCTGTGGCAAAGGTCAGTTGACCGTCCACCCGGATCGTCTTGTGGAAGGTTCGGTTCACGTGGTCGAGCAGGATCTCGACTCCGCCGGCAATGACGACGCGCGCGCCGTCCGTGGGGACTTCCCCGTTCATCCAGACGCCGGGATCGCCCCAGCGGCCGGATCGCATCGCGTGATGCGTCGCTTCGGAATGCGGCACGAGTCCAAAGACCGCGCCGTGTTCGTGTTGGATGGGACCGGGATCATCCGCATGCTGCGCCATGACAACCGGAGCGGTCGCCAAAGCGAACAGGGAGAGGATCACACGGAAGCCATGATTCGTTACGCCTTTCTTCATGGTTTGTTGTGTCTTGTTGAGGTTACGAATGCGACGCATTGCGCGCCGCGTATTATTTATGAGTGCGGAAGCCCTCCTAGCAGGAGGTTCGCCAAATCGATGAAGAGAAAGGCGCCATCCGCGCCGGCTATGAGGGAAGGGGAAACAAGTTCGCTACGCCACGAATCAAGCGCTGTCAATGGACCCGCAATTCGGTCAGACAACGTGCTTCCTGACACAAACGCCACAAGCGCCCAGGACCGCGACAACATTGCCAACATTCAAAACACCAACAGCAGAATTCATCCCGCAAACGCTGCCCTCCAACGCCCGGAGTTTCTTTCACCGTCACAAGCATGGACACAATGAGACACCCTGGATTCCCCGCGCAGATTTCTTAAAAAATTTTTTGAAGCCCGCAGCGCGCGGTTTCAAATGCGAGAACTCCGCCTGGGTTCCGTCACGCAGGCGTCCCGCCTGCGGGTTCACCGGGCGTCCCCGCCCGATGATGCGGAACTGACGGCTAGACGCCGCCGAAACCCCAGCCGGGACGGCCGCGCTACTACCGCCAACGCCAAATTCGGGATTGCGCGCAACCATCCCATCACAACATCCTGCGGCATGCTTCACATTCGACTTCCATTCCTGTCGCGCATGCTGATCGCGCTCTGTCTCGTCACAGCAATCGCGCAGGCGTCCGCCCGCCCGAACTTCGTGCTCTTCATCGCGGACGACATCTCGTGGAACGACCTCGGCTGCTACGGCCACCCGGTCATGAAGACGCCGGAGATCGACGACCTCGCCGAGGGCGGCCTTCGCTTCAACAACGCCTACCTGACCATCAGCAGTTGCAGCCCCAGCCGTTGCAGCATCATCACCGGCCGCTATCCGCACAACACCGGCGCGCCCGAACTGCACACCGCCTTGCCCGACGGCCAACCGCTGTTTCCCAAGCTGCTCAAGGACGCGGGCTACCACACGATCCTCTCCGGCAAGCACCACATGGGCAAAAAGGCGGACCCCGCGTTCACACTCATTTCCAAGGGCAAAGGCCCCGGCAAGGAAGCCGACTGGGTGGACCTGTTGCGCAAGCGCCCGAAGGACAAGCCCTTCTTCGCCTGGTACGCCTCCACCGACGCGCACCGCAGTTGGGCCATCAATGACGAAGCGCCGAAATACGACCCGGCCGACATGGTGATCCCCCCCTATTTCTACGACGGTGAGAAGACCCGCGAAGACCTGACCGGCTACTACCACGAGGTGAGCCGCTTCGATCATTTTGTCGGCGAAGTGACGCGGGAATTGAAGAAACAGGGCGAACTCGAAAACACCGTCATCATCGTCATGGCCGACAACGGCCGTCCCCTGCCCCGCTGCAAGACCCGCCTCTATGACAGCGGCATCAAGACACCCTTCGTCGTCCATTATCCGGCTCTCGTGAAGCCCGGGGTGTCCGATTCCATCGTCAGCGCCATCGACATCTCCGCGACCGTTCTCGACCTGGCCAAGGTGGAGAAGGACGAACGCATCCAGGGGATCAGCTTCGCTCCCGTGCTGCGCAATCCAAAGGCCGAGTCGCGCAATGTCGCCTTTGCCGAACACAACTGGCACGTCTACAAGAACCACGAACGCATGGTCCGTTTCGGCCCCTGGCTCTACATCAGGAACAACTTTCCCGATCAGCAGAATCTCTGCGTCGAGGCCTACAAGGGCGGCGCGGGCGAGGACCTCTGGGCCATGCAAGCCTCCGGCAACCTGGACGAGCATCAGGCAAAACTGTTTCTCAATCCCTGCCCCGCCGAGGAACTCTACGACGCCCGCAAGGATCCGGAGAACCTGCACAACCTCGCCGACGATCCGGATCGAAAGAAGGACCTGAAGAAGCTCCGTTCACTCCTCGCGAAATGGACGAGGCAGACCGGCGACACCATCCCCGAGAATCCCACCCCCGACCGCGACGCCCCGCCCAACAAGCCTCAATTGGACAAGAAGAAGTGGCGTCACCGCGAATTCCCCGGAGCCGCCGCCGGCGCCAACACGATCAACCACCCCGGCCCGGTCCAGGTAAAGTAGCCGCGACCTTCAGTTGCGCCACGAGCGCGTCCCGCGCGAGAAGTCGGATCTCACCTCTCGTCCCACGACATTGGGTAAATTGGCGCCGGGTTGGACATGCTGGACGCGCATCGCGCAACCTGAAGGTTGCGGCTACGGCCGTCCCAACTCAAACACCGCGAACACCGGCCGGTGGTCCGAGGCCATCTCCTCCGCAATGACCTTGGTTTCAACCATCCGAAGGCTCTTCGCCGGCCGATACAGGACGTAATCAATCCGCGAGCGCGGCTTCCGCGACGGCGCGGTGGGCTGCGGCGGATCGTTCATCGTGTTGGTCCACTTCCGGTGCAATTCCTTCATTGGATCGGATTCCGGCGTGGCGTTCATGTCGCCGGCGAGAATGGTCGGGATATTGTCGCCCTTGCCGGCGAACAACTGGTTGATCCTCTTCGCTTCAGCCAACCGGTCTTCAGGCAGGTTGTGCTGAAAGTGTGTGCTGACAAACCGCAGCGGCCGTCCATCCGGCCCGCGCACCGTCACGGCAATGCATCCCCGAGGATAGGTCACCTTCTCCTTCGTCGCCTCGGTGTAGGGCAGCGGATGAATGACCACGTCCAGAATCGGGAGCTTTGACAACACCCCGTTGCCATACAACCCGCCCTGAAAATGCTGCGTGGGGCCGTAGCGTGAAGCCATGCCGGTCAATTCTCCCAACCGCCGGATCTGGTGCTCGCGCCCGGAACGCTCCACGCCCACATCGATCTCCTGCAACGCCACCAGGTCGGGCTTGTGCTGCCTGATCACCTCGGCCAAGCGCGCGACGACATACCTGCCGTCCATGCCCTGGCCGAAGTGGATGTTGTAACAGAGGACGCGGAGCGTGGCCGGTTTCTCGGCGGCGGTCGCGACGCCAAAGAATGGGACTGACAGGAGGAATGAGAGGAATGTGACTGGCCAACGCCGAACCGTGTGTTTCATAGCGGGTCTTTCCGTGTATTCAGTAGTTTCTCTACTTGTACTTCAGTCCAAGATCATTGGTCCGCACTTCCTTGAGTTTGCCGGCCAGCTTGACCTTGTAGGCCTCCACGATCTTCTGGTGGCTCTTCTCCTCCGCCAAATTCGTGAACTGTTCCGGGTCCTTGCGGATGTCATACAGCTCGATGCCCTTGGACGCATCCTCGGCATACTGGATGTAGGCGTAGTCGTCATCGCGCAGCAGCAAGCCTCGACGCGAACCGCTCACCGAAAACGCCGTGTCGCGAACGGCGTGCTTCGGATTGTCCAACATCTTGGAAATGTCCTTCCCCTGCAGGCGTTCCGGAACGTCCAGCCCGCAGAGTTTCGCCGTTGTCGGGTAAAGGTCGATCAACTCCGTCAGCGAATGACACACCGCCGGCTTCTTGCCGGGGACGCTGATGATCAGCGGCACCTGCGAGGACTCATCCAACAGGCTGACCTTCGCCCAGAAGTCGTGCTCGCCAAGGTGATAGCCATGATCGCTGGTGAAGATGACGATCGTCCTGTCCGCGATGCCCGCCGCTTCCAGCGCATCCAACACCTTGCCCACCTGCGCGTCCATGTAAGACACCGACGCATAATACCCGCCAACCGCCTTCCGCTGCCGGCGCTCGTCCATCTTCATGTTGAAGCTGGTCTTGTAGTTGATGCCGGCCTTGGGAATGTCATTCCAATCCCACGAGATCCGGTACGGCAACTCGTTCTTCGAATAGGGAAGAAACGGTTCGTAATACTTGCGCGGGGCGACGAAGGGCACGTGCGGCCGGACGAAGCCGACACCCAGCCAGAACGGCTTGTCCTTGTGCTTCCCGATCAGTTCCACCGCCTTGGCCGCGGTCCTGCCGTCCGAATGCACCAGGTCGTCGCCATCCGCCTCGACCACCACGAAGGTATTCCCGCCGACCACCGGCCGCTTGCCGTCAGGATTGCTTTCCAGGGTCTCGCCATCGCCCGGGGCCTTCCACTCCGGGCCCTTGCTGTTGTAGCGCTCCGTCCAGCAACGCGGATCGTCCGCGCCGTCGCCGCCGTCCTCGATGCCGCCGGGCACGCCCATGTGGAAGATCTTGCTGACGCGCGCGGTGTGGTAGCCGTTGTTCTTGAAATGCTCCGCCCACATCGCGCGATCGCCGATCATCGGACGCGGCGAATTGTAGCCCAGCATGCCGGTCGCATGCGGATAGTAGCCCGACATGAACGACGCCCGCGACGGACCGCAATACGTGCCCTGACAATAGGCCCGGGTGAATCGCGTCCCCTTGGCGGCGATGCGATCAATGTTCGGCGTGTGGCAGAACTTGTTCCCGTAGCAGGAAAGCGCCGTCGAGGTCAGGTCGTCCGAAATGATGAAGAGGACGTTGTAGGGACGTTTGTCGGCGGCGTGCGACGCCAGGGAGGCAATGGAGAAAAGAAGAGTGAAAAGGACTCGCGCTTTCAAGGTCATGCCGCGCATTTGAGCGGGAATGCGCAACGAAGGCAACTGTGGAAACAGAGCCATGGGTTGATCTGCACGGAACCACCCCGATTTCATTCTGATTTTCCGCTGCGCGGGAGAATGAAATATCCCCTCCCCAGAGTGGACCAACGCGCGGATACACCAAAAGGCAGGTCCCCTCTGGGGAGGGGATATTTCACTCCGCCGACGAAGTCGGAGTCAAGGAGTGAAATCGGGGTGGGTTCGCCCGGACTTGCCCTTGGCTCCCCCCCCTACGCCCGAATCCCCTCCACCACCCTGCCCTCGCGCCCCTTCGGCCCCAGTCTTTCCTCCGAGCCCATCGCGCCCAGCATGGTGTTGTAGACATCGATGCCCTCGGCCTTGACGTCCATGATCTGGCCGGTCTTGAAGCGGCCGTTGGCGCCGGTGATGCAGTGGAAGACGCCGGACAACTCGCGCTTCACATCGTTGTGACGGCCGTCGCCCGACTCGGTGGAGATCGTGATCATGGAATTCTCCATGATGGTCCTGCCGTTCTGCTCCATGGCGTTCTCGCCATTCAGCGCATGCAGGAAGTAGGCGATCTCCCGCATCTTCATGTGGGCGTGCGCGCGGAGCTCGGTGTTCTTCTTCTTCTCGTGGAACTTGTGCCACCACTCGTGGCTGCAACCCTTGGAGCCGCCAGCCTTGTGCTGTGTGGCGTCGTCGAAGTGGAAGACCTTGCGCCCGTCGTAAATGTAGTCGCCCTTGACGCGCAGGCGCTCGCCGGCCGCAAGAAAGGTCAGCGAACCAAAACGCACGCGGTCCATCTGAACGGCAATGGCGTAGAGGTCGGCCATCAGGCGCCACTCCTCGGTCAGGTCGTCCAGCTGCATGTCGATGCCCTCGCCGCCCGGATCCGCCGGACCGCCATGGGCGAGCTTGGAGCGGGGCGGCAGATCCGGCGCGCCTTCCTGGCGTTCCGCCATCTCGTAGGCGCGCTGCTCGTATTCGCGGATGCGATCCAGGTGATCCTTCACACGCCCCTTGGAAGCCGAACCCAACGGCGACCCCGGGCCGATGAAGCGCTTGTATTGATCGACCATCGAATCCAGCACGCTACGCTTGAGACGATCCTTGCGGGCGTCCGCGCCTCCCGCCTGCGCGATCGTTCCAAACACGCGGTCAAACAGATCACGCGGCCTCTCCTGCATGGTCGCGGCCACCGTGCCGTCCGGATTGTAGCTGTGGACGTAGCGGCTGACGCGGCTGCGCCGAAAGAATGTCCCGCCGATCAAGGTGGACACCATCCCCGCAGGCAGCCCCTTGGGATAATGCGCGCGCCGCACCAACTGATCGATCGAGGCGCCGCCGGCCTTGGCCTCCCCGTTGGGCGGCGTGGCGGTGAAGGCGCCGGACGCGCCGTCGAAGTGTGCGTTGATGCCTGATTCGTCGCAGCGCACCTGATCGACGTTGCGCATGATCAGGAGCTTGTCCTTCAGCGGCTTCAAGGGTTCAAAGACATCGGCAAAACCCTCGGTCTGCAACGGCGCGGGAATGCCGAGACCGAAGAAGATGTTGAACGCGCGGACCGGAGCCCCCGCGGCCTTGGCGGCGGCGGACGAGACCATCATTTCCTCGAGAAAGGGCAGACCGACCACGGCGGTCCCGAGGCCTTTCAACATCGTGCGGCGATTCATGGGTGTGTGTTTCACGGTTCGTCGTCGTTCGAAGCAGGCAATTCATCGCCCTCCAACGGCGGACGATCCGGGATACGGTTCAACACATAATTCCAATCATCACGGCTGCCGGACGCAGCTTCTTCCCGCAAGAACTCAACGGTCTTCAAGGCGCTGATCTTCTCCGCCGCCGCAGTGGCAAGAAACTGCTCCGGCGACACCCCATCCCGGGCGGCAAGCTCCTCCACCTGCCGCCGGATCGATTCGGGGATTTCAACTGTATAAGCGCTCACGATTCAGTCTGTGATACTCGCAAAAAATGTCCCGGTGTCACGACTTGAATTCCGAATGCTCCATCCACGCCCGCGAAATCCCGAATATTGAATGTGACGATGTGAGTGGCCCGGCCGCTGACTGCCAGTTCGAGAATCATATCATCATCAGCGTCCGAAAGCCACGGTCTCCAAAGAAAGTAAATCTCACGATGCTCACAGAATCCGGCGAAACGCCGAAGAAAGCCAATCATTCGATCCGCGGACACGTCCGGAGGCAAACGGTCGGGAGACAAAAGGATCTCCCGGTATTCGAGATAAAGTGGCACGGAAAGCAACGGTGTGAGCCGCCTCTCCCCAACCAGACGCACCAGTCGATTCGAAGCCCCATTCGCAGACCAGACCGCCGCGCGTAACACGTTTGTATCGAGAACGACGCGACACTCCTCCATGGACACCTCCTCCCGTCCGTTCCTCACCCATCCTTCTCGGTCCGGGTTGTCTGCACAAGATCGCTGCGAACAATCGCCGAGATCAAGGCCGAATACGTTCCCCCGCCCTTCTGGGATTCGCGATGAATCTCATCCAGCATGGGCGCGTCCTCGGGTCCCAGCGGACGGCCGAGCGCAAACTGGGTCAGCTTCCAGGCGATGGTCTGACGCACCCGGTCGCTGGCGGCGAGGAAATCCATGAATTCCGCCGTCGCCCCGTAGTCCACCGGCTTGGCGGCTCCGGGGAATAGGATGTTTCCGTCCTCGCGCAACTTGTTCCCGTGTTCGTCGTTCTCGTGCCATGAGCCAAGTCCGTCGAATTTCTCCAGGGCGAAGGCGAGCGGTTCAAACTTCGCGTGACAGCCGCCGCAGGATTTGTTCTGGATCCGATCCTCGGCGATCTTGCGCTGCGAAAGCCCGGGCTTGGAGGGAACAGGCGTGACGTCCAACCCGGGCGGCGGATCCTTCACCACGCCGCGCAACACGTCGTGCATGACGAACAACCCGCGCGTGACCATCGACGCCTCGTCGCCGCCGACCGTCAGCACGCTGCCCTGCGTCAACAGGCCGCCGCGTCCGGGGACCCTGGACACATCGTGTCGAACCAACTCCGTCCCCTCCCCTTTCGGCGTCACGCCATAATGCCGCGCCAGTCGCGGCGTCAACCAGGCGACCTGCGTGTTGAACAGCGCCGACATCGGCCGCCCCTGAGTCCAGACCAACTCCTTGAAGAACGCCAGCGTCTCGCGGCGCATGTCGTCGGCCAGGGCCGGGTCCCAATGGGGAAACCTCTTCGGATTCGGCCGCAGGTTGGACAGCCGACCGAGGTTCAGCCATTCCGACGCAAACTCCAGCGAACGATCGATTGCGCGCGGGTCAGCCAGCATCCGCTTCAATTGCGCCGCCTGATTCTCCGCGGCGAACAACTCCCCGCTGTCCGCGACCTGCATGAGTTCCTTGTCCGGCGGCGCGCCCCAGACGATGTAGCTCATCCGGTTGGCAAGTTCGTGTCCGCTCACCGGCCAGACGCCGCCGTCGCCCTTCTGCGTCTCCATCCGGTAGATGAACCGCGGCGACTGCAGCATGGCCTCGATCACGTAGCGCGTCGCCTCTTCAAAGCCGCCACCGGCGGCCGCGACCGTGGTCGAGATCCCGCGATAGGCGACAATCTCATGCTCCTCCAGCGGCCCCCGCAGCAGCCAGCGCCCCATGCGCTCGATCAACGCACGGTTGTCCTTGTCGATCAGCTTGCGACTGGGATGAAACTGCTTTGCAAATTTCAACACATCCATCCGCTCGGTGATGACGCCGGCCAATTGCGCGTAGGACTCAATATGTTTCAGATCCACGTTGAGGTTGTAGGCCGTGTTGCTGAATCCATCGGCCCGCAGTTGCCTCGGCAACACCTCGCCCGCCTCCCTGGAGATATCCACGCCGGTCGCCGCCTTGACCGTTCGGATGTATTCCGAATTGGTGAGGCGTCGAAGCCAGTTCTGATGCGCCTGGCCAGATCCATGCGCATAGGTCGCCGGATCGACAAAATCCAGCGTCCACTTCGCGCCGGAGTCGATCCACTGTTTCAACAACGCCTTTTCTTCGGCCGACAAGGGCTCGCGATCCTCGGGCATGTCGTTCGATTCCACGACCTGCCACAGCACGCTCTCCGAGCGCTTTCCGGGTTTCAGCAACGCCCCGTCGTCCCAGGCCAACGCGGCGGACTTGTGAGCCAGGTCGAGCTTGCCCTTGCGATTGCTGGCGTCATGGCACTCGAGACAATGCTTCGACAGCAGCGGCGCGATCTTCGTGTTGAAAAAATGCGCCTCCCTGGAAATCCCGTCCCTGGCAAGCTGCGGACCCGCCTTCGCCGACACGCCCGCCTTGAAGTTCTGAACCACCTCGCGCTCCAACAGGTCGCGACTGTAGATGGCAACCATGTAAAATGTCCCCCGCCACTGCCGGTCGTCGCGGATCTCATTGCCCAGGCCCAACCGGAACTGCCCGTGCCAGTTGCCCAGGCCGCCGCCCACACGCCCTTCCTTGACCTTCTTGCCGTCAACGTAGATCCGCGCCCACCCCGCGCGATCCCGGGTGTAGACCACGTGCGTCAGCCTCGGCTTCAAACTGCCGCCGGGCGTGCCGATCGAGGGAATGCCATTGCCGCTCGTCGACGCCGTGCGCAGGCGGAAGTCATACCGGTTGCCCTCCTGCCCCAGTGTGAAGTTCCGTTCGCTCCCGTTGCGCGACAGGGTGACAATCCGCGCAGGCCCCTTCTGCCTGACATCCGCCGGACGCACCCACGCCTCCACCGTGATCTCGCCCGAACGCCGGATCGCCTCGATCAGCCGGGTCGGCGGTTTCTCCGAACGCGCCATCGACGCCCCGCGAATCTCCAACAAGCCCTTCGAACGCCGCACGCCCTGAGGCTTCGTAATGCGCAGATCGATCGGCTCGCCCACGCCGGCCGTGTCCTTCACCACCGGCCCGGACGCCGATTGAAATTCATAGAACGCCTGCAACCCGCCGCCCGCCCGCTGGGCGGATTGCACGGAAACTCCGCAACCCCACAGGATCAACACGAGAAAAAGGGCAGGACGACCGGCAAAATGAGATTTGGAATTCATGCAATCGAAAGCTTTGACGACTCCGGGGTTGATAGCACGAAGCCGCGACGCATGACAATCATCAGAGCGAGGGGACAAAGCTTTGAAATGGGGCGCCTGCGGCGAGGCGCCCCTACCTTGCGCGGTAGGGATGGCTCGCCGAGCCGTCCCACTTCAAGTCCCGGAGGGACGAAACGAACTCGGAATGGGGATTGCGGAATGCGGATTCAAAACCGCTCCGAATCCCTCGTTGCAAACCTGACGTCCGGCCTCGCGCCGCGGGCGCCGGAACCTTCACTTGCGGTCAGGATCAGCCATCGGCAATGTGCCATCTGCCATGAGACAAGCCTGCTGGTGGATTTGTTCGCTGTTGACCTGCCTGACCGCCCTCGCGGAACAGCCCTTCGAACTGCGCTTTGTCGATGCCGATACCGGACGCGGCATCCCGTTGGTCGAGGCCTGGACGGTGAACGACATCCCCTATGTTTCGGACAGCCACGGGCGCATCGCCTTTGACGAACCCGGCTTGGTGGGCCGGCGCGCCTTCTTCAGGTTGCGCAGCCACGGCTATGAGATGCCCAAGGACGGATTCGGCATGGTCGGTGTGCGTGTGAACACCAAGCCGGGCGGGCGGGCGGAGTTCAAACTCAAGCGCCTCAACATCGCGGAGCGACTCTACCGCATCACCGGCCAGGGCATCTACGCCGACAGCGTCCGCCTCGGCCACGAGACACCCATCGCAGAACCGCTGTTGAACGGCGAGGTCGTTGGCCAGGACTCCACCCAGGCCGCGATCTACCGTGGCAGGATTCACTGGTTCTGGGGCGACACCTCGCGGGCATCCTATCCGCTCGGCCATTTCCAGACCGCCGGAGCCGTGTCGAAACTCCCTTCGAACGGGGGAGCCGATCCAGCCCGCGGCGTGGATCTGACCTACTTCACGAACAAGGAAGGCTTCAGTCGCCCCATGGCGCCGATGAAGGAAGGCGGCCTGGTTTGGATCGACGGGGCCTGCGTCGTGCCCGATCCGCAGGGCCACGACGTCCTGCTCGCCCATTTCTCCCGCCGTAAGAGTCTCGCCGTGGAACACGAGCATGGCCTTCTCCGTTACGACGACGACAAGGACATCCTGGTCCGCGCCAGGACGCTGAAACCCGGGAACAAACATCTCCATCCGAAGGGCCAGGCAACGCGGCACGGAGACCACGTGTATTTCGCGAATCCCTTTGCCACCGTCCGCGCTCCGGCGACCGTCGAAGGCATCCTGAACCCGGGCGTCTACGAATCCCTGACGCTCGTCACGAATTCAAATGGACAACTCGCATATGACTGGCGGAATGGCCAAACGCCGATCGACCAAAAGTCGGAAGCCAGACGCATCGAGCAGGCCGCGTCCCGTCAACCTCCCCCATTGCTTCAACTTCGCGACGCCAAGACCGGCAAGGCCGTCCTCGCCCACGCCGGCTCCATCCGCTGGAACGCGCATCGCCAGCGTTGGATCCTCATTGTCACCGAACAATTCGGCTCCTCTTTCCTCGGCGAAGTCTGGTATGCCGAAGCTCCCGCGATCATCGGCCCCTGGGGAGCGGCGGTGAAGATCGTCACCCACGAGAAATACTCCTTCTACAACCCCGTCCATCACGCCTTCTTCGACCAGGACGGCGGGCGTTTCATCCACTTCGAAGGCACCTACACCAAGATGTTCTCCGGCAACGAAGTCGCCACCCCCCGCTACGACTACAACCAGATCATGTACCGCCTGGACCTGGAGGATCCGCGGTTGAAACCGGCAAGAACGGGGAAGTGAACTGCGACCTCACGACTCTTGTGTGAAGCGTCGATTTTACGACACGGCATGGGGAAAAAGCTCCCGCTGTGCCGAACGCTACCAGACACCCAACGTCGAATTGACCAGGACTTCGCACGACTGGAATTCGTGCCTCGTTGGAGTTCACTTCAGAGTGTTTCCGGGCCGATGCGCGCCGAAGCGTGAACTCCAACCGTGAGCCCCGGATGGCAAGCTCTCGATATGGCGTTAATCTTGCCCCGCATGCGCAAGTCCTGGCGATTTGACGGGCTGGACGGCCCGCTCACTCGTCGGGCCCAAACACCCGCACATGCTCATCCCGCGTGACGAAGCCGTCCTTGTTTCGGTCCATACGCTCATAAAGCGCCTGACCGCCGGGAAACTCCTCGCGCGACAGTTTGCCATCCTTGTTCCTGTCATTTCGCAAAAGAACCTGATTGAAGGTGACGCGACCCCGCTTGCCTTTCGGCCTGCCTCGCTCCGCGGCCTTGCGATCTCCCTCCGATACGACGCTTTCCGTGGCCACGGCCTTGGGAGCCCTGGTCTGCCCGTCCTTCAGTTTCGCGTCTAAGAATTTCCCGACCATCTCTTCGATCTCCGGCGCGCCGAATCCCGGCCGCCCATGCCCCGCGCCATGGATCGTGTGGAAATGCACATCCCGCCCCGCCTTCTTCAACGCTTCGAAAAGCAGACGGCTCTGGTTCAGCGGCACGGTGCGATCCTCGTCGCCGTGCACGATCAGAAAGGGCGGATCGTCCCGGGTGACGTACTCAATCGGATTCACGCGTCGGGCTTTCTCTTCGTTTTCCAGGACCGCGCCGCCGATCAGCAACGCCTCGGGCGAACCCGCCGAAGCGTGACTCTCGTAGCGCGGCGTGGTCACGAAGACCTTGAAGTCGGTGGGTCCATAGTAATCACAGACCGCCTGCACGCGACTCGATTGATCAAGGTTCCCGCCCACGTCGAACGCCTTCACGTCGCCGCTCGTCCCCAGCAAGGCGACCAGGTGCCCGCCGGCGGAACTCCCCCAGACGCCGATGCGTTTCGGATCAAGCCCATACTCTCCGGCGTGGGCGCGCAGCCATCGGATGGCCGCCTTGCAATCCTGGATCTGGGCGGGAAAGACGGCGTGGCCGCTCAATCGGTAGTTGATCGACGCCACGGCGTAACCCCGCCGCACGTATCCCTTGCGCAAGGGCGGGCAACCGTCCTTGCTGCCGTTCTTCCAACCGCCGCCATGCACCCAGACCAGCAGCGGCAACGGTTCCTTTGCGTCCTTCGGCAAAAAAAGGTCGAGCCGGTGGCGTTCGTGCCCATTCGGAACGTATTCCAGGTTGCGATGCGCCACGACTCCTTCCTCCGTCATCCGCGACTGCGCCAAGGCTCCCGGGCCAATGATGAGAAACAGCGCCAGCCCCAAAGACCAATTGAGTTGTGTTCGTTTCATATTCAATTCCCGATCGGCAGCCTGAAACACGCGGCCTCCTTGTCATTGCGAACCAGCAGATACTCCCCGGCCAGCGCCGGCGGATTCCAGGTCTTGCTGACCAACGCGGTGAAGCGCGTCAATTCAGTCTGCTCGTCCGGATTCGGATCGAACAGGATGACGTCGCCGCTCTCGGCCATCATGAGCAGGACATCCCCGACCAGCAGAACCTGTCCATGTCCGAAGCGTTTCCCCTTCCAGGCGCGACGCCCGCGCTCCAGATTCACGCAGGCCAGCGCGCCATCGTCGAGGCCGTAGATGTGATCGCCCAGGTGGATCAGGTTGGCAAACTTCGCCTTCATCGCCATGGATTTCCAGACCCGCTCCGCGCTGAACGTTCCGTCCTCCTGCTTCAAAACCTCCAACAATTCCGCTCCGGTCCCGTAGCCGCTGGACACAAACACCTCGGTGTCGGAAACGGCGATCGGCATGCTCACGTGGGGGTGCCCCTGTTTCCACGGATAGTCCCAAAGGACCTTGCCATTCGAGGCGTCGTGGCCGGCGACGCCCTCGGACCCAAACATGAGGATCTGTTTCACGCCTCCCAAAATCACCAGGACGGGCGAACTCCAATTGGCTCCGTTCTTGCCGCCCGACCAGGCCCGCTCGCCGGTCTTCTTGTCGTAGGCAACCAGAGATCGCATTCCCCCGCCGCCCGGATTCACGATGACGACATCATCCAGAATCAACGGCGAACCCGCCACGCCCCATTCCGGAAGGACAGCCGCGTTGTCATCGAGAATGTTGACCGACCAGACCTTTTCGCCGGTCGTCAGTTTCAGACAATTCAGCATCCCGGTCGCGCCTTGGGCAAACACCAGACCGGCATCGATCGTCGCCGTCGCACGGGGACCCGGCCCGCCCAGAACCGTGAAGTAACGCGCCTCATCCGTGTGCGACCAGATCACATCGCCGGAAAGGAGGTCGTAACAGACGACGGCCTCCAAATCCCCTCGTTGCTCCTGCGTGACAGCGAACCGGCCCTTCACAGAGAAGCCCGACCACCCCGCGCCTACTTCACGACGCCAGAGTTCCTTCGGCGGCTGCGTCTTCCAATCCCTGACCAACCTCGGCCCGGCCAGCTTCCCATCGCGATTCGGGCCGAAAAACTGCGGGAAATCGCCGCCTCCATCGACCGGCGCGGAGGCATCCGATTCTTCAGGAACGCGTAACTCCGTCGCCGGCGCGGACAGTTCCTCCTTCGCGAAGCGGAAACCAATGATGGGCACCAGATCGCCGGACGTGCCCTTGATCTCGAACAGGCCGTAGCCTGCGCCCAGGATCGCGATCAGACCGACCAGCCCCGCAATCCTCGGCTGGGCCGACAAACGAGAAAACAGGACCAACCACAGCATCGCCAAGGCGAGGGCCAGCAACCCCACCGCCATGCAGATCATCACGCCCTTCTGTCGATTCGCCTCGCTGCCGGCGATGATGGCGATCATCGCGATGACCGCGCCCGCCACGATGACGATCAACGGCCACCAGCGAACCGGAGGAGGCGTCTCAGACGCAGGCCGCTCGCCCGAACCGTTTGAAACGCTCGGTACATCCACAGGCAATTCGTTGGGTTCTGACTCTTCAGGCATGTCGAAGCTGTGCTGGGGGCAGCCCGGACGATACCCGATGCGCTCCCCGCGGCAACCACCAAGGACGACCTTCCCGAACCCCGCGACGATGAACGGACACCATGCGCCAAGAACCTCGGCGCGCCCGCAACCGGGCGACCGCGCCTCGTTTCAATTGACAGTCCAACCACCCGTCGATTAGCTTGCGCCCTCTTCTGACAGCCAGCTTAGCTCAGTGGTAGAGCAACGGTTTTGTAAACCTCAGAAGAGGTCGTTTTTCCTAAGGAATTTTGCTGGAATCCTTTTTTCGCAGTCTTTTGCACCGAGCTCAAATTCGGTTCATGTCACGCTTTTCGTCCCGCGTTGTCCCGCGTTGTCCCGCATTGTCCCGCTGCGACCGTGACACGTCACGCCTGTCACGCCCCTCACATGAATTCTCCGAAGTGATCGAACGCGTGTTCCTCGGCTTCAGCTTTCGTAAGAAAAACCTCCGAATCGTCATATTCGTTCGCCTGAACGAAGTAAGCGCCAGAGAACCCACGGATCGTGACGTTGTAGACCCCCTTGTCTTGCTCCGCTTCATACTCCTTCACGACAGGAGAGTCATCTACCAAGGAGTAGAGAACGACCTCGTAAGCCTCTTCAAGCTCATCAGGGAGGGGAATGCCTTCGCGGAGGTGTCGCAGTATGAAGTTGGTCTTCGCTCCAAAGCTCTGACGCAGTGTCTTGCGCACAAGTCGATGCCGGCTCAAGGCTTTGCAGGCTTCCAAGTATGAAGGATCGGTCGTTGACGGCATTGTGACGAGGTTCCGTTGTTTTTTCCGCTGCCGCAAGGTCTGAGATCGCAGTTGAGATGGACTGAGACGGGATGCAGCAGCGGAACCAACTGCATCTAGCAGCCCAAATAGTCCTCAGTTGGTTCGCCAACCGTGGCGTTCTTCTCGTAGAATGGTCGCAGGTACTCGGGCATCGCAGTCAACTGACCCTCAAGAGCCTTTTCCCTCTTATGCACAGTTGGCGAAATTGCCCCGAGCAACCAGGCCACCTCTCGTGATCCCCATGGCCCATCTTCCCAACCTCTCAAGTCCTGACACCACTCGTTAGAACTGACGTCAAACGTACTCAACAAAGCGGCGTGAGCCAGTCTGAAGCCGGCTCGCCGAATTGAGTCTCCCGCAGTTTTTGGAGTCCAAGCAACGTAATCGTAGCTGGCCCCAGACCCGAATCCCCAGACTTCATCGATTTGTGTTGATGTCCAAAGTGAATAATGACCGCTAGCGCGAGTGTCCACATACAGTTTTACTTCCCCTCCAATCTCGCAACTCGACAGAGCCAACATTGGGTGATGGAGTTGCCCCCACTTGTGAAGTTTGGCAATATCGAAATCCTTCACCTCGAACGGCGGGGAATTCACTGAAGTATGGTAGACAGGCCGCCCATCGATCTTCCGGTATGGTTGCTCCTTTAACTTTGACGGCCCGGCCTCTAGATCTTGGATCAGTGCCGCCCCCTCTAGCAAGCTGTCCTCCAGCTTGAAGGAGTGCCCCTTAATTGATTGAGCCGTCACTGCTTGCAGGAGACTGTTTTCACAATCTTTTCTCGTGGAGGCACTGCTCGTCGAGCGGGTCTGATTCACTTGTTTCATTTCTGATCAGTCACTGACTTAACTGGACCAGGCGTTTTGGCCCACTCCCTGTGAGACTGGGTTATGTTCAATCCTTAAGCGCGCCGACTTGCATACCATGTCTGGTCAGCCCCTGCAACGCCCGCCCTTCAGCCCCTCACCTCGGGCAATTAAGGATGTGGCACAGACGTTGTTCCTTGTGGCCGGAGGCTCTTGAATTACGAAGCCCTTGGGCACCTCCGATTCCTCCGTCATGCAACGTCTGTGACGTCTATGATGGCTGTAACGTCTATAAGTCACCCCTCCTCTCACTTCTGGCAGTGTTGGCAGTGTTGGCAGTCTTTATCGATTCACACCCACCCCGCCTATCGGGTTCACTAAAGCTCAGATGGCACCAAAATATCCATCACAGTCCAGCCAGATACGAGGCGTCCCCGTCGAACAGTCCAGGCCCATCCAGGCCAAGCAAGCCATACGTGGCTTCCAGGATGGCAAGAGCTTCACCCAGGTATCCAAGGAGACCGGGATCGCTCGTTCTACCCTCCAGAGACTCAAGAGAGACCACAAGGAACTCATCGCCTCCAAGCAAGAACAGGCAGTCGAGAAGATGATGAACGTCCGAGAGATGGCCCTTTCCAGGCTGGAGGACGAGATCCATGAATTTCCCCTGGCTTCACTACCCGTCACCATCGGCATTCTTTCTGACAAAGTGCGCGACCTGACTGGTGGAGCCGTGTCCGCGGTCGCCCATGTCAGCGTGAAGCTGCCCGAGGATGTCACCGAAAAGACCGTAATCGACCTCCTCCCGACTGCGAATCCCTGCAAACAGGACGACAACCAGGACGAAACCCCTGTAAACACTGGCATGGACAACGGTTCTAAGAACCAGGGAGCAGCCGAGGACACCGCCGACCAGGGGGCGGGGGGGATCGAGCCGGTCGCCAGCGGCGATCATGGAACGCATTCAACCGGAGAAAGATTTTTGTGCAAAGGGAAAGGAGGAGCCACGTGAGTGAGGCGAGAGATGGCGGCAATGGTTGGCAAGAGGGAGATAGTTCCGAGATGCCTCGTAGGCTGAAAGTCGAATTCTCATATGATAAAGCGATGTTCACCCAGCTGCACCGCACGGAGAACCAGGCTCTCTATCGACGTAACCCCTCCGACCATCTGGCTCCCCCATCATTCGAGCTGATCAACATCCAGATCGCTCAGCCAGCAGAGTTCAGCGGGATCCGATACCCAACCCGGGAAAGATATCCAAGATCCGAAGAGTGGGGAATCCATGCTTGGACCTACTCTTCGCTTGCGGACGTAGCCAAATCGACCAGAACGTCTTGCGAAATCAGGCGTTTTTGCGACGAAGCAGTGTCGAGACACCGGGAAGAGGCAAAAACGTCTCAGGCTCAAGTCTGTGAGAGCATCACGTCTGGCCTCCTTGGTCAAGAGGGGGGCTTGCCATGAAACCAGTGCAAATCGAAACGCCCGGTGACATCACGTCTGCCCTGAAATGGCTGCAGCACAACTTTGGCGAAGAGACAGTCTTCATCCCAACTAACGGCAAAGCTTCTTTGCAGCGGGGTTGGACTGACTTCACGCCTGACATTATGAGTGAACCGTCACACCGTGCCGAGTTCCAGCTTGGGAGGAATATCGCGGCGGTGCTGGGCTCGAATAGTGACAACCTCGTTGCCCTCGACATCGACAGCCCCGACATCATCAAAGGTTTTGAATTCGCAAATTCATGGATTCTCTCCGCCCCCAAGATCGTGGGCTCAAACGGAGCCAAATACTTGTTCCGAATTCGAGGCGCGTACCCCAAATCAACTTCGCTACAATCCCCAGATGGCGCACCCCGGGGTGAATGGCGATCTGGCGGAAACAGCGCGGTGGTCTGGGGACGTCACCCGGATACGCGGATGCAGTATGAATGGTTTGGCGCCCGGCACACCCCTACAGTCGAATACGCAGAGATCAACTGGGCAGATCTCATCCTTAGACCGAGGGAACGAACCTGCACGGCAACCCTTGGTTCCACGTCGAAGCTCACCGAATCCGAAGCATACCGAGCGTTGGAAGCTTCAATTCCGAGATGCATACCGGAAGCCGCCCGCCAGAATGATCGAAGATTGTTCGACTTAGCCCGTCACGTGCGAGACTACGAACACCAGTCTGGTTCAAAAGCATCACTGAAAACTCTGAACAAAGTTTTTGACCTTTGGTGGGAACTCACACCGGCGGAATACCTCAGGCACACAGAAGACGATTATCGAGCCGAGTTCATCGACAAATTCGACAGAACAAAGTTTGGACACAGCGACAACCCCTTGGAGCGAGCCTGGAAATCGGCGCAAGAAGAGCCGCCCCCTGCAGCTGCCGTTGACTTGCCCGACATGCAAATGAAGCTCTTGTCCCTTTGCTACCAACTTCACCGGGTGAATGAGGGGAAATTCTACCTGAGCAGTTACGACATCCCAAATTACTTACCCCTGACCCAAAAGACTGCCCATCGATATTTGAGCGCGTTCTGCAGAGACGGCCGACTCATTCTGGTGGAAACGGGATCGGCTGCGAGACGCATAGCAAACACCTACAAGTGGCCGGCTCAAACCTATTCCAACGACGCTGGGCACACAGGTCCATGCCCGGAGTGAAGCTCGGCCGGGACGGCAAGGCATTGACCAAACAGAACGCGGACAGGCGGTCAGCGGCATCCTCAGACTGTCAGTCTGCTGCTCATGCAGATCGACAGAGTTTCCCGGCAACCAGCATCGAAGGGAGGTCGTGAGGGGCCTGATTAGAAGCGACGGCGATCGAGGCGACGGATCCCGCGGAAGAAAAACTTTTCGGCAAAGGGATGAGTCGTCGGTAGTCTGCCTAAGCCAGCAGGTTGGGAGCAAACCAGATCAACGCCTTCTGGGGTGTGGATCAGCTTATCAGTTTATTGATTGCCCTCCTCGCTCGCTCCGTTCAGGTCCGGATAGAAGGCGGACTGGAACAGAACTTCGCAATCGGGTCGGTTGGGCTGGGTTCGGCGTCGTCAAACATGGCAAGCGCTTCTTCCGCGCTCAGAGGGGCAACACTGGACTGGATGGGCAGCTCGAACTCGGTTTCGTATTCGTCGACCATGCGGTAGGAGATTGAGCCGTCTTCTTCTCTACGCGCTCGCAAACTGGTCACCTCGCCCTGGACGCTGCCGACCAGGCTCAATCGGGCGATCCCGAGCGCCGCCGACCGCCTTGAGCGTGAAGCCCCTTACTCGTGGACAACTCGGAAGAATGCCGTGCCAGTATTGAGTTCCAGGGCTGATGCGGCGATAACAATGAACCCATCGGCTTGTCGGCTTACTTCTGTCACTTCGGAGAATACTGAGCCAATCGCGGGAGTGTGGAGGACCTTCAGTCCTGTGGAGCTCAGCGCGTCGGTGTCGATCATAATGTGCCCGTTCTGATCACGGGAGATCGATTCAATCTGAAGGATGTGGGTGACGGGCACGCCGACCCACCCCGGTCCGAATCCCACGCGCGCTAAGACCTTGAAGCCGGCGTTGTTCGGAAATGTATTCGCGTAGATCAGCGGCCTCGCTCCCCTAAAGGTAACGGACACAAGGTCGTCGCAGCCGTAGAAGGCGTATTCCTCAAGTGTGGCGACTTCGTGAGTTGGAATGGTGATGGAGGCCAATGCTGAACATCCGTCAAACGCTCTGGTTTCGATCTTTGTGACACTTTGCGGCAGCTTCACTTGGGTGAGGGACCGACACCACTGAAACATGTACCGGGGCACAGTCTCGACACCCTCGTCAATCGTGACGCTTTCGAGGCTATCGCACCTCGCGAAGACAAACCAACCGAAGTTTTTCACGCTGCTGGGGATCGTGACGCTTGTAAGGGCTTTGCAGTCCCCGAACGCGGAACTTTCAATGCTCCAGACGCTGGTTGGAATGTCGACCTCGGCGAGCGATTCACACCCTTTGAATGCATTGCCTCGAATTGCGGCGACGCTGTTAGGTATCTTGACACTGGTTAATCCGGAGCACTTGTAAAAGGCTCCCTGGGAGATTTCGATGGTCCCATCAGGAATCGTCACCGCGGAAAGTTTAGTGGCACCGCTGAAACAATTCTGTTGCATGTTGGTCGCCGTTGCCGGGATAGAGTAGTCGCCTGGTTTTCCTCCGGGATACTGCATCAACAACGTTTGAGACTTGTTGAACAGAACGCCATTCAGACTGCTCAATTCTGTATTCGCTGGATCCACGCTAATGGTTGTCAAGCAGCAGCAGTGCGCAAATGCGGATTGCCCGACGCCAGAAACCCCGCTCGGGATGTAGACTGTTGTAAGACTTTGGCATTGTAAAAACGCATAGGACGCGATTGCCCTTAGACTGGCGGGAAGGGCGATCCCGGTCAGACTCGCGCATTCGGAGAACGCCGACGTGCCAATGGTAGTCAGGCCATCGGGGAAGTTGATGCTGGAGAGCTTGCCGCAACGGTAGAAGGCGCGGGATTCGATGCGCGCAACGCTTGCCGGCAGCGTGATGTTTGTCAGGCTCTCGCATCGGTAGAACGCATCAGCGTTAATAATGGCGACCCCGTCGGGAATGTTCACGGTGGTGAGAGCCGAACAATCGAAGAAGGCAGATGCGCCAATACTCCTCACCGAAGCGGGGATGTGGACGCTTGTTAAACCGACGCAACCCGAAAATGCGGAAGTGCCGATGCTCGTGACGGCTCTTCCATCGATTTCCTCAGGGATCCATAAGAACCCCGATGCCTCTTCATCGCAGTCCGTGATGATCACTTCGTTGTTGCTGATCGTGTAGGTTAGATCGTTGAGATCCGCGGCGCGGCTTCCAGCCGGTTTTGCGAACAGAAACGCAACCATGAGAGTCTGAGCGACCGCGCGAGATTTGAGAATGTCTTGAGCCATGATGAAGCACCCCAGTGACTGGAGTAATTCTTGTATGAGTCTAACCGGTTGCCATTGTGACTGGCCCCCGTCTTGGCCCATTCCCGATGAAACAGTTTCCGGTGGTTTAGGTTTGCTTGTCTGTTTCTTTGTCATTCGCTTCCCGCCGTTCTTCCGACGTAGACTTCTTCACCGGTCTGCATATCCCGGTAGACGTCGTGAGGCACCCCCAATCACTGGAGAGCTTCACGTTTTTCTAGGACACGGCTCGACTAATAGGCAAGACTTCCGCGGGGGCAGCTTAGTGACGCACACGTCGTTCTCATCGATCACCCTTCGGCCGAACCACTTTTCCTCGGCTCTTTCATCTCGATCCGCTAAGAAGCGAACGCGGCGACTCGCCCGCGCTTTAGCTGCCGGTTTGACCCGAATGATCGCTTCTCCGTTTCTATTTAATCGGACGCGATAGACCGTGCGGACCAAGCTATCGTAAACACCCAGTATCAATCTCGAGACACGGGCCCGCCGCGGATCGATCGGCCAATTGCCCAAAGTTCTCTTCCGCAGGACTGATACCGAGTCGGCAATTTCCGGGTAAGGAGGGAGTCCTGTCTTGGCGTTGCCGTTCAAGCTAACAACCAGAAATGGCAGCTTGATCTCCGCAGCCTTGATGGGCGGTTTCCCGCGCGCGTTGAGTGCTTCAGCGCCAAGCCAGAGGTTTTCCGCGTGATGCCCGGTAACGTTGTTGCTCAGGTTTGGCAACAGTTTGATCAGGGTCGATTCCAAGCGAAAGGCTTCTTCTTCATTTAGACCATGAGCAACGATCTCAATTGCGGGAGGCTTCCCCGTCGCTTGTTTGATCTCACGGATAGTCTTGAGCTTGGCAGGCATGCCCTTGAAGGAGCTTGCCTTCAGCTCCTGCTCGGCATGGGCGAAACAGCGGTTTCTCTTGCCCTTGCCGACGTAGAAGATGCGCTTCAGCTTTTCACTTCGCCCCCGGGGATCGATCAGGGCGTAGACGTAGTGGCCGAGACTCTCGAGCGTCTCTTGCCTGAACCTCCTCATGCCTCCACCTCCTTTGGCGGATGGCAGCAACTGGGGTCCGCGGGCGGAGGATCTAGGAG
>JAYPEY010000038.1:32528-48931 GCA_038126035.1 Verrucomicrobiales bacterium | reverse complement strand
CCGCCTCCCACCCCCAGGACATGGACGGCTGGCCCTCCTACTGGGAGGAGATGATCCCCATGCACTATGCGACACACGTCGTCAGCCCCTGCCTCGGCATAGTCGACGGACGCGCCGAATACGTCAGCTGCTTCGGCAGCGGCACGGTCCGCGACGACATTGCGCAGAAGAGCGGCAACAAATACGCGGTCGAGACCTGCCACATCAAACTCAAGGACAGCGACCTCTCCGCCCACATCTGGCGCTTCCTCTATGACGTCGCCCGCCAATACCGCGAGAGCATCGACGTCTACGGCACCAAGAAGAGCTTCGAATGGACGCTCGTCGAGGACGAGCCGATGATCCTTCACGTCGCCAAGCGGCCGGAGAAGGAAATCCCCGAAAAGGTGGAGGTCCCGGACTTCGCGCACCTGCTGCCCGAGCCCATCCGCAAGTTCACCCAGACCATCGAGGACGCGGATCATCTCTCCTTCGTGCAGGGCGGCGGCCACGGCGGCAGCCACCCCCACATGGTCAACGAATTCCTCAGCTCCCTCGTTGAGGACCGCGATCCCTGGCCCAACGCCACCACCTCCGCCAACTGGACCTGCGTCGGCATCTGCGCCCACCAGTCCGCCGAACAGGGCGGCAAGATCGTCAACCTTCCCGAGTTTACCCTGGCTTGAACGGAATCAGGCCGCCAACCCGTAGACCCAACAAAACGACCAAACGAACCAACACCTATGAACATCAAACAAGACGGATTAACGCCCAATGCCGGAAGGCTGCTGTGGGCCGGCTTCGTGGCCATTCTGGCTGCGGGCGTCGGTTTCGCCATCCGCGGCGGTATTTTTGACAACTGGGGCGGCGAATATGGATTCACCGGCGCCCAATTGGGAGCGATCGGCGGAGCCGGTTTCTCAGGCTTCTGCTTTGGCATCGTGATCGGCGGCGTGCTCTGCGACAAGATCGGCTACGGCAAGCTGGTCATTGTGGCGTTTACCGCTCACGTCCTGAGCGCTTTCGTCACCTTCGGAGCCTCCGGCCCGGAAAACGCCTACAACATGCTGTATTGGGGCATGTTCATCTTTGCGTATGCGAACGGAACGCTCGAGGCGGTCGCCAATCCGCTGGTGGCCACGCTGTTCCCGTCCAACCGCACCCACTACCTGAACATCCTGCACGCCAGTTGGCCGGCCGGCTTGATTCTGGGCGGCATTGTCGGCTGGGTGCTGGACGACAAGATGGAGATTGGCTGGAAGGTTCAGTTGTCCCTCTACCTGATCCCGACCGTCGCTTATGGCGTCATGTTCTGGGGCCAGAAATACCCGAAGTCCGAGGCTTCCGAGAAGGGCCTCAGCCTGGGCCAGATGTTTCAGGATGTCGGCCTTATGGGCGGCGCGGTCGTGTGTTTTCTGCTCGCCCTGTTCTTCAAGCAGACCTTCGATCTTCCGCTCGCCGCGGCGGGCGCCATCGGCGCAGTGCTGCTTGCGGGCATTGGAGGACTCACCCGCTTCGCGGCCGGTTCAGTCCTCCTTTTCGTCCTGTTCTTCACGCACGCATTGGTCGGCGCGGTGGAACTGGGAACAGACGGCTGGATCCAGAACATCACCGGCAACATCCTGAGCTCGGAACAGGGCAAGATCCTGTTCGTCTGGACCTCCTCGGTCATGTTTGCGCTGCGCTTCTGCGCCCACTGGATTGAGAAGAACCTCAAACTCTCGCCGGTCGGACTCCTGTTCGTCTGCGCCATCCTTGCGGTCGCCGGCCTGAACATGGCCTCGACCGTCACCGCGTTTGCCGGGGCCATGGTGGCGTTGACCATCTACGGCGTTGGCAAGACCTTCTTCTGGCCGACCATGCTGGCCGTCGCATCGGATCGATTCCCCCGCACCGGCGCGGTCGCGATCAGCATCATGGGCGGCATCGGCATGATGTCCGCCGGTTTGATCGGCTCCCCCGGCCTCGGCTACTTCAAGGACCGTTATGCGGCCGACGAACTCGAGAAGACCAGTCCGGCCCTCTACGCAACCTACAAGGCGGATTCCTCCAGCAAGTTCCTGATCTTCAAGGAAGTGAACGGACCTGACGGCACGAAGATGGGCGCCGCCAAGGAAGCCGCAGGCGCCGGCAACGCCACCCAGGAGCAACAGGACGCGATCGCAGCCGACATCCGCGGCGACCGTCGAGTGCTCAAGACCGACTCGCTGATCCCCATGGCCATGGCCGCGATCTACCTCGCGCTGATGATGTATTTCAAGAGCATCGGCGGCTACAAACCGGAAACGATCGATCCCGAGAAACTCACCGGCGGCACGGAAGGCCCCGGTGAAGGTTGATCGACACTGAAATTGAATCACCCACAGCGGCTCCCGGAAACGGGAGCCGCTTTTTGTTTCCCCGAAAGCGCCTCTCCCACGACCAAACCACGAATTCTGAGGCTCCGGCAAACCCCCGACAGCGTTTTGGACCGGCGCCGCGCGCCGCCGACGTCCCCCTCTTTCGCCGCCTCCGGGGCTTTGAAATGGGCTGTGATGCAACACAGCCCTACCGCCCCCCTTTGATTGCCCGGAAAAACCGTCGGGGTTCCTTCGCCTTGGCCTCTCACCAGACACGGACTCCGCCGTAGGCATCCAGCGTCTCGTCCTGACTGACCAGCGACATCTGCTCCAATTCTGCCTGCGCGACCAACAGCCGGTCGAACGGATCCCGATGATGAAAGGGCAGTTCGGCGACACGTTCCGCATGAGCGCCGGTAATATCGAGCAATTGAACCCCGCCCTGCTCCACGCGCTTCCGGAAGTCGGACAATCCGCCGGGCACAACCAGCTTTCCGATCGAAATCTTGATGGCCATTTCCCAGATGGAAGCGGAGCTGATCCAGAGCGAATTGTCGGGCGATTCCAATGCGCACCGCGCTGTCGCAGAAAGTTTCTCATCCCCCTCCGCGAACCAGATCAACGCATGCGTGTCGATCAGCAGCTTCATCGCCTCACCCGGTGTATTCCGTGAAGTCGTCCAACGGCGCATCGAAATCGTCGGCTACGTAAGTGAACGCCCCTTTGGCGAAGCCGGCCTTCAATTTCCGGGGTTTGTCCGAAATCGGGCGAAGTTCAGCCACCGGCTTGCCGTGTTTCGTGATCCGATAACAAACGCCTTCCTGCACATCTTGGAGGATTTCCGACAAGCGGGTCTTCGCCTCCAATGTTCCCACCGTCTCTATCTTCATGACGCCAATCTGACCATTGTGGTCAGATTTGTCAATCCTCCCCGGAATCCCGCCGACGCCCCGCCCCATTCCCATTCTTCCCGCCGCCACGCTCCCAAGGCTTCTTTTTCCGCTCGGGCAGTGTGTGATCGACCTTGGCGTAGTAGCAACCGTCGCCGAACATTTCGTCGACGGCGTGCTGCAGTTCGCGGGAGGGCTTCACGTTGAAGCGGTCGTGCGTCTCAATGAACACGACCTGCCCTGTCGGCGGCATCATGCAGAACCAGAGCGGAACCTCGCCCCGGTGCTCCTCGACCAGCGCCAGGGCATCGTCGAGCTTCGCGGGATCGACCGTCTTGGTATTCAGCCGCAGGTGCACCTGTTTCGTGTATTTCCTGGGCGCGTCCTCCAACGGGATGATCTCGTTGGGAAAGACCTTGGGAGGATCCTCCTCGTTGTTGATTTCGCCGGTGATGAGGAGCGGCGCATTGGGTTGGATCAACTGGGCGTATTTGTCGTAGTTCTCACCCAGGCAGAGAAGTTGAAACGTCCCCTCCAGATCCTCGAGAGTCGCCATGGCGTAGGGCTTGTTGGACTTCTTGGAGACGCCCTTCTGCACGGAATCCACCATGCCTCCGATCCGCGTCGCCGTGCGACTGGGAATGTCGGCGGCGGTCTTGGAGTTGCACATGCCGTAGGCCTCGATCAGCGGCGCGTAGGGCGAGAGCGGGTGCCCCGAAACATAGAATCCCAGCAATTCCTTCTCCGCCTGCAGCATCTCATGCTGCGACCACTCCTCCAGTCGGACAAGTTCCTCGGGCACGGCGTCCGTCTCCTCCTCCATCATCCCGAACAACGATCCCTGTCCCTTCTCGCGGTCGGCAATGATCAAGGCCGCGCGTCCGAGGGCGTGATCGATCTGGGCAAACAACGTCGCCCGGGTCTCGCCGAAGCAATCGCAGGCGCCGCTCTTGATCAACGCTTCCAGGACCTTGCGGTTCAGGGTGCGAGCTTCGACCCGCTCGCACATTTCATTCAGCGACTTGAACGGCTCATCGCCGCGCGCATCCAGGATCTTCTCCACCACGGTCTCGCCCACGCCCTTGATGGCGGCGAGCCCGAAGCGGATGACCGTCCCGCCCTGCGCCGGCGCAAACACGATCTTGGATTCATTGACGTGCGGCGGAAGGACCTCGATGTCGTAGAGCTTGGCCTCGTTGATGAGAATCGTGAGCTTTCCGATGTCGCTCATGTCGTTCGTCATCATGGCGCTGAGAAACTCCACCGGAAAATTCGCCTTCAGGTAGGCCGTCTGATAGGCGACCACGGCGTAGGCCGCGGCGTGCGACTTGTTGAAGCCGTAACCGGCAAACTTCTCCAGCAGGTCGAAGATCTGGTTCGCCTTGGCGGCGGGAATGTCGTTCTGCTCCTTGCAGCCATCGACAAACAGCTTCCGCTGCTCCTGCATGACCTCGACCTTCTTCTTGCCCATGGCGCGACGCAACAGGTCCGCGCCGCCCAGCGTGAAACCGGCCAGCAACTGCGTCGCGAGCATGACCTGCTCCTGGTAGATCATGATGCCATAGGTCTCGGCGTTGATCTGCTCCAGCAGCGGGTGTTCGTATTCGACCTCCACCTCGCCATGGCGGCGCTTGATGAAGTCGGGAATCAGTTCCATCGGCCCCGGACGATAGAGCGAGATCAGGGCGGTGATGTGCTCGATCGAGGCGATCTTGAACTTCCGGCACAGGTCGCGCATGCCGCTGGATTCCAACTGGAACACACCGACCGTTTCACCGCGGTTCATCAGGTCGTAGGTCTTCTGATCGTCCAGCGGCAGCGTCTCGATCGGGACGACCACCCCCTTGTTCTCCTTGATCATCTGACAGGCGTTGCGCAGCACAGTCAGGGTCTTCAGCCCGAGGAAGTCCATCTTCAGCAGGCCCAGATCGCCCACCGGGTTCATCGCGTATTGCGTGACCAGGGTCCCGCTTTCATCGCGCTTCACCGGGAGCAGATCCGTGATCGGTTGATCCCAGATGACGACTGCGGCGGCATGGATTGAGGTGTTTCGCGTCAGGTCCTCCAGGACGAAGGCGGTGTCGACCAGTTCGCGGGTGACCTCCTCCGTCTCGTAGGCGGTCTTGAAGTCCGGCGACTGCGCGAGTGCCTTCTTCAGACTCATCTTGAGATCCGGTGGGATCATCTTTGCCAGCCGGTCGGTTTCACCGAAGCTGAGCCCCATCACACGACCGACGTCGCGCACGACGGACTTTGCGCCCATCGTGCCGAAGGTGATGATGTGCGCCACACAGTCTTCCCCGTATTTCTCGCGCACATACTTGACGATCTCCAGTCGCCGGTCGTCCGCGAAGTCGATGTCAATATCGGGAGGATTGACGCGTTCGGGATTGAGAAAACGTTCGAACAGCAGCCCGTAATGAATGGGATCCACGTTCGAAATCTCCATCAAGTAGGCCACGATGGAGCCGGCGGCCGAGCCACGGGCGACGCAGGTGATGCCGATGCCGCGCCCATACTGCACAAAGTCGCCGACGATGATGAAGTAGCTGACGAACCCCATCCGCTCAATGACCCCCAGTTCCGTCTGCAGGCGGTCGATCACCAGCTTCACGCCGGCGGCAACATTCGGATCATTCAGATCGGAAATCGGCCCCTCGGGATACTGCGACAGATCGACGTCGCCCTTTGCAAAATTCGGGAGTTTCCGGGCGTCCTCGATGTCCGTGATCTTGAATTCGGATCCCTCGGCCTTGGCGTGGATCGTGTAACGCTTGTACAGGCAGTCCGCCAGGATGGAGCGCAGGTAGCCTTCCTCGGTGAAGCTCTCGGGAGGAATGAACTTGGGGTAGTTCAACTCGCCCAGAGTGATGGTCAGGTTGCACTTCTCGGCAACCTCCATGGTGTTGGCGATCGCCTCGGGAACCTCGGAGAAGCGGGCCCGCATCTCCTCCTCGGAGCGCAGGAAGAACTGTTCCTCCGCATACCGCATGCGCTTCGTGTCCTGAAGATTGGTCTGCGTCCCGATGCAGATCAGGCAGTCGTGCGCGTGTGAGTCCGACTTGTTGATGTAGTGGACGTCGTTGGTCGCGACCAGCTTGAGCCCGAAATCCTTGGACCATTTGATCAGATGCTCGTTGACCAGGGCCTGTTCCTTGATGCCGTGGTTCTGCAGTTCCAGGTAGTAGTTGTCCGGGCCAAGCAGCTGTTTGTACCAGTCGATCGCGTCGCGGGCCTTGTCCAACTCGCCCTTCATGATCAACTGCGGAACTTCGCTGGCCAGACAGCCGGACATGGCGATCAACCCCTCGCTGTGTTCCTGGAGCAGCTCCTTGTCGATGCGCGGCTTGTAATAGTATCCCTCGAGAAAACCGGCGGACACCAGCTTTACCAGGTTTTTGTAGCCGGCCTCATCCTTCGCAAGCAACCCGAGATGCGCATACGCGTCCTTGCCTCGCCCACCGCTGCTCTTGCGCTCGAAACGACTGTTCGGAGCCACATAAACCTCGCAACCGATGATGGGCTTGATCCCCGCGCGTTCGGCGGCCTGATAGAAATCAATCGCCCCATACATCGCCCCGTGATCGGTCAGCGCGAGGGAATTGAAATTCAACTCCTTCGCCCGCGCCATCAGCTTGTCCAACCGGCATCCGCCATCCAGCAGGGAATACTCGGTATGCAGATGGAGATGGCAGAATTCAGCGTGGGACATCCGCCGATTAAACGCGGTTTTGGACGGCAAACAAGCGCGGACAATTGGCAACCGTTCGCCCCTTGTTCACGGGTTGTTCACAGGAATGCAGGGGGGCATGGGCGGATCGGGGTATGAGGGTATGGAATCCAATTTCCTGTTCATCGATTCACCGCACGACATTGGGGCTGAAGCTCCCGTCCTCATCCCTGTTTCAATCATACCCTCATCCGCCCATCCCCTTACCCCCCACCCTGCAACGACGCCAACACCTCCGGATCCCGCACATCGACCCACCTTCCGGCAATTTCCAATCCAACGATCCGTTGTCCCGCCTCAATCATCGCGCTCAGGGCGTCGGTCAGTTCGTATTCGCCACGCGGCGATTTCTCCAGCCTGGCGGTAAAATCGAACAAACCGGGACGAAAGATGTAGATTCCGGCATTGTACCAGGCAGGTGCTCCGGGTTTGAGCCAGCCTTCCTTCCTCAATTGCTCCACCTGCTCGGCGGACGGTTTTTCAACGAGACGCGTCAGGGTGAAATCCTCGTCGAAAAAGATCAGTCCGCCCTGGGTCACGTCCTCGCTTCCCGTGACCGTGAGCAGGGCGTCGTAGCCGCCGCCGGCAAACTTGCCGCACATGGCGGCATAGGTCTCCGGTTTCACCAGGATGTCGCCATACGTCAGCAGGAAATCGTCCTCCCCGACGAAGTCTTTGGCCAACTCCGGCGCCTTTCCGGTGCCGTCCTGAACCTCCTGCCGCGCGTAGCCGATCCGGACGCCGAACCTCGATCCATCGCCAAAAAATTCCTCGATGGTCTCCGACTGCCAACCGGTAATGACGCAGATTTCGCGGACGCCCGCGGCGGCCACGCCTTCGACAATGTGCTGAAGGATGGGTTTCCCCTCCACTTCCAACATGGGTTTCGGCAGCTCCTTCGTGAGCTCCTTCATCCGTGTCCCCTTCCCCGCCGCCAGTATGACCGCCTTCATATGCTGTTCAATGGGTCGCTGTCCCGATCACTATTCCACAGTTGTTCCGCCGCGTTTTATCGGAATGCCCCGCACAAAAAAGCTTTAATTCCGGACGCGATTGTATTGTCCTTCGGGGACGAACCTGATGGAAGCCCCTCCTGGACCGATCAACGAATCCCTGAGGATTCCACACGCATCACCCAAGCCGCCCCGCGCCATGTCCTCCGGGAATCCCGACGACGACACCCTCTGTCGCGCGACGTTCGATCTGGCGTCGACCGCCATGGCCTATATCACGCCCGGTGGCAGCTTCATCAAGATCAACCGGGCGCTCTGCGGCCTGTTTGGTTTCCGGCCCGAGGATTTCTCGGAAATGACCTTTCGCGACCTGTTTCCCCAGGAACATCGGTGCAGCGCGATCAGCCGCCTGCAGGCGCTCAGTGGGGAACAACGCGGCCCCATCATCTGGGAGCGCCGCTGCCGCAACCGGAACGGCTCCACCTTCAACTGCCGGGTCGCCCTGACGAAGCCCGATCTGGACGGCTCCGCCGCCACCTGTCTCCTGGCGGAATTCCAGGGCTTCCCCACCCGCAAGGAAAAATCCCGCCCCGGCGCCAGCGACCTCGTCCAATCCGTCCTCGATTCCATGATCGACGGCGTCATCGTGGCGGACGACGAGGGCCGGATCATGCACTACAATCCCGTCGCCTACGACCTGCTCGGGATCGAGCTGATCAACCCCAATCCGAGCGAATGGAACGAGATCTTCGGCTTCTTCTACCCGGACGGCGCGGCCCTCTTCCCCGCCGATCAACTCCCCCTGAACCGCGCCGTTCGCGGCGAGAGCGTCCGTGGCGCCGAGCTCGGAGTGCGCAGGAAGGGCTCCAGCGAAACCACCCTGCTGCAGACCAGCGCCATGCCGCTGCGCGACGCCGAAGGCCATGTCCACGGCGGCGTCGTCGTCTTCAGCAACATCACCGAACGCAAGCGCTCCGATGAGGCCCTTGAGGTCCAGTCCCAGGCGCTGAAGAACCTCGCCGAGGGCGTCAGCCTCACCGACAGGGACGGCGTCATCCGTTTTGCCAATCCCGCATTGGAAAACATGTTCGGCTACGGCCGCGGCGAACTCACCGGCCAGCACGCCTCCGTCCTCAACACCTACGCCACCGAGGAACAGGACCGCCTCGTCGCCGAACAGGCCGAACGCCTCCGCAAGGAAGGCGCCTGGCGCGGGGAAATGAGCAACCGCCACAAGGACGGCCGCATCTTCACAACCCTGGCCAGCATCTCCAAGCTCGACGTCTCCGGCTCCACCTTCTGGATCTCCGTGCTGGAGGACATCACCGAACGCAAGCGCACCGAGGAGGCCCTGCGCCAGTCCGAGGAGCGCTTCGCCAAGATATTCCGCTCCAGCCCGGCCGCCATCTTCATCAGCGCCCTCGACACCGGCATCGTGCTGGACATGAACGATTCCTGCCTCGCCTGGCTCGGCTACCAACGCCACGAGGTGATCGGCCATTCCACCCTCGACCTGTCTCTCTGGCGGAACTACGACGACCGCATGGAAATCGCCGGACGCCTCAGCGACGAACGCGCCATCACCGGGATTGAAAAGACCTTCTGCACCAAGAGCCGCGAGGAGCGCGACGCCCTGATCAGCGCCGAACTGATCGAACTCAGCGGCGAACCCTGCGTCGTCTGGATCGCCTACGACATCACCGAGCGCAAACGCGCCGACGAACGGATCAAGAATTCCCTGCGGGAGAAGGAGGTCCTGCTGCAGGAAATACACCATCGGGTGAAGAACAATCTCCAGGTCATCTCCAGCCTGTTGAACCTGCAGTCAGGCTACATCAAGGATCCGGTAGTCAAGGAGCTCTTCCGCGAGAGCCAGGACCGCGTCAAATCCATGGCCCTCATTCACGAGAAACTCTACAAATCCACCGACCTCGCCCGCATCGACTTCTCCGAATACGTCCACAGCCTCACCCAGATGCTCTTCCAGTCCTACCGCGCAACGCGCGGGGACATCCAGCTCAAGTCCCAGGTCGAGCCCGTGTTTCTCGACATCGACACCGCCGTGCCGGTCGGCCTCATGCTCAACGAACTGGTCTCCAACTCCCTCAAGCACGCCTTCCCGACGGGCGGCCCCGGCACGATTTTCATCGACCTCGAGCCCCGTTCGAAGGATGAATACACGCTCTCGATGCGAGACGACGGCGTCGGCGTCCCGGACGACTTCAACGTCGAGACCTCCAACTCGCTCGGCCTGCGTCTGGTGCGGATCCTGACCAAGCAGATCGGCGGCGCACTGGAATTCCGCAGCGACGACGAGACCGAGTTCAAGATACAGTTTCAGGACAAAGAAGACGAGGGCGCCTCTGCCCGGACGATATGAGCGCAAAAATTCTGGTCACCGAAGACGAAGGCATCGTCGCCGCGGACATCGAGGATCGCCTGAGAAGCCTCGGCTACCAGGTGACCGCCACCTGTTCCAGCGGCGCCGAGGCCCTGCAGCGGATCGAGGAGACCAGGCCGGACCTCGTGCTCATGGACATCATGATCCAGGGCGACATGGACGGCATCGAAACCGCCAGACACGTCCGCGAGGACTTCGGCATCCCCGTCATCTTTCTCACCGCCTACTCCGACGACGCCACCTTCGAACGCGCCAAGATCACCGAACCCTTCGGCTACCTGCTCAAACCCTTCGAGGAGCGCGAACTGCGCACGAACATCGAGATGGCGCTCTACAAGCACGCCATGGAGAAGGAGCGCGACCGGCTCGTCGACGAACTGAAGGAGGCGCTGAACGCCGTCAAGCTGCTGTCCGGTCTCCTGCCCATCTGCGCCTCCTGCAAGAAGATCCGCGACGACAACGGCTACTGGAGCGAGGTCGAAAACTACATCAGCCAGCATTCGGACGCCGACTTCACCCACGGCTACTGCCCCGACTGCGCGAACCGGATGCTGGAGGGTTATCTCAAGGACAGGGAATCCTCGCAGGGCTCCCCCCCTTCCCCCGCAGCCTGACCCATTCGGAAACGCGGCGCAGAATCCACCCAGCGGTCATGGCCGGTCTCGTCATTGAGAAGCTCTCCAAACGTTTCCCCTCCGCCGATGGCCGGCCGCCCGTCGTCGCCGTCCGCGACCTGAGTCTGGAGACCACCGACGGGGAACTGCTCGTCATCGTCGGCCCCTCCGGCAGCGGCAAGACCACTCTCCTCCGTCTGATCGCCGGACTCGACCCGGCTGATTCCGGCGGCATCCACCTCAACGGCAGGCGCATCGACAAACTGCCTCCCGAAGACCGGAACGTGAGCATGGTGTTTCAAAGCGGCGCGCTCCATCCCCACATGACCGTGCGCGAGAATCTCGCCAGCGGGCTCCGCTGGCGCGGCGACCAGTCCAAGGCGATCGCCGACAAGGTCGCTGAAATTGCTGAAACCCTCGGGCTTGGCGCGGCGCTCGACCGTTTGCCGGAGGCCCTCTCGGGCGGCGAACGGCAGCGCGTCGCCCTGGGACGCTCCGCGCTTCTCGCGCCGGACCTGTTCCTCCTCGACGAACCCCTGGCGCATGTGGACGCCGGCCTGCGCCAACAACTTCGCCGCGAAATCAGGAAACTCAACCGCTCCCTCAGGACCACGCTCATTCACATCACCCACGACCAATCCGAAGCCATGTCGCTCGGCGATCGCGTCGCCGTGATGCATCGCGGAGCCATCCAACAAATCGGCTCGCCCCCGGAAATCCATGACATGCCGGCGAACACCTTCGTCGCGCAGTTCTTCGGATCGAGGCCGATGAACCTGCTGCCAGGAACGCTCACGAAATCAGCTGAAGGGATCCGCCTGCTCCCCGGCGCTGGAGCCCCCCCGGCCGGACTCCACCTGCCCTCGTCCCCCGCCTGGTCCGCGCTGAGCGGCCGGGACGTTCTCCTGGGGCTGCGCCCGGAGCATTTCTCCATCGAGTCCCCGGACGACGGACGACTCCCGGATTCCGGCGACGTCTTCGATGATTCAGTCCGCTTCTGCGAATTCGGCGGCGACGCGCAGTACGTCACCACCGAATCGGGGCTGACGATCCGGACCGGGCCGACCATGGACTGCCCCTCCGGAGCCTCGATCCGCGTCCGCGCGGACACACGCCGGGCCTCCCTGTTCCAACCCGCAACCGGCGATCGCATCGCCGGCCCGGAGTTCGACGCTCAAGGTTGAACCGCCGTCGCTGCGGAGCTCTCCTCGGGACCTTCCACCCGCCTCCTCAACCACTGTCGGATCAGCCCTTCCGAGGGACTGAAGATCCAGACCGCGACAAACAGGCCGGACGCCGCCACGCACATCGCCGCCGCCACGGAACACTCGAGCCACATTGCCAGATGCAGTCCCAGAACCGAACTCAGCGCCGCGTGCACGATCGTCAGCCCCATCATCCATGGCAACCGCCGGGTCAACAGCGACGCCGTCGCGCCGGGAATGATCAACATCGCGATCACCAGGATCGCCCCCACTGCCTCGAAGGCGCTGACCACGACCACGGAGAGCCAGCTCATCAACCCGTAATGCACGACCGTGGCGTTGATGCCCAGTGACGCCGCCAGCCCCGGATCAAACGAACTCACCAGCAGTTCCTTGTAGAAAAACACGATCAACAGCGCCGTCACCCCGGCGACGCCCGCCATCCGTACGACCGGCCCCGGCGCAATCTCCCTGCCGCCGATCACGACGAACAGATCGTCCGGCACGAAGGTGATCTCGCCGTGCAACACGCACTCCGTGTCGATGTGCGCCTTGCCGGCGAACAGGCTGATGATCACCACGCCCAGGGCAAACAGACTGGAAAACGTGATTCCGATCGCCGCGTCCTGCTTGACCCGGGTCTTCTTGTGAATCACCTCAATCATGATCGTCGTCACCACTGCCGCCCCCAATGCCCCCAGGAACATGACCGTCGGAGAACGGACCCCATGGCTGATCTCTTCCGCGTCGCCGCCTCCAGCCATCCCGGCAAGAATGAATGCCACCGCGAGTCCGGGGAGCACGCTGTGACTGATCGCGTCCCCCACCAGCGCCATGCGTCGAAGAATCAGATAATTGCCGACCAGCCCGCACGTTGCCGCCACCAGAAACCCCATCAGGGCGGTCCACCCCAGCCATCCGTAACCGCCGACGTTCCCGGTCCAGGTGGACACGACCACATACTGCCAGTCAAACGGTGGAATCAAGTCGTTCACGTCGGCCTCCCGTATCCCACAAGTTCATCCCGCCCAAACAGACCGCCCGCCCCGCGCCGCATGTCGTCGATGCTCGGAATGGGCCGGCCGTGCGGATCGGTCTTCGCAAAATCCAGGCGTCGTTCGATCTGGCGGACGACGTCCTCGCCCAGAACGTGTTCGATCTTCTCGGCGTCCTCATGCACGTGGTCCGCGGCGATGTGAGCGGCGTTGGTGAGATAGAGCTCCCACAGACGGTGATTGCGCACAATCTCACAGGCCCGCAGCCAGCCCTCGGGAGTCAGAACGATCTGTTCCCCCGTTCCATGGCGCGTCGCGAGACCGTTTCGAATCAACGCCGAGGCCTGTCGCCGCGCCTCCTCCTCCGTCTCCCGACGACGCTGGGCCAGTTCCAGCAGCGTCACGCTTTCGCCCTTGAAGTTGCGCCGCTCCAACGCCTGATAGACCGCCTTCAAGGTATTCTCCCGCTGAACGCGATGACTGCGCGACCTCTGACGCCACCAGCGCATCAGCACGCCATGACGCGGCCCGAACAGGAACGCCATCCCGAACACCAGGGTCGCCGCCAGCACCATCAGGGGTCCCGTCGGGAGCCCCGACTCCAGAAACGACAGAAACGCGCCGATCGCGCCCGTCGCGACGCCGAACAGGGCCGACAAGGTCAACAATCGGTGCATCCGGTCCGTCAGCAGATAGGCCGAGGCCGCCGGGGTGATCAGCATCGCCGACACCAGCACGACCCCCACCGCCTGCAGGGCGATCACCACCGAGAATGCCAACAGCAGCATCAGGCCATTGTGAAACAGCATCGTCGGAAACCCCGTCGCCCTCGCAAAAGCCGCGTCAAAACTCGTCACGAGGAACTCCTTGTAGAAGACGCTCACGCAAAGGACGGTCACGACCGTCACCACGCTCATCAGAACGATATCGTCCCGATTGATCGCCGCGGCCTGGCCGAACAGGAAGTGATCGATGCCCGCCTTGTTGCCCGTCTCCAACCGCCCGAACATGCTGGTGATGCAGTAGCCCACCGCGAAATAGCCGGACAAAACCATGCCCAAGGCCGCGTCCTCCTTGATCTTGGTCGTGTGGGTGATCGCCGAGACCGTCAACGCGCCCAGCAGGCCCGCGATCGTCGCGCCGACAAAGATCGCCAGCGGATCCTTGGTCATGTTCCAGAGAAAACCGATCGCCACGCCAGGCAAGACGGCGTGTGACAGGGCGTCTCCCATCAGGGACAGCTTGCGCACCACCATGAACCCGCCCAACAGGCCGCAGTTCACCCCGAGCAGAATCGCCCCCAGCAACGCGTACCTAAGCGACTCATCTCGAAAGGTGAAGAAGCGGACGGCCTGGTCGACCACGCTGGTTTCTGTCAGATCCCCGATCCGATCGGCGAAGCACGAAGGCGCGCAACCGAGGACGAGCAGATAGGCGCAGAACGCAAGGACGCCAGACCGCAACCGGGCCATCGCCCCAACGCCCCCGACCAAACCCGGCGCCGCGCGAAGCGCCATGGACTGCGGCGGCTCGACGCCGCCTTTGCTCCGGCATGGCATCGCGCCCTGAAGACCGGAGTCGAACAGTCGCGGCAGATCGGACGCTTGAACGCGAAAGAAGGCTCGTTTCAGTCGGAAGCTCTGCAAAGCGGCGTCAGAGCGCCGCACTCCAAGGCGCTTCGCGCGGCGTTGCGACAACTCCTCAGTCCCCCTGAAAATGCCTCGGCTTCCCGCCCTCAAATGCTGAAACTGCTCACTCATGGCTCCGCCATCCCCTCAGGTCTGCGACACCTTCACCGCCTCCGCCACCTCGGACAGAATGGTCAGCCGTCCTCCGTAGGTCTTCTGCAGGAGTTCGACATTGAACACCTCCGTCGTGTCGCCAAACGCCACCACGCGCATGTTCAACAGGAGCAGCATGTCGAAATACTCCTTTGCCGTCGGCAGGTCGTGATGCACGACGAGCAGGGTCTTTCCCTTCGCCTTCAATTCGCGCAACAGCTCCACAATGGCGGCTTCGGTCGCGGCGTCCACTCCGGCGAACGGTTCATCCATGAAATAGACGTCGCTTTCCTGCGCCAGGGCCCGCGCCAGGAACACCCGCTGCTGCTGCCCGCCGCTGAGATTGGAAATCTGCCGGCTCGCATAGGGCAGCATCTTGACCTTGTCCAGGCACTCGCGCGCGATTTCACGATCCTTCTTCGTCGGACGTTTGATCAGCCCCAACCGCCCGTAGCGTCCCATCAGGACCACATCCATCACGTTGACCGGAAAATCCCAGTCCACCGATTCGCGCTGCGGCACGTAGCCCACGCGTTTGAGGTTCTGCCTGTAGGGCTTCCCGAAGATCTTCACCCAGCCGCTGCTCAGCGGTTGCAGCCCCATGATGGACTTGATCAACGTCGACTTGCCCGCGCCGTTGGGCCCGACAATGCCGATCAGTTTCCCCTTCGGAACCGCCAGATCAATGCCCCACAAGACCGGCTTCTTGTGATAGGCCACCGTAATGTCGTGGATCTCCAGGGGCACGTCCTCCGACGACGCCGACTTCACCCAGTCGAACTGCGAGGGATGAATCACGTTGTCCGGCCCGGTTTCAGGGGGATCCGGCAATGCTTCGTTGGTCGACATCGATGCCATCATGTATTCTCCGATTCAAAAACGCCACGAAAGTCCAACGAATGGTCTGACGTCATCCGCCGCCTCGACGATCCCGACATTCACGCCGGCGTCGAGTTGAGTGTTCCCGTTGAGCCTGTAGGTCAACCCCGCGGCGCCCCCCCCCTGCCAATCTGCGCCGCTTTCGGCGCTGGCCACACTGATGAATTCGACGTAACCGCCCAGACGGCCGACGATGTCGCGCCCGAGCGCAACCGTATTGACCACTTCCAGATGATGTCCCCCACCGGTCGAATTGCGCATGATGTCGAATTCCGACATCAGGCCCATTTCCCAGCCGTGGGGCAATCCGACCCCGAACGGAACGATCAACCCGCCTTCAATCGATCCGTTCCCCAACCCCTTCGCGGCTGTCGGCCACTTCACCCAGGGCATGAGCGCCAGCGCGGTGTCGCCGCTGTCATTGCCCCAAAGATTGATCTTCAGACGTGTCTGGATGTCGCCGAAGCCGGTGTTGCGCGTCAACGTTCCGGCCGCTCGATCCTCAACACGTTCCCGGTTGTAGGGCTCGATCACGAGTTGCAGGTCCACGTTGTTCAACAGCCCGGCCTTCAGATTGATCGAAGGCGCCTTGTAGCTGAGCGTCCGCGTGTTCGCCGCGCCGGAGGTGTCGCGATCA
>JAYPEY010000038.1:9309-32428 GCA_038126035.1 Verrucomicrobiales bacterium | reverse complement strand
CGATCAGGTCCGCCTCAATCTGAAAATGTCCGGCGTCCACCGTGATCGGGCTCTCTGTCACATCCGGCCGATCCGTTGACATGTCGCGCATGAGATTCCCAGGTGTGGGGTTGAAGAGATGATAACCGCTCTTGTCAGGCTTGTCGGCTGTGGCTCCCATGCTCGCGCCAACGCCCGTCAGTGAGAATGCGATGGCGGTTGAGCAAGCAAGGGATCTCACTTCAGCGCCTCCACAATCGTGTTCACGTTGTGCTTGATCATCCCGATGTAGGTTCCCACGTCGTAAGTCCCGCCGCCGCCTGACTCCATCTGCCCGGGCTTGCCGCAGGCGTCGGAGAACAATTCACCGCCGATCTTCACGCCCGCGTCCCGGCTGATGCGCTCGATCACCGCGGGCGAGACGCTGCTTTCCACGAAGATCGCCTTCACCCCGCGCTGGCGGATGAAGTCCGCCGTCTTGGCGACATCCGCCAACCCCGCCCGACTCGCCGTTGAAACGCCCTGCACGCCGACGACCTGAAGACCGTAAGCCTTGCCAAAATAGTTGAAGGCGTCGTGGCTGGTGATCAATACCCGTCGCTCCTTGGGAATCTCGGCGATGCGCTTCTGCGCCCACGCGTGCAGTTCCGTCAGTTCCCGTTGGTAGGCCGCCCCGCGTGTCTTGAACTGAGCGGCGCCCGCACGATCGACCGCGCTCAGGCCTTCGACCACAACATCAACGCATTTCGCCCACAACCTCGGATCGCCCCAGACATGCGGGTCCCAATGTCCCTCGAACTCTTCCGGTTCCTGCAGACTCGCCTTTGGAATGCCCTCCGTCACCGGATAGACCTTCTTCCCACGCCGTCCCATGCGGGCGAACAAATCGGACATCCGCCCCTCCAACATCAACCCGGAATAGAAGATCGCCTTGGCCCGATTCAGCTTCAAACTGTCAGACGCCGCCGGCTTGTACAAATGCGGATCCACGCCGGGGCCCATCAGCCCCCGCACTTCCACCCGGTCGCCGCCAATCTGCCTGACCATGTCCGTGACCATCGTCGTCGTTGTGGCCACCGTGACTTTGGGCGCCGCAGCAACCGATCCGACGCCCAACAACGCCAGCAATCCACACAATCCCGCCCAGACCCGGCGGATTCTCCAGTTTCTCATAATTCGACTATTCTTCATCTCCCAAGGACACAATCCCCCCCGCTCAAGGACCGCGGAAATCTACTTTTCAAAAAATTTGACGCAAGCATAAAACTTAGCCATGCCTAACTTTTTTTACTATGACGATTTTGAAACAAACGATAAACCATTGATCAATCGTGGTGTTCCCCGCTACAACGCGCGCACGATTTCATGTCGCAAACCACCGAGAAAAAGCTCCTTTTTGTCTGTTCCGGGAACTACTACCGGAGTCGGTTGGCCGAACTCCTCTTCAATCACTACGCCAAACGAGACGGAATGGACTGGCGGGCCGATTCCCGGGGATTGCTTGAGCAGACTGCCTACAAGGGCATCTCGCCCAGCGCGGTGAAGTATTTGGAGGAAAGGGACCTCGGACTTCTGGTCGCCGAAGTCCGCAATCCCCGTCCGATCCGCTTCGACGATCTGGAGGGCTTCGATCTCATTGTAGGGCTTAGCCGCGACGAACACGAAGGGATGTTCCTGACGCGCTTCGGCCAAATACCCCGCCATCTCGCGAAGCAGGGCAGGCTGCGCTACTGGAATGTCGATGACCTCCCCCGCCCCGGATCCCGCCTTGTCCGCGCCCTCACCGCCATCTTCAGCGGCAACCAGGAAGCCCCCAGCCAACGCGAGGAGAGCGGCACAGAACACATCAACTTCGCCGTGCAGTCCCTCGTCCGCGAACTCGACGATTCCGCGAAGTGATCCGCGGGGAGCTACTGCTCCGCCAATTCGATCAGCATATCGATCGCCTCATCGACGATGCGCTCCCCGGTTCCGGGTTCGGCGTAGCTGTGGAGTCCGGTCCAGACCTGGTAGCCGCCGAGCTTGTGCGCGTCGAGATCCGGGAGGTAACCGATCCAGTCGTTGGCCAGTTCGGCAATGTAGGTGTAGCGGAAAGGCGAGCGGTTCTTGATGTCGAGGCCCAGCTTGGTGAAGAACTCGCCTGGCACGCCGACGATCGCCACGTCGCCGATGACCATGGCCTGCAGCCAGGTCTGCCGCGGTTCGCCCTGTTTGTCGCGCAGTTCGTCTCGTTGGTCGTGGAACACCTTGATCACCGCATCGGCCGCGGCGCCCTTCACGCTCCGGCAGTAGGTCGCCACCGCGCGCTCCTCCGCCTCCTCATCGAACACCCGCACCCGAAATGTGAACAGCCGCTTGATCGACGCGATCCGAGCGACATCCCGCGACCCCGCGGCATCCAGCGAATCGCCGACGGCCGCCTTGATCCGTCGTGTCGCCTCATCCGCGCCGAGGCTGAGTCGGTGTGTCGATCCTGAGGCGCCCTGCAAAAAGCAGAACACCCCGCCGCGTTCCTCCTCCAACTCCTGCGCCGCCAGTCCGTAGAATGCGGGGGAACGGACCCGCGCCCGGCGGAATCCGATGGTATGCGTCGAATGATTGAACAACGCCGCAATCAGGCGACCTTCGTCATTGAGAAAGGAAAACGTCGGCAACTCCGGGTCGAACGGCCCGGTGGGGCGCACGGCGTCGAGCCAACTGCCGGTCCAGCGAATCTGGCCGTCGGGCATCATCAGGCGGCTGTTGCGACCGACGCTTTCCTCGCGTCCGAGATGGAAACGGAATTCGCAGTCGGATTTGGAGAGGTTGGCGATCGCCTTTTCCACGGCCGCGTAGATGCCGCGTTGAACCTCCCTGCAGAATGCCGGATCGCGGTCGTAGGCGTGGACCTTCGCCGTGCTGGGCGCGTGGTGTGTGTGCGTGCAGTTGATCAGGACGCGGCTGCTGGGAATACCCAGTTTGATCTCGATGTCCATCAGGGCCTTGTCGATCAGGTCGCGCCGCATCATCAGGACATCACAGGCGACGATGGCAAACCTCTCTTCGGGCTCCTTTTCAAGAACCACGGCCGTGGCCCGAAGTTCGCCTTCCTGCCCCGAAACCCGGCCGCCAAAAATGCTTCCGCCGATGACCATCTCGTCCGAGGCCTTCAGCGGCTCTGCGGCGGCTCCAACGCGCAATCCCTGGGCGGCCTGCGTGAGAATCCCGCACCAACAGGACAGGACCAGCGTCAACAGGACCGGCAAACAGCGCCGAAGTCGTCGTTCTGATTTCATCGGAGCGCCATGGTAGAGAGCGCACGGTCGTCCGCCAATCGCATTCGGACTTGCGGGGCGGAACCATTTTTTCTAGTTTGCCTCACATTGGCACGATTCATGGTGCACGACCATCAAGCACAGTTCGTGCCGTCGGACCACAAACTTAGACAACAACGAACCACCGGGCATGTCGCAAAGCCAGGGCCTCCATTTATCGCAGCGCCTGTCGCAGCAGCAGATACTGGCGCCACAGCTCCAGCAGTCGCTGGCGTTCCTGCAGGCCCCGACCCTGGAACTTCGGGCGCTCGTCACCCAGGAATTGGAGCAAAACCCTATCCTGGAAGAGGTTCCGGAGATTGAGATCGAAACCGAGCGCAAGCGCGAGGAGGGCGCGGATGACACCTCCACCCAGCTCGATCCAACCGAACCGCCTGAAGACGTCAGCTTTGACCCGGCCAGGGAAAAGACCGACAACGAACCGGTTGACGATTTCCAGGCGGAGTTTGAAAAGCTGACGCAACTGGACGAGGAATGGCGGGATCATTTTGCCCAGACACGCGTCCCAAATCGCGCATCCCAGGAGGACGAGGAGAAAAGACAGTTCATGATGGACTCCATTGTGCAGGAGACCTCCCTGCAGGAGTTCCTGCTCGAGCAGCTCCGCACTTCCGAGATCGCCGAAGACCTGATCTCCATTGCCGAGATGCTGATCGGCAACATCGACGACTACGGATACCTCCAGTCGACCGTCGATGAACTGTCATTCTCCACCAACATTCCGGTTGAACGCATCAGCGAGGCGCTGGATACGGTGCAGGGTTTCCATCCGCCCGGCGTCGGAGCGCGGAGCCTGAAGGAATGCCTCAGACTTCAGCTTGAGCGGGCCGAGCGCACCCAATCCCCGGAATACCGCATCATCACCGAACGTTTCGATGCGCTGGGCAAGAAGCGATTTCCGGAAATTGCGCGCCACCTCGGCGTCACCGTGGAGGAGGCCCAAGCGGCCGCGGAACGCATCAAGCATCTGGATCCCCGTCCGGGACGCGCCTTCGTTCCGGACAACAACCAATATGTCGTGCCGGAGGTCTTCGTCACCCCCGGAGACGAAGGCTACGTGGTGACCACCGGCCAGGAGCACATCCCCCGGCTTCGCATCAGCAACCACTACAAGGACATCATGTCCGATCCCCATGCGGACGAATCCGTGAAGGAGTACGTCCGGGACAAGATCCGCGCCGGCAAGTTCATCATCAAGAGCATCCACCAGCGGCAGGACACGCTGGCGAAGATCGCCCAGGAGATCGTCGCCCGGCAGGAGGGATTTCTGCGGAACGGCCTGACGGATCTCAAACCGATGACCATGCAGGACATCGCCGAGGTGGTCGGCGTCCATGAAACCACCGTCAGCCGCGCGGTGTCCGGCAAATACATGCAGTGTCCCCAGGGCGTGTTCGACATGAAGTTCTTCTTCACCTCCGGCGTCGCCACCGCGGACGGTTCGAACCTGTCCAACACCAGCGTCAAGGGGATGATCAATGAGCTCGTCAAGAACGAGCCCTCCAACGCCCCCTACTCCGACGAGAAACTGGTCACCCTTCTCAAGGAGAAGGGCGTCAAGGTCGCCCGCCGAACCATCGCCAAATACCGCTCCGAGCTGAACATCCTCCCCTCGAACCTGCGGCGGGTGTATTGAATGGCGCCCCGGAGCTCCGGTTGGTCTCCGACGCAGCCGCGCTCCATTTGCCTCAGCAAACCGGTTTCCCTTTCCTGCGTCATCGCGTATAAGACAGCGATGTCCGAACCCGTCAGCCTAGCCCTCGCCCGGGACCTCGTCCGCATTCCCAGCGTCAACCCCGACTACGATCCGGCCAGTCCGGCCGAGGCGAACGTCGCCCGCCGAATCAAGGCCTGGGCGGCGGAACACAGCCTCGATTGCCGCGAACAACCGGTCATCGACGGCCGCTCCAATCTCATCCTGACCCTCCGCAACGGATCCGACCGGCCACATGTGCATTTCAACGGCCACATGGACACCGTCGCCATCGACGGCATGACCATCGATCCCTTTGGCGGCGAAGTCCGCGTCGGCCGACTCTGGGGCCGCGGCTCCGCAGACATGAAGGGCCCCCTCGCCTGCATGCTGAACGCCGCCCTGAACCTCCGCGATGCGGCGGAGACTTGGAAGGGGACGCTCAGCGTCGGCTGCATGGTCGATGAGGAAACCCGCTTCCGGGGCGTCACGCGTATGGTCGAGGACTTCGATCCGCCCGATTTCGCCATTGTCGGCGAGCCGACCAGCCTCGGTGTCGTTCGCGGCTGCAAGGGCGTCCTGCGTTTTGGCGTCAGGACCCGCGGACGCGCGGCGCACAGCAGCCGGCCAACCGAAGGCCGCAACGCCATCGCGGGCATGGCCCGGATCATCCCCCTGCTCGAGAACTTTTTCCGTGACGAGCTTTCGCAGACGAGCCGACCCGAGTTCGGCCCCAGCACCGGATCCATCGGATTGATCGAGGGCGGCTCCGGCGTGAACATCGTCCCCGAGGAATGCCGCATCCAGATCGATATCCGACTGCTTCCCGGTCAGGACTGGCGGTCGGTGATGGCCAGGGTGACGGAGCTCTGCGCCGAGGCGGCCGCCGGATTGGACGGCCTTGAATGCGAGGTGGAGGACCCCTATCTCATCGATTCCGGCCTGGAACTTCCGCCGGACCACGAACTGGTGAAGAAGGCGTTGCAGGCGACCGACACCGGGAAGAGCTCGGTTGTCTTTTACGGCTGCGACGGCAGCAAGATCGCTGCGAAGGGAGTCCCGACCATCATCCTCGGCCCCGGCGACATCGCCCAGGCTCACACCGCCGATGAATACATCGAACTCGAACAACTCGAGAAGGCCCCGGGAATCTACGAATCCCTGGCCAAGGCTCTCATGCCCGTTTGAATGAAAGCAACCGCTCCTTATGCTCACCCCCGAATCCCGCCTCCTGGATTTCCCCACCCTCGGGGAAATGACCTACCTCAACACCGCCGCTGAGAGCATTCCGCCGACCTGCGTCCACGACGCATTGGAGGAATACTGGCGCGACAAGACCCGCGGCATGCGCGGCCGTGACCAACACTTCGCGAAACTCGAGGAATGTCGCGAGGCCGCGGCGAAGGCGATCGGATTCCAGATGAATGAGGTCTCGTTCTGCTCCTGCAGTTCAGAGGCCTACAACCTCCTGGCGCAGGCCATGAAGCTCGGCGAACGCGACGAGGTTGTCATCACCGACCTCGACTTTCCCGCCGGCGCCACGCCGTGGCTGACGGACCATGCCCGCCCCTCCGTCGCCATCTGGAAGTCACGCGATGGCGGCCTCGAAATCCCGGACCTGGAGCCTCTCCTGAACGAGCGCACCCGGCTCGTCCAAATATCGCTGGTCAGCTTCTACAACGGCTATCGCATCCGTTGGAAACCCTTTGTCGAATGCGTCCGTCGTCTCGCCCCGGACGCCATCATTTCGGTCGATGTCACCCAGGCCCTGGGACGATTGGACCTGGATCTCGAAGGCGCAAACTGCGTCATCTCCAGCACGCACAAATGGGTCCTTGGAACGCACGGCGGCTGTGTTGTCGGAGTCCGGGAGGACGCCGCCCATCAACTGACGACCCACGCCGGCGGCTGGTTCCACATCGCCAACGCCTTTGAGGCAAACCGTTTCGAGAAGGCCGTCTCCAGGACCGGGGCCGCGAGCTTTTCTGTTGGCATGCCCAACTTCGCCGCGATCTATGCCCTGAACGCCTCGCTGCGCTATCTCGAGCAGATCGGCGTCCCGCTTGTCGCCGCCCATGCCGACCCCCTGATGGATGCGCTTTGCGCCGGTCTGAAGGACCTGGGAATCCGGTTGATGGCCCCGAGGTGCGACGCAGAAGAGAGTTCCGGAATCGCCGCGTTTCTCCACCCGCAGACCCAGGCCATTCACAACGGCCTGGAAGCCCGCGAAATCCATGTCATGCACCACGCCGGCCGCATCCGTCTCGCCGTCCACGGCTACAACACCCGCGCGGACATCGACAACTGCCTCGCCGCCATGCAGGAGATCGTCGGCGGGATTGGATGACGAGGATTCCTGCATGTGGATCTGCAGATCCAGCTGCAGAAAGGCTCCGCAATCCGTGAAACAAACTCCGGCGCTGCAACGCGTTGAAAAAGCGCGACGTCGTGAGTCCACAGCCGATCAACCCCAGCGCGTTCCGCGGCGGCCAGCAGATACAGATCAAGGAAATCTCAATTCGCCAGGAAGGAGACGTCGTTCGACTTGAGCCGGACCTGGTCGCCCAGCTTGCGATGGTCCAGTTTGACCACGATGGTGTGAACGCCGGCCTTGAGATTGGCTGAGACGTTGGCTCCCTTGCCGATGGACTTCCCGTCGACGACGATCTCCGCCCCCTCCGGGGCCTCCAACTCAAACGCAACCTTTCCGTCCTTCGCCAACTGGAATCGCGTCGCCGCGTAGACCGCGATGATGCCGCGACGATGCCAGCGCTGCACGACGGGCTCCAGATCCGTCTTCATCAGGCCGCCCACCACTGTGGAACTGACCGGGACCCATCCCTCAATGGACAGATCGCCGGCGGCCGCCTCGTCGGCCCCCTTCTGCTGGTTGGTGCTGTGGACCGTGAAGATCTTCCAGGCGCGCGCAACCTTGGACTGGGAGGCGTCGTAAGGACCGGGCTTGCCGAGTTCGGATAGAAACCGCGAAAGGTCCAGGCGTTCCTGCTCGGAAAGCGCGTCGATCAACCCGGCGGGCATGAGGGACTGGCCGTTGCGGCGGCTTTGGATGTTGTTCTTGGCGATGGAAATCTCGTTGTTGCCGGCGCCGCGCAGAACAACCTCATTGCCGCTTTCCCGCACCAACGTGCCGCTGTATTCCTCGCCATCCTTGGTTTCAACGATCACCGCATGGTAGCCCTCCTTGATCTTGTCGTTCGGCTTCAACAGGGATTCCACCAGGTAGTCGACCGGCGCGCTGGCGCCGATGGATGTGAGGTCGGGCCCGACGAGACCGCCGACGCCACCGATGGCGTGGCAGGCAATACACGCCAGTGTTTCCCGACGATAGATGCGCTCGCCGCGGGCCGGATCGCCCTTCTTCGAGACATTGGCGATGAAAGCCTTCAATTCCGCGTCCGTCATGTCGGCCGCCGACTTCAGCGGACCGGCGAGCGGCGTCAGGGCGGCGACAAGTTCGGGCTCATTGCGGGAACCCTCGCGAGCGACGCGAAGACCGATCTTGGCGATGTTCTCAGCCGGCGGAATGTTTGGCAGGCCGGCGGCCAGGCGTTTGCCCGCGTTCTTGAAACCTAGCAACGAACGCCAGAGCCCCTGGGCGTCGTTGTCTTTCGTGGTCGCCGCGAGGACCTTCAGGATCTGATTGCGTGAGCCTCCGAAATCGATCGCCGCCAGGGCGATTGCGGCCTGACGACCGGTCGCGTTCGACGCCTGCTGCGTCGCCAACTGACGCAATCCGTCCACCGCGCCTTTCCCACCGATCGAGCGGAGTCCCTCGAAAGCCGCCTGCCGCACGGGCGGCTGGGCCTTGCCATCCCTGGCGATCTGCAGCATGGCCCCGATGAATCTGCCCATCTTCCAGGTTCCCGCAAGGCGGACCGCCGCCGCCGCGACCCCGGCATTGTCGTGCGCAAACAGTTTCTGCACGCCATCAAGCGCGCCGCCGGGGCGTTGTTTACGGAGTCGGGTCGCTTCGCCCAATGCGTTCAATGCCTGCGCCGTCGCGCCCGGATCCAGGTCACCGGCGATCGTCTGGTCGAACAGTTTCCGAAGCTCCGCCGGACCGCCCGACTGGCCGATGAGCTGGATCCATGGACCGGCGCCTTCGCGCGGCAACTTTGCCGGAAGCAGTTTTGCCAACACCTGTTGTGACTGCTCCGGTCTGATCGACTTCAACGCAAACTCCAGCTGTTTGCCGCGCCCCTCGGGCGTCCAATCCCCCTTCTGGACGGCGTCGATCCAGACATCCGACAATTCGTTGATCGTCAACCAGAGCCCGTATTCGAGAAATCGGTCCATCGGTTTGTCGAGCGCTCCCAACGCCTGATCGGCGGCCGCAATCGTCCCGATCTTCCCAAGCGCCCGGACGGCCTCCAGGCGGACGCGGGGGTGCTCGTCGGCAACCAGGCCGGCCAGCAGTTCAGCCTCGTTGCCGATGCGGTCCATCCAATCGACCAACACGCGGACGCCCGCCGCCCGGATGCGGCCGTCCGCGGCCTTCAAGACCTGGGCCAACAACTTCTCATCGACCATCTCCACCGCCTGATGCATCCAGAGAGCGCGCAACCGGTCATGGTCGCTCTTCCGGCCGGCCGTCCATTTCTTCAGATCCTTCCCGATCTTGTCGGCGCCCCGCTCGGTCAGCGTGCGCGCGGAACGACGGCGTTCGAATTCGTTGGGCGAAACAAGCCGGTTCAGCAACGCGGTGTTGCCCGCCTTGGCAAGATTGACCGCCTTGTTGAGGGGACGCGACTTGTGGCTGATGCGCCAGATGCGGCCGTGTTTGTGGTCGCGACGTGGATCGCGGAAATCGACCTCGCCATGCTGGATGATCGGGTTGGACCAGTCCGCCACATAGAGCGCGCCGTCCGGCCCCAGTTTCACATCAATCGGCCGGAAGGTGGCGTTGGCCGTCCGCAACAGGTCGGGCATCTCCTTCGTGACGTAACCCGCGCCCTGCTCCTCCACTTTGAACCGCACAATGCGATGCGCGCGGAAGTCGCAGGAGATCAGGTCTCCCTGCCAGTCGTCCGGGAAATGTTTGCTGGCCATCACCTCAAGGCTGGCGAACTTGGGGTAATTGCCGGGGCTGATCGAATCCAGGATTCGCCGTGCATTGGCATAGGTGATGTAGCGCGCGTCCGGAATGACGTAATTCATGCCCCAGAAACCCGCGCCGTCGGTGGCGAAGGACTGTCCATAGGCGTCGAACTGATGCCCCCACGAATTCACAAATCCGCGCGCGAGAATCTCGGTCTTCAGATCGTTGGGGCGCATGCGGAAGATGCCGCCGCTGATCAGCCGAACCATGCCATGCGGGGTCTCCAGATGAGATCTGATGTAGATGGACTGGTTGAAATACAGCCGCCCGTCGTGCCCCCAACGCAGTGTGTGGATCGTATGGTGGGTGTCTTCCGTGCCAAAGCCCGAGAACACGATCTTCCTCTCGTCCGCCACGCCATCCCCGTCGCTGTCCCGGAAGTGCAGCAACTCCGTGCTCTGTCCGACGTAGACCCCGCCATCTCCGGGGGCGACCGCCGTCGGAATGAGCAGGCCTTCGGCAAAGACCGTCGATTTGTCCGCCCGGCCATCCTTGTCCGTATCGTCCAACACCACGATGGCGTCGCGGGCGGTCTGGCCGGGTTCGATTTGAGGATAGACGGCTGAGCTGGCGACCCAGAGCCGCCCCTCCGCATCGAAATTCATCTGGATCGGTTTGGCCAGATGGGGGTTCTCCGCGAAGAGATTCACCTCAAAACCCTCATGCACGTCAAACTTGAGATCCTCCTGCGGCGACGGGGAAAACGCCTCCTCCACCGGCTCCAGCCTTTCTTCAAAACGTTTGAGAAAATTCTCGGAGACATCCAACCGTCGCACCAGGGCGATCTTCACCTCGGCCTTGGTGATCAGCGGATCGAACTGCGGGATCTCGACGGCATTCTGCCCCTGCTCGTGTTTCCGGAACCCGAGAATGTAGGCCATGTTCTGCGGCCGGGAACGATGAAAGAAGAGTTCATTCTTCCGGATGATGAGCTGCCGCAGGGCGTTGACCTGGACCGCCTTGGTGATCGCGCGCCGCCCCAGCGACGGCAGCTTCAGCGCGCGCCGAACCACATCCGCGGCGCGCTTGTAACCGAATCCGGTCAGATGGATTCCATCCTGGGTCAACGGCTTGTTGCGGTCGTTCTTCAACGCATTGAACAGATCGACAAACCAGCCGTCCCGCTCCTTGGCAAGTTTCCTGACGACCGCCACGAACTCGACGAGGCGCGCGTTGTGCGCCTCCGGATCAGGCCAGGGAGAACCGAGATTCTCGTGATGGACCGGCGCCAGGAACACAAAGCGGGTCTTGTCCCCGGCGATCCCCCGAATGACGTCGATGAGCTCGTTCATGCCCTTTTCAAACTGGGCGGGAGTCGTCCCCTCATCCAGCGAGTCCGCCATGCCGTAGCCGAGAAACACGACCGTCGGCTTGACCAGCTCCAACTGTTTCTTCAGTTGCTTGAACCCCTCGTCGGCGGGTTCGCGTCCCGCCTGTAGAAGACTCAATCCGGCCCTTGCAATCCCGGCCGGCGTGTCGCCGGACCAGCCCAGGTTGCGAAAAATCACATCGCTCTCGGGGAAGCGGATCGTGAGCTCCGTCTCGAGGTGACCGTAGGTCTGCTCGCGCTCCATCAGGACATCGCCGAGGAAGGCGACCCGGTCGCCATCGTTGAGCGTGAATTCCGGATTCTTCTGGGCGCCGGCGCGCGGCGCGAGAAGGAGGAGGGTCAGGCAGGCCGAAAGGAACAATTTGGTGCGTGTGTTCATGTGAGGAGCAGGGTCAAGGAAACGGCATCAAAGCGGGTTTGCGAAACGAAGTCAAACCAAGCGAGACCGACGATTTTCCATTTGCCAAGGCGGGCGCCCAATCTAGAATCGCGAGCGTGACGAATCCCCCCGACCAGTTCCCGGTTCTCCTGTTGCTGATGCTGGGAGGGGTGTTCGGCATCGCCCTGGCCAAGATCTTCTTTGTGCGCCGCATGGCGGAACTGCGCCGCGAGGAACGGGCTCTTGAGGAAATTCCTGATCATCTCTTCAACCAACCCGCCTTCCCGGAGCGCCCGGACGTCTACGGGCTCCCCTACAATCAGCCGGACGTCTGGCTGGCCATCCGAAATCGGAATGTGGATCACATTCTGGAAGCCTTCGGCATGCAGAACATCACCCCCTGCAGTTGGGAAGACGGTCTGGAAAACACAGAACAACGAGGCATCTTCATCTCGCCTCCCATTGGCGGATGGACCCTGGTCCTCGGCCCCCGGCTGCCCGACCTCTCCGGAGACATTGACGCCCTGTTCCGTTTCATCACGCAACTGAGCGCCAGACTCGGGCATGTCCAGTATTTCCATTCGAGCGCCGCGCTGCGTCATCATGCCTGGGTCCGATCCGAATACGGCCGCATTCATCGCGCCTTCGCCTGGACAAACCAGACCGTATGGAATCAGGGACGGCCGACGCTGCCCGAGGCCCAACTCGGTATGATCTGCCCCGGTTATGGCGAACCAACGCCCGATGGCGATTGTTTCGGCCAACCGGAATTTGCGATGACGAACGCCGAGCGCGTCCCCGCTTTGGCCGCGCGCTGGAGCGTCAACCTCGCGGCCGTCAACGCGCAATCCTTCACCCGCGACCGGGGCGTCGCCGGCGACCCCCGACTGCCCGGACTTGGCTGACCACGCCCACTGTCTCAAACAACCTCAACCACTGGAGCCTCCCATGTCATTGGAATTCGCCCTCGACGCATTTCCCAAACAACTGAACCTCAAAGGCGGGCTCGCCTGCGAGGCCCGGCCGCTCGAATCGGATGATCGCGAGCGCTTCCACGAGTTCTTTCTCGCGATTCCTTCCCCCTAACTGCTCTTCCTCAAGAACCGCGTCTCCGAGCGCGAGACCATCGATGACTGGTGTGACAACATCGATCTGGAGCGCAACCTTCCCCTCCTGGCCGTCCACGACGACAAGATCGTGGCCTGCGCCACCCTGCATCAGCAGCACGGCGGCTGGACGACACATCGGCCGCGTCAGCGTGCCCGTCCATCCGGATCATCGGAGCAAGGGGCTCGCGCGCGCGCTCGTGACCGAACTGATCGGGCTGGCCCGTTATGCGGGACTGGAGCACGTCGAGGCTGAATTCGCCGGCAAGCAGGAGGGCGCGACGCGCGCATTCGCGCTGATGGGCTTCACCCAGGTCCTCCGACTCGAGAAATACGTGAAGGACATGGATGCCAAGGATCACGACTACATTCTCATGAGCCTCAAGCTGACGACCGATGAGGAATATGCCGGGATGGGCTGACCGACGCCCGGCAAATCATCGGTCAATCACGTCACGCTGCCGCCAGTCCGAATGACTCCGGAAACCTGCCCCAATTGCGACGTCGATGTCCCCCGCGGCGCGCGCGCCTGCCCGGAATGCGGTTCGGACGAGAACACCGGTTGGTCCGATCAATCAGCCCACGCCGGTCCCGATGACGACTCCTTTGACTACGAACGCTTTATCGAACGGGAATTTGGCTCCAATGGCGCGACGCCTTCCGGCATCCACTGGTTCTGGTGGCTGACCGGCATCCTCCTGACGCTGGCCATGGCCCGTTTTCTCCTCTTTTGACGCCCCCAAGGAGGCCGCCCATTCAGCCGGAGGCGGATGCCGCGGCTCTCGCCGCCCGGATGAACTCCCTCACCTTGGCCGGGTCCTTTCTTCCTGGCGCGGATTCCACGCCGCTGGAAACGTCAATTCCCCAGGGGCCCACCGTCCGGATGGCATTCTCGACGTTGTCCGGCGCCAGACCGCCCGCCAGGACAATCGGAACGCCGGACCTGCCCGCCTCCACCGCCAGGTCCCAATTGAATCGTTCGCCTGTGCCGCCCAACGCCCCCTTCACAAAACTGTCCAGCAGCCAGGCGTCCGTCTGGTAGTCGCTCAACGCTTTCAGGGAAGCCTCGTCGCGGATTCGGAATGCCTTCCAGACCCGGACAGGAAACCGGGAACAATACCCGGGAGTCTCGTCGCCATGGAACTGCGCAATATCCAATCCACATTCGGTGATCATCTCCCGAACAAACGCCGGCTCAGAATTGACGAATACCCCCACCCTGGCGACGGAAGGCGGCAACGCCCCTGCGATGGCCGCCGCCATGTTCTTGTCGACGAATCGCGGGCTCGGTTTGTGAAACATCAGCCCGACCGCATCGATTCCGGCGTCTGCGGCCTCAATCGCATCCTCGACGCTCGTAATCCCGCAGATCTTGAGGAAAGTATCCATAGGTCGAGTGAATCAACCGATCCGGCTCCAAGCGCCGCCCCCATACCGGTCAGTCCGGCCAGGCATTGGCAACCACCGCCCCACGCTCACGAATCAGCGCCCGAATTCGCGTCCGTGTCTCCCAATGCTGTCCGTTCCTCAATCCCGATCTCGGCCTTCTTGAGAAACTGCGTCAGCAGGCTGGACTTGCGGCTCTCTTCCGCTGTCGGCCTTTCCACCTTGCTGCTCAATTCGGAAAATTCCCTCTTCAAATCAGCGAAATACGAATCCAGCTTGGCCAGGCGGCTCGCCAACACACGCGCAATATGAACCCCCACCGCCGGATTCTCGGACAGAAACTTCTCACCGTCCTCCACGATGTAAAACGTGGACTTCTCCAAGGTGCGGACGGTGGCGAAATGGAAGGTCTTCAGCAGCACGGAAAGTTCTCCAAAGATCGATCCCGGCTCGGATATCTCGCACAAGCGCTGCCCGTTCTTGAGGATTTCAACAGATCCTCCGGCAAGCACATAAAGCTGTCGCTTCCGATCCCCCTGCCTGAGCACATCTTGGCCGGATTCGAACGGTGTCACTTCCAGATTCTGGACGCTGTCTAGAATTTGCTTCACTACAATTTCCTTTGTCAGCGCCTTTCAACGTCATTTGTCAACGGTTGTCAACGTGAAAGTGCGCCTCCCGCAACGACATGGAGACCGCGACCGGATGTCCGCAGGACCTGCTGTCTGCGGCAACCGGGTTGCCTCCCTACCGCGAACCGGGCGCCGTCCGGCCCCGCCTCCTCAGCTTCTCCAGCTCCCTTCGCTGAACCGGTTCCGCAAACATGACACATTTGCCTTTTTATGAGTCACATTCATGAGAGCAAACACGCGAAAAATATTGACCAACCGGGCGCTTCCCTCTACCGTTTCCCGCTAATTTAACGATATATAGACGTATATGATTCCCGGGGTCAAAAAGAACGCGCTCGATTGGAACGACGTGATGATGTATTTGTCGTTGATAGGACGACACTTCCGTCTGATGACGTTGCTCCTCTGCTTCTCCCTGCTGCTGGGACTCACCTACTACGTTTTCGCCAAACCCGTCTACTACTCCAGGGCCTTGGTGAGCTACGATTCTTTCGCGCTGCCGCATGACGACGAGTCGGTCTACGGACGGATGAGCATCTTCAGTCACCTGGGCGCCCCTCACATTCTGGAGCGCGCCCTTGCCAGAATGGGCATCCATGACCACTGGGATGAGATCCAGAAGAAGCACGTCAAGAAGGTGAAGGTCCGCGGGACGTCCCTGGGCAACATCGAGATCGAGGTCTGGCCCTACAACAAGGGACTCATCTACCAGTTTCCTCAATACATTCTGGAGGAATACCTGCTGCACGTGAAGAACGAGCGCGCCAAGTTCCACGAACAAGCCGTGGACAAATGGGAACGCGAAAAGGATCTCATCGAGGAGAAGCTCAAGCATATTTCCGACGAGACCTTCGATTTCAAGAACAAGAAGAATCTGCTGGAACTGGAGATGCGCCTAAAGGATCTCAAGCGGATCCCTCCGCTGATCACCCAGAACAACTACAAATTGCAGGTCTTCGAGCGTTTCAAGGAACAATTGGAACGCGACGACCACACCACCGTTGAGCGACTTTCTCTGCTCTACACGATTGACCGCGAACTCGGACTTGCCGTCGGAGACGTGATCGAGAGCCCCACCCAGCTCACCATCGGCACCACCGGCATGACCGCCAAGGAGTCGTTTGTCGTCACCCCGCACGTGCTCAACCAGACCAACCATCCCTGGGAGGGGATGGATCGCCAGCGGCGGGTGATCGAGGCCGAGATCGCCGAATTGGAACACAAGTACCTCCCCGCACACCCCGTCATGGCGGCCAAGCTGAAGGAACTTGAGGACATCGAACGACAGCTCAGCCTGGAATTGGAACTGGCCCTCACCCGCTTCGACCTCGAATACCGCCGCCTCTTGGACAAGCAGTCCGATCTCACCAAGCGCATTCCGGAATACGAGGCTGTCGTCAAGAAACACGACGCCGCGCAGGCCGAATTCCGCAATCTGACCGCCGGCCAGCTTTCCTGGAGCGGCCTTTACGCGACCATGGCCAAATCCCTGACCAGCCTGGAATGGGGCGCCGGGCACCAACGCACCCACTTTCAATACATGGGGCTTCTCGAAGTGCGCGAACTCCCCGTATCGCCGCACCGCCTCAAACTGGCCGTCTACTCCCTGATGCTCGGCCTCGCTCTCGCCATCGGCGTCCCGCTGCTGCTCGAATACCTCGATCATACCGTCACCAATGTGGAACAGGCGGAGGTCGACTTCGACATGCGCGCCTTGGGGATCGTCCCCCAGGTCATCGATGGAGCCCTTGCCGCAGGCTCCCGCAGGCAGTCCATCGACTCCAAGCCCGACAGGCACCTGCTCGAGAACTTCCGCGTCATCCGCACGAATCTCCTGTCCAGCGGCACGCCTTCCGGCGGTTCGACGCCACAGGTCATCATGGTCGCCAGCTCGTTGCCCCAGGAAGGAAAATCCCTCGTCTCCGCCAACCTCGCCCTCTCCTTCGCCCAGATGGGCGAAAAGACACTCCTGATCGACGCCGACCTGCGCCGCGGGCGTCTCCACCGCGCGTTCAGGGTCAAGGCGAAGCCCGGATTGAGCAACGTCCTCATGGGCGGATCCACGCTCGAAGACGCCCTGCAGCCGACCAAGCAGGAAAATCTGACGCTGCTGCCATACGGCAAGCACGCGGAAGGCATCACGGAACTGCTCGGCTCGGCAAATCTCGGGTCCACCCTCGCCGAACTCCGAACGCAATTCCAACGGATCATTCTCGACACCCCGCCGGCGCTCGGCCTTTCCGACGCGGCCATGCTGCAACCCGTGACCGACGGCGTCGTCTTCGTCATCTGGAGCAAGCGCACCTCCACCCGCAGCCTCAAAATGGCCCTGCAGGCGCTTCGCGACAACGGCGCCAACATCTACGGCTTCATCCTGAACCGGCTGGATCTCAACGACAGCGCGAATTACTACCATTACTACTACTATTCCAGCTATTACTATCAGAACTACCAGATCGCGGAAACGGTCTCGTAGTCTCGACAGTATCTGATCCGGCATGGGAGCTTCCTCCAAGGCTCAGTCTGAGTCGTCTCCCGCCTTCCCGCCGTCGGGCGAAGGCCAGCCCTGACACGCCATGGACTTCGCCGCCATCGTCCTGTTCCTCGTGATCTACTACATCCGCCCCCAGGAGTGGATTCCCATCTTCGCCAAATTGGAGCCGGTCAAGATGACCATGCTCTTTGCGCTGTTCTCCACCTATACGCGCAATCGCGGCCTTGCTCCCAAGGACTTCCTGAAGACCCCCCACGACTGGATCATGGCCCTCTACTTCGCATGGGCCATCTGGTCCGGCGACTCCCTGACCGGGTCCTTCATGATCTTCGCCAAGTACATCATCTTCTACTACATCACCGTGGTCGTGCTTTCCGACATGAAGCGGATCGAGTCCTTCCTCAACTGGTGGACGATCATGATCCTTGCGATCGCATTTCTCGCGGTGGCGTCACTCTATTTCTGGGATCCCATGGGATCCAAGGACCTGACCGAGAACACCTACAAGGGCCGTCTCGTTCTCTCGACGTCCATCTTCAACAATCCCAATGCGCTGGGACACGCGGTCGTGCCCGTGTTGCCCATGATCTACTATCTGTTCCTCTGGAAGCGCCCGGTGTTCATGAAGGAGGTCGCTCTGGCCATGATGGTGCTGCCGGTCATGTGCATGTACGAGACGCTATCAAAGGGGGCCTATCTCTCCGGCGGCGCCACCATGTTGCTGGCCCTGATGTTCGGCCGGCCGAAGGCCGTGCAGGTGATCCTCGTCGTGTCGGCGCTGACCTTTGGCCCCGCAATCGCCCAGCAACTGCCGCGCATGGACGAACTGAACCGCTCGGAAGGCGGCATTCAAGGCCGTCTGGCCGCGTGGGAATGGGGACTCCAAAAGATTGAACAGGAACCGGACGGCATCGGCTGGAAACGGTTTGTCGGAACCTTTTGGAGGGAGAACGGATATCCCAAGGCCGCCCACAGCGCCTACATCCAGACCGCCACCGAACTCGGCAAGAAGGGCCTCTTCTGTTTCGTCGGCATCCTCTACTGCTGCCTGCGCACACTGATGACCGTCCGGACCATCAATCACGACGAGGAGCGAATGCGACGACTGCTCTTCTGTCTTGTCGTCTCCTTCTGGATGTCGTCCTGGGTGATCGATTTCGGGGCCCGCTCGACCCTGTTCATCATTCCCGCCACCGTGGCCGCCTATCATCGACAGATTGTCCGGCGCTACGAGGAAGACCTGGAACAGGCGAAGAAGGACATGGACGAGTTTCAGGCAGGCGAGGAGGAGTTCAACGCCCTCCAAGCGCAGCGCCCCCCCTTCGAACGTCGCAAGGAGACACTCAAACGCAACGAGATCCGCGAGGAAATCGAGAAGGTCCTGCACGCCAAACCACCCATCGCCTGGGACAAACTCAGCTTCATCGATTTTGCGCTGATGTATGGGGCCTACAAGGCTGCCATGAACTTCTGGATCTACATCCTTGAGGACTTCTGACGGTCGATGCCTGCGGTCATCTCCAATCCTCTCTTCCATGAAGCGGCGTTTTGGCTCTCCTTCGCGCTGCTCTTTCACACATTCGTCGGCTACCCGCTTGTGATTCACGCGCTGGCGTGCATCAAGTCTCGCCCAAAACCGGCGCCCTCCCCATCTGAAGCCTCCCACCCAGGGATCGCCGTCGTCATCGCCGCGCGCAATGAAGGCGAACGCGTCGTTTCCCGCTTCGAGAATCTCTTTGCCTCGGATTACCCGGCCGACCGTCTTTCCGTGATCCTGGTTTCCGACGGGTCCACGGATCAAACCGCCGCTCGGATCGCGGAGACGAACCGGAGCCGCGTCCGTGTCATCGCTCGACAGGAACGCTCCGGCAAACCCGCCTGCCTCAATCTTGGGGTCGCGTCCGCCCGTGACGAGATCGTCGTCTTTGCCGACGCGCGCCAACAATTCGCCCCCGACGCCATCGCCAGACTTGCGCGGCATTTCGCGGATCCCAGCGTCGGTGCGGTGAGCGGCGCCCTCTACATCGAGTCGTCCGCCACCTCGATCGGAGGCGGGGTCGATGCCTACTGGAAACTGGAACGGTTCGTCCGCGCCGCCGAGGCGCGATGGGATTCCTGCATCGGCTGCACGGGCGCCATCTACGCCATACGACGGGAGTTGTACGAGGAGATCCCCGACGACACGCTCATCGACGATGTCGAGATTCCAATGCGGATCGCAACCAAAGGGTTCCGTGTCCTCTATGATTTCGCCGCCCGCGCCTTCGACTCACAATCCCTGGAACCCGCCCGGGAAAAGATTCGGAAGCAAAGAACCATCGCCGGCAATTACCAGATGCTCTTCCGCCACCCCGGATGGTTGTTTCCCTGGAACAACCGGCTTTGGTTCCAGCTCATTTCCCACAAGTATCTGCGATTGGCGGCCCCGTTTCTGCTCGTGGTCCAGCTTGCCGCAAATATCGCGCTCTCGGGACAACCGCTTTATGGAATCCTGCTCTGGATTCACGGAGCATTCTACGTTCTCGCCCTGCTCGGGGCCGCCCTGCCCTCGCTCCGCCTGGCCCCGCTCTCGATTCCCGCCGGATTCGTCTTCCTGAATCTCATGTCCTTCCGCGGGCTTCTTCATTACCTTTTCAACGATCCCAGCGCGGGGTGGAAATCCGCCGCCGAACCCTCGCGCGCGGAAGGCTGACCGTCCCCCATTCCCTGTGTACAAGGCATTCGACAAGTGGCTCCCTGGTTATCTCCGCCGATTGCGGACGCCCCCCCCTTCCGGAGCCCCCGTCCACATTCTGCTCTGCGTCTGCGATCACTTCGAACCCTTTCATGCCACAGACAAACAGGGCGCCATGCGGCGAATGAAAGCGTGGAACGACGCCTTCCCAAGATTGATTGAAGAATTCAGTGACGCCGACGGCATTGCGCCGCGACACACCTTCTTTTATCCCATCGAACAGTACGACCGCGACGTCATCAACGAACTCGAGCGTCTGACCGACGAGTGCGGCGGTGAGGTGGAAATACACCTGCACCACGACAACGACACCCAAACCGGTCTTCACGCCTCCATCCAGCGGGGCATCGAGGATTTCCGCCGGCACGGTTTCCTCTCCAGGGACGGTTCCGGGGACATTCGCTATGCCTTCATTCACGGCGACTGGGCATTGGACAACTCCCACCCGTCGGGACGCCACTGCGGCGTTCATGACGAACTGCGGATCCTTCGGGAATCCGGATGCTATGCGGACATGACCATGCCCTCCGCGCCAAGCCCCACCCAGACAAAGACCATCAACAGCGTCTATTACGCGGAAAGTTCGACCAGGTCGAAATCACATGACACCGGCAGAACGGCCGCAGCGGGAGCCGAGTCAACAAGGGAACTTCGCCACGACAGCTCGCAGCTGCTGCTGATTCAGGGACCCCTCGGACTCAACTGGGAGCGCCGGAAGTTCGGCTTGATGCCGCGGATCGAGAATGGCGACCTGACCGGGGCCAATCCGCCGACCATGGATCGGGCCCGCCTCTGGCTCCGCCTGCACAACCACGTCGTGAACCGCCCCGATGTCGTCTTCGTCAAACTGCACACCCATGGAGCCATCGAACGCAACTCCGGAGTATTCCTCGGCGATCCCTACCGCCGGTTCCATGAGCGCCTGCTCGCCAATTTCAGTGATGGCGCCGGATTCCGCGTCCACTACGTCACGGCCCGCGAAATGACCAACATCCTTCACGCTCTGGAGGACGGCGAACCCGGCGACCCGGGCAAACATCGCAACCACGTTTTCAAACGCGCCGAGAAACCGTGAAGGTCCTGTTTGTCTCCAACCTGTTTCCCGATCAGAGCGAGCCCGGGCGGGGCATCTACAATGCCCGGCTTGTTCGGCGCCTCGCAGGACAATGCGACATCCGCGTCGTCTCGCCCCGCCCTTCCCTGCCGCTCCTTGGAGGCCGTGGCAGAACCGCCCGCCCCGAGGACGCCGCTCTCAAGCCGGCATTCCCAAAGGCCCGCTACATTCCCAGATTCGGCAGCTCCTTCAACCATCGATTGATGGCCAACTCCCTGCGCGCCTCGCTTCAGGGGATCCGGTCGGAATTCCCCTTCGATGTTGTGCTCGCCTCCTGGCTTTATCCAGACGCCTGTGGAGTGTCCCTGCTGGCGCGGGAGATGAAGTTCCCCTTCGTCGCCGTATGCCAGGGATCCGACGCCCACCAATACCTGAACAATCCGACCCGCCGGCGCATCATCGTTGAATCCATGGCCGACGCATCCGCGGTCGTCACGCGCAGCCAGGAACTGGCCCGCCTTCTCCGCGAAGCCGGCGTCGGAGAACAAAAACTCCGGACCATCTACAACGGCGTCGATCTGGATCTGTTCCACCCCATCGACAAGACCGTGGCTCGCGAGGCGTTGAGCCTCCCGTTGCATGACAGGATCATCCTCTTTGTCGGGAACTTCCATCCCGTTAAGAACCCCCAGCTACTCCGCCGCGCCTACATCAGCCTCTGCGGCCTCGCCCCGGACAGGAGACTTCGGCTCGTCATGATCGGCGACGGTCCGGAGCGGGAGTCAGTCATGCAGGGATTCGCGGGAACGGGGCTGGAGCAAACAACGCGATTTCCCGGCCGCCTCCCCCCCGAGACCGTCGCCCGCTACATGCAGGCCGCGGATGTCCTTTGCGTTCCCAGCGACAACGAGGGAGTCCCCAACGTGATCCTGGAAGCCTTTGCCTCCGGCCTCAAGGTTGTGGCAACCAACGTGGGAGGCATCCCTGAAATCCTGACAGACCCGACTTTGGGGCAACTCACGCCCCGCGGCGACCACGAAGCCATGAGCAGGGCGCTCGACGCCGAACTGCGCCGCGAGAGCAATCCCGATTCCATCGTCGGACAGGCCGGGTCTTTCGCCTGGTCTGAAACCGCCGCCTCGTATGTCGAAGTCCTGCAGAATGCGGTAGAATGACGGAAGCGCCAGCTTCCCACCACCCCCCGTTCACACCGGGACTGACCTGTTTGCGGAAGCCTCCGGCTCCCGCCCCTCCGACCGCAGAACGGCAATCTGCTGAATCATGCCGTCCACAAAAAGCCGTTTCCTCTTTCCGTCCTTTTCCAACGCGAAAACGCCGCTGCCGTTCGAAAAGACCGGCGTTCCGTCATCCGCCAGATCAAAACACAACACCGCATCTTCGAGGACTTCCGTCCCCCCGTTTTCGTCGACCCGGATCAACTCCCATGACTTGTCAACCAATGCGGGCGCGTCTTCTTCCGGCCGCCCCTCCTGCTGAGCCTTGATCAGATTGCCCCAGACGGTCATCTGCATCGGATCGGCCTGCTTTGCATCGCCTCCCTGGGTCGACAGCCTCTTTCCAGAGTAGATCATCGAGAAGAAGTTGAGGAAGTGGAACACCGCGCGAAGGAGTCGGTATGGAAAGAAGACGATATCCTTCAACAAACCTCCCGCGGTCACTTCCCGGCCTGTCTTATACGGACGCCGAATGCAGAACAGATTGCCTTCCGCATCCATCTTCGGCGTCAGATATTCGAACCTTGAACTCTCCTGCAAGGTTTCCATTTCACCGCTTTCAACATCCAGTTTCTCCACGCAAAACGGCCCCAACCCGGCCCAATCTCCACGTTGGTCACGCCCGATCCCGGCAGACTGGAAGACAAGTTGCATTTTCCCACCC
>JAYPEY010000038.1:0-9209 GCA_038126035.1 Verrucomicrobiales bacterium | reverse complement strand
CCGAATCGCCCTCGGTCAGTTCCATCAACCCGCTCTCATCTGCAAGCCGAACCCCGATGTTGGCCACCCAGTTCGGATGCTCGAAACTGAATGCGAGATGACCATCCTCGCGGGAATGACTGAGGAAGCGCAACCGCTTGGTGTGATCGTTCCACACCCTCCTCTCCTCCTCGCCGCCCCGCTCCGACGAAACGATCGCGCAGAGCCCATCTCCTTCCAGCGTGTAATAGAAGGAATCTGCGCCCCCTCCGGAACACACACTGGATACATCGATTTGCACAGAATTCGGTCCAGGCATGGAAGAACCCCAGATCGCCGGGCCGGACAAAGGTCCGCCGTCACCTCCCTGCGACTTCCATGCATGTTTCTCCTGCGATCGGAGAATCCGCCGGCGAACAGTCTCGCCGTATTCGCTTTCTACGGTCCTCGGTTTCCCTTTGCCTTCAAACAAACGGACCCTCGCCCCCGAAAGATAGACCACTTTGAAATCCATGGTCCCGGAAGAATTGCGAATACACCCGCCGGCCGCAATGCCAGAACGCCTTCATCCGCGCCCTCCATCAGAGCGCAACCGGTCCGATCACCTCACCCAAACGCCCGCTTCAAACGGGCCTTGTCGTAAGCGCGCCGTTCCTCCCGGTCCATCTTTGCAAAGTCCGGTCTGCCATCCTCCTTCACCGGCCACTCGACATTCAACTCACGTCCCGGCGCCGGTTTGGGCGTGGTTTTCGGAGACTCGGCAGACTGCGTCTTTTCGCGCCTGCCCGAAGCCAACGGATTGTCGCGGATCGTCGCGGTCGACTTCGCTTTGGCCGAACCGTCGTAACTCATCGACTGGTCGGTCAGTTGCATATCGTCCGCCAGCGACCGCTTCGGGCTGATCTTCAGATGTTCCAGCACGCCGTGGTAGGCCCGCACAGCCTCCTCCGGCGTCAATTCGCCGTCAGTGATCATGCGCAGCATTTCGATGAAGGCGAGCTGGTGTTCGGCGTTGTTGATCTTGCGGCCGTAGAGCCCGACCCGGGCTCCGTATTTCCTGGCGTCGTGAATCAACTTGAAGGCGTCGTAGGTCGTGCCAGCGCTGCCGCCGAGAATGCCGACCACGAGGTTCGGATCATACTGGCAGAGCTCTTCCATCAACTTTGGACCGTGGTAGACGATCTTCAGGAACTGCGGCCGCCCCGCCTCCGGAACGCCGGCCAGGTTGCGCAGGATGTTGTCGTTGATGAACTCGCCCAACTTCTCCGGCGGAATGCCGCTGTCGACGTTCGGATCGAACACCTCGAGGAAGTAGCGGAACTTCTTCCGCTCCGCCTCCTCGCGAAATTCCTTGAACGCGTTGAGCGTGATATAGTCCTGATCCAGATCGTTGAGAAAGGTCACGGAATAGAGCCCCAGGTTCGCGCCGGGAAATTCGTCCGTCGTCCGATCGCATTCCACCTTGCCGCACTGGATCTGGTCGATGCTGGCCGATCGGAAAGGACGCGCTCCTTCCTGCAGGTAGCTGCCGTGGCGGATCGCCCACACATCCGTGGCGTCATTCGCCCGCGCGGCCGGCGTGATGTGCGAGCTCTTGAACAGGCCTTCCTTGATCGTGAGCTGCTCGTTGATCGACGCCGACATCAACATGATGTCGATCAGCCCCTGATGCGCGACCTCGCGTATGACGTCCAGATACTCCGGCAGATTGCGATGACCAAACTCCTCGCGCGTCCAGACCTCGGGGGAAAACTGCGCCGGATGCTCACCCTTCTCTGCCAGATAGCTCCGGGGCCCGGTCGCCCGCACCCCAAACGCCATATCAGCGTCCTTCGCGTCCGCAATGATGAACGCGTCCGAAGACGGGTTCGATCGGATCTCGGCAAGTTTGGCGTCGAGCGATTTCATTGGTGGGAAAGCTCCAAATCCCAAGCTCCAAATCCCAAAGAAGCTCCAAGTTCCAAATCCCAAATCTCAAGCCAGAGAATCTCAGAACCCCGCCCCTTCGAATACGCCTCTGCGGGATGACCGCTTCGCGCAAAGTTCAATACTTGCCCGGCCGTTTGGAACTTGGTCATTGGAGCCTCTTTGGAATTTGGAGCTTGGAGCTTGGGATTTCACGCCGAAGGGGTGTTGTCAGGCGTTCACCTTGCTCAAGGTGTCCTTCAACGCCTTGCCTGACTTCTGAAGCCCCAGTTTCTCCTTCGGCCAGAGTTCGATTTCGACGTGCTCTTCGGCTCCGCCGCGACCGACGACGGTCGGAACGCTGAGGCAGATGTCGCGAATGCCGTAGGCTCCCTGCTGCAGGGAGGAAACCGGGAGGAGTCGCTTCTGATCCAGCGCGATGGAGTGAATGACGTCGCGGATCGCGATCGCGACGGCCCAACCCGCGCCGCCCTTGCGACTGATCACCTCGGCTCCGCTTCCCTTGGTGCGATCAAACAACCTGTTCTGCACGGCCGGGCTCCACTTCGGCAGACCGCTCAACGGAAAACCGTTCACCGACGCGGACGACCAGACGGGCACCATCGAATCCCCGTGCTCGCCCAGCAAAAGGGCCTTCACCTGCGTCGCCGCCAGGTCCATCTCGTCGGCGATCAACGAGCTGAAGCGGGCCGTGTCCAGCATTGTGCCCAACCCGATCACCTGCGGCCACGGCAACCCGCTGTCGCGCGCGGCCAGGTGCGTCAGAATGTCCACCGGATTCGAAACCACGAAGATGATCGCGTTCTGCTTCATGCCCGCCGCCTTGATGTCGGCAATGATCTGCATGAAGATCGAGACGTTGCGGTTGATCAGATCCAGGCGGGATTCGTCCGGCTTGCGGCGAGAGCCCGCCGTGATCAGGAAGATGTCGCTGTCCGCCGCCTGGGCATAGTTGCCGGCGTAGATCTTCTGATCCGCGGTGAACGCCGCGCCGTGCAACAGGTCGAGGGCCTCGCCCTCGGCCATCGCCTCATTCGCGTCGATCAACTGGATTTCCGAAACCACGCCGCCGCATTGCAGCGCAAACGCCGCGCACGCGCCAACCCGTCCTCCGCCTCCGATAACTGTGACTTTCATAAGCTCTTAAACCTGGAGTATTGGAGAGATGGAGTGTTGGAGTCTTGCGCCAGACTCAACTCTCCGTCGCTCCATTGTTCTCAATTCCGCATTCCAAACTCTGAATTCCGCAGTCGGTTCACCCTTGCAGCTTCTGCATGATCTGGTCGGTGATGGCCTTGACCGCGGCTTCGGCCTCCGGGGACACCTCGCCGCTGACCTGGGCCTCGTCCTTCGGCGGAACGGCGCAGGTGACGCCGGGTCGCCATTCGGCGTTGTCGCAAAGCTCGCACTCCTTCAGGCCGATCCGCGGATCCGGAATGCCGAGGTTCTGCTTGATCGCCAGCAGGTCCTTCAACTGCCCCGGCGTCATCGTGTTCGGCTCCTTGCCCAACTGCGCGGCGATCAGCACCGTCTTGCAGTAGGCCTCAAGGATCTCCATCTTGAAGTAGGCGTCCTCGACGTTGTTGTGACTCCAGGAAACGACGCCGTGGTTGGCCATCAGAATCGTGTTGTGCTTGTCCACGAGATCGGCGACCAGTTTGCCCATCTCCGGCGTGCCCGGCGTGCGATATGGGGCAATCGCCACGGAGGAAAACACCTCAAACTCCGGGATCATGCAAGTCGGCGGTTCGATGCCGGCAACCGCATAGCCCGTGCTGGTCGGCGGATGGCAGTGCGCCGTGGCCACCGCGCGCGGCTGCTTCTTCATGATCTGAAGGTGCATCAGGATCTCACTGGTGCGCTTTTTCGTCCCGAGCAACTGATTGCCCTCAAAGTCCACCAAGGCCATGTCCTCGGGCTTCATGAAGCCCTTGCTGACCAGGGTCGGCGTGCAGACCGCGATGTCCTCGCCGACGCGGATGGCGATGTTGCCGCCGTTGCCATCGACGTATTCCCGCTCCCACATGCGCCGGCCGACATCAACGATCTGCTCCTTCAGATCACGGCAGTAGGCGGAGTTGAACAGGTCTTCAAGATCGCCCTTCGGGCTCTTGGAACTGAGTTGCTGCGAAGGCGCGGATGCGGTCCCCTGTTCGCTGACGGAGGGCTTCATTGAAGATCCGGATCCGCCGTGCTCACGAATGACATCCTTCGCCGACGGCGTCAGGATCGCGCCCGCGGTCAATGCGTTCAGATCCGCCCCCTTGCGGATCGCTTCCTCGACGTCTCTTGCGCTGATTACTTTTTTCATTTCTTCGGATTGTAAAAGATTTCATCCACCAGGGCCGCGTTGATGGCATCGACCGGCGTCGGATTCTCAAATGGAGCCGACGCCTCGGCTCCCTCGATGAATCCGATCGTGTCGCCAACCCCGCCGCCCAGATTGTCATAAACCACCAGACTAGGCTGCTTGCTCAGCCCCTCAGGAGCCTCGTGCCCCTGTTGGAAATGCTCGCGGTCGTAGGGACTCACGATCAGATAACGCCCTCCTTCGTAGGCGGGCACTGTCTGACTCAATGTCACGCGACCAACCACGCGTCCCAATCTCATGCCGCCTCCTCCTCGACCGTCTTGTCGACGATGCCCGTGATCATCTGCCGGGCCGGGCTTCTGTCATCGCCCACGGCAATGCGCGCGGCCTTGCCATCCGACGACACGATCACGTGCTGATGCATCCCCGCCCCATGCGCATCAATGGCGACCAACGGAGTGCCCTGCGGCTCGCCATCCTTGTTGATCGGCTGACAGATCACGAACCGCCACCCGTTGAAGCTCGGGTGCTTCCGGGTCGCGATCATGCTGCCTTCTACTCGAGCCAATTGCATGCTTAGGAAGGTTGAGGCGGCAAAAGTTCCAAGCTCCAAGCTCCAGATTCCAATCTCCAAATCTCAAACCGCGCCCGATCATCGGAAGTCTCTCGAGATTTGCAGTTTGTAGTCGGCTTCGGCATTGGCGCTTGGGATTTGTTTGGAATTTGGAGCTTGTAACTTGGGATTTCGAGCCTTGCGTCCGCAGGTATCAATAGATCCTGAGGTTGTCGACCATCACGCAGCGGCGGACGCGGGTGAAGGTCTTGGGATTGGTGATGCCTTCGCCGGTCGGGGTGGCGATGGAAAAACTCAGATAGCCCTCGCCGCCGAGGCCGAGCCCGGCGCCGCAGGGGCCGTTTTTCACGAACAGGGTCGTGTCCAGGGCCCGCGCCATCGCGGTCATATGATTCACGTTGTGCGAGTGGATGATCGAGGTGTGCTTGTAATTGTGTTCGGCCTCTTTCGAACGCTCGATGCCCTCCTCCACCGACTTCACGCGAACGATTGGAATGAACGGCATCATCTGCTCCTCGTAGACAAAGGGGTGATCCGCGTCGGTCTCAGCAAACAATAGCTGCGTCCCATTCGGGACGGAAACGCCCGCCGCGTTGGCCAACACGCTGGCGTCCTTCCCGATCAGATCCTTGTTCACCACTGCGTGCGAGCAACCTCCGCCCTCGCCTTCCTTGATCGTGAAGGCCGCCCTGGTCAAGGAATCGAGCTGCGTGGCGTTCAACTGAACCGCGCCATTGCGCTCCATCGCCGACATGAACTTTCCAAAGGTGTTCTCCAGCACGAACACCTCCTTCTCTCCGATGCAGAGCAGGTTGTTGTCGTAGGCTCCGCCGGTGATGATGCTGCCGGCCGCGCGATCCATGCAGGCCGTGTCGTCAACCAGCACGGGCGGGTTTCCGGGGCCGGCGCAGATGGCGCGCTTGCCGGTCTTCATGGCGGCGGCCACCACAGCCGGGCCGCCGGTGACGCACAACAGGCGGATGTATTCGTTCGCGCAAAGCTCGGCGAAGGAATCCAGCGTCGGCTGCTCGATGATGCAGATCAAATTCCTGATCCCGGTCGCGCGCTCGATCGCCTTGTTGAATTCACGCACGGCCATCGCCGCGCAACGCGCCGCAGATGGATGGGCGTTGAAAACCACCGCATTGCCGGCCGCCACCATGTTCACCACGTTGCCGGCCAGGGTCGGAATGGAGTGGGTCGATGGCGTGATTGCGCCGATGACGCCGAAGGGCGTGTATTCCTCCAGCGTGATGCCGTTGTCGCCGCTCATCCCATAGGGATTCAGCCACTCGACGCCGGGGACATTCTTGATGATCTGCAGCTTTTCGATCTTGTGATCCAGCCGACCGATCTTCGACTCCTCCAGCTCGATGCGCCCCCATTCCTGACAGTTGTCGTCGCACATCGTCTTGACGATGTCGATGACCTGGCGCCGCGCGGCCACGCCCTTCTCGCGCAACTGCTCGAAGGCGGCCTGGGCCGCATCGCAGGCGTCGTTGGCCGTCGCAAAGACGCCGTAATCGCCGGAACTTCGGCCTGCGTATCCGCTCGATGCCGCCGGAACTGGAGCCGGAGCCGAAGAACCGCCGCTGCCCGCGCCCAAGCGCCCCAGCACTTCGGCGACGACGTCTTTGATCAATGCTTCGTTGAGTTCAGCCATGTCTAAATTCGTGTTGCGTGTTTCGTGTTGCGTGTCCGACGCGCACGGCGTCGGAATCGAAGCGCTTCAACCGTTCGTAGCAGCCGACGTGAGGGGGCTCATTTCTTCGTTCCGCATTCGGCGCTCCTCACCCCGCATTCACCTCATCCCTTGTCGCCGTAGATCTTCTTCCCGAGCACATCGACGGTGTCGACGATGCCGATGATCACGGCATCGACCGGCGCGGCCTTCAGATTTGGGGCCAGACGCGCGGAACTGCCCTGGCAGAAAAGGACCATCTCGCCCTCACCCGCGCCGACGCTGTCGACCGCGACGATCGTGTTCGCGCCCGGGCGAAACTTCGTCGGGTCCTTTTCATCGACCAACTGCGGACGCAGCAGCAACAGCTTGCGCCCTTCCATGGCGGCGTCCTTCTTGGTCGCGACCACGGAGCCTTCGACTTTCGCGAGAAACATGGCGTCGGCCCTTCGGGTTTGGATGGGGTTCGGCGGCGCGGTGAGAGAACCGACGGAGGACGCGGCCGGGATTCAATCCGGCTGCGTCAACCGCCGTTCAAATCACTTTGCTCCGGGCAGAACCTTGTCGGTGTCGCTGTGCGGACGCGCGATGACGTGGACGCTGACGACTTCGCCGCCGACCTGTTCGGCCGCGGAGGCGCCGGCGTCGGTCGCGGCCTTGACCGCGGCGACATCGCCCTTGACGACCGCCGTGACGAGCGCGCTGCCGACCTGCTTCATCGGGCCGGCCAGCTCGACGTTCGCTGCCTTGAGCATCGCGTCGGTCGCTTCGACCAACGAGACCAGGCCCTTCGTTTCAATGAATCCAATTGCTTGCTGTGCCATAACTTTTCGAGTTGAGGGTTTGAAATCAGTTGAGGGTTGAGAGTGTTCTAGAGTTGGGAGTTGGGAAATCGTGTTGCGTGTCGCGTGTCGCGTGTTGCGTCAGATGTAAATCTCTTTGCGCCTTTTGAGCCTCATTGCGGCTCCAATCAATTCTTCGCAGTCTTTTCCAGGTAGCGTTTCACTTCGCGGGCGACGACGAGTTCCTCGTTGGTCGGGATGACCATCACCTTGACCTTGGAATCCGGCGCGCTGATGACGGCTTCGGTCGCCTGGGCGGCGTTGTTCAGATTCTGGTCCAGTTCGATCCCGAGATTTTCCAGATTGGCGCAGATGGCCGCGCGAACGGGCGCGCGGTTCTCGCCGATGCCGGCGGTGAAGACCAGGGCGTCAAGCCCGTTCAGATCCAGATGGTAGGCGCCGATCCAGTGCCGCGCTGAATGCGTCAGGCAATCCAGGGCCAGTCGGGCGAGATCATTTCCTTCTCCAGCCGCGTCTGCGATGTCCCGAAGATCGTTGCTCACGCCGGAGATGCCTTTGAGGCCGCCCTCCGAACACATCTGGTTCACTGCCTCGTCGGCGCTGATGCCGAGCTGTTTCATGACAAAAGGGATCGCCATGGAATCCAGGTCGCCAACACGGTTGTTCATCGGCAGGCCGGATTGTGGGCTCAGCCCCATGCTGTTGCCGATCGCCGCGCCGTTGCGGATGCCGGTGATCGAGGAACTGCCGCCCATGTGGCAGGAAACGACCCTCAGGTCGGGGCCATCGATCTCCGTCGCGCCGCCATCGACATAGAGCCGTCGGGCGCGCCCGGCCACATCTTCGCGACCAAGCAATTCCGCCGAGCGTTCGGCGATGAACTTGTGGCTGGCGCCATGGAAGCCCAGTCGCCTGACGCCCAGTTCAAACCATTCCTGCGGCACGGCGTAACGTTGCGAAGCCGGCGAACTGAACTGGTAGAACGCCGTCTCGAACAGGCCGACCATCGGCGTGTTCGGCATCTTGTCGCGAAACTGCCGGATGCCTCCGATGTAGGGCGGATTGTGCGCGGGCGCGACGTCGTTGTAGGCCTCCATTGCGGCCAGGACGTCGTCGTCCAGTTCCACGCAGCCGCTCACATCCTTGGCCAGCACGGTCTTGAACCCGACCGCCGCCAGATCCTCTTCGCCCGCGATGAAGCCGCCGTCCTTCAGTCCGGCCAGGCATTCCTCGATCGTCGCGGCGTAATCCGTCACCCGTTCGAAGCCCCCCTTCGTCAGCATCACAGCCTCCCCGCTGCTGAAGTCGAACAAACGATACTTCAGCGACGTGGAGCCGATGTTGGCGATCAGGATCTTCATTTGAACGCGGAATGCGGAGTTCGGAATGCAGAACCGTTCCAGTGCGGATTGCGAAACTCGGAATGTGGAATCAAGTCAGGAAGAACGCGACGCGCGGAACTCATTCCGCGATCCGCATTCCCCATTCCGAGTTCACGACAGCCACTTGCCGAGCCCGGCGAGATCCTCGTGCGGACGCGGGATCACCTGGACACTGACGACCTCCCCGACCTGCGAGGCCGCGTCGGCGCCGGCGTCAACCGCGGCCTTCACGGCGGCGACATCACCCCGGAAGAAACCGGTGACCAGACCGCTGCCGATCTTTTCCCAGCCGGTCAGCGTGACGTTGGCGGACTTGAGGGCCGCGTCACACGCTTCGAGCAACGCGCAAAAGCCCTTCGTTTCAATCATTCCCAATGCTTCTTGAGCCATAGTATTTCAGGAGTTGATGGTTGTGAAATAGTTGAGTGATGAGAGCTGAGAGTTGAGAGACTCCCGCCTTACTTCCTGGCCTTGGGGGCTTCCACGAACGCCGCCAACAGATCCTCGTGCGGACGCGCGATGATGTGGGAGCTGACGAGTTCGCCGACCTTGT
>JAYPEY010000037.1:25823-50561 GCA_038126035.1 Verrucomicrobiales bacterium | reverse complement strand
CTGACCTCTGACCACTGACCTCTGACCACTGACCGCGATTCAGGACTTTCATTTCCGTGCGATTCCGGGTAGAGAATCCGTTCATGCAATCGCACGAACTTCTCCGGGAGGTCTTCCAGAATGTGAGTCCCAAACAGGTTGCCGATGAGCTGTCGCTGTCGCTGTCCATGATTTACAAGTGGGCGCAGCCGACCGGCGAGACCGGCAGCGGCACCTTGAATCCGCTGGATCGAGTGGCGCAGTTGTTGGAATGCACCAAGGACGACCGGATCGCGCAGTGGGTTTCGGAGCGCGCGGGAGGCTTCTACATTGAGAATCCCGAGGCGCATTGGCCGCATCCGTTCTACCTGGTGCCGGCGACCAATGAGGTTGTGCAGGAGTTTGCGGACCTGCTGTCGGTCATCGCCACCGCCGCCGCGGACAATCATATCTCCAGAAAAGAGTCGAAGCATATCCGGGCCCGTTGGGAGCAGCTCAAATCGGTGACCGAGGGATTCGTTCATTGCTGTGAGCAGGGGAATTTCCGGGAACTGGGCGAGGAGTTGAAGAAGGATCACCCGACGAAGAAGTGAGAACCGGCGCGCGGACGGACAGGCGCGTCTTCGGCGAAGCGGGCAGAGTCATGAAGAAGATCCTTTCCATGTTGGTTGTGGCGGCGACCGCCTGCGCGGCGGACGCCGGATCCCGGGTGATCGGCGAGCGGTTGGAGTTGTTGGTCGACGAGCATCTGATTGAGAAGATCGAGGGCGACGCCCGGTTGAAACTGCAGCGGCCGGAGCCGCGGGAGGTGGTCCTCGTGACCGGCAAACCCTGGGAGGGGAACACCTGCGCCTATTACACGATCTTCGCGGATGAGCGGGATGGAAGTCCGCTGTTCCGCATGTATTATCGGGGGTCCCACTGGTTGACCGACACGAAAACATCGGCGCATCCGGAAGTGGCCTGCTATGCGGAGAGTCGCGATGGCGTTCATTGGGAGAAACCGGAACTGGGGCTGTTTGAGTTCGGCGGATCCAAGGCAAACAACATCGTCTGGGACGGCGTCGGGACGCATAATTTCACGGTTTTCAAGGACTCGAATCCGAAGTGCGCGCCGGACGCGCGTTACAAGGCGATTGGGCGCGGGAGATCGTTGAGGCCGGGCGACAAGTCCTCAAAACACGGCCTGTTTGTCTTCAAGTCGCCGGACGGGATCCGCTGGGCGTTGTATCGCGACGAACCGGTGATCACCAAGGGGGCGTTTGATTCGCAGAATCTGGCGTTCTGGGATGAGCATGAGGGGCGATACCGGGAGTATCACCGCTTTTTCAACAGCAAACGCAAGCGGGACATCATGACCTGCGTCTCGGATGATTTCCTGAGCTGGTCGGAGCCGGTCGCGATTGGCTACGGGGACGCGCCGGACGAGCATCTCTACACCAACGCGATTCGGCCCTACGATCGCGCGCCGCATATCCTGATCGGATTCCCCACGCGCTATCAGCCGAAGGGCAGTCGGGTGGCGCCCTTGTTGATGACCGGTCGCGACCGGGAGAACTTCAAACGCTGGGAGGAGCCGGTGATTCCCGAAACGGCGCCGAAGGACCGCGGGGGGAATCGCAGCAACTACATGACCTGGGGCATGCTCCGCCTTCCCGGACGCCCGGGCGAGATTTCTGTCTACGCGACGGAGGCCTACTACGAAGGGCCCGACAGCCGCGTGCGGCGGTTTGCCTATCGCAGCGACGGCTTCGTCGCGTTGACCGTCGACGCGGAAGGCGCGGTCGTGACGACGAAACCGTTGAAGGTGACCGGGGGCGCCACGGGCGACCTTTCCCTCCGATTGAATTGCCGGATCGGCAGGAATGGCTGGTTGCGCGTGCGGATTCTGGATCGGAATGGACGGGAGTTTCCCGGACTCGGCGCGCCGGATGTCGTCACCGACGAGGACGCATCGGGCGCAAGGACCCTGGTATGGAAGGACGGGGGAGGGTCGGTCGCGGGGGATGTGCGGTTGAAGATTGAACTGGGGCGCGCGGAACTTTTTTCGTTGGGCCGATGAGGCGCTGCAGGGGATCGGCGGCCGGCGACGTCGGCTCGTCTTCCGTTTGCTCTGGAGCCCTTCTTCCCGGCTTCGACCGGACATCGTTCCGGACTTCCTGGAAAAGAAGGTTGGCGAATCGTGTGATTCGGTTGAAACTGGCGGCTCCTCAACAGAAATTTCTGAATCCTTGAACGAATGGTCGTCTTTGGCGGCGTGATGATGGAACGGCATGAGTCAGTTGGATCATATTGCGAATCGAATCGGGTGGCGGGCGCGCAAGAACGCCGTCTGGACCAGGAACACGCGGATGTGGAAAGACGCTCCGGAGGCGTTGAAGGCCCGGGTCGGGGAGGCGTTGGAGCGACCGGTCTTCTTTTCCGTGGCGGATGAGTCCGAAGGGATGGTCTTCGGCGCCGATGGAGCGGTGGTGGTCAGCGGCGACAGGACTCAGAAGGTGGATTACCGTGATCTGGCGGGGGTCCGTTGTTCCGAAGTCGGGATCGAGGCGCCGCAAGGCAAGGAATTTGCCCTGAATCTGAATGTCCGCTCGCAAGGAACGATCCGCGTGAGAGTGGAGGGCGGGGCAGCCGGCTACGGCGTCTGGCGGGTCCTGCAGATGGTCATGAGGATGCGGGAGGCGTGGTTTGCGCCCAAGCCGGAGCCCGAGGCGGAACCTGAGACGGAGTCCGACGCACCCCAGGATGCGTCCCCGGAGCAGCCCTCCGAGGAGGTCGAAACGATCGAGGATGTCCCGGAAAGCGACGTCGCGGAGGCCGAGGCGCCAGAGGCGGCGGAGACCGGGGAGCGGACGGAAGGGGCGGACGTGGTCTCGGAGGAGCAGGCGGACGAAGGAGTCGCCGCGGAGTCCGATACGGACGCCGACGACCCGCAGGGCTGAACGATCATGGAGATCCAGGTTGCCACACTCTGCGACGCCGCCACGGATTACAACGCCAAGTTGTGCATCCTCGGGGCCTTCGACACGATCGGCGTCGCGAAGCTGCCTGCGGAGCACCCCCATTGTTCGGTGGCGCTGCGCATCGTCTTCACCGATGAGGACGCCGGCAAACACAAGCTCACCATCCGGATGATCGACGAGGACGGCCGGGTGGTGAAGCCGGTCGAGATTGAGACCAACTTCGAGGTCCGCATGCCGGACAGTCTTTTCTTCTTTTCCCGGAACATCGTGATCGGCCTGCAGCGCCTCAAGTTTGAGCGGACGGGACAGTATTCCATTGATGTCGCCATCGACGACGACATCAAGGCGCGGATTCCGCTGCAGATCGTGGAGATGAAGCAGAAGCAACAGCCGGGGAGTTGAACGCTCCGCGGGGCGCGTCTCCGGCGTCCCGTGGAAACGAACGTGAGTTCGGTCACTTCTCCCGGCGCTGGATCAGGACCTTGAATTTTTCCCCCAGGTGGGCGGGGTGGACCAGCGTCTGAAACTCCCGCAGGCGTTTGGGCGTCCACTCGGGAAATGATCCCGGAGCCGCTTCGATCCCGGCGAGAATGTTCGTCAGGAATTGGGCTTGGGTAAGCAATCTGGATGACTTCAAACCGCACTCTTCTCCAGTCTCTTTCAGGAGCCTGAACTCCACGTTTGAGGTGAGGTCCTGTTCGCCGACATTCTCGAGAATGTCGGAGCCCGCCTGGTGCGCGCGGTAGGCGCGCAACGTGCCTTCATGGCGAAATGGCTGGAACATGTCGGGGAACTCGTATCCGTAGTCCAGGGTGAGAAGGCGTCCTTGTCGCAGGTGGTCGGCCGCATCTTTCCACCATCGCATCCGGCTTTGGTGAATCTCGATGGTAAATCCATCCGGCAGATTCTCGTATAAAGAGCCGGGGGCGATGGGCACGGGCGGCGCGGGCGATTGGCCGCCGCGGATCTTCACAAAACCCGCGTCGGAACTGGTTATTCGCCATTCGAACCACCATTCCCTGACGGAATCCCAGCCGAGTTGATCCACCGGAAAAGCGTCGAGCAGTTCATTGGCGAAAATGACGCCTTGGATGCCTTTTCCCAGCTCGCGCCATCGGTTGATCCAGCGGACGCGGACGCGTCGGGCTCCCAGTTTTTCTTCCTGGCGTGCGCGCCGCACGGACGAGGGCTCGAAGATGACGTATTCCAGGTTGTCGCAGAGTGCGGGGGAGTTGGCCTCGAAGAAATCGATGATGTCCGAAGCGAGTTGCCCGTGGTGCGCTCCACATTCGAGAATTTGGAAGGGCGGTTGAAGCTCCGTCCGAAACCAGTGGGCAAACAGCCAGGCCAGCATCTCCCCGAACACCGGGCCGACGCTGACGCTGGTATAGAAGTCGCCTTCCCTGCCGATCGCCCGGTCCTTCGCCTCGTAGTAGCCATGTTCGGGGTGGTAGAGACACAGCGCCATGAACCGGGAAACCGCCATTGGTCCCTTGGCGTCGATCTCCTCGGCGATGATGTCGTGAAGCGGGTTCAATTGCTTGCGCGGAGGGGCGGTTTGGTCTACAACGGCGCGGTCATTCTGCGAAAGGGAACATCATGGCGAAAATCGATCAATTCTTCAATTTCATGCTCGATCAGGGAGCGTCCGACCTTCACCTCGCCGCGGGCAGTCCGCCGATCGTGCGCATCAGCGGCGAACTGCAGCGCCTGGACATGGACCCGCTCGAGAGCGACAACCTCAAGGAAATGCTCTACGAGATCACGCCGGAGTACAAGGTGAAGGTCTACGAGGAAACGGGAGACGTGGACTTCGGCTATGAAATCCCGGGCAAGTCGCGTTTCCGCGCCAACTTCTTCAACCAGCGCAACGGCGTCGCCGCGGTCTTTCGTCAGATTCCGTCGACCGTGCTCTCGTTCGAGGATTTTGAGCGGTTCGACGCGCCGCTGCCGCCGGTGCTGAAGAAGTTTGCCATGCTCAACAAGGGCATGGTTTTGGTGACCGGGCCCACCGGTTCCGGCAAATCCACGACGCTCGCCGCCATCATCGACTACGCGAACAAGAACCGGAAGGACCACATCCTCACGGTGGAGGATCCGATCGAGTTCGTGCACCAATCCAAGGCCAGCCTGGTGAACCACCGCGAGGTCGGCCTGCATACCGTGTCCTTTGCGTCGGCGCTGAAAGGCGCGTTGCGTGAAGATCCGGACATCATTCTGGTGGGTGAGATGCGCGACCTCGAGACCATCGAGCTGGCGCTGACGGCCGCGAGCACCGGTCACCTGGTGTTCGGCACCCTGCACACGCAATCCGCCGCCAAGACGGTCGATCGTGTCATCGACGTGTTTCCCGCGGACCAGCAGAACAAGATCCGGGCGACCCTGTCCGAGGCCATGAAGGGCGTCGTCGCGCAGAACCTGTTCAAGCGCATCGACAAGAAGGGCCGCGTCGCGGCGTTGGAGATCCTGGTGTTCACCACCGCGACCGCCAACCTGGTTCGCGAAGGCAAGACCCACCAGATTCCGGGCATGATCCAGGTCGGCAAGAAGCTGGGCAACCAGCCGCTGGACGATTCCATCATGGATCATCTGCGCAACCGTCGCATCTCGCCGACGGAGGCGTTTGACAAGTGTCTGGACAAGAAGAAGTTCTTCACCTTCCTGTCGCCGGAGGAGCAGCAGGCGGCGAAGGAATCGGGCGAGATGGAATAACCCCGGGGCGCGATCGACGCCGGGGCGACGGTCGCGTTCCCCAGATCATTCAGGCTTATGCGCACAAACGAATTGAATTACATCCTGACCACGATGCTCACGTCGCAGGAGGACGTGTCCGACCTCAATATCACGGTGGACAAGCCGCTGCAGGTTGAGAACTCCGGTCAACTGGTCAAGGTGGACATCGAGCCGGACGTCGACCGGTTGACGCCCTTCCAGACGGAGATGATCGCCCTGAACCTGGTCGGCGGCGTCCGGCGTCTGATGGACGACCTGCTTCGCACCGGCTCCTGCGACTCCTCCTACTTTGTGCCGGGGCTGGCCCGCTTTCGTGTGAACATCTTCTCGCAGCGCGGCAACTACTCCTGCGTCCTGCGTAAGTTGAACACGCAGATCCCGACGATCGACGACCTGAAGCTGCCGTCGATTTTCTCCGAGAAGATCGCAAAGGAGAAGACGGGCCTGGTCCTGGTGACCGGAGCCACCGGATCCGGTAAATCGACGACGCTGGCCGCGCTGTTGAACTACGTGAATGAGACGAAGTCGGTCCACGTGGTGACGCTGGAGGATCCGGTCGAATTCGTGCATCCACAGAAGACCGCGACCTTCAACCAACGTGAGATGGGCACGGACTTTGACGCCTTCTCCAGTGGGTTGCGCGCGGCTCTGCGTCAGGCGCCGAAAGTGATTCTGGTGGGTGAGATGCGCGACCGTGAGACGGTCGAACTGGGTTTGGGCGCGGCGGAAACGGGCCACCTGGTCATGAGCACACTCCACACCATTGACGCCGGTCAGACCATCAACCGTATCCTGGGTATGTTCGACACCGATGAGCAGGAGCAGATCCGCCTGCGCCTGGCGGACACGCTTCGGTGGGTCGTTTCCCAACGATTGGCCCCGCGGGAGGGCGGCGGCCGCAAGGCCCTGCTTGAAATCATGGGCAGCAACCTCCGGATCAAGGACGCGATCACCCAGGGCGAGGCGGAGGGTCGTTCGTTCTACGAGATCATTGAGGATTCCGAGGTCTTTGGCTGGAAACACTTCGACCGCGCCTGCGTCGATGCCTACAAGGCCGGGGAAATCTCCGAGGAAAACGCGGCCCTCTACTGCACGAAGAAGGGCGTGGTCAGTCGCTTGATCGACAACATCAAGACCGAGCGCGGCGAGTCGACGGACACGGGTGATGAATTGAAGCTGAAGGAAGAGGAGGCTCCGAAGCCGGCGGCTTCACCTGGCCTGGGCGGAGGCGCGAAACCCGGCGGATCGGCCGGAGCCGGCGGCGGTGGAATGAAATTGAAACTCAAGTAAGGGAAGATCATGGCAGATTTCGAATTTCTAAGCGCGGACGACAAGCCCGCATTGACCGCGATCCAGAACCCGGAATGGCGCGCCAAGGTGGACGGCGTCCTGCAGGAGCTGGGCTATGTCGTGCACAACGTCGAGGATCACGAGAAGTTTCCCTCGCAGTTCGCGCAGGTGAGCTATGAGGTGATGGTGATCGAGGATGTCTTTGGCGGCGGTTCCATCGAGGCCAACAAGACCCTGGAGACCGTCCAGTTGATGCAGATGAACCTGCGGCGCCACTGCACCTTCCTCCTGATTGGATCCGCATTCGAAACGTTGAGCCCGATGCAGGGTTTCCGGCAGAGCGTGCATGCGGTCGTAAATCCGGCCGAGATCGAGAACATCAAGCCGCTGATGCAGAAGGTCATCGGCGACAACGAGAACTTCCTGCGCACCTTCTTCGACGTGCAGGCAAAGCAGAACGAGAGCTGATTGACGTCGTCGCCCGTCCGGATGCGCGTCGGACGTCCGCTCCGGAGACCAAGCAACGATGCCGCGACTCGATCAAGCGCTGGTGGATCGCGGGCTGTGCGAAAGCCGCGAGAAGGCCAAACGCCTCATTCTCGCCGGTCAGGCGCTCATCAACGGGCAACCCGCCAACAAGGCCAGCGACAAGGTCGGTGACGCCGACGCCATCGCCCTGAAAACCACGGAGAAGTTTGTCAGTCGCGGCGGCTTCAAGATCGAGCATGCCTTGGAGCATTTCGGGATCGATGTCTCGGGCGCGACCGCCATCGACATGGGCGCGTCGACCGGCGGATTCACGGACTGCCTGCTGCAGCGCGGGGCGGCGAAGGTCCATGCGGTGGATGTCGGGCGCGGACAGCTGGCCTGGAAGCTGCGGCAGGATCCCCGGGTCGAGGTGATGGAGAAGACCAACGCGCGGACACTGACCTGCGACGCCTTTGGCGAGGGCTTTCAACCCGTGGATCTGGTGGTGATCGACTGTTCCTTCATTTCGCTGCGCAGGCTGTTGCCCGCGGCGGTTGCATTGCTTCGGCCCTTTGGTATCATCGCCGCGCTCATCAAGCCGCAGTTCGAGGCCGGCAAGGCCGAGGCGGACAAGGGCGCCGGCGTGATACGCGATCCCGAGGTGCACGAGCGGGTGATCGCGGAGTTGCAGGCCTTTGTCGATGAGATGCCGGACGCGGACTGGAAGGGCTGCACGGAATCGCCGCTGCACGGGCCCGCCGGAAACAAAGAATTCCTGACCCACATTGAAAAAGTTTGCTGACAAGATCAGGCGCGTCGGATTGATCGCCAACACGGACAAGCGTTCGGGCTCCGCCGTGATCCGCAAGGCGGCGGCGGCGATCCGGAAGGCCGGTCGCGAGGTCCTGGCTCACACGGCCACGGCGAAGATGGCCGGATTGAAGGTGGAGACCCGGGAGTCCCGGCGAGATGTGGCGAAACAATCGGACATCCTGCTCGTGTTTGGAGGCGACGGGACCATGCTCGGCGTGACGCGCGCCATGGCCGGTTGCCGCACGCCCATCCTCGCCATCAATCTGGGCAGTCTCGGTTTTCTGACCGCCGTGCCTTCGGATCAGACCGCCGCGGCGTTGAACCTTGTCTGGGAAGGACGCTTCGACATCGATTCGAGGCATCTGATCGAGGCGGTCGTGCCCGGGGCCGGGAGGGAGACGGCGCAGCACGCCCTGAATGATTTCGTCATCACCCGCGGCGCTGCCTCGCGGATGATCGAACTGGATGTGGCGGTTGACGACGTGGCCCTGACGACCTACCGCTGTGACGGGCTCATTGTCAGTTCACCCACGGGATCGACAGCCTATTCGCTTTCCGCGGGCGGAGCGATTGTGAGTCCATCCGCGGAGGTGTTCACCATCACGCCGATCTGTCCGCACACGCTTTCGAACCGTTCCGTGCTGGTGAGTCTGAGTTCCGCCGTGCGTGTGAAGGTGAAGAACCGCAAGCCGGCCACCATCATGGCCTCGGACGGGCAGGTGATCTCGGATCTCTCCGCCGGGGATGAGGTTGTCATCCGCCGCAGCCGTCGAATCGTCCGCCTCCTGCGCCTCGAGGGCGCCTCGTTCTTCAAGACCCTGAACCAGAAACTCAACTGGAGCGGCTCCAATGTGTGAGAAATGGTCCGCCTGAAAGACATCGCCGAGCGCGCCAACGTGTCCGTGATGACCGTGTCCAAGGTCATGCGGGATGCGCCGGACATTTCCGCCGCCACCAAGGCGCGCGTGCGCGAGTTGGCGCATCAGATGGGCTATGTGCCCGATTCGAACGCGCGCGGCCTGCGCAACCGATCCGCGAAGTTGTTCGGGTTGCTCATCTCCTCGACCACGAACCCGATCTTCGCCCGCATGCTCATGGCCATCGAACAGCGGGTGGGCGAGATGGGCTACGACCTGATGCTTGGGTTGACCATGAACAACGTCGAGCGGGAGGAACAGCTGGTGCGCCGGTTTCTCTCGCGACGGATTGACGGCCTTTTCATCCGGCCGGTCTACCGGATGGAACCGAAGGCCCCGATCTATGACGATCTCAGGCGTGTGAAGACCCCGACCGTGCTGCTCGGGCAGTCGGCGTCCTTCTGCAGCGATTTCCATTCGGTGGAAATCGACGATGTTTCAGCGGCGCAGGCGGCGACGGAGCATCTGCTTTCGCTGGGGCACAAGCGCATCGCCTTCCTGACCGGTCTGCAGATTTCTCCCGAGGCGCAGGAGCGTTTCGAGGGCTATCGGCGCGCCCTGCAGGCGGCCGGAGTGGAGTTCGATGAACGATTGGTTTTTCAGGCGGGAAACACGATCGAGGAGGGACGCGCCGCCGCGGCCCAGATGTTGAGCGAGGCGCCTGGATTCACGGCCATGCAGGGCGCCAACGATCTCGTCGCGATCGGCGCCGCCGGCGTGCTGCTGGACCAGGGCTTCAAGATCCCGGACGATGTTTCGGTCGTCGGATTCGGCAATGTCCTTACCAGCGAACACTTTCGCGTGCCCTTGACCACGATGCGACAGCCCAAGTTCGACATGGGCGTGGCGGCCGTGGAATCGATGCAGAAGCTGCTGGCCGGCGAAGTTCCTCCGCCGCGCCGACTGCCCGCGGAGATCGTCGTCCGTTCAAGCACGGCCAAGCCGCCGAAGAAGATCCGGACGAAGTGAGCCGCAAAAAGGCTCCCGAGGCGTGAAGAGACTCAGATCGCCTTTGTGCGACCGGCGCTTGTTGGCGGCGGTGAAACGGGATCAGGCGTCCGCTTTCTGCAGGATCTCCTTCAGCACGTAGGGAAGGATGCCGCCGGCGCGGTAGTATTCCACTTCAATGGGCGTGTCCAGGCGCAGGGCGAGGGCGACCTCCTCACTGGAACCATCCGCGCGATGAACGACCAGCGTGGCGTCCTGCCGGGGTTGGACATCGTCGCTGAGGCCCAGGATGTCGAAGGTCTCGCTGCCGTCGAGGTTGAGGCGCTCGTAGTCGTCGGCGTTCTTGAAGTTGAGGGGGAGGACGCCCATGCCGATCAGGTTGGAGCGGTGGATGCGTTCGAAGCTCTTGGTGACCACGGCGCGGACGCCGAGAAGACGCGTGCCTTTGGCTGCCCAGTCACGCGAGCTGCCCATGCCATAGTCGCTGCCGCCCAGCACGACCAGAGGGGCGCCTTCGGAGGCGTATTTCTGCGCGGCCTCGTAGATCGAGGTGACCTCGCCTTCGGCGGAGCCATTGTAGTGTTTCGTCACGCCGCCTTCGGTTCCGGGAACCATCAGGTTCTTGATGCGGACGTTGGCGAAGGTGCCGCGGGTCATGATGCGGTCATTGCCTCGGCGCGAACCGTAGCTGTTGAAGTTCGCCTTCTCGACGCCGCGATCCTTGAGGTAGCCGCCGGCGGGGGAGTCCTCCTTGATCGCGCCGGCCGGGGAGATGTGGTCGGTCGTCACGGAATCGCCGAAGACGCCCAAGGGGCGCGCGCCCTTGATCTCGTCGATCTTGCGCGGCTCCATGGAGAAATCCTCGAAGAACGGCGGGTGTTGGATGTAGGTGGAGGACTCGTCCCATTCGTAGGCGGCTCCGGTCTTGCCGGGAATCTCATTCCACTTGGGGTTTTGTTCCTCGAAGTTCGTGTAGAGGCGTTGGAAGGCCTCGGCGGTCAGGGCCGCCTTCATCGTGTCACGGACCTCGTCCAGGGTCGGCCAGACGTCCTTGAGCATGACGTCGTTGCCGTCGTTGTCCTTGCCGATCGGTTCTGTCGAAAGGTCGGCGTCAACGGTTCCGGCGATGGCGTAGGCGACGATCAGCGGCGGCGACATGAGGAAGTTGGAGCGCACCTTTTGGTGGACGCGCGCCTCGAAGTTGCGGTTGCCGGAGAGCACCGAGGCGACGACGAGGTTGTTGTCGTCGATGACCGACTCGATGCCGGCATCGAGCGGGCCTGAGTTGCCGATGCAGGTCGTGCAGCCGTAGCCGACGGTTTGGAATCCGAGTTGGTCGAGTTCCTTGTCGAGTCCGGCTTTTTCCAGGTAATCGGTGACGACGCGGGAGCCGGGCGCCAGGGAGGTCTTCACCGAGGGGCGCACTTTCAGGCCTCGTTCATTGGCCTTCTTGGCCAGCAGGCCGGCGGCGATCATGACCGAGGGGTTGGAGGTGTTGGTGCAGCTGGTGATGGCCGCGATGACCACGGAACCATGGCCGAGTTCGTCGCTGGCGCCGTCCTTGGAATCAACCGTTGCCGCGTGTCGAGCGGCCAGGTCCGCGCCTTCCTGGCCAAAGCCTCCGTCGGTGGCGGCGATGTCGAACAACTCGGCGAAACGCGATTTCAGGTTCGGCAGTTCGATGCGGTCCTGCGGGCGTTTCGGCCCGGCGACACTGGGCTGGATGTCCGCGAGGTCGAGGTCGATGTCGACGGAGTAGTCAACGTCGCCCTTCTGCGGGATGCCGAACATGCCCTGCGCCACGAAGTAATTCTTGAAGGCGTTGCAGACCTCCTCGCTGCGTCCGGTGGAGGCCATGTAGTCGATGGTCTCCTGGTCGACGGGGAAGAAGCCCATGGTGGCGCCGTATTCGGGGGCCATGTTGGCGATGGTGCCGCGGTCTGCAAGGGGCAGGGCGGTCGCGCCTTCGCCGTAGAACTCGACGAACTTGCCGACCACGCCGTGTGAGCGGAGGAGTTGCGTCACGTGCAGCGCGAGATCGGTGGCGGTGACGCCCTCGCGCAGGGCTCCGGTGAAATTCACGCCGACGACTTCAGGCGTCAGGAAGGTGATCGGCTGGCCAAGCATGCCGGCTTCGGCTTCGATGCCGCCGACGCCCCAGCCAACGACGCCGAGACCGTTGATCATGGTCGTGTGCGAATCCGTTCCGACCAGGGTGTCCGGGTAGTAGACGCCGTCCTTGGAGAGCACGCCCTTGGCCAGGTATTCCAGATTGACCTGGTGGACGATGCCGATGCCGGGCGGCACGACGTTGAAGGTGTCGAAGGCCTGCTGTCCCCATTTGAGAAACTCGTAACGCTCGCGGTTGCGGGTGAACTCCAGGTCCAGGTTGCGGGACATGGCGTCGTCCGAACCGGCAAAGTCCACCTGCACGGAGTGATCCACCACGAGATCCACCGGCACGAGGGGTTCGATCAGTTTGGGATCCTTTCCGAGCGCATCCACGGCGGAGCGCATGGCCGCAAGATCGACGAGCAACGGCACGCCCGTGAAGTCCTGAAGCACGATGCGCGCGACGGTGAAGGGGACCTCCTCCTTGGCCGGGGCCTTGGCGTTCCAGGCCGCGAGGTTGCGGACATCCGCCTCGGAGACCTTGACGCCATCGACATTGCGCAGGACGGATTCAAGGACGACGCGGATGGAAACGGGCAGGCGGGAGACGTTTCCGAGCCCGGCCTTCTCCAGCGCGGGCAGGGAGTAGTAGGTTCCTTGTTCGCCGTTGCCGAGGTCGAACTGTTGACGTGACTCAAAGAGATTGTGTGTTTCGCTCATAAAATGGTGGTCCATTTCCCGGGAATCCGGGGAAAGGGGCGAACAAAATGAAGATTGCCGAAGGGAGTGTCAAGCGGGGGACGTTTGAAAAGGCGGGGCAACTGGGTTCCTCCTCGTCCTGCTTGTCCTCAATCTCGATTGTTCTCGCGAGAAGGGAGGGCGGAGTATCGTCCGGTCGGACTGTTGATCGCTTGGAGCGCATATTGATATCAAGTCATCATCGGACTATGGATTGATGTCATGAGAATCACACTGACGCTCGACCAGGATGTGTCGGCGTTGGCGGTTTCGCACGGGTTGACCTTGATGGGCACGGACGGTGACTTCGCGCGTTTTCCTGATCTGCGGTGGGAGAATCCGTTGGAGTAGGTTCGAGGACGAGCAGGAGGACGATTGAGACACACAAAAAAGGGCGGAAGTCGCCTTCCGCCCTTTTGCGATGAATTGTCAGGCGCGCCTTACTGGAGCTTGCCGAGGCATTCCTTGACCGCGTCGAAATTCGGCAGGTCTTTCGGGGTCTCGGTCTGTTCGGCGTATTGGACCGTGCCTTCCTTGTCGACGACGAAGGCCGCGCGGGCCGAGGTGGAGCCGAAGCCCAACAGGTCGTCGAGCAGGACGCCGTAGTCGGCGGAGGTGGTCTTGTTCAGGTCGCTGGCGATCGTGATGGAGATGTTGTTCTCCTTGGCCCAGGCCTCCTGCGAGAAGGGGCTGTCGACGCTGATGGCGATCACATCGGCGTTGAGGTCCGAATAGGCGGACAGGCCGGAGGTGATGTCGCACAGCTCCTGCGTGCAGACGCCGGTATAGGCGAGGGGGAAGAACAGGATGACGGTGTTCTTGTTTCCGAAGTTGTCGCTCAACTTGACCTCGGCCGGATCGCCTCCGACGGGCTTGGTCTTCAGTGCGAAATCGGGGGCTTTGCTTCCTACTTCAATGGGCATGGTTTTGTGATGTCTTGAGGTTTGTGTGTGTGACTGAGTGTGTGAGCGCGCGGTTATAGGGAGGGCGCGAAGCGGTGTCAATGGAATCGCATCATTTGATTGACGCCAAGACCTCCTCCGCATGTTCCGCCGGTTTCACCTTGGGCCAGATCTTCGCGATCTTGCCCTTGGGATCGATGAGGAAGGTGACGCGGTGTGTGCCGTCGTAGGTGCGGCCCATGAACTGTTTCTCGCCCCAGACGCCGTAGGCCTCGACGATCTTCCTGTCCTCGTCGGAAACGAGTGTGAAGGGGAGGTCGAACTTGTCGATAAACTTGTCGTGCGATTTGACCGGGTCGATGCTGACGCCGAGGACGACGACGTTCTGCTTTTCAAAGGCAGCGTAGTTGTCGCGAAAGGCGCAGGCCTCCTTGGTGCAGCCGGGGGTGTCGTCCTTGGGGTAGAAGAACAGGACGACGTGCTGTCCTTTGAACTGTGACAGGCGGATCCTGCCGCCGCCGTTGGTCGGGGCGCTGAAGGCCGGAGCCTTGTCGCCTTCCTTGAGTGTGAGCTTGGGGCCTTTGGGCATGACGCGGTGATCGAAGCGTTTCTGCTTGCCAGACGCAATTCGAAACGGGCGAGATACCGCGCATGTTCTCCCGTTTGTCTACAATGTCTGTGGCCGCCGGTGTGTTGTTTTGCGGCTCCGCCCTTTTTGCCGATGTGAACGCGCCCAAGCCGGATCCCGGCCGGTTCGAGATTGCCGTGTTGGATCAGGGGATGCCGAAGCCGTTGGCCCTTGCGCCGGCGCCGGAGGGACGCGTCTTCTTCATCGAACTGCATGGCAAGGTGAAGATCTGGCATCCCGGCGACGGCCGCGTGACCGTGGCGGCGGAATTCAAGGTCTACGACCAGCAGGAAAGCGGCCTGCTCGGCATTGCGCTGGATCCGGCGTTCGAGAAAAACCGGTGGCTCTATCTGAAGTATTCGCATCCCGAGCATTCGGAGGAATGGATCAGTCGTTTCACGATGAAGGGTGACGTCCTGGATCGGGAGAGCGAGACGCTGATCATCAAATTTCGTACGGACCGGAAGAAAGACAGTTGCTGTCATGAGGCGGGTTCGATCGCCTTTGGGCCGGACGGGTGTCTCTTCATTTCGGCGGGCGACAACACGAATCCCTTCGGCGATTCCAAGGGCTACGCGCCGATTGATGAACGCGAGGGGCGCGATCCGTTTGACGCGCAAAAGTCATCGGGAAACACCATGGACGTGCGCGGCGGCGTCATTCGCATCCGACCGAAGGCGGAGGGCGGTTACGAGATTCCCGAGGGTAACCTGTTTCCCGAGGGCGGGGAGATCAAGGGGCTGCCGGAAATCTACGTGATGGGTTGTCGCAATCCCTGGCGCATCTCGGTGGATCAGAAGACGGGATATCTCTATTGGGGCGATGTCGGTCCCGACGCGGGTGCAAATCTCGAGGCGCGCGGGCCGCGCGGACACGACGAGGTGAACCAGGCGCGCAAGGCGGGCTTCTTCGGGTGGCCCTACTTTATCGCGGACAACCAGGCGTATCATGACTGGGATTATGCAAAGAGCGTCACCGGTCCGAAATACGACGCGCAACGCCCGGTCAACCAATCGCCGAACAACACGGGCAGTGAGGTCCTGCCCCCGGCGCAATCGGCCTGGATCTATTACCCGTCGGCGAAGTCGGACAAGTTTCCGGAATTGAGGACGGGCGGCCGCACGGCCTGCGCGGGGCCGGTTTATCATTTTGACGAGGGCAATCCCTCGCCAACCAAACTGCCCCGGTATTACGACAACTGTCTGTTCATCTTTGAGTGGAGCCGGCACTGGATCATGGCGGTGCATCTGGATGAGGACTCGAACATCGTGAAGATCGAGCCCTTTCTGGAGAACCATTCACTCAAGCGGCCGGTGGACATGAAGCTGGGCAGGGACGGCGAGCTCTACGTGTTGGAATATGGCGACACCTGGGGCTTCAACGAGGACTCCCGCCTGTTGCGCATTGACTACAATCGCGGGAATCGGGCCCCGGTGGCCAGGGCGTCGGCGACCGGCAACATCGGCCGAGCGCCGTTGAAGGCCAGGTTTTCCAGCGAAGGGACCTTCGACAAGGACGCGGGCGACAAATTGCGCTACGAATGGCGGATCAAGTCTGGGGGCGCGGTCGTTTCCACCGATCCGAATCCGACGCTGGCCTTCGATCAGAACGGTGTCTACAGCGTGGAATTGACGGTGACCGATTCCGATGGAGCCAGGGGCCTGGCTCGCGTTCCGACGCTTGTCGGTAACAGCCCGCCGACACTGGAGTTTCAGTATCCCAAGTCCGGCGGCTTTTTTCATTGGGGGAGGGAACTGAAGTTCAAGGTGGCGGGCTTCGATTTCGAGGACGATGAGTTTATGGGGAAGATTGATGTCCGCGGCGGAACGGGCGGCGGTTCCGGACCGAGCGATCGGGATCCGGTCGGGCTGAAACTGATGCGCGGCAGCGACTGCTTCAACTGCCACGCCATGAGCCACAAGATCGTCGGTCCTGCGATTCTGGAGATTGCCAAACGTTACCGGGGCGACGGCGAGGCCCTGAACCGCGCGGCGAAGCGGGTGATCGAAGGATCCGCCACGGTCTGGAGCGAGGTCCCGATGTTGCCCCACCCGCAACACACGATCGCCGAGACGCGCCAGATGGTCGCGTGGATGCTGGAACAGAAGGAAGGGGCCATCACCGGGGCTCTGGTGGATTCACTGGCGGAGGGCGCGTTGAAGATCGGTCCCGCGCCCAAGGAGAACGCTTCGGATTCCTACACGCTCACGGCGACCTATACGGACAAGGGCGCCGATCCGGTCGGGCCGTTGATGACATCGGTCGAGGTGACACTGCGGAGTCCCCGAATCGAGGCGGAAAGCGCGGCCGAGCATCACGGGGTGAGCATTGGAGGCAACAGCGACGGCAAGAATCAGAAGAACTTCGGCTCGACAATGAGCGGCGCGTGGGCCCGGTTTGGGCAGATCGATCTGACCGGCATTGGCAGGGTCGTTTGTCGCGCGAGCAGCGGCGGGGCGGGCGGCGTCGTGGAATTCCGCAAGGGGGCCCGCGATGGCGAGATTCTGGCCGCGGTGAAGGTCGAGGGCACAAAGGACTGGGGAAAGTATCAGGATTTTGCCTCAACCATCAAAGACCCGGGGGAGCCGTTCGAGTTGTTCGTCACGTTCAACGGTCCGAATCACATGATGAACCTGAACTGGTTCGAGTTTGGGGCGGGGGAGTGAAGCGGGGCGGGGGCTTGAGCGCGTAGCGCAGGCGTCTCCGCCCGGTGAACGTAGGTCTTGGGGCGCGATCTCGCGACGATCCGCGACCGGGCGTGGGCGCTTCTCGCGCGGCGCGCTCGGGGCGCGACTGAAGGTCTCGGCTACGGTCTCGGTCGAGGATGCCGGTCAGGGCGAGGATGCCGGTCAGGGCGAGGATGCCGGTCAGGGCGAGGATGCCGCGGGTGGGGGCGAGTTTGTTGGGGGAGTCGGGCCGGGCGCCTGGCGTTCCCTTCCGGCGATGAGGTTGCTCGCGATGATGAGGATGAAGCCGCCATTGAGCATCAGGCCGAGCGCGCCCTTGCCCAGGAGGCCGTCCGCGCCGCAGCGGCCGACATTGGCGATGGCGACGATGGCGAAGACCAGTCCAGCGATCGCGACCAGTCCTCCGCCGGCTTCGGCGAGAAGTCCGAGGGTTTCACCGCTTTCTCCCGAGCGGAACTGGGACGCCGAAATGCGGAGCAGCGCGATGACGGCGCAGGCGGCGACCAGGGAATATGTGGCCGCGTGAAAGGGGAAGGCGGGCGCGTCCTTCGGGCGCGGAGTCTGCTCCGGTTCCTCAGGACTGTTGCATCCGCATGACGATCCGCAGGCCATGGAATAGAGATGGTTCAAGGCTCGCCCGAATTCAAGCGATGAAATCACCTGCGGCCGGGAAGATCCGGCAGGCCGATCCGGAGGATGCCTTGTCCGACGGGCGCGTCAGTTTCGTCCGGCATGCTGAGCGGTCTTGCGGGGGCGTAGGCTTCGGCGGCTTTCGGATCGACGCTTTGGAGCGCTTCAAGGAGGGCGCTTCGCCAGCCTTTGAGTTGGGGAGGGAACAGGCCCTTCAGTCGCGGCGGGTTCTGAGGGGCGATGTCTGTCGCCAGGGCCTCGTCGATTTCCTCAATCGCGGAAATCAGCAGGGGCGCGGCCTGTTTGGCCTGTTTTCCGTAGGCCGTGAGGCAACGGACGGCGCCCATGCGGAGATCTGTGTTGGGCGCGCCTGCAATGAGCGGGCCGGACTGTGTCAGGGCTTCAACGACCTCATCCGGGACCAGTTTGGCGATTCTCGAAAAACTGTAGGCGGCCATGTCGCGGGCGCTGGGATCCCCGTTTCTGAGCGCATCCAGCAGGAGCGGCGTGGCCGTCCGGGAAAGCTGAGATGACTGAAGGAGGTCGTTGGGGAGGTTGGGCAAGACCATCAGCGCTCCTCTTCGGACGGTCGGGTCCTTCGATTTCATGCCGCCGATCAGAAGTTCGGCGGCTTCCGGCGTGCCGACGGATGCCAGCGCAAAGCAGGCATTGTGTGAGAACTGGTTGAAGGAAACGAGGACTCCAAGTTCCTGGGTGAGAGGGGCGGCATCCTGCTTGAGGGCGCAAATGGCGAAGAGAGCCAGGGACTGCCGTTCGCGTTCCGGAGGATCCGGCAAGCCGAGGGCGGGATGTCTCTTCTTCAGGTCGTTGAACAGCTTGCGGCGCTTTGAATAGGTAAAGGTGAATTCTTCCATGAGTTCCGCGTGCGCGACGGGGCCCAGGGCCTTGAGGGCGTCGATGGCTTCGAGCCGTTTCCCGTAGTCGGTTCCGCCTCCAAAGCCATGCTGCACCCATTCGAGTGTTGTCCGGCCAAGATGTCGCTGCGGCGCCGGCTTCCCGACAAACAGGGCGATCGCCGCAAGGACTGCGGCCGCAAAGGCGACGATCATGGCGATCTTCCCCAGTGTACGCTCTGGTCGCGTCTGGATTGCCTTTGCGCCGGCGGGGCGGTCCAATGTCTCCAACATTGAGAGAAAACCTAAATGAGGTTGCGTGACTCGGCAATCCCGGTTTGACGATGTGAAGGCTGTTTTCAGCAAGATTCTCATTGAATTCATTTCTGATTCGCGCAACATCCGCGTTCTCTTTTTCGCCGGGGAAAGGCGGATTTGGGGCTGTTTGGCTCAGTCTCAGGAGATTTGATTTCAAATGAAGCGTACACATCATTGTTATGAATTGCGCCCGGAGCACATCGGGCAGGAAGTGACCCTTGAAGGCTGGGTTCATTCGAACCGCGACCTTGGCGGCGTCATTTTCATCGACGTTCGCGACCGCGAGGGGCGCACCCAGACGGTTTTCGATCCCTCGGATCTTCCGGAGGACATCTTCAAGGTGGCCGAATCGGCGCGCAGCGAAAGCGTGATCCGAGTCACCGGCAAGGTGCGCGCGCGTCCGGACGACACGGCGAACACCAAGATCGCGACCGGCGAGGTCGAGGTGCTGGCGGACGGCATTGAAATGCTGAATGCGGCGGAGGTGTTGCCGTTCCAGATCGATGATCCGGAGGCTGCGGCCAAGGTGCATGAGGACCATCGTCTGCGGCACCGCTACCTGGACCTGCGTCGCCCGGAGATGATCAGCAACCTCCGTCTGCGTTCCCGCGTGGCCACAGCGACGCGGGTGTTCATGGAGGAGCAGGGTTTCCTGGAGATCGAGACCCCGACCCTGTTCAAATCGACTCCGGAAGGCGCGCGCGAGTTTCTGACGCCGAGCCGCCTGCACCCGGGCAAGTTCTACGCGCTGCCGCAGTCGCCGCAGCAGTACAAGCAGATCCTGATGGTCGCGGGCGTGGAGAAATACTTCCAACTGGCGCGTTGTTATCGCGACGAGGACCTGCGCGCGGACCGTCAACCGGAGTTCACCCAGGTTGACATCGAGATGTCGTTCATCGATCGCGAGGACATCTACGCGCTGATCGAGGGCCTGCTCAAGCGTGTCTGGAAGGTGGCGTTGGATGTGGACATCCCCACGCCGTTCAAGCGGTTGAGCTTTGAGGAGGTCATGAACCGCTATGGCATCGACAAGCCGGACACGCGTTTCGGGATGGAGTTGGTGGATTTCACCGAGGACTTCCGCAACAGCGACTTCAAGGTGTTCAAGTCGGTGATCGAGAAGGGCGGCGTCGTGAAGGCGATCAACGCCCGCGGCTACGCAGATGTGACGCAGGGCCAGATGGAGACCATGACGCGCGTGGCGCAGGATCATGGGGCCAAGGGGCTCGCCTACATCAAGGTCGAGAACGGCGAATGGAAGTCGCCGATCGTGAAGTTCTTCAGCGACGCCGAGGAGGAGGCGTTGACCACGAAACTGGAAATTCAGGAGGGCGATCTGATCCTGTTCGCGGCCGACGAATGGCTGAACGCCTGCGAGATCCTGGGCCTCATTCGCAACTACTGCCGTGAGATCCTGGAGAACCGCGGCAAGTTGACCATCGACAAGAACCGCTTCGATTTCCTCTGGGTCGTGGAGTTCCCGCTGCTGGCCTTCGACAAGGAGATGAACCGCTGGTATTCCAGTCATCATCCCTTCACGTCGCCGGTGGAGGAGGATGTCGACAAGCTGTCCACCGATCCGAAAGCCGTTCGCGGTCAGCACTACGATATCGTGGTGAATGGCGTGGAACTGGGGGGCGGCTCGATCCGTATCCACAATCGCGACGTGCAGCAGAAGGTGTTCAAGGACGTGCTGCAACTCCCGGACGAGGTGATCAAGGAGCGCTTCGGCTACATGCTGGAGGCGTTCAAGTATGGCGCTCCACCCCATGGGGGGATTGCGTTGGGCTTCGATCGTCTGATCGCCATGTTGTGCGGTTCCCCGAGCATCCGCGACGTGATCGCCTTTCCGAAGACGGCCAAGGGCGCGGACCTCATGGCCGAGTCGCCGGCTGAGGTCGATTTCAAGCAGTTGCGTGAGCTTTACATCCAGACCAAGGTTCCGCAGAGACAGGACCAACCGGAAGAGGGCGCGGCTGACAAAGGTTGAGCGAATTGCGAGCAAGGCGGTCTTATGGGATGCGCCAAACGATGAATTGTTGAGATGAGCAGCGAGACGGAAAACGAAGAGTTGGACGAGGCGGAAGAGATTGCGCCCGAGGAGCGGCCCGAGGACGAGGCTGTGGTCGACACCGGCGAACCCGGCGGGGACGCCGCTGAAGATTCCGGAGGCGAGGACTCCGGGGAGGAATCCGGACTGATTCCGGAGGAGGTCACCGTCGAGCAGGTCAAGGAACTGATCGAGCAGGCCGGCAAGGCGCAACAGTTCTATGACAAGTGGGTTCGTCTGACCGCAGATTTTGACAACTACAAGAAGCGCGCGCTGCGGGACAAGACAGAGTCCCTGAAGTACGCCAACGAGGCGTTGATCGAAAAGCTGCTTCCTGTATTGGACAATTTCGACGCCGCCTTGGTCGCGATGAACAACGACGCCGCGGGTTCGGTGGATTCCCTGAAGATGGGCGTCAACATGATCTCCAAGCAGTTGCGCGACCTGCTGACGGACTTCGGTCTGAGCGAGGTCGCGGCGCTGGGGCAGGCCTTCGATCACAATCTTCATGAGGCCGTCTCACAGAAGGCGACCGACGAGGCTCCCGAGGGGCAGGTGGTCGAGCAGTTGCGCAAGGGCTACAAATTGAAGGATCGTCTCGTGCGCGCAGCCAGTGTCGTGGTGGCCAAGGCCCCCGGCGAGGAGGAAACCGAGGCGACGGACGAGGGCGGCGAGCCCGAGTCGGAGTAACCCGATGGCCAAGCGCGACTATTACGAGATTCTCGGCGTCGGGCGCAGCGCGTCCCAGGACGAGATCAAGAAGGCCTACCGCAAGCTCGCGGTCAAATACCATCCCGACAAGAACCAGGGCGACAAGGAGGCCGAGGAAAAGTTCAAGGAACTTGGGGAGGCCTACGAGGCGCTGAGCGACGAGCAGAAGCGGGCGGCCTACGATCAGTATGGCCACGACGCCTTCGATCCGCGCAAACGGGCCGCGGGCGGTTTCGGCGGCGGCGGCGGTTTCCATGATCCTTTCGACATCTTCCGCGAGGCCTTTGGCGGCGGCGGGGGAGGCGGCAGCATCTTTGATGAGTTGTTCGGCGGCGGAGGCCGGCGTCAGCGCCAGGACCCGAACGGTCCCCAACGAGGTTCCGACCTTGGCTATGCCATCGAGATCGAGTTCGAAGAGGCGGCTCTGGGCTGCGAGAAGGAGATCGCCCTGGACAAGCCGGCCGAGTGCGAGTCCTGTCATGGGAGCGGCGCGGCGGAAGGGGCCAAACGCAAGACCTGTCCGACCTGCGAGGGGCAGGGCGAGGTGATCCGGGGCTCCAGTTTCCTCCGCATTTCCCAGACCTGCCCGCAGTGTCATGGCGCGGGGCGCGTCATCGACAACCCCTGCCGCAAGTGTCGCGGCGAGGGGCGCGTGAACAAGCGCTCGAAGATCTCCCTGAAGATTCCCGCCGGCGTGGACAGCGGCACGCGGCTGAGGTCCGCCGGCAACGGCGAATCCGGTCTTCGCGGCGGTCGCAACGGCGACCTGATCGTCGAGCTGCGCGTCAAGCGGCACAAGATATTCGAACGCGAGGGCGACGATTTGTTGTGCGAGGCGCCGATCAGTTTCGCGCAGGCGGCCCTGGGCGCCACGATCGATGTTCCGACGTTGGGCGGCAAGGCCAGCATCAAGGTGCCGCCCGGGACCCAGCCGGGCACCATCTTCCGCCTGCGCGGCAAGGGGGTGAAGAACGTTCAGGGGCATGGCGTCGGCGACCTGCACATCCGCGTGAACCTGGAGGTTCCGGCCAAGTTGAATTCCGCGCAGAAGGAGAAACTCCAGGAGTTCTCCGATCTCTGCGACGAGGGGAATCATCCCAAGCTGAAGAAGTTCCTGGAGGACGCGAAGAACTTCTTCTTCTGAATCGTACGACGGCGCGGATTTCGATGTGATCGCGCGCCGGTTCGACAAAAGGCCCGTCAAATGCACCGCTTCTTTGTTCCGACTGCGCCGGGCCCGGGCGCGTCATTCGATCTCCCCAAAACGGAGGCGCATCATGCGTCATCCGTGCTGCGTGTGCGGGAAGGCGAGGAGGCCGTAGTTCTCGATGGTCAGGGACGCGTGTTGCGTTGTGAGATTGAAACCGTGGGGCGTCGACAGGTCAGCCTGCGAGGGTTGGAGGAAACCAGGCAGGAGCGTGGCCACGGCGGGTTGATTCTCGCGCAGGCCGTCGTCAAGGGGAAGGCGATGGAGTTGATCGTTCAAAAGGCGACGGAACTGGGCGTCGCGCGCATTGTGCCCGTGATCACGGAACGCACGGTGGCCCGGCCCGATTCGTCGGAGTTTGCCGCCAAGCGCGACAAATGGCGTGGCGTCGCGATCGAGGCCTGCAAGCAATGCGGTTCCGCCTGGCTGCCGGAGGTGGATGAGCCGGTGTTGTTGCCGGACGCGTTGGAGATTTGCGGCGCGGAAGGGCGGTTGTCGTTGGTCGCGGCATTGGATGACGATCGGATGGAGATCCGCGATGCGTTCGCGGCATTTCGCGAACGTGAAGGCCGCGCGCCGGAATCGGTTGCCATCTGGGTCGGTCCGGAAGGAGACTTCACCCCCGAGGAGATGTCCGCGATCAAGGCGGCGGGAGCTCGACCAGTCACCCTGGGTGATTTGACGCTGCGAAGCGAAACGGCGGCCATCTGCGCGCTCTCAATCGCCGGCGCGGAAATGCGGAGAACGGCGTAACCGCGACCTTCAGGTTGCGCCGCGGATCCCCAGAATCCCGTAGCCGAGACCTTCAGGTCGCGCCTCGAGTCCGTATGGACGAGAAGTGTCTTCGAAGACGGGCAACGGTTTGCTGGACAGGCATCGGCATGAAGGCCCGGTGCCTGTGGTCAGGTTGACAAAGTGTTCGTTCGGGGATCAATACCGGTGGCAGTTCAATCACGGCGATCCCTTGGGGAGAAATAAGGCCGCGTGAAACCGGAGGCGCGTAAGATGAAACCAGACCAAATCAGAAAGTTGCTTGGGGGATTTTCCTTTCTGGCTGGAGGCTTGTGGATATGGGAATTGGTCGCGCCGTTTCTCCGGGACTTCTCGACTTCGGGACTTGAGGCTGTGGACATCGGCTTCCTTCTGACTGCGCTTCCGCTGATGATTCTCCCGGGGGCTTTCGCGATTTGGTGTGGGGCTCGGCTCTTCAAAGAGATGAGTGATTCCTCGCTGAAGGGCCTCGTTGGCTCGCTTTCCGTCCTGGGCATGTTCTTGTTGTCAGGCCTGCTATACACCTTGTTCGGAGGAAGTCTCCCGGAGAGTATCGAAAATACCGTGTTCGTCTTGATTGGCGCCGCAGTTGTGTTTCCCGTGTATTTGAGGGTGACCGGATGGTTTCTGCATCACTTCGCCGGAGTGGAGCGATCCCATGCCGAATTGATTAGTCGGGGCGTGTTGATTCTTGTGGCGTTTGAGGTCTGGCTTCTTCTCGCGCAATTGTTCGACGAGTTTCTGCGGGGAAGGGAGGGGGACGAATACCTGATTGAACAACCATGGGATTTCATCGCGCTGGTTGGCCCGATAATCGTGGCATACGGGCTGTATCGGGCTCTTGTCGCACGGTTGTTGCAGTTTCAGGAATCAGGGGACGGCATGGTTGCGGGCGAATAGGGGTGGTGGGACGGGGGCGTGGCCCCGGTCGCGTCGGGGGTGGAAAATCACTTCTCGTCCATACGGACTCGAGGCGCGACCTGAAGGTCTCGGCTACGCGATCCAATTTGTCGGCTCAG
>JAYPEY010000037.1:0-25723 GCA_038126035.1 Verrucomicrobiales bacterium | reverse complement strand
GGACTCGAGGCGCGACCTGAAGGTCTCGGCTACGCGATCCAATTTGTCGGCTCAGTTCTTCGCCGCCGCCACCCTCCGGGCGATGAATTGGCGGACGAGCGGTGATTTTGCCTTGGCGGCCAGGGCGAGGAATTTCTTCACATCGGTTTCGACCAGGGGCTCGATTCCGTACCAATACATGAGGGGGAGATTCTGATCCTCAATGTCCTCGGCGCGGGACAACAGGGCCTCGGCGAGCTTCCAACGCCTGTTCGGGGCGATGCGTTGCAGCGCGCTGGCGAGTTGGAGGCGGACGAGTTGGGAGTCGCCCTTTGCGGCCAATGAAACAAACTTCTCGAGCGCAGCGCCGGAAGGATCGCGATCCTCGCAGAGGAACGTGACGGCCCAGGCGCGGAGATGTTCGTTTGAATGGGAAAGGAGGTTGAGCAACAGGTCATCCGGAGCTCCGTCCGTCACGCGCAAGCCCCACAAGGCGCGGAGCTTGCGGGTGATGTCCGGGTTGTTGTTCAAGATTTCGCGAAGGCGGCGGTGTGTTTCCTTCATGCTCCAACCCGCCACGGCCCGTTCGTGGAGGACCCTCCGTGCGTGGCGGACCTGCCAGTCGTTCTTGTGGAGCTGAAGCTCGACCAGTTGTTCGTTGCTCATTGTGAGGATGTTCACCTTGCGCAGTTTGGGGCGGCCGTAGCTGACGCGATAGAGGCGTCCGGTTTCCTTGCGGGTGTTGCGCACGCTGTGGCACTCGCCGGTGTCGGACCAGTCGGTGAAGTAGACGGAGCCGTCCGGCGCGGGTTGGAAGGAGACGCCCATGAGCCAGGGATCCTTGGAGATCAGAAAATTGCCGCCGTGCATCGCCGTGTAGCCGGAGCCCTTACGATGGGGGAGGTCGTGATTGATCCGCCGGCCGTGGGTGTTGTGGAGGAAGACGGTGTTGCGGTAGCGGTCGGGCCAGTTGTCGCCGAGGTAGACGAGAATGCCGCAGTGCGAATGCCCGCCGCCGAGTTCCAGTTCGTCCGGCGTGCCGATGCCCGCGCGAATGTTGTCGCCGCCGAGGTAGTGCAGGTGGTCGGCGATGGTCTTGATGCGTTGGTAGGCGAATCTGCTCGATTCGCGTCCGCGCCAAGGTTCGTAGTGCGCGCCTTGAATGACGTGGAAAAGGTGGGGGTTGACGGTGTTGGGGATGAAGGCCTGGCCGTGGTCGTTCCAATCGATGCCCCAAGGGTTGGTGCAGCCGTCGGCGTAGGGTTCCCAGACATGTTGGACGGGGTGGTAACGCCAGACGCCGCCGTCGAAGCGAGTGCGCTCTTCCGTGGGTGTGCCGGGTTTGCCAGGTGTGGACCAGTTCGTGCGTCCGTGTGTGCCGTAGAGCCAGCCGTCGGGGCCCCAGGCAAAGCCGTTGGCCAGGTTGTGCGAATTGGCGTGGTTGCCGAAGCCGTCGAGCAGGACTTGCGGTTTGCCATCGGGAACGTCGTCGCCATCGTAGTCGGGGAGGAAATAGAGGTAGGGAGGCGTCATGACCCACACGCCTCCGAATCCGACCTCGATTCCCGTGATGTAGTTCAGCTTGTCGTAAAAGACCTTCCGGGTTTCGAAGGTCCCGTCGGCATCCGAGTCTTCAAGGATGAGAATGCGATCCTTCTGCGCCTCGGCGGAATGTTTCGGGTAGCTGTAGGCTTCGGCGACCCAGATGCGGCCGCGGTCATCGACGCACATCCCGATGGGTTGGCGCACATCCGGTTCGGCGGCGATGAGATCGACTCGGAAACCGTCGGGGACGACCATGGTTTCGGCGGCTTTGGCGGGGGACAACGGTTCGGGTATTTCCGGTTGTCCCGGCTTGGCGGCGAATGTCGGAACGGTGACGACGGCCAGGAGGAAAGCAATGGCGGTCAGGCGGATGATGGCCAGTCCGGTCAATGAAGTTTTGGCGGTGACGCCTGCACTTCGCTCTGCTCGCTCTGGCTGAAAAATGGGCAAACCCGCAGGTTTGCCCCACCATGGAGGGGGATTGCTGCTCATCAGTTCTTTGAGTTGTTGTTTCGGGATGGTCCGTTCTCCACAGCGGCAGCCAGCGCCGCAACCGCCCAACTGGTCCCGCAGATGGAGATGAACTGATCCTTGCCGTGGGGAAATCCGGATTCGAAATGCGTCTGGATCGGATGAGATCGGGTCTTCACGAACCATGAGCCGTCGTCGAGTTGCGTCTTCAACAGATAGTCGACCCCTTTTCGGTAGGCTGGAGCAGTCGTCTTGGAGCCGGTTTCCTGGAGCATCCAAAGAGCCTGGCCGGTTGCGTAGGAGTCGCTCGCCATGTCGGGGAGTTGCCCCCAACCGCCATCGGGTCTCTGTGCGTCGAGAACGGCCCGTCGGGCGGCCTTGATCGCATTCTTGTCCGCGTTGAGCAGATGCAGGCCCCAGAGCCTGGCGTTGAGGTCCTCCTGCCGTTCAGGGTTGCTGCGCAGGAGTTTCTCCTTCGCCTTGGCAATGACGGCGTCGGCTGCACCGCGTCGGGATTCGTCGACGAATTCGTCGAGATAATATGCCGCGATAGTCACGCTCGTCGCCGGAGAGTCCTGCAGCGGCGGGCGTTTCTGGTTCGTGGAGAAGCCGCCGTCCTTGCGCTGCGTCTTGATGAGGTAGGCGGTCATCGCGTCGGTGGTCTTGTCCGGCTTCCAATCGGCGAGATGCAGCGCCCAGAGGGCGTAGGCGACGGTCATGCTCTGGCCGCCGATGCCCTTGCCGGCGAGCAGTTTGTCGTGCCGGTTCTTGAAACCGTCGTGGGTGATGCGCGTCTGCTGATCGAACAGTTTTTGATCGATGGCAAAGCCGTGGTTCCTGGCCGTGGCCTGCGCCAGCATGGGCAGCGTCTGGTGATGGCAGGTGAAGCAGGAGCGGTGTTCCTCATAATCACGCGTGCCTTTGGCGAGGATCTGGAGGCCCTTGTCGACCGCGGATTCGATCTCGGACTGGGCTCCGGTTGCAGTTGCTGCGAGCAGTGCGATCGAAATCCCGAGGACAGCCATCGGGCGCATGGGGCATGGACGCGGCATCATTTGAGCTCCTTCAATTTCAAGACGGCTTCGTCGAAGTGGCGCAATCGTTCCGTGCGTTGGCGATCGTTCCAATAGCGTGCCTCGCTTTCGTAGAACTCGCGTTGATCCTGCAGGTGGCGCACAAGCCAGTCCCGGTCCTCGCGGGAGAGGACCCGCCTGCCGCCGACGATGACGCGGGTGGCGGCGGTGTGCGCGATCACATCGGTCTCGGCCCAGGGCTGTTTCTTGAGCCGGGGATCGTCCAAGGCCCGGATTGGCGAGCCTTTGCCGCGCAGGGCGAACCAGCAGCTTTCCGAAACCTTCACCCTCGTCTTGATCCGCCAATGATGGACGCCGCCGAGGTTCTTCTTCACGATTTTGCCGGGCATGGGCAGGCCGTTGCGGATGATCTCCATTTCCTTGAGCGGGATCGGCGACTTGAGCACGGCGTCGATTTCGACCTCGCCGCCCTCGAGTGGGAATTCAAGGGTGCCGCCGATGTCTGTCCCGTTGACCTTGAAGGAGACCATGGGGCCGCTGGTGACGAAGACACGGCCTTTCTTGAGAGCCTTCTTCCAGGCGGCAAAGTCGTGATGGGCATCGACCCTGGCGTAGGTGCGCATTTCCCCGAGGAAGGGCTGCCAGGGGTCGCGCGCCGGATAATTTGGGAGGTCGGTGCCCCCGGCGGGCGGGATGAAGAAGCCGGCGTTCATCAGGCGATACCAGAGTCCGGGGACGTAGAGATGGGTGTTGGCGATCTCGATGAAGTCGGCGGAGCCGAGGATGACATCGAGCGCGGCTGTGGTCTTGGTTCCAAGCGCTCCGCCATGCGCGATGCCGCCGATGCCGTCCAGCTTGCGCGTCTCAAGAAACACGTCGCGAAGGAAGGGGTAGTTGGGAATGCCGCTGCGACCAGCCATGATGGGCGGAATGATTTTTCCGATGCCGAGCAGGTTGATATGCCCCTGCGCGGAGTCGCGGTATTCCTCGCCGGCGGTGATGAGGCGCGTGCCTTCCCGGGCTTCACCCTGTTTACCGTAGCCGTATTGGGTCCCCCATTCGCCGGGGACCTTGCCGCCCTTGAGCATCATGAAGTGGATGGATTCCAGATCGTCGCCGGCCATCATGACAAACCAGTCGATGTTGGCGGCGCGACTGAACCGGTCGTAGTGCAGATGCGGGTCGGATGACGCCCAACCCTTCAGGGGCAGGCTCGACCAGCGTTGCAGGGGGATGTTGACGCGCATTTCCGATGGCTTGGAGTAATCGGAGACCCGGATCTTCTTCGACATTGGGAAGAACTCGAAACCCTTGGTCACGTGCACGGTCACCTCCCGGGCTGCTTCCGGAAGCCGGATTTCCACGGGAAATGTGCCCCGCGTATAGGTGATCGCGCGGAACTGTTTCTTGCTGTCGTGCAAGGAAAGAAACCGGACGCCGTGCGGGCCGATGTCGTCCGGTTGAAAGGGCACGCCGTTGACTTCCAGGGAGAAACGGGCGGGCAGTGGACGACCTGTGTTGGCGTCGGTGGTCTCAAGTTTCAGGGTCGGGGCGGCGTGCAGGAGCGGGGGCGACGCAAGGATGAGCGCCAGAATCATGGCAGGTTTCCTGAACGCCCCGTCGGGAAACAAGCGCCAAAAGAAATCGAATTGCATCCAAGGCATTTTGGGGAAGCGCGCGGTTTTGTCACGATTCGGATTGCGGCAACTTCACACTTCATCGCGGACCTCGGGCGCCGTATTGTCCGCTTATGCAGAACGTGAAGACAGTCGATCTGAGTCGCAATGTCGAGGCCGTCCGGATTCCGATCGGCGAAACGGCGATCCTGAACAAGGGCGAATCGGTCGATATCACCCAGACGCTCGGCGGGGCGTTTACCGTGCGGACGATGGAGGGCCTTTTCTCCATCGCGGGAAAGGACGCGGATGCGCTGGGACTCGAACCGCCGGAAGCTCCGGAAAGCGGGGCGGGGGATGGCCCGTTGGATGAACGTCAGGTGTGGGAGACCTTGAAGACCTGTTTCGATCCCGAGATTCCGGTCAACATCGTGGATCTGGGACTGGTTTATGACATGGTGATCGAGAATCTTCCCTCCGGCGGAGCCAAGGTCATGGTCAAAATGACGCTGACCGCGCCCGGTTGCGGCATGGGGCCCTCGATTGCGGGCGACGCCCAGAGCAAGCTGCTTCTCCTGCCCGGCGTGGCGGAGGCCTATGTGGACATCGTGTGGGATCCGCCATGGCATCAGTCGATGATTACTGCGGAGGGGCGGAAGATTCTCGGGCTCTGATGTTGAATTTCTGGAAAAATTTTTGACAGGCGGTCCGGGTTTTCGTAGTTTCCCGCGCTCGCACCGGCGAATGGCATTGGGGTCGTAGCTCAGTTGGTAGAGCACTTGAATGGCATTCAAGGGGTCAGGGGTTCGACTCCCCTCGGCTCCACCAGCCTTCGCCCGGAACGAAGTGGAGGGCGAAGGCTGCCGCGTCGAAGCTCAGAGAGCGAAGGCGGGCCGGGCATCCGATCCACAGCCGGGCTTCCGTTTTCGCATAGCTACGACGCGACAAGACGGCTCGGCAAGCCAGCCAACAAGGTGAGGAGGATGACGGATTTCTGGTATGTCTACATCTTAAAGTCGGAGGCAATCCCATCGTGTCATTACACAGGATCTACCAAGGATCTGCGTGCCCGTCTGAAGAAGCACAATTCCGGAAGTGTGCCTCACACCAGGAAAGCGCGGCCATGGAGAATCAAAACGGCGATTGCATTCGACAGTGAGGAACGGGCAATCTCTTTCGAGAAGTATCTGAAATCGCCGTCGGGGAGGGCGTTCGCGAAGAAGAGGCTCTGAAAAGCGGGAACGTCCACTGACCAGGGAACGAAGTGGAGGGCGAAGGCTGCCGCGTCGAAGCTCAGAGAGCGAAGGTGGGCCGGGCATCCGATCCAGAGGCGGGCGTTGAACGCGCAACGTTCAACTTCAAACTTCAAACTTCAAACTCCTTTGACTCCGGTCCGCGAAACTTCTATTTCTAACGCCTGACGGAAACCGAGAACCAACAGACCGACAGACATGGGCCTTTTCAGCAAACCGACTCTCATCATTCTCGACGTGCAGAACGACTTTGTGCCGGGCGGCGCGCTGCCGGTGCCGAAGGGCGACGAGGTGGTTCCCTTCATCAACGGCATTCAGGACAAGTATAAGAGCATTGTGGCCACGAAGGACTGGCACCCGCCGAAGCATTGCAGTTTTGTCTCGGCGCATCCGGGGTGTCATCCGGGCGATCGTGTTGAGTTGGCGGAGACCTCACAGGTCGTCTGGCCGGATCATTGCGTGCAGGACACCGAGGGCGCGGATTACGCGAAGGGCCTGGAGACCGACAAGATCGAGCAGGTCTTTGAAAAGGGCGTGAATCCGCGCATCGACAGCTACAGCGGATTGTATGACAACGATTTCGGACGCGCGACCGGCTTGGAGGACTACCTGAAGGAGCACAAGGTGAAGGACGTGCATCTGGTGGGGTTGGCCACCGACTATACGGTCAAATTCACGGCTTTGGATCTGGTCAAGGCCGGGTTTGGCACGACCGTGCTGTTGGGCGGTTGTCGCGCCTTGGATGAAAAAACCGAGGCGGAGGCCATCGCCGAGATGAAGCGCGCCGGCGTGAAGATCAAGTAGGCCGCCCGTCGAAACGTCTTCAGCTGATGAACGATCCGGATTCCGCGAACAAGGTCCGCGGAGTCCTGCCGGTGTTTCAGACCCCCTACTTCGAGGACCAGACGATCGATTACGCGACCTTGGAGCGCGAGATCGACTGGTTGTTTGAACAAGGATCCGACGGGATCGTTCTCGCGATGGTCTCCGAGGTGTTGCGGCTGTCCAGCGAGGAGCGGGATGAGTTGGCGAAGCGGGCCTGTGGACTCGCCAAAGGACGAGGGACTTCCATCATCAGCGTCGGCGCCGAATCGACGGCGGTGACCATTCGTCACGCGCGTCATGCGCAGACGGTGGGCGCGGCCGCGGTCATGGCGATACCGCCGGTGGCAGTGGCGTTGCCTGAAGCGGAGTTGTTCGACTACTACAGCCGGTTGATTGAGGCGATTGAGATTCCGGTCATCGTGCAGGACGCCAGCGGCTATGTGGGACGACCGATGTCGATCGAAATGCAGGCGGACCTGCTCGGTGAATTCGGTCCCGAGCGCGTGATGTACAAACCGGAGGCGGAGCCGATCGGTCCGAGATTGACGGAGCTTCACGAAGCCACCGGAGGTGCGGCCGCGGTCTTCGAAGGAACGGGCGGCATTGCGTTGGTCGATTCCTACAAGCGGGGCGTGGCCGGGACGATTCCCGGCGCGGACCTGATCAAGGCCCTGGTTCCGCTTTGGCGGGCCTTGGAATCAGGCGACGACGCCCAGGCTGCCGCAATCCACGAGCCCTTGTCGGAATTGGTCGGCCTGCAGAAGAGCCTCGACGCCTTTCTGGCGGTGGAAAAACATCTGCTTGTGCGTCAGGGCATCTTCAGGAATGAGATCGTGCGCGGTCCGGTGGGGTTCCGGTTGGACGACGAAACAAGGTCGACGGTGGACGCGGCGTTCGATCGATTGATGGAGGCGGCGGGGTGAGAGAGAAGCCCCAAGCTCCAAATCCCAAGCTCCAAAGAAGCTCCAAGTTCCAGAGCGCGGCGCCGGTTTTGAATGGAAGTCCGACGATTCGACGAGACGCCGCGCGAAGCGCCATGGAGTGCGGCGGCTTGACGCCGCTTTTCCTGCGGCATGACAACGGGCGCGGGAGTTCCCGGGCGAAGGGTTGCGGCGTGACTTTGGCTCTGGAGCAGAGTCTGGCTCATCAAAATCGGAAGCGCTGCAAGGCGGCGTCGAGCCGCCGCACTCCATGGCGCTGGCGCGCGGCGCGTCCTCAGATTCCTGAGCCTGGTGTTTCTTCCGCCTGGGCTCCGCTTCGGCGCGACGAGTTGGAACTTGGAGCTTGGGATTTGGAGCTTCGCCCCAAGGCTCTCAAGCTTGTCCCCATCACACGCCAACGATGATCGTCGATGTCCACAGTCATACCTGGAAATTCCCGGATCATTTCGGGGAGGATTTTCTGGCTCAGGCGCAACGCGCGCGGGCCGGGCAGCCGGTTGATCTGACCGTCACCTTGGAAGCCTATCGCGCCGCCGCGCCGGATCCCACCCTGACCGATCTGCGCACGATTGTGTTTGGCGGCAAGGCGAGGCTCAGCGGCATGTGGGTGGACGATCGTTATGTCGCCGAATATGTCGCGCAGGATCCGGAAAGGTTGATTGGATTCCTGTCTGTCGATCCCATGCAAGACGGCTGGCTGGATGAACTGGAACACGGGCATCAGGAACTGGGGCTGCGCGGGATCAAACTGCTGCCGATGTATGCGGGGTTCAGCCCGGATGAAGATCGGCTCGATCCTTTGTGGGCCTATGCTCAAAAGCACGGCCTGCCGGTGTTGCTGCACACGGGAACCACGTTTATCAGCCAGGCGCTGTTGAAGCACACCCAGCCGCGTTTGATTGAACCGGTCGCGTTGAAGTATCCGGAGGTGAAGATCATCCTGGCGCATCTGGGACATCCTTACGAGGGCGACTGCATCGCGACGATCCGGAAGCACCCGAATGTCTACGCCGATGTCAGCGCCCTGCATTACCGGCCCTTTCAACTGTACCAGAGCCTGATGCTCGTCCAGGAATACGGCGTCTGGGACAAACTGCTGTTCGGCACGGATTATCCCTTCACCGACGTGAACGCCTCGATCGAGGGGCTGCGCAATCTGAACAACATGCTTCAGGGAACGGCGCTGCCGCGGCTGGATGTGGATCAGATCAACGCGATGATCCATCGGGACAGTCTGGGATTGCTGGGGCTGGACGCGTAGGACGGGCGAGGACTGAAGGCGAACGTCAAACTTTCAACGTCCAACTCTGAACTTGAAACTGGGGTTTGCGCGCTTCGCGCGGATTCCTTCGTTCGGAGTTTGATGTTTGAAGTTGAGCGTCCGTCTTTCATGGATCGTTCCCGTTTTCTCCATTGAGTCCCGGCCAGCGATCCGATTTACTCTGGAGCCATCGATTGATGCGATTTCACCGGATTCGACATCTTCTTGCAGTTGCCGCAGCCTGCGTCTTCGTGGGACTGGGTGAGGTCTCGTTTGCGGCTTCGGAAGACCACTTCTACGAATCCTCGATACGTCCGTTGTTCGAGCGGCATTGCGTCGAATGCCACAACCCGCAGGCGCGCAAGGCGAACCTGGATCTGACCACAGCCGAGGGCGTCGTGCGCGGCGGGGAGTCGGGCGATATCTTCCAGGCCGGCGATCCGAAGCGCAGTCCGCTCTATCAACTGGTTCATCATGGCGAGATGCCTCGGGAGAGACCGCGTTTGGCCGACGAGGAGATCGAGACGATCGGCCGTTGGATCAAGTCGGGGGCGAGGTTTGAGCGGCCTCCGGTCATCGCGCAGGAGCCGCCGCATCAGCATGACGTGACGCCGATCCTGCTGCTGCGCTGCACGGTCTGTCATGGAGCGCGACGCAAGGACGGCGGGCTCGATTTGCGGACCAAGGCGGCGATGTTGAAGGGGGGCAAGAGCGGCCCGGCCATGATTCCCGGCGACCCGGACGGAAGCCTGATGATTCAACGCATCAAATCCGGGGAATGTCCGCCATTGCAACTGCTGCTGAAGTACTTTGTGCGGAAACCGACGAGCGAAGAGGTGGAGACCCTGCGCGAATGGATTGCCGCCGGCGCGCCGGAAAAGGACATCCGGCCGGATGTGGCCACCGGGGCCATGGATGTCCTGGTCACGGACGCGGATCGCGAGCATTGGGCCTTTCAACCGCCGAAAAAGATCCGGCCGCCGATGGGGGCGGAAGGTCGAGGCGGCAATCCCATCGACGCCTTCATCGGACGACGATTGAAGGAGAGGGGGCTTTCATTCTCGCGTGAGGCGGATCGGCGGACGCTGATTCGCCGGGCATGGTTCGATCTGACCGGTCTGCCGCCGGGCGTCGATGAGCTGGATCGTTGGATGGGCAACCAAAGCGAACGTTGGTTCGAGGAGTTGGTGGATCATCTGTTGGCCTCGCCGCGTTATGGAGAACGCTGGGGGCGGTATTGGCTGGATCTCGCGGGGTACGCCAGTTCTGAGGGCGGCATTTCAGCGGACACGATCCGGGAGGTGGAATGGAAATATCGCGACTACGTGATCCGGGCCTTCAACAACGACAAACCCTACGATCGTTTCCTGCTCGAACAGATCGCCGGCGACGAACTGGCTGATTACAACGATCCGGAAGGCGTCACGACGGAGATTGTGGACAACCTGGTGGCCACCGGGTTCCTTCGCATGGGCATTGACCAAACCGGTTCGCGCACCATGAACTTCGTTCCCGAGCGCCTGGGAGTGATTGCCGACGCCATCAATGTGGTCGGTTCCGGCGTAATGGGGCTGACGCTGGAATGCGCGCGTTGCCATGGACACAAGTACGATCCGATCCCGCTGCGCGACTACTACCGCCTCAAGGCCGTGTTCCAGGGCGCCTTTGACGAACACGACTGGCTGAGCTGGAAGACACGGAAACTCACCCTGGCGACGCCGGAGGAAAAGAAGCGTTATTCGGCCGCCTCGGCGACGGTTGGCAAGGAGATCAAGTCGCTGGAATCGAAACGGCGCAGGGCGGTGAGTTCGTTGCAGGCGAGGTATTTCAAGGAACGGCGTCCGACTTTGAGCGATGAGTTGTATGAAGAGTTCGTCGCGGCGCAAAAGGTCACGCAGGGGCGGCTCACACTGCGGCAGGAGGAATTGTTGGCGAGGTATGAGACCTTTCTCAAACCGACCGAGGCGCAACTGCGCGAGATGCGGCCGGAATTGGCTGAGCAACTGGATGAAATGGACGCGCGCCTGAAGGAGTTGCGTAGGGAAATGCCGCCGCCATTGACGGTGCGCGCGGTATGGGATCGCGGCGAGCCGTCGCCCACCTACATCCTGAAACGCGGCGAGCATAATCGGCCCGGGCGTTTGGTTGGTCCTGGTGTCCTCTCGGCGCTGACAGACGGTCGGACGCCGTTCGAGTATTCACCGCCCTGGAAGGGGGCCCCTTCGACCGGGCGGCGTCTGGCGTTTGCTAGGTGGCTGACCAGCCCGGATCATCCGCTGACCGCGCGCGTGTTTGTAAACCGGGTCTGGAAGGAGCATTTCGGAGTCGGATTGGTGAAGACGCTGGAGAACTTCGGTCGGCAGGGCGAACGCCCTTCGCATCCGGAGTTGTTGGACTGGCTGGCGAATGACTTCGTCGCGCGTGGCTGGAGCGTGAAGGAGTTGCACAGGATGCTGATGAATTCGCGGACCTACCGGCAGGTCAGTGAGATCGATCCCGAGGTGGATCTCGTCGATCCGGAGAATCGCCTGCTGTCGCGCATGTCGATGCGGCGCCTGAATGCGGAGGCATTGCGCGATTCGTTGTTGTTTGTGTCCGGCCGGCTGGACGATCGCATGTTTGGAGCCTCGGATCCCGTGTCAGTGCGCGAAGACGGCCTGATCATGGCGGAGCCTTCGGCGAACGGCTGGCGGCGCAGCATTTACCTGCGTTATCGGCGGACGGAGCTGCCGTCGTTGTTGGACACCTTCGATTATCCGGAAATGGGGCCGAATTGTGTGCAGCGGTCGGTATCCACCGTGTCGCTGCAGGCCCTGATGCTGTCGAACAACCGGCGGGTGTATGAATTGGCGGAATCGCTCGCGGAAAGGTTGCTGGCCGATGCCGCTGAAGACATTGAAGGAGCGGTGAAGCTGGCTCATTGGGCGGCTTTGAGCCGGGAGCCGAGGAGCGGGGAATTGACACGGGCGAAAAAAGCGGTGAAGGGGATGACGGCGGAGTTTCGGAATGCCGGTGAAAGTGAATCCTACGCGAAGGCGCAGGCCCTGACCGCCTTCTGCCACGCCTTGCTGAATTCAGCCGAGTTTGTTTATGTGGATTGAGCAATGAGCGGATCGTTCACATCCACAGCGCGAAGCATCATCGGCCGTCATCGGAAGCGCCGTCGTTCGACAGCCCCGAAGGGGCGAGACAACAAAGCCCAGGGCGGAGCCCTGGGTTCTTTGCGAGAGGGCGGTGAGCCCTGTAGGGGCGGGACAATCTCTTGCCGCCCATTGGTCGTGCGATTGTCGCGCCCCTTCAGGGCTTGTTCCTTTTTCCTTGTTGCACCCAGGGCGCTGCCTTGGGCTATGTTGTCTCGGCCTTTCAGGCCTGAAACCATGAACTTCCGGATATTGCCGTTGGGCGTGAATCGACTGCCAGAATGAACCGTTCCGAACAGACCGAGCGCTCTGTGACCCGCCGAAACTTCTTCGGCCGCATGACTGACGGGATCTACGGCGCGGCCTTGTGGCATCTGTTTCGCAATGACGGACTGACCGGCGCGCGCGCGGAATCCGGCGAACCCACGTCTCAGAAAGTTCGCTTCGATCTGGCGGCCAAGAAGCCGCACCATCGGCCGCGGGCGAAATCCGTCATTCATCTGTTCATGAACGGCGGACCGAGCCAGATGGACCTCTTTGATCCCAAGCCGACATTGGAGAAGATGGCCGGCAAGACTTTCGGGGGCAGGCTGGATGAACTCGGCAATCAGGGGACGAACGACATCGGCGCGCTGATGGGGACGCCCTTCAAGTTTGCCCGCCACGGCCAGTCCGGGACCTGGATGTCCGATGCCATGCCGCATCTGTCCACGGTCGCGGATGAGCTCTGCTTCATACACTCGATGTGGACGGATCATCCGAACCACGACAATGCGCTCTACAAGATTCACACCGGGCGGCTGTTCATGGGCTATCCATCGCTGGGTTCCTGGGCGGTTTACGGGCTGGGCTCGGAGAACCAGAACCTCCCGGCCTACGTCGTGCTCGACGATCCCAAGGGGCTGCCCAAGAACGGCGTGCGCAACTGGACCTCGGCCTTTCTGCCGCCGCTGTATCAGGGGACGCGCTTTCGCACGAAGGGGACGCCGATCCTGAACCTGACCCCGGAATACGAGCAACCCTCGGCCGTGTCCAAGGCCGCGCGCGAACTGCTGGTCGCCATGGATCACCGGCATCGCGACAAGCGGCCGGGGTATCTGGAACTCGACGCCCGGATCGATTCCTACAGCCTCGCGGCGCGCATGCAGCTCTACGCGGACGACGTGCTGGATCTTTCGAAGGAGAACGAGGCGACCAAGCGCGACTACGGCATCGGCGGCAGATACACGGATTCCTACGGCAAACGCTGCCTGCTGGCGCGGCGACTGGTGGAGCGCGGCGTGCGTTTCGTGCAGGTCTTTCTGGAGGATCAACCCTGGGATAATCACTCGAACCTCGAGGGAACACTCTTGTCCGCCAGCGCGCGCACGGACCAGCCGGTGGCGGCCTTGATCCGGGACCTGAAGCAGCGCGGCCTGCTGGAGGAAACCCTGGTTGTCTGGGGCGGGGAATTCGGTCGCACGCCGACCTCGCAACGCATGGGCACGACCTACACCGGCCGCGATCACAACATGCAGGCGTTCAGCTCATGGATGGCCGGCGGCGGCATGAAGCCCGGCTTCCGCATCGGCGAGACCGACGAAGTCGGCCACAAGGTTGTGGAGGACCCGATCAGCGTTCACGACTTCCACGCCACGATCCTGCATTCGTTGGGGCTCGACGCCATGCGCACCACCTTCGAACGCAGCGGACTGCATGAGAAGATCACCGGCGTCGCCGAGGCGCGGGTGGTGGATGAGGTGTTTGCGTAAACCCTGTAGAATCGAACGTGAGTTCGATCAAATTGGATGGAAATGGAGCCGGTTGGAGTCATTCTGAATGTTCTTGCGGGACTCGCCCTGATAGGTGCAATTCTCTACCAGCGGCTCGATTATTCCAAGGGCTACGGGAGTACAATGGGGGGACAGATGACGGCCGGAATGATTTGGTCTTTGGCAGCTCTGCTGTGTGGACTTGGAACCGGAATTGTTCTGACGTGGTATTGGGGCTGCGCGGCCTTCATTGCGGTCTACATTTCGAGTTTCGGAGTTCGTACGGTGGTGGAGCGTGTGTTCTTGTACTTCGACCGTCGAATGTAGAACTCCAAACGAGGTGACCCGATGATAGCCGGTTGGTGGAAGGCGTGAGACGCTGGGAACCACCGAATCCGGCAATCCAATGAATGCGAGCCCAGGGAGGGGCGGTGAGAATGGCTCCATGACACCGTCGGCCTTTGAATGGGGCGGGGCAATGCCGTTTGGAGTTCCGCGTTTACGCGGTTGGGGCGCCCCTGCGCACCGAAGGTCGAAACCGCCTGAAGGCGGAACTCCGAACGGGATGACGCGAGTCCGGCGCGCCGGATTTCGTTCGCTGAGGGTGGCGCCGGGGCCTTCTCAATCATGCAGGCATTCGATTCTGCGGGCTACTTCTCCGCCGCTTCCTTCATCGATTTTGCCAGTTCCTTAGCCGTCCATTCGTTGCCGCCGAGGACGCGATAGACGCGGCGTCTGCTGTCGAGGACGATGGTGCGGAGGTTGTGGGCGATGGTTCCGTTTTCCTGGGCGAACTGCAGGTCGCACATGGGCGCGAGCTTGTCCAAGGTCTCCTTGGACGCGACGGCGAAGAGCCAGCGGTCGTCGTCCTGGTTGCGGTAGTGGCCGGCGTAGTTCTTCAGGACTTCGGGCGTGTCGTTCTCGGGATCGAAGGAGATGGAAAGGAACTGCCAGTTCTGCGGGTTGTCCCCGGCTTCGCGGAGGAGCTTGCGGGTTTCGCTGAAGCGGTTGCTCATGCGGGGGCAGTAGTCAGGCAGGGGGCAGCGGGTGAAGATAAAGGTGAAGGCGACGGCCTTGCCCTCGTAGTCGGAGAAGCGTAAGGGCTTGCCGGTCTCGGCGAGGAACTCGAAGTCGGTGAAGGGCGGGATCTGGTCGGAGGGATCGGGCTCCGGTTCGGTTTTCGGGGCTGGTTCATCCCCCGACTTGGCGGCGACGTTCTCGCGGCGGCCGGTCGGCTTCAGTTCGTGGATCCAATGCGTGTTGTCGGAAACGGACAACTTGAAGGTGATTTCATCGCCGGGGGCGAGGTCGTTGAGCTCGTTCGTGTCCTGAACGTTCAGGTGCATGGTCATGGCCTGCATGTAGCTGGGGATCTTCTCATGGCGGATGGTCGCCTTTTTGCGGTCGGGTTGGATCTCCATGATGACGCCGCGGGTGGCGTAGGTTTTGTGGGTCGGTTGGCGCTCGGTGAGGTCGGGCGGGGCGGGTTGTTCCTGGTTCAGCTTGTCCAGGTCGGCGACGATGGCGGCGGGGGTGGTCTGTTTGCGCGCGTCGTAGGACTCGCGGATGCGTCCTTCGCGGTCCAGGAGGTAGATGCGGCTGACCAGCGGCAGGCGGCCGGAGGGGAGGTGGACCGGCACGACCATGCCGTCCTGTTCGTCCGCCGCGACGAAGCTGGTCTTGAGGGTGTCCATGATGTCGTCGTTGTCGCCGGTGAGGAACAGCCAGCGGTTCCTGTCGGCCTCGTATTTCTCGGCGAATTTCTTGAGGACCTCGGGATTGTCGGTGCCGGGATCGATGGTGAGGGAGACGAGTTGCACGTCCTCGCGCTCGCCGAGTTTCGATTGAAACTGCGCCATGGTCTCGCTGGCGATCAGGCAATCGACGCCGCAGCTGGTGAACACGAAGCCGACGACCAGGATCTTGCCCTCCAGTTCGGAGCGCGGGACGAGGCGGCCGGAGCGCTCGGTGAAAGTGAAGTCGCCGAGCTTCAGGGTGGTGTAATCGGCGGGCGGGGCGGTCTGTTCGCCTTCGGGCGGCGAACTCAGCAAGAAGATCAGGGAAGCAAGCACGCCGACGATGGCCAGGGCCGCGAAGGCGGTGAACAGCTTGACGTCTGCGCTTTCGCTTTCATCCGGGGTCTTGTCGGGTTCTGTTTCGCTCATGCGGAAACACCCTAAACCGACGATCAGGCCGACGACAACTGCCGGGGCGTGGATTCAAAAGATTGTGCGGATGTTGGGCAAGAAAGGTGCGCGACGAAGTCCGCGCGCCTGAGTTGTTGGGACATCGGGGCTTCGGGATCTCCAATTGTCTGCAGATGGCCCAAGCCGTTGGATTCTTCACCTCATTGTGGCGAGGGATTGTGGCTGTCTTGTTGGCGATGGTGTTTCGCCAAACACCCCCGCCTTGCGTGTGTTGCAAGTCGGGTTCGCACGGGCGCGGCCCCAAAAAAAGAAACCCGGCGCGACAGGCAGTCGGCGCCGGGTTTTTCTGAGAGAATGATCGCCTACTTGTGGCTGTTGATCGTCACGCCGGGCCAGTCGTCCGTGCGGAACGGGGTGGCGGGCAGTCCGTCGCGGCTGTAGAGGGTGACGACCGGGTTCTCGGCCCAGCCGTAGCGGACGGCGACCGGCTCCTTCACCTTGTCACTCCAGACCTGGACCTTGTCCTTGCCGATGATGCGCGCCTCGGCCCACACAAACTTCTGATCCTTGCCGGCGATTGCGAAACCGACCGGATTGACGACATCGAAGGAATACAACCCCTTGCCGACGTGATCGAAGGCGAGCGTGGCCTTGCCTCCCTTGACCTCCATGGACTTGTAGGTCGGGCTCTGGTGGACGACGTCGATTCCGTAGTCCTTCGCGAGGGCCCAGCGGGCGAGGCGTTTGCCGACGATCTGCTTGTTGCGGGGATGGATGTCGCGCCCCTCGCCGATGTCGATGATCACGGCCTGGCCGGTGTTCTTGAGCTTGGAGAGCGTCATGGTCTGGGCCTCCCGCAGTTCCGCCCAGGAACTGCCGCCGGGTTGTTCGACCTCGCCGTGGAAGTCGGCGAGTTGGACGAAGTAGAAGGGGAAGTCGCCCTGTTTCCATTCATCGCGCCAGTGTTGGATCATGAGGGGGAAGAGATGACGATATTGGTAGGCGCGGCCGGCGTTGGATTCACCCTGGTACCAGATGGCGCCGCGGATGCCATAGCCGATCGTGGGATGCAGAACGCCGTTGTAGATGTTGGCGGGGCGGTGGTTGCCGGTGAGGGGATCGCGCGGGGCGCGGGGCTTGCCGCCTTTCTTGCCGCCTTCCTCCCATTTCTTCACGCGGGCCTTCCAAGCCTCGACGGCCTTCTTGTGGTCGTAGGTCTTTTCGGTCTGCTTCCAGCGGTCAAGCAGTTCGGCGTAGCGCTTGTCGGCCTCCAGCACATCGCGCCGGATCCAGGCTTCCGCGGCGGAGCCTCCCCAGGCGTTGTCGATGAGGCCGATGGGAATGTCGAGGGTCTGGTGGAGTTGCCGGCCGAAGAAATAGCCGACGGCGGAGAAGGAGCCGATGTTCTGCGGCGAGCAGCGTTCCCATTTGCCTTTGAAGTTGTCCTGCGCTTCCTGCGTGCCGACCTGGGGGACGGAGATGATCCGGATGTTCGGCTGTTTGGCGGTCATGACTTCAAGGTCGGCGTCGTCCGCCTGGCCGACGGACCAGGCCATGTTCGACTGGCCGGAGCAGATCCAGACCTCGCCGACGAGCACGTCCGTGAATTTGAAGGTGTTCCTGCCCTTGACGGTCAGGGTGAGGGGCTTGCCGACTTTCATGGGGGCGAGCTTCACCCGCCATTCGCCCTTGTCATTGGCGGTGGCGGAGTGGGACTGGTCGCCGATGGTGACGGTGACCTTTTCACCCTTGTCGGCCCAGCCCCAGACGGGGTTTTGTTGACCGCGTTGGAGGACCATGTGATCGCCGAAGATGTTGGGCAGGGAGACTTCGGCCTGAACTCCGGAGGCAAAGGCAACAGCTCCGGCAAGTGTGAGGAGTTTGGTGAGGTGTCGTTTCATGAACAGTCGCTGAATGTGAGGTTCTTGCGTTGTTTCCGGCTTACGGCGGATGCCAATCGATAAGTGGGCAGTGTGGGGGATTTCCGGCGGGCGACAATTCAATTCTCAGACTGAGGCGGCGGGGTTGCGGGAGGTTGACTTCGGATATAGCGTGGGGGCCATGAACTGGTCGGCATGGCATTGGATGGCGGGATGGGCGAGTCGGTGTGGCGCCATTGTCGCCAGGTTGTGCGTGTGGCCTTTTCGCTGGGGGCGGCAGTATTGCCCGGGAAAGGGCGGCGGGGAGGCTCATTGACGGATGGATCGGCGGGAAAGCCAGGCTTTCCGCTCCGCTTCGGGGAACTTCTCGATGGCGTAGCGCAACATGGTCCGAGGCATCTCGTCCGCACGCTTGTCGAGGAAGGCCTCCTCGACAGCCCGGTCCCGGTTGCCCACTTCGCGCAGCATCCAACCGACGGCCTTGTGGATCAGGTCTTCGGAATCGTGGAGGAGCAACTTCGCGAGGGCCAAAGTGTCGGTGAAATCTCCCAGGCGGATGAAGTGGAAGGCGGCCATGATGGCGATTCTCCGCTCCCAGAGATCGGGAGATCTGGCCCATGCCAGAAGCCGGGAGCGATCGCGCTTTTCCAGGTAGGGGCCGACGATTCGTGGGGCTGAGGCATCGACAATATCCCAGTTGTTGATGAAGCGCAGGTGATCGCAATAGAGCGTGTAGATCGCTTCGCGGCGCCGATCGTCGCCGCGTTCAAACTGCTCGACGAGCATGATGACGGCGAGCAGGCGCTCCTCGTGCCACCGGGATTTGAGAAATCCGGCGATCACGCCCAGGGAGGCTTTCCGGAAAGTTCTGGCGATGCGCCGCAGTTCCGGGAACCGGATTCCCAGGAAATGGTCGCCGGCCCCGTATTCACCGGGGGCGGTCCTGAAGAACCTCCGGGAATGAGCGGCGATTTCGGCGTTGGCGAGCGAGCGGACGGCGTCGCGGATTTGCTTTGCCGGCGGAGACTGCATGCGCGGAGGTTGGGTGAGTTGGCGCCTTCCGTCGAAGGAAATCCGATGCGTCCGGCGTTTCCCGGACCGGGGCGGGGGTCTGAATCGGGGGCATTGGCGCGCCCTTGTGGGGCATGAGCTGCAGAGGGTTCCGGCGAGGCGCGAATTCGGATACTGGACAAGCTCAGGAAAGAATTCATGGTCAACCGCAGTCAAAGTTCCTAACGTCCATGTCCATGAAGAAGACATTTCCCTGTCAATGTGCGCTGGCGCTCTGCTTTCTGGCCTTTGCGAGCGGCGTCTGCGCGGCCGACTCTGAGGGGAGGTTGCGCCTGGGATTGAGGGACTGGGCGTCGGTGGATGCGCCGGCGGCGAGTCCGCCGTCATTGTGGTACATCTCCGAAGGGATTGTGAAGCAGACGGAGAATACCATCGTGAACAACAAGAAGGCCCTGAAGCCGGATCCGACGGTTGAGCGCGAGGGGACCATGTTCGTTTATCAGGCCGGCGCGTCATTTGCGGATGGGGAGCTTTCCTTTGATGTCTACGCCACGGATGACGACGGGATTGGCGCGGCGTTCCGTTGGAATGCGCCGGACAAATACTATCTTTGGTATATGGACGGGCAGCGGCGTTACCGGACCCTGGCCGCCAAGGAGGGATTCACCTATGAAGCGCTGGAGTCGAACCGGAGAGGTTTCGAGACGCGGCGTTGGTATGCGGTGAAGATCGTGATGGAGGGGCCGAGAATCGAGGTGCATGTGGATGGAGAACGGGAGTTTGCGACATTGGACGCGCGCCACAAACAGGGAACTGTAGCGTTGTTCTGCTGGGGCAACTCGGGGGCGATGTTCCGCGATATCCGGTTTGTCGCCAAGACCGCCGCCTCAGATGACGACGCAGAGAAAAAGGGAGGCGACGCCGCGGGGGCCAAGGAAGGGGATTGAGGGCGACGTGGACGTGAGCGCCGAAGGCGGCAACTCCCCGGATTCGGGGTTGGCCCGGCGGGTCAGGGAGCTTTCACAGGAGCCGCTGTTGGCGCATCCGTGGGAGGGCCTGGAAGAGAAACTGGCGGAGGAGGGCCGCGACCGGTTGCGATTGATCGGCTATGGAAGCCTGGTGAACGCGAACTCTGCCGCCGTGACAGTGACGGAGGAAATCGCGAGGAGGGCTCTCCCCGTGATCGCCTATGGGGCGCTCCGTGTCTTTGACTATCGGATGGACCCGGCGAATTCCCGCTACCAGGGCCCAGACACTCCTGATGCGCTGGCCCTGTTGAACCTGCGGTTGACCGGCAATCCGGGAGATTGTTTCAACGGCGTTGTCATCGAAACGCCGCTGGAACATCTGCCTGCCCTGCGCGACCGGGAATCCGATTACAGCCTCGCGAGGATTGCCTTCAGGAACTGGAACGAGTCTGAGATCCAGTCCGCCTGGGTTCTGAGTTGTGTGGAGGGGACTCCGGGAGGGGAGCTGAGGCTCGACCGGACCCTGACGCCGAATCGAGACTATTACCGGGTGTGCCGGGACGGAGCGGAGTCGTTCGGGACGGCATTCCTCGACGCGTGGCTGGACAGCGCGTTTCTGGGCGATGGAAAAATGCGTGTCCGGGAATGGGAGCGGAGTGAGGGAGTGGCGGAGTGAGGGAGTGGTCTCGAGCCCATGCCCGACTGCTCCCCATGAAGATCGGCATCCCTGGTCAATTTCCCGAAATCAGGCGTTCGAGGACCTGTTCGTGGTTGCCGAGGGTCGTTTGAACTTCCTTGAGCCCGTCATTCAATTCCTCCATTCCTTCGGCCGCGGCCCCGAGTTGTTCGGTGATGGTGGCGAGTTGGCGGTTGAGATTGGCGATGTCGGAGTCGAGGGCGGAGATCCGCTGGTCGGCCTGACCGGAGAGGTTTCGGGAGGGCGTCGATGTCGGGCGGGGCGACGCGGTCTGGGCCGCCATGTCGGCAATCCGGTCGTCGCGGCGATCCAAGGCGCGGATCATGGTCTCCAGGGTGTTGATCCGGTTCTCGAGTTCCGCGATCTTGGCGGCGGAGGTGGACGAAGAACCGGAGGTGGCGGCTGGCTGGGGTTGGTTGCAGGCCAGGAGCGGAGCCACGGCCAGAAGGCAGAAAAGTCGTTTCATTGCGTTGGATCGGAATTGCTGGGAGTTCAACGTCGGGTCCGGGCGAAAAGTTTCTCGAATTGCATTGTGAGACGGGACTCGGAGTTTGAAATTGCGCGCTTGCTGAGGCGCTGAGCATACTCCGGCATGCGTTTCCGATTGCTTGTTACAGGATCATTGGCCCTGAACTTCTTCCTGCTGGTCGTGCTTTTGTCTGGAAGACAACGCGTGGAGCGGGAGGTGAACACAAACAATTCGCCTGTTGTGGAGGGCGTTCCGGCGGAACCGGGGAGCGCTGAGGGCGGGTCGGTTTCCGACGCGAGGGAAGCGGGGGAGACTGCGGCAAAGGTGATCCCATGGGGAGGTCCGGGGTCGCTGGGCTTTCCGGAACTGGTCGCGCGTTTGCGGGAGGCCGGCTATCCCGAGGAGACGGTTCGGGACATTGTGGCCGGCCGATTGGACCGCTATCTGTCGGAGGAGCGGGGCGATGCGGTTTCGGGGCTGGATCTGGAATGGTGGAAACCGGATGCGGACGAGCGTCTGCGCGACTTCATGGATCGGGAGGCGGACGCACTGCGTCGCGAGCGAGCGAAACGCCTGGCCGAACTTCTTGGAGCGGGGCGGGAACCGGGGGCGTCCACGGAACTTGTTCCCTTCTACGGGAAGGTTCTCGACTCGATGCCTGCCGCGAAAAAGCGGATCATCCGCGACATCGAACGGCGCTACGCGGAGAAAATCGCGGCGGCGGTCTCCGCAACGGCAGGGGCGGGGGAGGCGGCGGGCCGACTGGCGGCCGCCCGGTTGCGGGAGGAGGAGCGGGCGGCGTTGCAGGCTGCGCTCAGCGCCAGGGAGTTCGAGGCCTATCGACTGCGGTATTCGGAATTGTCGCGCGCGATGCGGCGCGACCTGGCGATGTTCAACGCCTCTTCCAATGAGTTTGTCGACATCTTCCGTATCCGGGAGCCAATAGAGCGCGAAATCGCATTGAAGTATCCGGGAGTGGATGCGGGTAGCGCGAGCGCGCGCAAGGATCTGGAGCGCAAGGCGGCCGACGAGATACGCCGGACCCTTGGGGACGCGCGTTATCGGGAATATGAATTCAACCTCGACCCCGTCTATCGCGGGGCCAGGGATTTCGCGACCAAGGTCGGCGAGGAGGAGGGCAAGGCGATGTCACTGTATGAGATAGGCGGATGGGCCCGGCTTGAGCGTCAGCGGATCGAGCAGGATGCGTCGCTGGACGAGTTGTCCCGTCGCGCGGCCATGGAGAAGACCCGTCGGCGTCTGGATGAGTTCCTTCAGCAGATCCTGAGTCCCGAAGCGCGGCGTCGGAGCCGCGAACTGAAGATCGATTTTCTGGATTCGCTGCCGCGTTAGGAAGGCGGCGCGCTACTTCTTCAACTGCTCCAGAATATCCTTGGGGGCGTCGTTGTTGAGAGTCGCGAGAACCTCGTCGGTCCAGTCGTAGGAACCGTCGCTGAACAGGATGACGGGAGTCTGGTTGATGGTTTCGGAGGCGGTGTCAATGACCAGGGAGACGCCCGCTGCCTTGGCCTTGCGGCGGACATGGTCCCGGATTTCATCGAGCAGGCTGCCGCGGCTTTGCCGACCGAGTTCGTCAAGGGTGGCTCCCGCAGTGTTCTTGAACTGAATCATGCTCTGTTCGAGTTCCTTGGCCTTCATGATCCTGGTCTCAAAGGCCTTCTGACGCTTCTCCTTTTCGGGTGCCGAGATCAATGGATCCTTGATGCCCTTTTCCAAGGCGGGCAGGTCCTTGGTCTCTTTCTGGAATTCTTCACGCATCTTGGCCAATTCCTCGTCAAAGCCCTTGGCCCGCTCCTTGAGTTCCTTGTCCGCCTGGACGCGCTTCCAGTAGTTGTCGAAGACCTTCTTGAGATCAATCGTGGCGATTTTCCCCTGCTGGGCCTGCGAGGCCGGGGCCAAAGAGAGGGTGAGCGCCAAGGCGCAGAACAATGCAGTGCGTAGTGTCATCATGGTTTCAGGAATGGGGATGGAAGTCTGACGGCCGGCCGGCGCCCGCCATTCAGAACTGACGGTTGTAACCGGCGCCGAACTGGAACCGGCCGCTGCCGTCGTTGCGGCCGTCGCCGGTGATCGGGAAGCCGTAGTCGAGGCGCAGCGGACCGATCGGCAACTGCAACCGGACGCCGACGCCGACATTGTCATTGTAGAAATTGGAGTCGTCGTGAACGGTCGTGCCCACGGTGTTCTTGAACTTGTAGGCGGAGTCGAGGCTGTAGGCGTCCTGATAGACCATGCCAATGTCATAGAAGGCGGCGGCCCGCACGCGGCGCATGATGGGGATGCTGTATTCGGCGGAACCGAACCAGTAGGTCTTGCCGCCAATGGACTCATTGGTGTCGTCGCGCGGTCCGACCTTGCGGAAGCGGTAGCCGCGCACGGTGTTCTGGCCGCCCAGGAACCAGCGATCGTAGAGGGGCACGCGGTTGGAGCCGTGATTGTCCGTGACGCCGGCGGCCGCGTGCATTTCGAAGATGTGTCCGTCGAGGAAACCGGGGAAATACTGGGAGGACTTGAGCTCGAAGCTGTAGGTGTCGGTCTGACCGCCCAACGGACCGCCGGAAAAGGCCGTGCTGAGCTGGGTGAGGTTGCCCTTGTTCGGGCTGAGGACGTTGTTGCGGGTGTCCCAGGCGATGGAGGAGAAGATGCGGGACGCCATGCGGCCGCCCTGCTCGTCCTTGATGGCCTGCGAGGCCGATGGGGAGACATCCTTGATTGCGATGCGCTCGAGGGTGTAGCCGGCGGTGCCTTCAAGGTTCGGATGCCAGAGACGCTTGCGCAGGCTCACCCGGCCGCCGGAACGCTGCTCATCGAAGTAGTCGCCCTTGAAGTCGAGTTCCCGGTGATAGAGATCGACCTCGAGTTCGAGGCGGCGTTCAAGGAACCAGGGTTCGGAGAAGGTGACCTGGAAGTCCTTGCGGCGCGTGCCGAGCTGGGCGCGTGCGCGTGCGCGTTGGCCGCCGCCGGTGAAGGTCGGGGGCTTGAAGAGATCGAAGTTGCCCTGGGTGACCTCGACAAAGCCGACGAGGGCGTCGACGGAGCTGAAGCCGGCGCCGAGGGTGAGGTTTCCGGTGTTCTTCTCCTCGACGTTGATGACGAGGTTCCGGCGGTTGGGGACGTCCGTGGGTTCGGCGGAGGTGTCGACTTTCGAGAAGTAGTCCATCTGCATGAGCACGCTCTCGCTGACCTTGACATTGACCATGTTAAAGACCTCGCCGGGGGCGACCGCCAATTCGCGGCGGATGACCTTGTCCTTGGTCTTGTCGTTGCCCCGGATCTCGATCTTCTCGATGTAGGACTTGTCGTTCTCCTCGACCTCGTATTCGAGGTCCATGGTGCCGGTTTCGATGTTGGGGACCTTTTTGGGGACGACGTCTGCGTCGATATATCCCCGGGCGCCGTATTGGTCGCGGATTCCCTCGAGGTCGTCGGAGAGACCGCCGGGCGTGAAGGTCGAGCCCGCGCCCATTCGGAGACCGGCCTTGACCTCATCCGCCGTGAAGAGGGATGTGCCCTTGACCTCGACGGATCCCACGTTGTAGCGCGCGCCCTCGGAAACCTTGATCCGGATGGTGATCCACTTCTCGGAGAGCTTCTCGAACTCGACGTCCTCGATCTGGAAGTCGATGTAGCCCTCTTCCCGGTAGAACTCGGCCAGCTTTTCGCGGTCGTCTTCGAACTGCTCCTCCTTCAACACGCCGCTGCCGGTGAGCCAGGAGAACATCCACCTGCGGCGGGTCTTGATCTCCTTGCGCAGTTTGCGCTGTTTGAAGACGGTCGCCCCCTCGAAGATGACGTCCTTGATGCGGATCTTGCGGCTTTCCTCAATGCGGAAGGTGACGGTCGCGCGACCGGAGGCCTCGGTGATGCTGGGAAGGTATTCGACCTTGGCCTGTTGGAAGCCGGCCTTCTGATAGATGTCCAGAATTGTGCGCGTGTCGGCAAAGAGCTTCTGCTCGTCGTAATGCTCGCCGACCTTCGAGGTGACCTTCTTGCGGAGCTTGGAGTCCTTGAACTTCTCGTTGCCCTCGAAATGGATGTCGGTCAGCAGTGGTTTGCCCTGCACCCGGTAGATCAGGTCGATCCCGTCGGGGGACAGGTCGGTCTGGGTAAGGATGTTGTGAAAGTAGCCGGTCCCATAGAGGTTGCGGATGTCGTCATCGACTGCCGTCTGGCTCAGGGTGTCCCCGATCTTGACGCGGATGTTGGCGCGGATCAGGTCGTCACTGACGGCGGGCGGACCGACGTGGACGATCTTGATGGATTTCACCTTTGCGGCGGATTGCGCGAGGCCGCAGGGAATCGCCAGGCTGAGCAGGAGCAGGGCGGCGGCGATTCGGCTGATCGTTGATCTCATGTCGCTGTTCTATCTGTTTGGCGGCAGGTCGCTTTCGTCGATGTCGATCCTGCTCTCGTATCTCGTGAAGCCCTTGAGGAACGTCAATCGGACGTCGCCTGTCGGGCCGTTGCGCTGCTTGGCGATGAGCAGGTTGACGCTCTCGCCGTCGGTGGGCTCCGCCGGGGCGTCGCCTTCTTCTTCGCCTCCGGAACCGGGTTTGTAGAGCAGTCCGACGAGGTCGGCGTCCTGCTCGATGGAGCCGGATTCACGGAGATCGCTCAGCTTGGGTTTGGCGCCCTCGCCGCGCTTCTCGACATCACGGTTCAACTGGCACAAGACAATGACCGGGACGTCCATTTCCTTGGCAAGGCCTTTGAG
>JAYPEY010000036.1:31012-50865 GCA_038126035.1 Verrucomicrobiales bacterium | reverse complement strand
CGAAACCACCGGAAACTGTCTCATAAGGAATGGGCCAAACCGTGGGGTCCAATCATAGTCGTAGAGCTCCTCGGCCAGGAGCTTCTTCGTGTCCCATTCGATCCAGCGCGTGTAGCGATGGGAGTCGGCGCGGATCGAGTAGCCCATGATCTCGGGGGCGCCGCCGCGGAAAGGACGCGAGAACTGGCTGAACGCGACCTCGCGCCCCCGGGCCTCCGGGTTGTTGAGAATGGGCGCGAGACTCCGACCGTCCAGAGGGCCGACGGGCTTCAATCCCGCCAACTCGGCGAGCGTGGGGTAGAGGTCCACGTATTCGACGAGCGCGCGCGTGGGACCGGGTTTCACGCCGGGCGCGCGGACGATCAGGGGCACGCGGGTATCGAGTTCGAAGTTCGTGTCCTTGCACCAGTGGTCCGCCTCGCCGAGCGAATAGCCGTGGTCGCCGAGCAGCACGACGATGGTGTTCTTCTCGAGGCCCTGAACGCGCAACGCGTCGAGCACGCGTCCGACCTGCGCGTCCGTGTAGCTGACGCACGCGTGATAGGCGTGGCGCAGGTCGCGGGCCTGCCTGGCGGAGACGCGCTCGTCCTTGGGAACGCCGAAATACCCGCCGAGTTCGAGGTGATCGGGATAGGCCGCTTCCGGCGCGCCTTTCGCGCGTGAGGGCTTTCCCGGGAGCTCGAACGTCGCCGGGTCGTAGAGGTCCCAATATCTCTTCGGAGCGTTGAAGGGCAGGTGCGGCTTGAAGAAACCGACCGCCAAGAAGAACGGTTGCGAGTCGCGCTTCAGCCGCGCGAGCGTTTCGACGGCGAGGTTCGCGAGTTTGCCGTCGGGATAGGCGTCGTCGGGTGCGTCGGCCTTCTCCCAAGGCAGGCCCTTGCCTTTGCCGCCGTCGGTCCGGAGCAGGTAGTTGTTCCAGCCCTCGGGCTTGAGAATCTCCGGCTCCGACCACGAGGCGGGATCCAGTTCGCGCTCATTGCCGCTGAAGATCTTGCCCATGGCCAGCGCGCGCCAGCCGTGGTTCTTGAAGAGTTGCGGCAGCGTGACGAGATCCGGGCTCGTGTCGCGGAAGCGGTTGCGGTTGTGCCAGACGCCGGTGTTGTCGGGCAGCCGTCCGGTGAGGATGGAGGCGCGCGACGGCCCGCAGACGGCCTGTTGGCAGTAGGCTCGCGTGAACACGCGCGAGGCGGCGGCGAGGCGGTCGATGTTCGGCGATTTCACGACCTTGTCGCCATAGCAGCCGAGCGAGGGGCGAAGGTCGTCCACGAAGATCATCAGCACGTTCGGCTGCGCGAACGCGGACAGGGAAAGCGTCGGGAGCAGCAGCAGCGCTGAAAGAACGGAGAGATGTCGCTTCATGGGATGTCAGGCCTTGCGATTCGGTTGAACCACGAACCGCCTTCGTGACACGACGTCGCCATGAAATGAACACGAATGGTCTCGGCGTTCAAACGGACTGCGATGCTTCGACCGTCTTCGTTCCTCCGACACAATGTCATGAGCCTCATTTGAATCCGAACAGCTTCGCCGCGTTCCCTCCCAGGATTGCGGCGCGATCCGCGACCGGAAGGTGTGCGATGAACGACTCGGCCCGGTCGAACGCCGCGCGGTAAGACACGGGTGTGGCGTCGGCGTTGAAGCCGCCGCCGTAGATCATCCGCTCGGCGCCGAATTCGGCGACCAGTCGCTTGATGACCGGCGCGATGTCGCGATGCGGATATTTCGTCTGGAAGGGAATCGCCGAGAGCTTGATCACCGTGTTCTTGAAGCGCGACCAACGGACGACGATCTCATGCTCCTCGGGGATTCCCTGAAAGGGCCTGCCGAGATGGTCGATGATGACGCGGGTGTCGGGGAAGTCCCGGATCAGCGGTTCGAATCCGGGGGCATGACGCGGGGCGAAGTGGATCTGCATGGCGAGCCCCAGGTCGCCCGCGGTTCTCCACAACGCGCGCAGTTCCGGACTGCCAAACGGCGGAAGTCGCCCGGGCGCGTAAGCGTGGACGCGGGCGGCGACAATCGGCGCGCGTTTCACCAATCCCGGCAGCTTCGCGACCGAACCGGGCCGGTCGGCGAAGAAGAGGCAGGTTCCCTTGAGGCGATTGCCGCCGACCTCGAGACAATGCTCCAGGTAGCGATGGTCGTCCTGATAAGGCTCCGGGTGAACGACCACCGCGAAATCCACGCCGGCGCCGTCCATGCATTGCAGCAGGCGTTCCGGCGTCGCCGGCGCCTCGGGGCGATAAGGCGCCCGATCGTGATACGGGAAACGCTTGTCCTTTGCGCCCGCAAAGCAGTGCAGATGCGTGTCAACCCGCGGGGCGCGCTCGTCGGCCAGTCCGGAGGCGGCCAATGCCGGAACCGCGGCGCCGGCAATCAGGAATTCTCGGCGGGACAGATTCGTGTTCATGCCGTGGCAGTTTGCGCTCTGCCTTCGATCCAGGACAACTCTTATCCTTGCCTGCCGTGGCGGCCGGGGGGGGCTCACGCATCTGTTCCCCGGCTTTCGGAATCGGACGTGATTGCCCGCTGGCGCCGCGTCGGATCAAATGCCATAATCCTTCCCATGTCTTCCATGATCGATCGCAGAACATTCAACGGGCGCGCCGCCGCCGCGATCGGCGGACTGGCGGTGGCGCCGGTCCTTCACGATGGCCGGTCGTTCGGCGCGGAACGGGATCCCGCGGAACAGCGCCTGATCCTGCTGGGGCTCAACGCTCTTGCCCGCGCGCACGAGATGAACTATTTCGCCGACGGGCATCGCGGAGCCGCCCTGGTCTCGGCGCATCTGCTTTGCCGGGAGAATGGTCTTGCCGAGCCGGCGCGCGCCCGGATCGAACAGCTGTTTGACCTCAATTGGGGCAGGGCGAAACTCTGCCAACCCTTCCCGGAAGCCGAGCCGGCGCCTGGCCAGGTCCGACGGATCGGCGTCGCGCTGGCCGAGGGCGGTCCGGTCCTGCGCCAGGTCGGGCACGACGCGATCTTTGCAATGCTGGCGATCAAGGGATTTCGCATGCTGCCGGAGGCCGCCACGCCCGAGAGGATCGACGGGGTCTGCAAACTGATCCGCAGCATGAAACCGTGGCGTGATGTGGATCCCGATCCCGAGGTGAAACCGCCGCCCTTCACCGACGCCAAGGCGGCCTCGAGATACGTGCTGCGCGAGGCGAGCGATTCCGTCGATCGCTTCATCGGCTTCGGGCAGGGCTTCGCCGGCCATATGCTCACCTTCGGGCAGGCCCTGATCGAGCTTGCGGCGATGGGCGATGTGGAATGGGCCGAAAGCTGCCGGACGGCGTTCCGCAAGTATGTGACGGTCACGCGCCTCGGTCCCAAACCGGACGACAAGCGCTATAAGGAACACCCGCCCAGCAAACTCCGCCCGGATGGCGCGGACTACTGGCGTCGGCGCGGGGACAAGAGCCTCGGCATTGGTCACGTCTTCAAATACCCTTACAGCTACTACGACCTTCTGCGGGCGGCCGAAGACCCTGACCTGCAACGCGAGTGGGAGGCAAAGGCCTACCGGATTTTTTGACGCCGGTTTTCGGTCTTGGCGCCGGAGCGGCCTCCGATCCGCAAGCGCGTGAGAGCTTCCCCGGTTTTGGTTGCCGCCAAAGCCGCTGCGGCTGGTCTTCGACACAGCCGCGCTCCGATAACGTCGAGCCCGGTTCCGGTCAACGAACCTCAAGCACAAGATCCCTGATCACGCCCCGAAAGTTTTCATTCCGGTAGTCGCCGACATTGGCTCCCTGGTCCTGTCCGGTGGAAAGCCCCATGGCGGGCTGCTGGTTCAGCGCCGGGCCGTCCGCCTCGACCTTCATGCCATCGACGATCAGCGTGCGCCGGCCATCCCGGCCCAGTCGCGCCTCCACCTTCACCTCCGCGCCGGTCACGATCCGTTCGGAGGCGAGTTCCTTCAACTCCTTCTCCACGCGGACGCCAAAGACAAGGCGGCCCTCGCGGAGGTAGAGGGAATAGCCGACCAGCGCGCCGCCTTGGGCGATGACGACGCCGGCGGCGCCTTCCGACTTCAGCGTCGCGGTGATCTTCACATCCCTGCCTGCCACGTCGGGCGAGGCCGCGGGTGTGAAAAGTGATTTCGCCTTCAGCGGAATGCGGCCCTTCAGCTTCCTGACCGGCAGCGAGATCCCCGGCGGCGGCCCGGGCCGGCGGTTGACGATCTTCTCGGTCGCCTCCCGGAGACGGGCGGCAATGTCCGGATGCCGGGCCGCGAGATTGACCGTTTCGCCGATGTCCTCGTCCAGGTTGTAGAGTTCCTCAACCGGTTCACGGTCGTCCTCGATCGCGTAACCGAAGAAGTGCGCCTTGGGCAGGAGGTATTTCCACCTGCCCATGCGGATGCCGGCATTGTCGAAGTAGAAACTCTCGCGGCCCTTTTCGGTCCGGCCGAGAAGCAGGTCCGTCTGGTCGACGCCGTCGATGTCGCGGTCGGCGGGGACCTTGAAGCCGGCCAGGTTGGCGAAGGTGGGGAGGAAATCGATCGTGGCCCAGACGGCGTCGCTGACCCGCCCGGCGGGCACGCGCCCCGGCCAGCGCACGATGCAGGGCGCCCGATAGCCGCCCTCGTAGGGGGAGCCCTTGCCGTTGCGCAGCGGACCGGACTCGCCCCAGAAAATCGAGCCCTCGGGATGCCCCTTCTTGCGCCGGTAATACTTCGGCTGGTTCCAGGGGCCGTTGTCGGTCGTGTAGATGACCAGCGTGTCGTCCCGCAGGCCGAGTTCGTCAAACTTGTCGAGCAGGCGGCCGGTTTCGAAATCGAACTCCTCCACGACATCCCCGTAGAGTCCGCTGACCGATGTTCCGCGGAACTTCGGCGAGGCGTCGATGATGGTGTGCATCATCGTGTGCGCGAGATAGAGGACGAAGGGCTTCGTCGGGTCGCGTTTGTTCTCGAGCCAGTCGATCGACTTGTCGGTGTAGGTCCGGATGAGGCTGCCCATGTCGTCGGTCGCCCCCGTCTCCTCGTTGTTCTCGTGGAACTTGACGCGACCGCCGTCGTTGGCGCCCAGGGGGCCGAAGTAGTAGTCGAAGCCCTGCGCGTTCGGCATCCGGTCGATGATGGGGCGGCGATTGGAAACGTCCCACTTGCCGACGCAGGCGGTCTGGTATCCCGCCTTGCGGATGAGTTCGGCAAAGGTGATCTCCTCCGCGGGCATGCTCCAGCCCCGGCTGATCTGCGGATAGCGTCCGGTCAGCAGCGCCGAACGCGAGGGCCCGCAGACCGTCTGGGAATAGAAGGAGGTGAAGCGCGTGCCCTCCTTTGCCAGTCGGTCCAGCCGCGGCGTGCGGTTCTTCCTGTTGCCGTAGCAGGCGAGATCGCCCCAGCCCTGGTCGTCGGTGAAGATGATCAGGATGTTCGGTCCGGGGTTGGCGGCGGCGAGCGCGCCGTGGACCAGCCACATCGAGAGGAACGGGAGAAGAAATCTCATGAAAGAATCCTGCCATCGCGAACTGCGTTTGCGAGCAGAATTCAATCCGGGGGACTGAGCGCGTGTCTCATCGGGAGGCGTTCGCCTCCGTGTTCCCGGTTGGGGCCGCGAGCGGCGGACTCATTGAATGCGAATCACCCGCTTGGCGTGGAAATATCTCCCGTACAGATCACGCGCGCGGACGAAGATGGTGTGCGTTCCGGCGGGCAACGCGGCCGGGAGCCCGCCTTTCCACAGGTGGGTTGAAATCTCGGGCGCGTTCAACTGTGGCGGGGCGGGTTTGGTCGCCATTTCGCGGGCGCGCACGGCGGCGTAGAAGGGGTCTTTCTCCCGGACCTGCTTGAGCTGGCTCCATTCGCCGTCCCAGCCCACGCGCATCTCCACGGTCGAACGTTCGGAGCCGGCGAAGACATTGACGTAGACATCGGTCTTCCCCGCCTCCGCGGCGGCGACCGCCTCGGGCGCCATGACGTTCATCTGGTAGTCGGCCGGGCGTCCGGCGGCGCGGAAGTCAAAGGTTGCGCGTTTCCCGTCGAAGGTGATGACGGACCAGCCGTTGGGCGCGCCGTCCCGCATGGTGGCGTGGGGGATGCCGCGCTCGTCCAGGGCCCCCTTCCACCAGGTGCCGGAAACCGTGACATTGACGATGTGATGGTGTGGCGCGCGGCCCTGCCAGCCGTCCTCCCGGCCGATGAAGCGGTGCTCCTGCGTGTGCGTGTGCCCTGAGATCGACAGGGTGTAGGGTCGCTTCTCGATCAGGCGGTAAAGGGCACCGCGGTCCTCCAGTTCGTTGAGTGGAATGTGCATCATCAGCACGACCAGCTTCTCCTCCGGCACGGACTTCAGGTCGTTCTTCACGAATTCGATCTGCTTCTCCCCGAGGCCGCCGACATACCTGCCCGGCCCTTCCGGCTTCCTGCCCAGCCAGTTCACATTGTCCAACACGACGAAGTGCACCTGCCCGTAGTCGAAGGAATACCAGGCGGGCCCGTAGACGCGCTCGAAGGTCTCGTCGGACAGTTCGTCGTTTGGCGCGTCGAAGTTGATGTCGTGGTTGCCGATGACGTTGAACCAGGGGACGCCGATCAGCCCAACCGTACGGTTCATGCTCTCGAACAACGACAGGTCGTTGAACAGAATGTCGCCCAGTGTGACGCCGAACCTCGCCTCCGTGCCGATCAATTCCTCCACCACGTCATGGGCGATGTAGTCGATCTGTTGCTGCGTGGTCGGCTGCGGGTCGCCGAAGAAGATCGCCTGAAACTTCCCGGGCTCCTCCTGCCGCCGCAGCGGGAAATCGATCGACTCCGGCAGATCGCCGGTCGGCGCGACTCCGGGATACTTCGTCTTGGGCGAGCCGTCCGGTTTGTGGATGTAATGGAACTGCGGGAGGTTGTTCTCGTTCAAGGGCGTGGTCCAACCGCTCGGCTTGATGACGAAGAAGATCGTGTCCCGGCCGGCCGGCAGTTCCCAACGACCGTTGTCGTCCGTGAACACGATCTCGCGTTGGTTGGAGACGCGGATGTTTGGCAGGCCCGGCTCGCCGGGGTCGCGCCGGCCGTTCTTGTTGATGTCGTAAAAGACGACGCCCTTGGCGGTTTCAGCCGCGGCGGCGACGCCTGGCAGGCAGATCTGGACGGCGCAGAGCGCCGCCGCGACACCTGCGGCATGTTTGATGAATGCCCGTTTGAGGGGCGCGTGATTCCTGTTCATGAGATTGGAAGCTACTTGTCCTCGTCGCTCCCGCCCAGGATCTCGGAGCCTTTTCTGAGCAGTTCGGCGGCGTCATCGCTGATGGGCTCCCTGGACACGATGACGTCGTTCTTGCCGACCTCGACCTTCATGTAGTTGGGGCCGGGCAGGAATCCGAAACGTTTCTCATACAGTTTGGGCGCGCTGCCGGTGAGGATCTTGAAGGCCTTGTCGACCACGCCCGCGTCGGCGACGGTCGGGACCTCCTTGTAGCGCAGGCCAAAGGGCGCCGTGGTCTTGAACAACATGAAGGCACCCCCGCCGATCAGGAGGGCGACCAACAACAACATCAGCTTGAACATCTTGAACATGGGCGCAGCTTCGGAAAAGACCGGTGTCTTGGCAACCCGAACAATCGTCTTACCTGCCGCCCGATCCGGCCTGCGCGCCGACCCGGCGGCTCACGTTGCGGACGACGATCTCCCGAAAGCCCTCATCGGAGATGGAGCCGGCCCATTCGAGCGCGGCTTCCGGGGATTTGCCGACCAGGCCGTGGGCGTAGCCATTGATCGCGAAGTCCCGGTCGCGGCCGGCGGGCATGGCGTTGAGTTGGGCTGCAATGGAATTCGGATCCACGCCTCCGGCCCCGCCCCCCAATTGACCGAATGCGGCGGAAAGGGCATTGCCCCGACTCTTGGGATCGTCCAGTGAAAGGGCCACATCCACGGCCTGGAAGGGATTGTCCTTGAAGGCGCCGGTTTCGATGATCCGTTGGATCGCGGCGCTCTGGACATTGGGGTCCTCCAGTTGGTTGAACCAGTCGGTCAGGGCCTCGGTGGGATAGCTCTCCACGAAGCGTTCGGTCAGTTCGCGCATCATCGCCTCCCCCTTTTTCGGATCCTCCGCCATCAGCGATTCCATCAACCGGGTGGCCGCGTCCGCAAATGCCGGGTTGGCGCTGTCTGCGTCCGCCGCGTTTGGAGCCGATTGCATTGAGTCGAGCAACCCGGCGGAAACGGTGTCGAGGAATCCCTCCGTCAGGAGGTTTCCATCGGCCAGGTATCGCTGCAGCGCCGGATCGTTGCGGACATCCATCTGTCGGAACCAGTCCAAAGCGCCGGCCGGATCGATCTGGCTCCAGCCCTTGACGGCGAGCGCGGCGTCGCGATCAGAAGAGTCAATCAACTTCCGGACCAGGTCGCCTCCGCCTCTCCTGCCCAGGACCTCGTACAACCTGCTTCGGTCGGCTTGGGAGAGTCCGATCCGTCGCGCAGTCGCCGTGGCCTGGAGCGCGTTCTCCGGCGCGATTTCATCGAGGAACTTCTGGAATGCCTCCTGACTGCCCTCCTTGTGAAGCTCCAGGAGTCGGGCCCATTCCCCGGCTTTGGCCGCAACCAACGCTTCCAGGGCCTCCTTCCGGCGCAAGGCGTCCCTTTGCTTGACGCGGGCGCGCGCGTCGAAGCGCGAGAGGTCCAGGCTGGGTTCGGAAGGCTCCGCGACTCCCGGTTGGTCAAATGAATCGGAAGCCTGCCCACCGGGTTGGGTTGTCGCCGGCGCGGAATGTTCCGGCTCCCGCTTCTTCCCTGGCATGAGCAGGCCAATGACGATTGGCGCCAGGGCGCACAACAGGATCAGGATCCCCATGCGGGAACTGCCGGATCTTTCGTTGTGCGCATTTCGTGTCATGTCGGCAGCTACATCCCGGACAAGCAATAAAGGAACCTCCGGCCGCGCAGGAACAACTGACTTCCCGCCAGGGCGGGCGAAGCGTGGAAATGGTCGTCCAGCTTGTTGGTTGCGAGGATCTTGAATTCCTTGTCGCGCTTCAGGACCAAGGTCGTGCCGTTCCGATCGGTCACAAAGACGCGGCCGTCCGCCGCGACCGGCGAGGCGTAGATGCCAAACAGCCCCGGAAGCGGCTTTCGGTCGACGTGCGGTTCACCGGTCTTCGCATCAATGCAGGACCAGCGCGCCTGGCTGGATTGGTTGTAGAACAGAAGGCCGTCGTAGAGCACGGGCGAGGGGACGTAGGGCGTGCCCCGGTCGCGCGACCAGACAACCTTGCCTGTGCCGGTGACATCGCCCTTGGAATCCAGCCGGATGGCCAAGGCTGAATGCCCCTTGTAGCCGGTCATGCAGATGACGCGGTCGCCATCGACGATGGGATTGGGGATCGGGTTGTCGGTCAGGCCGCCGCACTGCCAGACGATGTCGCCGTTCTCAAGGTTGTAGCTGATTATTCTTTCCGAACCGGAAACAATGACCTGTGTGACGCCGCTGTGTTTGACGATGGCCGGCGTGGCCCAGGAGTTGTCCTCGTTTCGGTTCCTGCGCCAGAGCGTCCTTCCGGACTTCGCGTCGAGCGTCTCGATGTAGGACTGCCGCTGATGATCGCGGACGAGGACGATGTGGTCGTCGTGCAGGACGGGCGATGTTCCTTCGCCGAGACTCGCGCCCATGTGGGCCTTGCCGAGGTCGCGTTTCCAAAGGAGTTCGCCATTGAGGTCGTAGCTGAACAGGCCGGCGGACCCGAACCAGCAGATCAGTTGCTCTCCGTCGGTTGCCGGCGAGGCCGATGCGAAGTTGTTGTCCTTATGATGTCCCTCGTGCGGGATCATTTCTGCGGCGACGCGCCGCCAGATTTCCCTGCCGGTGTTGCGGTCAAGGCACAACGCGATGAAGCGATAGGCGGTGTTCGGGAACTTGATGCCAAACACACGATCGGGCTGGTCCTCAGGGCGGGGCAATGTGGGATCAACCTTGCCGGTGTCCACCGCGGTGAGGAGAAAAACCTGGTCGCCCCAGACAATCGGCGAGGAACTGCCATTGCCCGGAATCGCGACCTTCCATTGCACGTTCCTGTCCTCGCTCCATTCGAGCGGAGGAACGGCGGCGCGGGAAACGCCGTTGTTTCCCGGGCCGCGCCATTGGCGCCAGTTGGCGGCGAGGTCGGCTGGGAGCAATGTCGTGGACATGCCGATGGCCAGTGTCAGGAGGATGGAGGTTGTTCTCATGGTCAGTGGGCGCCGGATATTCGGAGGAAGTGGCAGTTCGGCGTCGATGGTTGCCCGGTCACCGGGGCGTTTGTAAGTCAGAATCGGGCGCTTGATTGATTCTCACACCTCCGGCGGCGCTTGCGGAAAACCATGGCGTGACCCCGATCAGAAACGGACCTTCAACCGGCCGAAGCGTATGGCCGTGCGTTTCTTGTCCGGGCTGTCGGAGCTGTCCCAGACGGCGATCCATTGCCCAGGCTTGTCCTCGATCAGCGTCGGGTAGCTGTTCTTGTTGTTCTGGTGATAGAAGGGCCGCTCCTTCGACCACCCGCCGCCCGGTTTTCTCGTCTTGTAGAACAGGCCATTGCGTTCGTAGGAATCGTTGTAGACGTAGATGTGCGTTCCGTCGGAATTGCGGCCGTAGAAGCTCTTGGCGCGATGGTTCGGGAGTTGGGGCTCCGGCCGGGCTTCCGACCAGGTCCTGCCGCCGTCGCGACTGACGGACGACCAGGCCAGTGGCGGGTCGAGCGGCTTCTCGCGTTGCATGTCCGCCGTGCGCATGACGATCTTCAGGCCCTCGCCCTCGTCGTTTGGCGCGATTTTTCCTTCGTGAAGGAAGACCGGATTGTCCGCCGGATACTCAACGTAGCCGCCCAGCTTCCAATGCAGGAGACTCGCGCTTTCGAGGACGAACTGCCGTCGGTCGCCATGCTTGTCGCGGCGTCGCGTGTTGCGGTGGGCGGGCAGGAGATAGTGGGGGACGCCGTCACGCATGACCGTCTGGATGCCGGCGACGATGATCAATGGCGCCTGGTAATCCATCGCGAGTTCCACGTGATGCCAGGAACGTCCGCCGTCCGCGGTGTAGGCGGCCACGAGATCCGCGTTCTCGCTGTCGCGGTAATGCAGCGGCGCCCGCATGACGAACAGCCAGATCACATCCGATCCGTCGGGGCGGAACACGACCGGGTTGTTGTAGGCGTATTGGACCGTGCCGTTGCGTTGGCGATGATCGAAGACAAAGGTCCGCGGCTCCCAGGTCCGGCCGGCGTCGCGGGTGACGGAGCAGACGATGTCGCCCATGTCGCCCTTGCCCCGCACCTGGAGTCCGTAGCACACGACGAACTGCCTGCCGGTCCACTTCGTGAAGTGGGGTTCCCAGATCTTGTTGTAGGGGCCGTTGGGATCGAGCGTGTCAATCACGCTGACGTCCCGCACATCGCCGGAATCGGCGGCCTGGAGCGACGGGGCGGACCATGTCGATGCGATGGAAATCGACAGCAGAAGCAAGGCTTTGCGCATGACCGACTTTCACAGGAAAGCGCGCCGTTTGTCAGGCAGAAGTTGGCGTGCTGATGGGAGACATAGGCGAGTTGTCAGTCCGCCTATTTCATCTGGAACAACTCGTTCTGCACGACCTCGTGCAGGATGGAGCGGAGGCCGAATCCGCCCGCCCGTGTCTTTTCCACGATCTGGTTCACTGCGGCGCGATCGGCGTAGGTCAGGCTGGCGCCGGTGGAGTAGACGAGCAGGCGTTCGATGAGATTGCGGGCGAGACCCTCCGGATTTGCCGCGAAGTGACGCTTGAGATCGCGGATGTCCTTGAACTCGAATCCATCCTCCAGCTTGTCGGCCGTTTCGACTTTGGGGCCCTGGATGTGCTTGAGGGGGGATGGTTTGTGCGAGAAGTAGCGGACGATGACGTCGCGCTTGTTCGGATCGAGAATGCGATAACGGCCGCGCTGTTGCCCCATGACATCGAAACTCTCCAGGGCATAGCCCACCGGGTCGAAATGCGCGTGGCAGCCGGCGCACCTGGGGTCGGCGCGGTGCTTTTCCAGTTGTTGGCGGATCGTGGTCGCGCCGCGGATGTCGGGCTCGATGGCGGGTGCGCCCGGCGGCGGCGGTTCGGCGGGATCGCCCACGATGCGGTCCATCGCCCAGACGCCGCGGACGACCGGCGAGGTGGTCGAGCCGTTGGCGGTGACCTTCAACACGCTGCCGTGGGTCAACAAACCTCCGCGCAGCGTTCCGGGCCCCAGGGCGACGCGACGCATGTGGAATCCACGAACGCTCTTGATGCCATAGTGCTTTGCGAGTCGATCGTTCAGCATCGTGAAGTCGGAATGCACGATGTTTGCGGCGCCGAGGTCCTTGTCCAACATCTCGCGGAAGAAGCCGCGCGTCTCCGCGAGAAGCGACCAACGCAGCAATGGATCGTATTCTGGATAGAGGTCCGAATCCGGCGCGGTGAAGTCGATCAATCGCAGGTCCAGCCACTGGTTGAGAAAGTCGTCGACGAAGCGTTGTGATCTGGGATCGTCCAGCAGGCGATCCACCTCGGCGCGCAACGACCCGGGTTCACTCAATTCTCCCGCCTTGGCCAATCGGGCGAGCCGTTGATCGGGACCGGAATTCCAAAGAAAGAATGAAAGCCGCTCCGCCAGCGCCGCGTCGGTCAGGAGCCCTTCCATGTTCGAGCCGGAAGGGAAACCCGCCTGTTGATAGAGAAATCCGGGCGAGGTCAGCGCGAGTTTGTAGGCGGTTCGCATCGCGCCTTCGAAACCTGCGCCCTCGTCCAGCCAGCGATGCGCCATGGCGATGAATGGCTGGATCTCCTCCGGCTCAACCTCGCGGCGAAATGCCAGGGGGACGAAACGCGTGAGCAGACGCGTCGCCAGGCGCCTGGGATCATCGACCGCCAATTTCAGCTGCGGCGTGAGCGGCGGCGGAACCTGGACGCGGATGTAGGCAAACTCCTCCTTTCCGGGCTCCGGTTCCTTCTGCAGCCAGGACTTTGTCTTCGGATCCCACAAGGTCCAGGGCCGGATCGGGCGATCGGGCGGGTTGGCCAGGTGCGCGTTGACATCGACATTGTTGGTCGCGCCGGGAATGGGAACGAGCTTCGCATCGCCCCAGAGCAATTCATGTGATTTCGGGGGCCAGGATTCGAGGATCGGCCCTTCAACCTCCACCCATTGCACAACCACGCCCGGCCCCTTGTACTCGTCCTGTTTGTTCTGCTCGCCTGCGACAAACCTCATCTTGCGCAGGGACGACGGATAGATGTGAAGGAAATGCCCCCGCAGAAGCGAGCCCTCCCATTCAATGGTCTGCGGTTCGCCGGGATGAATGCTTTGGTGGGTGAGTTCCCAACGTGGGACGTGGTTGCTCTCCTTGCGACCCTTGCCGCCTGCCCGGACAGTCAGGGTGACCGGCTCCTCACTGCGAAGCGTCCGCGCGCGAACGCGAACGCGATAACGACCGGCATGCGGCACGGTGAATTGTTCCAGAGTGGCGTCGAAATGCGCGAACAACTCCGTGCCGAACATCGCCATCCCGTCCTCGACCGGCGTGTGTGGGCCCTCGCGGCGGTACTGCTGCAGGAAGCCATGCGTCTGCTTGTAGCTCATCCGCCAGGTCTGCGTCTTCGGCCGGGGAATGCGGACGGTCGCCTGATCAAGAACGTGATCGAGAACGTCCAGATAGGCCTCCATCTGTGTCGCGGAAAGGGTCAATGCCTCGCCCACCGTGGTGAAGCCATCCTTGCGCGCATCGGCGGGAAGCCGGTCCTGGATGCGCAGCGGCAACCCGAGCAGGTCGCTCAGCGCGGTCTCGAACTCGACGCGGTTCAGTCGCCGCAGTCGCCCGCGGCCCGATTCGCTTCGCCTCGCCGCCGCCGCGGCCTGCAGGCGTTTCTCCAGCGCGCTCGTGAAAGCGCTGCGATCGCTCGCGGTCGGGCGGGTCTTGGCTTTCTTCGGCGGCATCTCGCCTGAGGAAACCGCATCGGCGATTTCAATCCATGTCGCCAGGATCCCGCTGTCCTCCAGATCATTGGAAAGCGCGGTCAGGTCGAGATCGCCCTTGGCGGTTTCGGCGTCGTGGCAATCAATGCAGTGGCGCCTGAGGAAATCGCCTTGGGCTTCCGCTGCGCCGAGGCGCGGCAATCCCGTCGCCATGGCCAGGAGAATGCAGGCGATGACGGACAGAATGACTGTGCGGGAACGCGTCATGGGACGATCGGATTCTGAACACGTTGCGAGTCGGTCGTCACGGGTTTTTGTTGGGGTGATCGAGAGCAGTATCAACGGGTGGGCAAACCCAGCTGCTGAGCCGAGCTTCCAATAACCCGGGGCGTTGGTTGGCAAGTTTCAAGGCCCGGCTCAGCGGGAGCTTCGCCCCACCGGCGATGAATGCCGGGCAATGCCCGGCGCGCCGGAAGCGATGTCCGCTTAAACCCGTGATTGATGTTCCGGCTGCGGTCGCTACAAAGGAGATGCTTCCCACAATTCAAGAAATGAAACTCGATTTTTCCAACGAACGCGTCCTCGCCGTGGTGGCGCATCCCGATGACGCGGAACTGCTCTGCGCCGGAACGCTCGCCCGCGCCCAGGCCGACGGCGCCGACACAGGCATCTGCGTGATGTGCGACGGCGGCAAGGGACAGGCGAAGAAGGCCATCAGGAATCTTGTCGCCGTGCGCCGACGCGAGATGAAGGCCGCCGCAAAGATCCTCGACGCAAGGCTGTTTCTCGGCGAATTTCCGGATGGGGAACTGGTCGATGGCAGGGCGCAGCGCGTGAAGCTGATCGAGATCTACCGGAAGTTCCGACCGACCCTGGTCATCGCGCATTCGCCGGCGGATTATCACCCCGACCACCGCGCCGTCGCCGAACTGGCGGAGGTCGCCTCCTGGTTTTGCGCCTCGACCGGGCACAAGACCCGCACAAAAGCCATGGACGGGCCGCCCGAGCTCTGGCGTATGGACACCATCGCCATGCACGCCTTCACGCCGGGTTTCTACGTGGACATCTCCGACCACTACGAGGTCAAGGAGCGCATGCTGGCCTGCCATCAAAGCCAGCTTGCCCGCGGCGATGACGGGGATTTCTCACCGTTGACCGAATTGATGGAAATCCAGGCCAAGGCCCGCGGCCAGCAGGCGGATGTGAAAATGGCCGAGGCGTTCCAGATTCACGAAGCCTTCAAGCGGACGAAGGCCTGGTGAGCTACTTGCATAAACGCATATTCGATGTTATGCGGAGGCATGCGAACGTCCATCGACATTCCAGATTCGCTTTTTGAAAGGCTCAAAGCCTGTTCGCTCGAACGCAATACGACGTTGCGGGCTCTGGTGATTTCCGCAGTCGAGAAGGAGGTGGCCGGGACTTCGGAACCGTTCCTTTTGCGCGACGCTGCGATCGGTGATCCAGCGGATGGCATTGTCAGTCACGAGGAGTTGGAGAGGCAAATGGCTGATGACCGCGAACCGGATTTCCAACCGTGATAGCGGTCGATACGAATATTCTGATTCACGCGCATCGGAAAGACGCCTCGCTTCATGCCGAGGCGAATCCCTGCGTTCGCGGTCTGGCAGAAAGCCCGACGATCTGGTGCATCTGTTTCCACAGTCTCGTGGAGTTCTATGGTGTGGTGACGCACCCGAAGATCTGGGGATCCCCCTCAACACCGGAACAGGCGATGGAACAGATTCGCGCGTGGCGGGAATCTCCCAGTCTGCGGATTCTGACCGAGTCGCCGGATCAGATTGTGGATCTTGGGAGACTCGCCGTTCGATCCAAGACCGTCGGCCCCCGAATTCACGATGCCCGGATTGCATCCTGTTGCCTGGTCAACGGTGTCCGTGAGTTGTGGACGATTGATCGCGACTTCAGCCGGTTCGCTGACTTGAAGACACGAAACCCGCTGGTGTGAAGCCACGGTGGATGGACCTTACCCGCGATCGCTGCGACCCCTTCGGGTTGTTTGCGGGAGCGAAGGCGGTTTCAACGAGCACAAATATCGTCATCCGATTGCGAGACAAGCGCGTCGATCCAGATCTTCTTCTTCAACGTGGGATGCTCGGTTGGTTGTGATGGGTGCGTCCAAAGATTCGACTTGTTCTCAACGAAGCGCGTTGTAGGGAACTTGGGCCAAGGCTTTCCGTTCCGGTAAGGCGAGTATCGGGACGTGTAGTCTCCGATTGACGAAGCGGCCTGGGAGAAGCAGCACGACGCTGACAGGACGATCAATGCGCCGGCCAGAAATGCCCCCGTATCATGTCACATTCTCGTCACCTCCTGAGTCAGACGGAATCGACAACACGATTCGCCCAACCTCACTCCGGCAGTTCCCTGCCCTTGGTCTCCGGGCCCGCCAGCGCGACGACCACGCCGAGGACGTAGATGCCGGCGACGTAGAGGGCGGTCTGATCCGGGCCCCAACCGATCTTGGCGACGAAGAGCAGGTAGGCCGCCGTTCCGAGTCGGCCCATATTGAAACAGAAGCCCGTGCCGGTTCCGCGCAGGCGCGTGGGATATAACTCGGGAAAGTACACGGCATAGCCCGCATGCATGCCGAGGGTGAGGAATCCGAATATGGGCAGCACAATGGCGAGCGTGGTGGCTGACGCCCCATTGGGAATCAATACGAGAAACAGCAGCAGGACCATCGCCATGGCTCCGGCGTGATAGAAGACAAAGGCGCCGCGTCGGCCGAGCTTGTTCGCGAACCAGCCGAACAGGACCAGTCCCAGTCCGCCGCCGATGGTGTTCAGGGTCATGCTGGTCATCTCAGCCTTCTTGATCTCAGCCTTATGCGCGGCGAATGCGGCCTGCTTCGCCTCCTTGGGGGCGTCCGCGGGCACGCCCTCGGCCACCAGCGCGGTGTTCTGGGCATGGCGCAGCAGCGCGTTCTTGCCGTAGATGTGACAGCCCCAGAAGGTGATCAGCCCGATGGTCGCCAGCGAGACGCCGACGACGGTCGCGCGGAGATTCGCGCCCTGAAACAGCTCGGCCATGTTGCCGGTCTTCTTGCTGGGATCCTTGGCCGCCTCTTCCTGCGCCTTCTTCCATTGTTCCGGCTCGTGCATCTTCCAGCGGATGACCAGGATCAGCAGCGCGGGCACCACGCCGATCAGAAAGCCGAGCTTCCACGTCTTGTCGCCCCAGGGCTGCTTGGCGAGAATGAAGAAACCCACCGCCGTCGCCAGCAAAGTCCCGAACACGCTCGACGCATGAAAAATGGAGCCCATGGCCGGACGCGACCGCTTTGGCATGACCTCGGCCACCATGGCGCTGGCCACCGCCCATTCGCCGCCGACGCCCATCGCCACCAGGAACCGCAGGACGACCATGTGCCAGGCCTCGGTCGCAAACGCGGTCACGCAGGTGAACACCGAGTAGAAGAGGATTGTGACAATCATCGTCTTGGACCGGCCGATCTTGTCGCTCACCACGCCGAACAGGACCCCGCCAAAGGCGCCGCCCAGAAGAAACGACGCCAGCGCGAAGTTGTTCCAACGCGCCACGGCCGGGTTGTCCGCCGAATCCACGCCCAGCAGGTTCGGCATCGCGTCGCGCATGCTCGCGACGAAGATCTGCCCCTCGAAAACATCAAACACCCAGCCCAGCGAACAGACCACCAGGACCAGCCACTGATAACCGGTCACGCCTGCGTACCACGGAAGATTGTCGGAAGATTTGGAGTCGCTCATGGGATCGATCGGTGAGGTTGCTCGGTTGGTTCGCTGTCGTACGGGCGAAACGCGCGGAAAGGCCTTCGCGACAGGCCGCGCTTCGCCCGGATAACGGTTCGGGAATCGCGCAGACAACAACACGTCGAAATCCCCCCGTCAAACGCATTCTCATCCGTGGGAACAAAACGGATTCACATTGGCGCCCATGACGCGCATCAACCGGGAGAAGACGTTCCTTACTCTTCTCTCATCCGTGGGTCGGCTCTGCCATCCGTGGGGATAAATCGGATTCACATCAACGCCCATGGCGCGCACTATCCGCCCATGCGAAGAACTGCATTGCTTGGTCTGACCCTGGGCTTCCTTTCACTCAGCACGCGGTTGGAGGCCCTGGAAATCACCCACGGCCCCATGCTCGGCCGGCCGACGGCCAAGACCATGGGCGTCTGGGCGCGGACGGAAAAACCCGGTGAATTCACCGTCCGCTACGGAACGAACGCCAAGGACCTCGATCTCGCCAGCACGCCCGTCCAAACCACGCTTGAGAACGACTGCACGGGCTGGGTGGAGCTGAAGGGCCTCAAGCCGGCGACGCGCTACCATTTCGAGATCGTCACCGACAACCAGCGGAACGACCCGCCGCGCGGGACTTTCCGCACGATTCCCGATTCCGGCGCCCTGAAGGATCCCAGGTTGAACCCCAAGGGCCTGTTCAATTTCAGCTTTGAGTTCGCCTGCGGCAACAACCAGAGCCCCGCCAACGGCATCGGCTACAGCCTCCCCACCTACACCACGATGCTCGACAGGATCGCCGACAAGGTGGACTTCGCAATCCTCAACGGCGACTGGCTCTACGAGGAGAAGCGCGATTATCCGGCCGCCGACTGGATCAGGCAGGTCGGCATCGATCAGGCGCAAACGCCGCGACTGGTTGAGATCGCGCCGACCATCACCGGCGTCTGGGAGAACTACAAACTCTACCTCAGCCGCTGCCCGAACCTCGCGGAATGGCATCGGCGCGTGCCCACGTATTACACCTTCGACGACCATGAATTGCTCAACGACATCTGGGGCGCGGGTTCGCCGGGCTTTCGCGATCGGCGCGCGGTGTTCCGCGACATCGGCGTGCAGGCCTGGTTCGACTACCTCGGCTGGGCGGACCCGGTGACCTTCGACCAGGAAGCGCGCTTCGGCCGCGCGCGTCTCACCGGCGGCAGCGGCATCCTCGTCGATACGGACGCCGACTTCACCGGAATCGACTGGAAGCAGGCGGCCAATCTCCATGTGCACTGGGGCACCGACACCGCCGGCGTGCATGACAATTCCCTCGACGGCGTGGGCGGCGATCCCAACGCGGGCACCTACGACATCGTCGAGGTCCTCGACAAACATCGCCTGCGCATCAGCCCCGTCCCGAAGAAGAACGGCGTGCAGTCCTATTCCATCGGCCGCCTGTCACATTCGAAATTCCGCGTGGGCAACGCCGAGTTCTTCCTGCTCGACACCAAGACCTTCCGCACCAAGCACGACGTGAGGAATCCCTCCGATCCCAAGACTTCGATGATCGGCAGGCGGCAGCGCGAATGGCTGATGGACGGCATGAAGAACAGCGACGCGGATTTCTTCTTCGTGGTGTCGTCGGTGAATTTCATGATCCCGCACATCGGCGGCGGCGGCGTGTTCGCGCACAACAACAAGGACGAGGCCTGGACGGTCTTCTTCCACGAGCGCGAGAACCTGATCAACTTCTGGGACGATCTCGGCAAGCCGGTGTTCGTGTTGACCGGCGACCTGCACAACAGCTTCGCCATCAAGATCACCGACACCGTCTGGGAGGTCGCGTCCGGCCCGCACAATTCGGTCAACCACACCCCCGCCGACGAAGGCGGCCGCCCGGCTTCCGGGAAATTCCAATACGGCCCGCGCGCATGCGACATTCGCTGGTCCACCTTCGCCCTGCCGGACATCCCGCGCCTGCAGCGGTTCTATCCCGTTTACACGGTGGTGAAGGTGAACAACGTGTTCAACAATCCGATGAAGCTCGGCGAGGAGCGGTTCGTCGCCTACCCGCACCCGCAGGTGATCTTCCAGTTCTACAACGGCTGGACCGGAGACCTCCTCTACGCCGAGTCGATCACGACGAAACGGTGAAGAGGGGCATGGTCCCGCAGTCGTGGGACCGTTTGTGGTCATGTCTTCCGCCGTCGATCTCGATCGCCAGCATCAGGTCCAGGC
>JAYPEY010000036.1:6848-30912 GCA_038126035.1 Verrucomicrobiales bacterium | reverse complement strand
CGTTTGTGGTCATGTCTTCCGCCGTCGATCTCGATCGCCAGCATCAGGTCCAGGCGGAAGAAATCGACGATGTATTCGTCGATCGGTTTCTGGCGGTGGAAGTCGGCGTGGGCTGGGGCGCGGAGGAGGGCGGGTTGCAAGTCCGGGCGGACCCACCCCGATTTGTCGCCTTGATTCCGACTGCGTCGGCGGCGTCAAATGTCCCCTCCCGAGAGGGGAGCTGCGCGTGGGTGTGCCGCAAGGTTGGTCCCCTCCGGCGGAGGGGAAATTTCATGCTCCCGCGCAGCGGAGGAGGATGAAATCGGGGTGGGTTCGTCCGGATTGACAATGCGCCACCCCGCGCCCCAATTCTTCACCCGCCATCGCCCCGATCCGCGTCCCCGTGCTTCAGGATCCACTCGTCAATCCGCGCGACCACTCCCGCCATGTCCGACTTCACTTCCGAGTCCCAGAACCGCAGGAATCTGACGCCCAACGTTTCCAACCGGCGCTGCCGGGCTTCATCGCGTTCCCGTTTGTGGTCGTGACTCCTGCCGTCGATCTCGATCGCCAGCATCAGGTCCAGGCAGAAGAAATCGACGATGTATTCGTCGATCGGTTTCTGCCGGTGGAAGTCGTGGCCGAGGCGTTGTTTCCCCTTGAGCTGCTTCCAGAGGAGGATCTCCGCCAAAGTCATGTTTTTGCGCAGTTCGCGGGCGCGTTCCCTGAGGATGGGGTTGTAGGGCAGGTTGCGGGTCCTCCTTCGCATGCATAGATTCTGGGGGATGTTGGGAGTCACAGGCAAGTCCCAGCGGACCCACCCCGATTTGTCGCCTTAACACCGACTGCGTCGGCGGCGTCAAATGTCCCCTCCCGAGAGGGGACCTGCGCGTGGGTGCGCCGCAAGGAAGGTCCCCTCCGGCGGAGGGGATATTGAACTCTCCGGCGTCAGCGGAGAATGAGAGTTCAATCGGGGTGGGTTCGTGGGGACTTGCCCTTGGCTGGCGAATGCTGGTGAGGCGGAAACGCTGGAGCTGTCCGGGGCGCCGGGCGGAATCCGGCTTGGGCTGCGGCCCGTAGGGAAGCGCGATGCAAGTCCGGACGGACCCACCCCGATTTGTCGCCTTAACACCGACTGCGTCGGCGGCGTTAAATGTCCCCTCCCGAGAGGGGAACTGCGTGTGGGTGTGCCGCAAGGAAGGTCCCCTCCGGCGGAGGTGATATTGAACTCTCCCGCGTCAGCGGAAAATGAGAGTTCAATCGGGGTGGGTTCGTGGGGGCTTGCCGGTGACATTGATCGACACGGTTAGCGCCAACTGCAGTCGTCTGCTCGTCAAGGATCTGGAAGGTGCTCGACATCGACATATTGCCTTCGGTTGAAGGCGTCCAGATCGTCGTGCGACTGATACATGATTGAGTGGACTTCGAGTGCCGCCTCATGGTCTTCGAGGTTGTCGGGAAATTCGGGGAGACTGTACGCGCAAATGTCGTAGTGAAAGGTGAAGTTGTTGTCCTTGGCATACAGCGCGCGCTCCTCCTCACCTTTCTCAAACGCTTCGTCGATATCGGCTGCTTTCACGGCCACAATCCGTTCTTCAAAGATGTTCATTCCGTCGGCCTTTTTTCGATCGCAGAGATAGAGGCTACGAACGGTAAACCACCGCAGATTGTCAGTTTCTGATTCGCCACTCATGGGAGGTCACCAAGTCTGAATTCACGACATGTTCGCGTCCGACCTCACTTCTTCCCCTTCAACGTCGTCAAATACTCCAACACATCCCGGATCTCGTGCTTCTTCAAAATCTGGCTCATGGGGGGCATGAGGGAGACGATGGGGGTGCGCTGCTGGATGTCGGTGACGGGGATCTTCACGTCCTTGCCCTCTGGCGTGCGGACGACGACTTCTTTGGCTGACTCCCGGCTCAATGTGCCGGAGACGAAGGTGTTGTCCTTGCGGACGACGGTGAGGTTGCCGTAGCCCTCGGCGATCTGCGCGGCAGGATCGATCAGCGACTGCAACAGCTCGCGTTTGTCCTTCTCTCCGATGGTCTGGAGGTTGGGGCCGATGTCGCTGCCCTTGCCTTTCTGGGTCGTGTGGCAGCGCGCGCATTGGGCGAAGATGTGGGTTTCGAAGATGGCCTTGCCGGCGCTGCGGTCGCCGCCTTCGAGGCATTCCTCGAACTGCGCGAGGGGGTTTGTCTTCAACGCCGCTTCACGCCGGGTCTGCAGGGCCTTCAACTGCGCCGCAACCGGCTTGGACGCGGCGGCGCGTTTTTCAGCGGACTCGATGAGCTCAAGCCAGATCGAAGCCCATTCCCGTTGGATGTCCTTGTCCTGAAGCGCCGTGGCCAGGAAGCTGTCGACATCTGTCCGGTTCAGGTCGCCCATCAAACGGGCTGCGTTCTGTCTCTCGGGTATGTTGGTCACATTCTTGAAGGTCCAGAAGACGCGTTCCACCGCGGCTTCGGCGTCCATGCCGGCGAGTAGTTGCAACCCGCGGATGCGCAGGTCCGGGGTCTTGTCCTGCACGGCGATGTCGACGCTCTTGCGCAGCAGCTTGGAATTGTTGTCGGCAAGGCCGTTCAGCGCGGCGATGCGGACGGGCCGTGCGGCCTTGGTGTCGGACACGATGCTCAACAAGGCCTCGCCTGCGACCGGGATTCCCAAGGCGACCGTCACCTCGACAGCCCTGGCCTGGATGTCGGCCTCCTTGTCGCGAAGCAGCGAGGTGATGTGCGGGGCGAGTTCGTCCGTCTTGAGGGCGCGCGCTTCCTTGTCGAAGGCGCGATGTCGGCCGGTGACGCGATCCAGCGGATGCGGTTCCTTCCAATCGGCGAGCGCGCCGAGGGCTTCGAGTCGCATGGCCTTGGGCGCGCCCGTGCGGGCGGCGTAGCGCGCGATGTTCGCGGCGTTGGCCTGACCGCCGAGGCGGAAGCCGGAATTGATCGCGCGGCGAAGGAAGGCCTCGCTGCCCGGGACCTTCTCCGGCTGTTTCAAGGTTGCGGCCAGCGCGGCCATGCCCTTGGGATCGGACCAGTCGTCGTGCGCGAGGCGCGCGGCTTCGGCGGCGACGGCCTCGTTCTTGTCCGGAAGGAAGGCTCCGGCTTCCGCGCCGCCGCCCGGTTGATTGCGCAGCGCGACCACCGCGATCAGGCGGACGTTGGTATTGGTGTGCTTCGCCAGCTTCGCGAGGCGTTGGGAGTCCGCGCAGCCCGCCAATCCATAGGCGACGGCATGGCGAAGATAGGTTTGATCCGGCTTCAGCGAGTCGGCGAGTTTCACCAATGGATCGAAGGCTTCGGAAACGCCGTGCTTGTGCAGCGCGATGGCGGCGTGCAGTTGGAGGCGCGGGTTCTTTGACGCGACGCCGGGCAGCAAGGCCTTCCCGTCGAACATGCCCAGCTTCAGATCGCCCAGGGCGCGCGTCGCCTGCGCGCGGATCTCGACGTCCTTGTCCTTCAGCAATCCCAACAACGCTTCCGCCGCATCGCTGCGTCCGAGGGCGCCGAGTTGACCGAGGCCCCAGATCGAGTGGACGCGCGCGATCTGCGCGGAGCTTTTCAGGCCAGTGAGAAGCGGCTGGATGTCGTTGCGCTTCGCGAGTTCGAACTGCGCGCCCAGGCGAACGCGTTGGTCCGCATGGCCAAGCAACTTGGTCAACTCATCCGCCTGGCGCCCGCCGAATCCCTCCTTCAAGAACTTCGCGACTTCGAGCCTTTGTGGCGAATTCGCATAGGCCGGATCGTCGATCTTCCAGACCGCGCCTTTCTGGTTCAGCGGATAGCCGCCTCCCCAATCGACGCCGTAGAGCGCGCCGTCGGGTCCGAAGTTCCAGCCGACGATCGGGACGCCCTTGCCGATCTGGTGGTCGCCGACCATGGCGAAGGACGCGCCGCGGGACTCGACGCGGAAGGCGTATTGGTTGCCATTGGGCGCGCCGGTGAGGAAGAAGTGATCGCGATAGGCGTCGTTCAACGCCGTGCCCGGGTTGAAGGTGAAGCCGGCGGGGCCGTCGATGTAGTTGCTGATCGGCGGGACGACGTAGGCGGGTTGGCCTTCCTGCCAAGGCTGCCAGATCTTCTCCGCGGTCCAGGGATTGTAGTCCTTGCCGCGGTATTGGTAGTTGCAGCGCCAGCCGGCGTCCATGCCCTCGACGATGTAAACAAAGCGCTCCTTCTCGCCGCTTTGATCCGAATCGTTGTCCACGCCGAACCAGTTGCCGAAGTTGTCGAAGGCCGGTTCCTGCACGTTGCGCAATCCGTGGGCGAAGACCTCGAAGTCTGTGCCGTCCGGGTTGCAGCGCATCATGCCGCCCTGGTTGGGGTAGAGGAACTCACGGCCGTCCGGGGTGACGACGCTGATGCCCTTGTCGCCGATGGTCCAATAGATCCTGCCGTCGAAGCCGACCTTGAGGCCGTGCATGTCGTGACCGCCGTAGGCGATGTGCAGGCCGAAGCCGTGGGCCATGACCTCGCGCTTGTCGGCCTTGCCGTCGCCGTTCGTGTCGCGCAGGCGCCAGACGTCCGGGGCGATGGTGGAGTAGACATCGCCCTCGTGCCAGAGCACGCCGGCCGCGATGCCGGTGACCTCGGTGTTGAAATCCTCGGCGTAGACCTGGATACGGTCGGCCTTGCCGTCGCCGTCGGTGTCCTCGATCAGGTGAATCCGCTCGGTGAGATGGGTCAGGTCGAGCCAGTCGCGGGAGTCGTCGCCGTTGTAATCCTGGACCCGCTCCGGCATTCCGGGCTGCCAGAGATCGGGCGCCATGCGCTCGCGATAGAAGGCCTTCTTTTCGGCGACGGACTTGAAGCTGACATCGTTGACAATCCAGTCGCGGTTGGCGCGGATGTCGAGGTCGTTGGCCTTGCGGCGCTGGGTCTGGGTGACGTAGGCGCGGCCCTGATTGTCGAGACTGATCGCGACCGGATCCGGGACGTTCACGTCGCCGCTCCACTTGGTGAATTTCAGTGACTCGGCCTTTCCGGCGGGTTTGAAGCCGGCGTTGCCGGAAGCCGGTTGCCTGGCAACGCTGGCCGCGACCTTGGCCGCGCGGCCGACGTTGTTCAGTGCTAGGGTGTGGATGTTGGCCCATTCATTCTCATTGCTGCCGTTGACAACAACGCGGACAAAACGGGCCGTGGTCTTCTTGAATTTGTATTCGCGCGGCTGGTCGCCGGTCTTCGCGCTTTGGAACCTGCCCAAGGAGGCAAACTTCTTTCCATCGGCGGAGCCCTGGATTTCAAAGGCGTAATCGCGGTGGCCGGAGACGAAGCCGACGATCAGGCGGTCGAGTTCCGTGGGTTTGTTGAGTTCGAGCTGAATCCATTGGCCGTGACCGGGAGCCGCCCACTTGGTCTTGCCGCTTTCGTCGAGGACGTGAAGCGGTGGATTGCCGGCCTGGTTCTCGCTGGCGCTGATCGCGACGATCTGCGAATCGCCGCCGACCTTGGCCGAGGGGTTCTTTACCGATCCACGGCTATCTTTTTTTTTAAGCTTCTTGGCGGCCTCGGCGTTGGCGCGGCCGATGGCGTCGGCCTTCTTGAAATCCTGGTCCGCCTTCTTGTCGACGATCTCGCCGCGGATCTCGACGTCGTCCCAAAGCCCGAGGTCGTCGAAGGAGCCGAGGCCGATCGCGCCCCATTGGAAGGTTTTGTCGTGCGCGACCTTCTGCGGCTTTTCCATGTCGTCGAAGTAGATCTCAATCAGGCCGGACTTCACCTTCCTGACGACCTTGACCTTGTGCCAGGTGTTGTCCTTCCAGGGGACGCCGACGTCCCTGGTCTCGGTGATCTTGGTGCGCGGGGCGTCGTCGACGATGAAGATCTGGCTGGAATGGGGATCGGGAACCTCGCCGAGGTGGACGTAGTAGAAATGCGAGGGGTCCTGAAAGCCGAAGAAGATGCACATGTCGCGGTGGCCGCGGGTGGTCTGCAGGGTCTGCACGCGGGCGGTCAGGACAAAGTCGCCGAGGACCTTGTCCTTGAGCAGGGAGATGCTGTGCGGGCTGCGGACGGGCGGTTGGTAGGCGCTCTTTCCATGGAGGCGGTAGGCGCGGTTGCCGTCCTTCTGCTTTTCGATGGACCACTTCGCGGCCTCGGTCGGGAGCCAGGCCTTGGCGCCCTTTTCAAAATCGTCCTTGTGGACGGGCTTCAGGTGGTGGTGGTCGGCGATGGCGGTGGAGGCCAGCGCCAGGACAAGGAATGCGGCTGCGATCTCTTTCAACTTCATAAAGGCCCGGCAGCATAGCGATTCGGGCGCGGGAGGGAAGTCGGGAGTGGGGGATGCAGCCGCGCTCGCAAGAGCGTGGATCCGGGTTTGCGTTGTCAGTCCGGACGGAACCGCCTCCGCGCAGCGTTGAGGAATAAATCGTGGTGGGTTCGTCCGTTGTAACACCTGGCCTTCGTCACTGCCGGCGGAAGGAGTTGTTCCTTGCGCGCGGAAATCAGAAGCCGTCGGTGGAGATGATCATGCCCTGGCCGCCGCCGCCTTCTCCGGCCGACAGATCGATGTCCAGGGAGTCATCGGCCTGGACCGCCTGGACCCCGGTGAATTCCACGAAGCCGTAAGAATCAGATGCGGCGCGGGCGACCACGCGGAGTTCGCCATCCACCACCCGGAGTTCGCCATCCGTCCCGGCCGTGCGATAGAGCATGATGTTCTGACTGTCTGCTGTCGGCATGGATCCCATCATTGCGCCCAGCTGCCACTCATGATCTGACTGCGCGCCGGCCTGGGCCTTGGCGATCTGTTCGGCCGAGAAGCCGGCGGTGGCCAGCGTCGCCTCCGCCTCGGCGCCGCGATCGCGCCAGATCCGGCGGGCGACGGACATCTCGTTGCGCGCGCGGAGGTTGTCGTCACGGATGGTTCGGGCCCATTTCAGCGCGGTCTCGGGCGCTTCATTGACGATGCCGGCGGCGTAACGCTCGGTCATGGAGTCGTAGTGGGGGTGGTTGCGGTTTGCGGAGAGCCAGTTTCCGGCGGCGCGGGCGTCCTGTTGCGCCCAGAGACCGACCGTTGAACCAAGGCTGGTTGCGGCCTGCTTGTCGGTGAGGCCGTTGAGGGACATCAGCCAGTCGAGCGATTCCTTGGGGGCGGACTCCGCGAGCCTGGCGGCGGTCTTGCCGACGGCGGAGCCGGCGAGCCAGGGCTTTCCGTCCAGTTGATCGATCCAACGCGCGGCGCTGGCCGGATCGCGATAGAGCATCGCCTCGATCACCTCGTCGAAGGCCATGCGCTTGTAGAGCTCGTTGTGCTGGTCGTTGGGAATGGAATGAAACCAGTTCTGCGCGCCGGAGACGCCGCCGGAAAGGAGCGCCCGGTTGAGCAGAAGTTCGCGGAACTTGTTGCGCGAAGCGCTGCGCGGGCGCGATTGGGCATACACGGCGGCTCCGTGAAAATCAGTCGTCGACCAGCCATCAATGAGACCGAGCGCGATCTTCTCCTGATGCTTGTTGCCTTCGAGGGAGTCCACCCACGCGCGGGCGGTGTAGGGGTCCTTGGTGGCCCAACCGGCGAGGGCGGCGAGGACTTCGCCGGAGGCGGTGACGTCGCCGGACCCGACGGCGTCTGTCACGGCGGCGCGACCGTCCAAGGCGCCCCAGGCGCGGAGGAAAAGCCGGCGTTCCTCATTGAAGCGAAGCCCCTTCGCTTTCGCGCGTTCGAAGGCCGCGGCGACGGCCGGCGCGTTCTCGACGGTCAGATCCTTGAGCAGGGCGGACAATTCGATGGACCGCCGCACGGGGTCGGAGCCGAACAGCGCCAACTCCCACATTCGCGCGTATTCGTGTGTCGAAGGTTTCATCAGGTCAGGTTGGGAAACGGGGGGCTTCGGCGAGGCGGCGATCCTGGCCCCGGGCTCACGGTCGAATCGCGTCCTGAATGAGACAGGGCGCTTGGAGCGCGGCGTTTCCGCCAGTTCGCGGGCGGCGGCAAGGTCGTCGCGGAGCTCGCGGACCTCGTCCTCGAGGCGGTGGTTGTCGCGCCACTGCGAGGCGAGGGGGATGGCGGCGATGGCCGCGACGACGACGGCGGTTTTGGTCTTGGTGTAACTCATGGCGGCAATGTTGTTGAGCAGGGCGGTCTTGGCGGCGACGCCGGTCGCGCCGGCGAGGGCGCCTTGGGAAACCGTCGCGGCGAGCGAGGCCGGCGCGGCTTCGGCGACCCGCGCGGCCAGGCCGGCGGCGAGCAGCGTCGCAGAAATGGCGACGCCCTTGCGACGAAGGGATTGCCCGAGTTTCAGCAGGGCGCGCTCGGCCTGCTTCTGACTGGCGGCCTCGGACTTGCCGGTCGTTTCGGAAATCTCCCGAAAACTGCGACGCTCGAAGAAGCGGAGCAGGATGAGTTCGCGATCGGAGTCGGGGAGCGCGTCGATGGCCTCATCCAGCAGCGGCAACGTCTCGCGCCAGACGCTTTCGCCGTCGGCGTCGTTGGACAGGTGTTCGGTGAGGTGTTTCATCTTGTCGGAATGCGCCTTTCGTCGGCGCAGGGCCTCGGCGCACTCGAGGGCGGTCGCGCGGTGCAGCCAGCCGACCAGGGTGGCGTGGCGCGCCAGTTCGCGGGACTTGCGTGCGACGATCGCGAACACGGTCTGGGCGATCTCCTCGGCCAATGCGCGGTCGGCTGTCCGGCGCGCGGCCGCGCCCAAAACCAGGCCCAGATGCCGGTCCACCAAGGCGCGGAACGCGGCTTCCGAGCCGGTGGCGTTGAACTCGCCGAGCAGGTCCGCATCCGGGGATTTGACGATGGTTTCGATGGCTCTCACGACTGGCTTTGTCCGGGTTACCGGGATGAAGCGTGGAAATTCGACAATTTTTTTGATGCTTTTCCCGTTCCCGCGTTCGATCTCGGATCGAATGCGGGTGGGCGAGGCAGTTGTGACGACGACCCGGAAGGCCGGCGGTATCCGCTTTCGTTCCGGTTGTCGCTCGACAGGCTTCGGCCGGGGCGAGGCTGCGCGGCGACTACTTCGCGATTTCCAGATCGGCCATGTAGATGGCCGTGATGGTCTTTCCGTTTTCGTCCTTCTCGTGGGAGGAATACCAGGACATGACCGCGCGGGTGGGGCTCAGCTCGAGGAAGCCGGGATAGGAATTGTCGCCGCCGCTGGGCAGGCGGGCAAACTCGTGCAAACCGCCATCCGCCAACCAGTACATCGAGGTCTTCGCGCCCTCGCCTTTCACACTCTGCCGTCCGCCGACCACATTCCGCCCGGCCCAGCGCGTCAGCAGCGGCCCGCCAATGTAGCGGTCGAGGTCCGTGCGCTTCCAGTCGGTCCAGGGGTGTTTCGCCCGACACAATTGCGCCGGCGAACTGCCGCGACGACCAATGGCGATCACGCTGCCATCCGGCTCGAATTGAAAGGCGGTTTCGTCGCCAAAGGTCTCCTGGAACAACGTTCGCGTCCGCCAGACCAGCCCGTCGTCGCTTTCCAGCATGGCCGATTCGATCAGGCTGCGATCGGTCCGCGGCTTCTCGGTGAACTCCCGCATGCGGCGGCCGCAAAGGTAGGCCCGGCCGTCATGGGTGTTCGCGCGCCAGATATAGTGACCGAATGTCCCCTCCAGCATGACCGGGCTGTTCCACTTCTTCCCGTCGTCTGACCACGCGGCGTAACCGAGGTGGCGATTGAGCGTGTATTCCTCGCGCTTGGGCGAACTGTCGCCGCAATACCAGGTCCCCGTGTAGACGAACAGCCTGTCCTTGAAGACCAGGAAATGCGGATCCCGTGTGTCGCGCTTTGGAACGCTGAAGCGATGGACCTGCTCCCAGGATTTGAAGTCGTCGCTGACCATGATGATGACCGATGCCGTCGGGTGCACCATGTGCCCGTCGGGACAGCTGCGGAAGGTCAGGTAGTAACGCTCCTCGAACTTCACCAGGTCGGTGAAGGCGTTGTGCTCGCCGTTGTGGAAGACGCGGCGGATGTTCGTGACCTTGACCTCGGGAAGGTCGGCGGCCGTGAGGGAGGATGTGAGCGTAAGGAAAGCCAACAGGGCGGCGTAGATGAACCTCATGATTGGCACGGGGATTAATTTGAAGAATGACATCAGTCAAACACGCTGGAAAAAGCAACGGCCCCCAGTAGCGGGGGCCGGCGTCCTTCGCCGAAGCGAGAGGGGGAGTGGTTGATGAACCATCATACCATCTGTTATGGTTGTCAATCTTGAAACCGAGGACGAACGTTTACATCGACGGATTCAATTTCTACTACGGGTGCGTCAAAGGGACCGAATACAAATGGCTTGATCTGCGAAAGTTCACGGAGGCGATGTTGCCGGGGCACAACATCCAGAGCATCAAGTATTTCACCGCGAAAGTGAAGCCGACTGACGACCCAAAGCAACCTGTCCGACAGGCAATCTATCTCCGCGCCATACAAACGATCCGAGGTGTTTCCGTGGTGTATGGAGACTTTCAGCGGAAGAAGCGTCCGATGCCTGTCGCTGAGTCCCAAGCAAAGAAGAGCCTCTCCGATCAATTGAGAAAACTGGCCTGCAAATTGACCATTCCGTTTTGGGGCAAAGAACTCTATCGCCACTCCAACGGAATGTTGATGGCTCGCGTTTGGCGAGTCGAGGAGAAGGGTTCCGATGTCAACATGGCCGTTGCCGCTCTGCTTGACGGCCTCAATGATGAATACGATTGCGCCGTGCTCATCACCGGGGATTCGGATCTCAAACAGGCGGCGCATGCTATCCGAAATGATCTCAAGAAATCGGTCGGCGTTATCAATCCTCGATCAGGCAAAGCGGCAGAACTACAGGAGCAATCGGATTTCTACAAAACCGTTCGAACGAAAGTCCTGGCAAGCAACCAATTGCCCTCAGAGTTGAAAGACTCAATTGGCGTTATTCGCAAACCGGCGGAATGGTGACAATACGCGAGGTTGCAGCCCTACGGATTCAACCGCCCATACAGCTCGTGCACCTTGCCGACGATGCGTTCCTCCAGCTCCGGTTTCCAAGGACGACTCCGGGCCTCGTAGCCGCCCTCGAGCAGGACCCGTCTGCTGGGAACGTAACCGGAGTAGACGTTGGAATAGCCGGCGACCCAGAGCGTTGGCTTGTCTTTGCCGTTGAGTTCACGCTTGAGGCGCATTGAGTAATCGATGGTTACCTCGTTGCCCAGCGTCACGATGGTCAGGTCCCGGCCGAACTGAACCAACTGCACCGGATAGGGAAAGTCCTCTCGATTGGCGGGCTTGAACTCCAGATCGACGGTTTCCAGCACGGTCCGGATCGGGCCGTGCAGCGTGTTTTGATGACGCAGGGTGCGTTGAGTGACTTCCAGCGCTGCCTCGACGGCCGTGGCCAGGGAGCGTCCGTGGCGGGCGGCGTATTCCGCCGTGCCGCGGGGATAGGGGTTCTGGTCGCCGCCGCAGCCCATCAGGAACATGGCGGTCACTCCGGGGTGGTCCTTCTCGAAATACTCCTGGGCAAAGCCCGCATAATCGCCGAGCCATTTCAGGTAACCGACCGAGGTGTTGTGACAGGCGTAGCCAAACATGACCGCAAACAGCTTCCCGTCGGCGTCATCCACACGCAGCACGGGCACGGAGTGATCAACGACGCCGTTGGGATTGGGGTGGTTGCTGTAGCCGCGCTCGGTGGGTGTGCGGCGGTTCATGGCGAAGCCGCACTTGGCGTGGGCATGGCTGAGGCGCGCGGGTTGCATCCCGTCCAATGCCTCGCCGACAATGCCCACAAGTTTCCCGGTCAACGCATCGAAATAGTCCTTCGCGTCGGCGCGACCGTAGGCGGGGCCGCAATGCGTATGCGATGCGTTCATCACCAATGCATGCGGGGGAAGCTGATATTTCTCGGCCACCTGTTTCTCGACCGCGGTGCGAAGCGGCTCGATCACGCCGATCAGATCCAGGGTGATGAAGACCACGCGGTTGCCAGCGGAATCCTCGATGGCCAGCGCCTTGCCGAAGAGATCCTGGTCCTTGCCCTCGGCGGGCGCCTTGCGCGCGCCGTAGCCGGACATCGGCATCGGCCGCGTGGGCGTGATGACGGCGGAGGCGACGCCGGCCTTCCAGGCAGGCGGGTCGGCGGCCTGGGCCGACGACGCCAGGAAAATGCCGACGGATGCGAGAACGCCAAGGAACCGCAGCCGCGTGAGCGTGGAACCCGCCGCCTCGTGGCCGCGCTCGCCAGAGCGTGGAGCGGTCCGCGAAAGGAAGACATCCACCTTCTTGCGAAGGCGGCCACGACCGGCGCTGATGAATCCGAGCTTCATGATCTTGGAATTGAAAGCCAATTCCTCAGCCGACCTTGCGCAGCATCGTGATGCGCCCGGTGTGGACCCACTCGGCGACGATGATGTTGCCGTCGGCGTCGAAGCAGGCGTCGTGGGGGTGGATGAAGCGGCCGTCGCGCCAGTCCTTCCCCTTCGGCTGTCGGCGCAGCGCCTTGTTATTGGCGAGAACCTGTTTGCGCCAGGCTTCGTCCTCGCCGAGGTGGATCATGTTGTCGTCCTTGTCGAGCAGCGTGATGCGGGCGCTCAGGTCGGGCACGAGCAGCGTGTCCTTGTAGGAGTCCACGTTGGCCGGAAGGATGAAACCGTCCATGGTCTTGAGGTGTTTCCCATCCAGGGTGAACCACTGAAGGCGGGCGTTGGCGCGGTCGGCGACGGCGACGCTTTTCTCCCGGCCGGGGCGGTTGTCGATCCACAGCCCGTGCGGCAGGTTGAACTGGCCGTCGCCCTTGCCGTGGCCGCCGAACCAGGACTGCCAGACGCCGTTCCTGTCGTAGCGGTGAATGGTGTGCGAGCCGTAGCCATCGGCGAGGTAGAAGCCGCCGTCGTCGTGGAAGGCGTAGTTCGTGGGCATGAAGGCGTCGCGTCCCCAGCGCCTTTGCGGATTGGTGTCCTCGCCCTTGGGATAGAGCTTCGATTCCATCGGCGCGCGCTTCTCCCAGACGAGTTCGCCCTTCAACGTCAGCTTCGCAAAGTTCTTCAAGTGCTGGTAGCCAGTGACATAGACGAACTGCTCCTTCCCTTCGGTCCGGATCTCCAGGCCGTGACCGCCGCCCTGAAACTGGCTGCCGAACGAGCGCACGTATTTCCCTTTCTGATCAAACACGAATATCGACGGGTGATCCTTCTGTTCCGCCCGGCCTTCGTGGATCACATAAAGCAGGCCCTCCTTGTCGACGGCCACGTTGTGGGTGGTCTGCCAGGTGAACCTGTCCGGCAGCTTCGCCCAGTTGTGCATCACCTCATACTTGTGCGCGCCTTTGCCGACGACGACGGATCTGCCCGACTTGGCCGCCAGCAACAGGTTGGGGGCCGCCAAGGCGGCCGAGGCCAGCGAGGCGCGGTGAATGAATCGACGGCGGGAGGTGGGAGAGTTTTGTGACATGGCGGAGTTCATTGAAATCGGGATTGAAAACACTTTTGCGAGCGGTTCGGTGATACAATCCACGACCGGTTCCTCGCAAGCTTCAAACGGAGTTCAAAACAATTTATTGACATATCGTAACATTCCGACATATTGGTCAGCAAATGGCGGACAAGACAGCACAGTTGATGGATTTGGAGAGCCTAGAAATGGCGGCGGAATGCCTGAAGACCATCGCGCATCCGCACCGGTTGCGGATGATCCAGATGCTGCTCTCGGGTGAATACACTGTCGGGGAGCTGGCCGAGGCCTGCGAGATCCCCAGCCACATGGGCTCGGAGCACCTGCGGCTCATGAAACGCTGCGGGCTGCTGCAGGCCGAGCGCGACGGGCGCAAGACCTACTACAGCGTCGCCGAACCCCATCTCTGCCAGTTGATGAACTGCATTGAAGGCCGCTTTGGCGGCGATTGAGGACCGGGTTCCATACAGAATCAATACGACCATGAAAACCGCCCCAACAAATAATCGAAATATCGGAAACTTTCGACTAATTGATTTCGTTGGATCTTTTGAACATTGAACAAACCGCAAACAAAGGCAAAACCATGAAGACCATGAACCTCAACATCACGATACTCGCCGGCGCGCTGACCCTGGGCGCCGCAACCACGGCCCTTGGACAAGGCATGCCTGTCGAGTCCCGGGAAGCCATTCACAAGCTCTTCAACGGGCACAAGGAGATCAGTCGCGATTACAAGCTGACCGAGCGCGGCTACGAGGCGATCACGGAATTCGACAACCCGGACATCGCCCGCGCGATCAAGAAGCACGTCTCCCAGATGGCGGATCGACTGAAATCCGGCCTCATGGTGCGTCGCTGGGATCCGGCGTTTGAGGAGTATGTCCGCTACTACGACGACATTGAGCACACCTTCAAGCCGACGAAGAAGGGCATGAAGGTGGTTGTCAACGGCAAGACCGCCGACGCGGTCAAGGTTGCGAAGAACCACGCCAAGGTCCTGGCCGGATTTGTGGCCGATGGTTGGAAGGCGCATGATCGCAGGCATCCGGTGGCCTTGAAGACGGACGGAGCGCAGACCGCGGCCTATGGCGGGCCGGGAAAGCGCGAATGCTGCCTCGCGGACAAGCCGGGCGAAACCAAGGCCTGCTGCGCGGCGGAAAAGGGCAAGGCCGCCGAAAAGGCGGGCAAGGCATGTTGCGCGGCGGAAAAGGGCAAGGCCGCGGACAAGGCGGGCAAGCCCTGCTGCCAGGCGGAAGGCAAGGGCGGTGAATGCAAGGACAAGCCGGCCGACCAGAAAGCGAAGAATTGACGGTCGCCGCCGCCATCACGATCAACAGACCAAAGCCATGAAGACTGAACGAGCGATACGAATCCTGGCGGGGACGATGGTCCTGATCAGCCTGGCATTGACCCGGTGGGTTCACCCGAACTGGGTGTGGTTTACCGTGTTCATCGGATTGAACCTCTTTCAATCCGGGGTCACCGGGTTCTGCCCGCCCGAGAAGCTGTTCCGCAGGCTGGGGCTGACGAGCGACGGGAAGTCCTGCTGCCATTGAGCGGGAAAGGCGGGCCATGAGCATCGGCGCGACCATCAGCAACCGGTTCAGCGACTTCAAACTGCTGGAGCTGAGCCAGACCACGGATCACCCGGACAAGCGCGGCCCCTACATGGTCGTGCAGAGGGGCAGCGCCCCGGGCGATCCGGCGCAGCGCGAATGCGCCTTTGCGCTCACCAGGCGCGGGACCTGGCTGCATCACTACATCCTGTTCATGCTGCCGCAGGATGTCCGCGACGGGATCGTGGTCTTCGAGACCGTGGCCGAGGTGATGGATCTCGCCGAGGGGCTTGTCGGAACGCCGGAGGTGGAGACGATCGAAAGCCTCGGCCAGATGCTTCACGACAACGGCTTTCAACCCGAAGCCGGCGACCGCGCCACCGAAGTCCTGCTGGAAGAGATCCGGCAGGCCGGGAAAGGAAAGCCATGATGAAAAGCTCCAAGCACCAAGCTCCAAATCCAAACTTGTCGCGACGAAGCGGAGCGAAGGCGGAGGAAGCTCCAAACTTCAAATCTCAATTGGCGGCGAGCGAGACGGGCAAGGACAATTGGCGCGGGCAACGGGAACACGCCCTGTTTGGAACTTGGAATTTGGAGCTTCCTTGGAGCTTGGAGCTTGGGATTTGGAGCTTCCTCCTCCTCGTGATCCACAGCCTCGTCGTTCCCATCGCCTCCGCCGCGGAACCTCCGTCGCCGCTCACGCTTTCCGACGCCATCGCCGAACTTCGCGAGAACAACCCCGACATTCGTATTGCGGAGAAGCGTATGCGCGAGGCCGATGCCTTGATCCAACAGGCCGATTCCGCGATCTGGCCCAAGGTTTCGTTTCAATCCGTCTACTCCCGCACGGACAACCCGGTCGGCGTCTTCGGTTCGGCGCTGAACCAGCGCTCGTTCGCCCCGACGCTCAATTTCAACAACGTGCCGGACGCCGACAATCTCCTGCTTCGCGGAGCCATCGTGGCGCCGCTCTACACCGGCGGTGAAATCAGCTCGGCGCGCACGGCGGCCCGCGAGACATCGGCCGCCGCGGAACGCTCGGCGCAGGCAGTGACTGAGCGCATGACCTTCGAGATCGCGCGGCTTTTCCATGTCATCGCCCGGACGGATGGATTTGTGGAAGCGGCCGAAGCGGCGGTGCGTTCCTTTCAGGAGAACATTTCGATCGCCCGCAAGCGGTTGGATTCCGGCAAGGCCTTGAAGACGGACGTGCTGGACCTGGAGGTCCGGTTGTCACAGGCCGAAGCGGATCGGGTCGCGGCCCGCAACGGAGCGCAGATCGCGAGACGGGCGTTGGCCAATCTCCTGGGCCGGTCGGACGGCGTCGTGGAGATCGCAGGGCCCGCCGACATGCTGGACGTGGCCGGCGACGCGCAACCGGAGCTTCGCGCCGAACTTCAGGCCGTCGCGCGCTACAAGGCCGCCGCGGATGCGGGCGTGCGGAACGCGCGCAGCGGGTATTACCCGAAGTTCAGCGCCTTCGTGAACGGCGATCATAACCGCGGCTGGAAATTCAACGGCCACAGCGAAAGCTACACCGCCGGCGTCATGGCCAACTGGAACCTCTGGGATGGCGGACTGACCCGCGGCAAGGTCGCCGAGGCCAAGGCCAGGGCGGAATCCCTCGACGAACAGGAACGCCGCCTGCGTCTGCAGATCGATTTCGAGGTTCAACAGGCGCGTTTGAATGCGACCGCGGCTGCGGAGCGGCTCAAGGCGGCGAACAAGGCGGTGACCCTGGCCGAGGAAAGCGTCGGGCTGACCCGCGTGCGCTTTGAACAGGGACTGGCCCTGTCCACCCAGTTGATCGATTCGGAAACGGCGCTGACCGCAGCCCGCGTGCGGCGGGAGCAGGCCAAGGCGGACCGGAACATCGCCATCGCAACCCTGCGCCACGCGCTCGGCCTGCCGCAGATTGAAGAGAGGAAGGAGGAGAAATGATGAAGGAATTCAAAGCATCATCCGGACATCCGCGCGGAGCGCTCCAATCCCGTAGCAGCGGACGTAAGTCCGCTCTGACTTCGATGCGGAGATCCAAAGTGAGCGGACCAACGTCCGCTGCTACAGCGCTGTTTGCCGCCCTGCTCGCGACCGGTTGCCATCGCGATTCCGAGACAAGCGCGCCAATGCCGCCGGTGCTTCCGGCCGTCGCCGTTTCACTGGTCGAGGCCAAGGTGGAGGAGAGCGCGGGCGTCGAGCGGGTCGTCGGCGAGGTGCGGGCGAGGACCGTGGCGCAGATTTCGGCCAAGGTCCCCGGACGGATCGCCTCTCTCAACGCCCGTATCGGACAACGGGTGAAGCAGGGCGAACTGTTGGCAAAGCTCGACGCCGCCGAGATCGACGCCCGGCTCGAACAGGCGGAAGCCGCGCTGGCGCAGGCAGACAAGGAACTGAAGCGCTACGAGGGTCTGCTTTCCCAGAGCGCGGTCACGCAGGCCGAGTTCGACGCCGTCCAGTCTGCGCAACGCATCGCCGCCGCCGCTGTCAAGGAGGCGCAGGCCATGCGCGAATACACGAAGGTGGTCGCGCCGTTTGATGGCGCCGTCGCCCGAAAGCTCGCGGAGGTTGGCGACATCGCGACGCCGGGGCGGCCGTTGTTGGAGCTGGAGGGCGAGGATGGACTGCAGTTTGTGGCCGATATCCCGGAGGCGTTGGCCTCGCGCCTGACGCTCGGCGGTCAATTGTCCGTGCTGCCAGAAAACGCCGATCACGCTCTCGCCGCCGGGATCTCGGAAATCGCCCCGTCGGCCAATCCCCTGAGCCGCACGCTCCAGGTGAAGCTGGACCTGCCCGACTCGCCGCTGCTTCGCTCGGGACAGTTTGGTCGGGTTTCCATTCCCGTCAAAGGCGCCGCCAATATCCGCGTTCCCGCCGGCGCTGTCGTCCAACGCGGGCAGTTGGAATTGGTTTTTGTCGGTGAAGGCGGCAAGGCCCGCATGCGCCTCGTGCGCGTTGGCAAGACCTTGGGCGATCAGGTCGAGATCCTCTCAGGCGTCGAGGTCGGAGAGCAGGTCGCGGTCAACAACAGCGCGACGGCGTTGCGCGATGGCCAGCCGATCAACATTCAGTGAGGATGAACACGGATAATCACGGATTCGGAGGACGCCATCTTTCCAAGGAGGCGCGATGCCATGCCGCCAACCCGAAGGGTTGCCAGCTCAGTAGCCGGGGGTTGAGCGGAGCGACACCCCCGGTCCACACGGCAAACGGCGTCGACCCGGAACGGGTCGCAGCAAGGCGCGAGATTTGTAGCCGGCGTCGTCTGGCATCCCTTCAGGATGCATCGTCTTTCTTGTCGTTCACCGGGGGTGGCGCCGCTGCCGGCGGCTTGCCCCCGGCTACCTGGCTGAGAACCCTTCGGGTTCGGCCATCGCGCATCATGATCACCAGGTGGACCAAATCTGTTTGGTCAATCCTCATCCGTGTTCATCCGTGTTCATCCGTGGTTCAAAAACAAACCGTGGTTGTCGGATGAGCTCCCCCTCCCCCCATCGTGGATTTGCCGGACGCGTCGCCGAGGCGTTCATCGATTCCAAGCTGACGCCGCTGATCGTCATCACGGCGGTGTTGTTGGGCATCGGTTCGGTGTTCCTGCTGCCGCGTGAGGAGGAGCCGCAGATCAAGGTCCCCATGATCGATGTCATGGTCGCCATGCCCGGCTTTTCCGCGAAAGAGGTCGAGGAGCGCGCGACGCGGCCGATGGAGAAGCTCCTCTGGGAGATTCCCGGCGTGGAATACGTCTATTCCACCTCGCGCCCGGGCGAGAGCCTCGTGATCGTGCGCTTCAAGGTGGGCGAGGACGTCGAACGCAGCCTCGTCAAGCTGAACCAGAAGCTTCGCTCCAACTTCGACCGCATCCCGCACGGTGTGTCCTTCCCCCTGATCAAACCGAAGTCCATCGACGATGTCCCCATCCTCGCGCTGACCTTTCACAGCGCCCGCTACGATCACCTGACGTTGCGGCGGCTCGTCGCGCAGGTGGACGATTCGGTGAAGCAGGTCAACCGGGTCGCTGAAACGACGATCATCGGCGGCGCGCGCCGGCAGATTCGCGTGTTGCTCGATCCGGTGAAGCTGGCTGCCCGCAACCTCAGTCCCGCCGGGTTGGCGCCCATGATCCAGCAGGCGAACCGCCAATACGCCTCGGGCGGCGTAACGTCGCAGAACCGGGAGATCGTCGTGGAGACCGGAGCCTTTCTCGATTCCGCCGAAGCCGTCGCCCACGTGGTGGTCGGCGTCGCCGATGGCAAGCCGGTCTACCTCAAGGACGTGGCGGAGATCGTCGATGGCGCGGAAGAACCGTCGAACCATGTCTTCTTCGGCAATGGCCGCGCCAACGCCGCCGACGGTTGGATTGAAGAGCCGGCGGTGACCTTGAGCATCGCCAAGCGGCCGGGGTCCAACGCCATTTCCGTGGCCGAGGATGTTCTGGCCAAGGTCGAGGCGTTGAAGGGGAGGATCATTCCCGACGACGTCACGGTTTCGATCACACGCCACTATGGCGAAACCGCGGCCGAGAAGTCGAACGAGCTGCTGTTTCACATGGGCATTGCCGTGGTCAGCGTGTCGTTGTTGATCCTGTTTGTGCTCGGCTGGCGCGAGTCATTGATCGTGGCCATCGCGATCCCGGCCACGCTGGCGCTGACCCTGTTGGTCTTCTACCTCTACGGCTTCACGCTGAACCGCATCACGCTGTTCGCATTGATCTTCAGCATCGGCATCCTGGTCGATGACGCGATCGTCGTCGTGGAGAATGTCGTCCGGCATTTCCGGCTGCCGGACAGCAGGGGCAAGAGTTGGTCGGCCATCGCGGTGGAAGCCGTGAGCGAGGTCGGTAATCCCACGATTCTGGCGACCTTCGCCGTGATCTTCGCCGTGCTGCCGATGGCCTTCGTCGGGGGGCTGATGGGCCCCTACATGCGGCCGATCCCGATTGGCGCCAGCGCCGCCATGGCCTTCTCCCTGGCCATCGCCTTCATCGTCACCCCCTGGGCCGCCATCCGCGTCCTGCGCTGGGGAGGGAAATACAGACGGAACGATGGAGGGGTGGAGTGTGGGAGTGATGGAGTGGATGAGCATGCCGACACTCCGGGCGAATCGTCCGATCCAGATGCGCCCAGGGACTCCACTGCTCCAAAACTCCAAAACTCCGATTCTCCCGAACTCCAATCCTCCAACATTTCAACACTCCATCACTCCGGCGCCTCCGCCCACGAAGAGGACGCCTTCACCCGGCTCTACCGCCGGATGATGGGGCCATTGCTCCACAGAGCCGTCTGGAGATGGGCTTTTCTGTGCGCCATTTCGGGTTTGCTGGTCGCCGCGATGGGGACCGTGGTCGGCGGTTGGGTGAAGGTCAAGATGTTGCCCTTCGACAACAAGAGCGAGTTCCAGATCATTCTCAACATGCCCGAGGGCAGCGCGCTGGAACGGACGGCCCGGGCCGCGCGCGAAATCGCCGCTGCCGTGCGCGAAGAGCCGGAGGTCACTGACTATCAGGTCTACGTCGGCGCAGCCTCGCCCTTCAATTTCAATGGCCTGGTGCGGCACTACTTTCTGCGCAGGGGCGCGAACGTCGCTGACATCCAGGTGAATCTTGCGCCCAAGCACGAGCGTTCCGCGCAAAGCCACGACATCGCCAAGCGTGTGCGGCCTCGAATTGCGGAGATTGCCGCGAAGTTCGACGCCCGGATCGCCGTGGCCGAGGTCCCACCCGGACCGCCGGTGTTGCAGACCCTGGTCGCTGAAATCTACGGACCGGACGAGGAAGCCCGAAAGAAGCTGGCCGATCGCGTCATCGATGTCTTCAAGAACACCGAAGGCGTCGTGGACGTGGATTGGTATGTCGAGGCTGACCAGCCGAAGGCAAAGTTCACGGTCGATACGGAGAAGGCGGCGCTGCACGGCATCAGCGCCGGGACCGTGGCGCACACGCTGCGCATCGCGGTGCAGGGCGCTTCGCTCGATCTGATGCATCGACCGACGGAGAAGGAGGACGTGAACATCACCCTGGAACTTCCCCGTTCCATGCGCTCCACGCCCGAGGAACTGCTCGGCCTGCGCGTGCGTTCCGGCGACGCCAACGCGCTGCTCGAACCCGGCCCCGGCGGCCGACCCCAGGCTCCGCCGCTTGTGCCTCTGCGGGAACTCGTCCGGGTGGAGAAGACTGTCGCGGACAAGTCGATCTATCACAAGAACCTCATGCCGGTGACCTACGTGATCGGCGATGTCGCCGGAACGATCGAAAGTCCCGCCTACGCGATCTTCAAAATGAACAAGGCCCTGGCCGAAATCGACGCAACGGAGTTCGGCGGTTCGACGGCGGACCTCAAGATCCACAACGCCTCGATGCCCTTCACCGACGCCGAGCCCTCAATGAAATGGGACGGCGAGTGGCACATCACGCTGGAGGTGTTCCGCGACATGGGCATCGCGTTCGGTGTGGTCTGCATCCTGATCTACATCCTGATGGTCGGCTGGTTCCGCTCCTTCCTGACGCCCGTCATTGTGATGGCGGCGATCCCGTTCTCCCTCGTCGGCATCCTTCCCGCCCACGGCGCGATGGGGGCCTTCTTCACCGCGACATCCATGATCGGCTTCATGGCCGGCGCGGGTATCGTCGTGCGCAACTCCATCATTCTCGTCGATTTCATCGAACTGCGCCTGCGCGAAGGCATGCCCCTCGACGAGGCGGTCATCGACGCCGGCGCCGTGCGGTTCCGGCCGATGCTGCTGACGGCCATGGCGGTGGTCGTGGGCGCGGGCGTGATCCTGGCCGATCCGATCTTCCAGGGTCTCGCCATCGCCCTGATGGCCGGCGAAATCGCCTCGCTCCTCATCAGCCGCATGGCCGTGCCGGTGCTGTATTTCATGGCTTGGAAGAAGCGGGCGGGTTGATTGCGTATCGTCCGTTCGAGACCGCGATGCTTGGCGGAATGCGCTCTTCTTCGAACCAGTCATAACCGGATTTCAGATTCGCCCAGAACGATTCCCATTTTGAGCCGCGATGCCGCGCCAGATTCTCCTCGGTCATGCGGAATGGGAAGCAGTGAACGGAAAAGAACGGCTGACCGTGATTCAATGCCGCGGCGGCCAGGGGGTAGATCTCTTCTATCCGTTTGTCGGTCATCGCATAGCAGCCGATGGAAACACAGGCGCCGTGCACCATCAGGTGGCTGCCGGTGCGCCCGTGAGATCGATCGAAATCGTTGGGGAATCCGAGATTGAACGAGAGGTGAAACCGGCTTCGGGGATTCATCAAGTCAGGCGTAACCTGGTAGAAGCCTTCGGGACTCTGGCGGTCGCCTTCTTTCAGCTTGGGGCCAAGAGAGCCGGACCAGCGGCAGATTTCGTAGGTTCTGAAGAGTTGGAAACGCCCATCGGGCGCCTTCATCCAGAGTTCCAGTTCGTTGGATTCCTTGAAGATTCGCATGAAGACGGGAGCTCCAAACCGTAGTTGTTCCTCTTTCAACGCCTCCTCCAATTCCGGCGCGACGCGGGTCGCAACCTGCTCCACCCGGTCGGCGCGTGAATGTGATCGGACCACGAGCAGAGCGGCAGCCAATGCAACGACGAGTAAGGATGCCAGAATGGGTTTGTGACGCGATAGCATGCGAGTTTGACGGACGTCGCGTTGATATGCTCTCAACGTGGTCGTGAAGGGCCGCGACGCCGTGACAGTCTCCCATCAGGCCGCCTTGTTTTGACTTTCTTTCGACGACCCGTGAAAAACAGCTAAAGCCCGGCGGACATTCGGTCGATGTCTGTCTTCGGGTCATTGCGCCCACGAAGTGGTTCAATTATCCTCGTTTTCCCATGACGCCGGACATCCCGATACTGAAACGCACGCTCAGGGCCGCAACGGCGCGTTGCATGCGGTTGTCGGCGCGGCCTGTCGTGGGTTGGGGGCTCGGTGTCTGGTTGGGCTGCATCGCGACGGCGGGCGCGGCGGATCTCGACAAGGTCGCCGATGTCCTGAAGTTGAGTCAGTCCTAGCTTCTTGAGGCGCATTCGGTGAGTCTTGAGGGAAGGATCTCCCTCACGATGAGCCGCCTGAACCTGTTCTTCCTTCAGGAGGGCACGAACAGCGTCGGCGTATTGGTGAAGGGTTGGGACGACGCCTTGGTCCTAGGCCGAAAGGTCCGCGTGAAAGGCTCGACCGGAACGAATCACCTGGCCCGCGTCGAGAATGCCGAGGTGGAGGTTCTTCCGGATCCGTTGGAAGTTCCCGAAGTAGGTCGTGGATGGCTGCCGGCATTGGGGAAGTGGCCGCGGTTCCAACAGGTGATGGAGATTTCCGGGGCGATGGTGCGGGAGGTCAGGATGGCAAAACGTCGCACTGTCCTGAAGCTGCGGCAACAGAACGGCGGGCTTTCCCTGGGGATAGACGCCCCGAATTCGGAGTGGTCGGCGGAACAATTGCTCCACGCGACGGTTTCGGTTCGTTGCGTGTTGTTGCCTGGCTCGGGGACGAACGAACCACCGGCGCTGGTGACCGAAGGGTGGCGCCATCTGAAGGTGGTCGACCCGCCCATGCGGTTTCCCTTCCGGCTTCCCGAGACGCGTGTCAAAAAAGTCCTGAAGACCGATCCCGCAAAACTCCGGACGTTTCCGGTCCGGGTGCGCGGGGCCATTGCCGGGATTGAGGAAGGCTCCTTCCTGCTGAACGACCGGTCCGGGACAATCCGGTTCCTGCCCAACAAGAAGCTGCCGCGGCTTGTCCGCGGCGATGTGGTGGACGTCCGGGGATTCACCGAGGCGGGGCGGACGGCAAGACCATTCAACTGGAAGACTGCGACCTGAGGGTGTTGGGGCTTCCGATTGCCCTCGCCCGCAACGAGGAGGCGAAAGGCAGGTGGGGGCAGTATGTGACCGTGGAGACACGGATCGGCGTCGTCCGCAAGATGAACTCCGCGCAAGTGGCGTCCCGGATGCCGGTGGATCTGCGCGGCAGTGTCGTTCATGTCGACAAGGAGTCCGGCTGGTTCATCCTCCAATCCCGGACCGCCGGCATACGGGTCGTCGATTACCTGTCGGAAACGGAATTGAAGCCGGGCGACCGCGTGGACGTTTCCGGATACGTCGCAGAGGGGGGGGAATCGTGCCGGTGGCGGCCGACGCGACCGTGTCCCCGTCCTTCGACAATGGCGGTTCCCTCCCGGTG